>NZ_JAANHO010000016.1:0-55096 GCF_011800725.1 Bacillus sp. EKM208B | reverse complement strand
CGCACATCGCTGTGCGATTTATTTAAAACTTTGAATTAACAGGTACGTTTTGTCTTGTTTAGTTTTCAAAGATCATTTTGTCTTTCGTTCAAGCGACTTTATTATTATATCTTATCAATCTCTTGAAGTCAACAACTTTTTGAATTTCTTTTTTTCGTCAGCGCCTTGTTTAGCGGCAACGAATAATAATATACCACCTCACAAATAATAGTGCAATAGTTTTTTAAAAGAAAATCAAAAAAGTTTTACGAGCGGCTTGTTTCTAAAAAAGCGCCGTACTGCGATAAGCAGAAACGGCGCCTGCCCTTTTATTAACGTTGTCTCATTTGAGGGAATAATAAAACGTCTCTGATAGACGGAGCATTTGTTAACAGCATGACAAGGCGGTCGATACCGATACCCAATCCCCCGGTCGGCGGCATGCCGTATTCAAGAGCTTCAACGAAGTCTTCATCCATCATATGCGCTTCATCGTTTCCTTCTTCTCTTTCTTTTAATTGCGCTTCAAAGCGTTCCCTCTGGTCAATAGGGTCATTCAGCTCCGTAAACGCATTAGCATGCTCACGGCCGACGATAAACAGCTCAAAACGGTCTGTAAAGCGAGGGTCCTCCGGATTTTTCTTAGCAAGAGGAGAAATCTCTACAGGGTGGCCGTAAATAAATGTAGGCTGAATGAGTGTTTCTTCAATTTTTTGTTCGAAGAATTCATTGATGATATGACCCACCGTCATTGAGTTTGTGATCTCGATACCATGCTCTTTTGCATGACCGCGCGCTTCTTCAACAGTCATCTCATTCCAGAAATCTACGCCTGTCGCTTCTTTGACCGCATCTACCATGTGGAGTCGTTTCCATTCAGGTTTCAGATCAATCTGCTCTTCTCCGTACTGGATTGTGGTGCTTCCAAGCACTTCCTGCGCAATATGTGCTACGAGGTTTTCCGTAAGACTCATAATATCTTTATAATCGGCGTACGCTTCATACAGCTCGATCATCGTGAATTCAGGGTTATGGCGTGTAGAAACACCTTCATTACGGAACACACGGCCGATTTCGTAGACTTTTTCCAATCCGCCGACAATCAGGCGTTTCAGGTGCAGTTCAATCGCAATACGCATATAAAGAGGCATATCGAGCGCGTTATGGTGCGTGATGAACGGGCGTGCAGACGCTCCTCCCGGTATGCTGTGCATCGTAGGTGTTTCAACTTCTAAGTATCCATGGTCATCTAAGTATCTTCTCATCGCTTGGATGATTTTGCTGCGTGTGATAAACGTTTGTTTGCTGTCAGGGTTTACGATGAGATCGAGATAGCGCTGGCGGTAACGCTGTTCAACATCTTTTAACCCATGATATTTATCAGGAAGAGGACGCAGTGCTTTTGTCAGCAGTTCAAAAGATGTCGCTTTGACAGAAAGCTCGCCTACGTTTGTTTTGAAAACTTTCCCCGTGATGCCGATAACGTCTCCGAGGTCTGAAGATTTAAAGATTTCATATTGTTCTTCGCCGACACTGTCTTTTCTTACGTAAATTTGAATTTGACCTTCTAAGTCCTGCAGATGCGCAAAGCCGGCTTTCCCTTTTCCGCGCTTTGTCATCATACGGCCTGCAATGGTCACTTCGATCGCTTTTTCTTCCAGTTCTTCTTTAGAAAGCTCCTGGTAGGCGTCAATGATCTGTTGAGATTGATGCGTTCTCTCGAAACGTTCGCCGAAAGGGTCAATGCCGTTTTCTCTCAGCTGGTTCATTTTATCTCGTCTGACTTGCAGCTGGTCGTTCAATTCCTCATGATTTTGCTCTTCTTGACTCATTGGTATCACTCCGTTACATTTTGATTTCACGAAAAAGCAGAAAAACTGCCAGCGGTAAGCTGGCAGTGAGCAGCAATAGAGGGTGTATATTAACCTACTTTTGCATCTTGAAGCTCTTTTGCCTCTGCTTCGGCGGTAAATGCATCTAAAAGCTGCACAACTTCTTCACGCGTCTCACATTGGTTGATTTCGTTGCGTACATTCGCATTGCCTCTGACACCTTTCAGGTACCAGGCAGCGTGTTTTCTCATTTCTCTGACTGCCACATTTTCGCCTTTTAACTTAATCAGGCGGTCTAAGTGCAGTTTGCATACCGACATTTTTTCACGGACTTTCGGTTCGTCTTTTAACTCACCGGTTTCAAGGTAGTGCACCGTACGGTAAATCATCCACGGGTTGCCGAGTGCGGCCCGGCCGATCATGACGCCGTCAACTCCTGTTTCCTCAAGCATACGTTTCGCGTCCTGAGGCGTTTTGACATCACCGTTTCCGATGACGGGAATGGAGACGGATTGCTTCACTTCTTTAATGATATCCCAGTTCGCAGTGCCTTCATACATTTGCACTCTTGTGCGGCCGTGCAGGGCAACGGCTTTTCCGCCGGCACGTTCAACGGCTTGGGCATTTTTCACCGCATAGATGTGCTCTTCATCCCAACCCATTCTCATCTTCACTGTAACCGGCTTATCAACAGCATCTACTACTGCGGATACCATTTCATAAATCTTATCAGGATCGAGAAGCCATTTGGCGCCCGCATCACATTTTGTAATCTTGGGTACAGGACATCCCATGTTAATATCAATAATATCAGCAGTCGTGTTTTGATCTACAAACTTCGCCGCTTCCACAAGGGTTTCCTTTTTCCCTCCAAAAATCTGAAGGCTGAGCGGTTTTTCACGTTCATCAATGTAAAGCATCCCCATTGTTCTTGCGTTGTTGTAAAGAATCGCTTTGTCACTGACCATTTCAGCGCATACCAATCCGGCTCCGAATTCCTTTACAGTCAATCTGAACGCTGAGTTGCAGACACCGGCCATAGGGGCAAGCACAACCCGGTTTTTCAATTGAATATCACCGATTTTAAACATTTTTCCCCTCCTTTCATTTGTCTATTTTTCAGGCGGGGCCAATTCGTCCGCACTTATATTTAAAACATCTGCCGCATCTTGAATGATGGCATCTGACGGCAATCGGTTTCCGCGTTCAATTTCACCGACAATAGAAACTGATATACCTAATGCTTTTGCAAATCCTTCTTGAGTATAACCTTTCAGCTTTCTGAATGCACGAATTCGCCTACCCCAGATTTCTGCTTCCATACTCTTACACCTTCTTGGTTTGTTTCAGCGCTTATCGTGATATGATCCGCCTGCGGACATATTTCTTTTAACGGCGCAAGGACAAATAAGCGCTCATACATTCTCGGATGCGGAACAATCAGCCGCTCTGTTTCAATATTTTCACGATTATACAGCAAAATGTCAAGGTCTGCCGTCCGCGGTCCCCAGCGAATCTCTCTCGTTCTGCCTAATTCAGCTTCAATGCTCTGCGTTACATCAAGAAGTTCAAAAGGAGATAACGACGTTTTCACTTCAACCGCCATATTGAGAAACTGATCTTGATCCTCATAGCCGACGGGATCTGTTTCATATATGGAGGACACCTTTGACACCGTCACGCCATGATGCCGGCTGAGCATGGCCACTGCCTGACGCAAATAATGTTCACGGTCGCCCATATTGGAACCGAGGCCGATATATGCCGTATTGTTCATGATTTCTTTCTCGTCATTTCTATAGCTACTGATTTATAATGGCCGGGAATCGGCGGGTCAGGCTTAACAACCTTTACCGTACATTGCTGCACCGGCTCAAATTTCTTAAGGACGGTGTCTGCGATCCGTTCCGCAAGGGTCTCGACCAAATTAACGGGCTCGCCCTCAACGATGCCGCGGCAGACACTGTACAATTCCGCATAGTTAATGGTATAAGAAAGGTCATCCGTTTTTCCCGCTTTGCTCAAATCCAGTTCGGCAGTCAGGTCTACTTTGAAGCGCTGGCCGAGTTTGTTTTCTTCTTCGAACACGCCGTGATATCCGTAAAACTCCATACCTTCCACATATACTTTATCCATAATGTGCGCCTCCTTTGTTCAACATAGCATCCATCATCTTAGTCATTCTTGCGATCTCTTTGACATCGTGCACCCTCACAATGTCGCAGCCTTTCTGGACGCCAAGGCATACTGTCGCTCCCGTTCCCTCAGCACGTTCTTCAGGGGGAAGGTCAAGTACACGGCCGATGAACCTTTTTCTCGATGTCGCCAGGAGCAGCGGATAACCTAACCCGCTGAACACCTCCAGCTTGTTCATGACAGCCAGATTGTCCTCATAGTTTTTCGCAAAGCCGATCCCCGGATCCAGAATCATGTTTTCATCTGTGACGCCGGCTTCTGCGGCAATTTTTACGCTTTCCATCAGGTCTGCAAGCATATCAGGAATAAGATCGTTGTAGTTTCTTTCCGTGCGATTATGCATTAAGATAATCGGAACCCCGTGTGCGGCGGCTACTGACGCCATGTCAGGGTCACCTTTCGCCCCCCAGATGTCATTAAGGATAGAGGCTCCCGCTTTGACCGCTTCGTCTGCCACGGACGCTTTGTACGTATCGATTGAAAGCGGAATGTCCAGCTCGCTTGTAATCCGTTCTATGACGGGGATGACTCGTGACATTTCCTCATCAGCCGACACGAGTGATGCGCCGGGCCTTGTCGATTCGCCGCCGATATCTATAATATGCGCCCCTTCTTCAGCCATCTTCACCGCACGCAGAAGCGCCCTTTCCGTACTGTCGTATTTACCGCCGTCAGAGAAGGAGTCTGGCGTTACATTTAATATCCCCATAACGAGCGTCTTCTCTTTATAGGACAGAGCGCCTTTTTTTGTATGAATCAGTTTAGGCTGTTCAATTGTTTGCTGCGCCATTTTGTTCCTCCTCCTGTACATTCATTTTGTTTATTTCCTGCTGATACTGCTTACGGAGCAATTGCACCGTTTTTCCGCTCATTCCGGGCAGCGGCACTTCCTCTATTTTAGAAAACGGGATGATTTCAAGCACGGAGTTTGTCATCCATGCTTCATCCGCTTCAAGCATTGATTGAAAACGGAATCGGCCTTCGGTGACTTCTGTCCCCTGCCGTTTCAATTCATCAATGACAAACTGTCTCGTTACGCCGTCGAGAATTCCCGTATCCAAAGATGGCGTAAAGACCTTGTCTCCTTTTCGCCAAAACACGTTGGAGACAATGCCTTCCGCGACATCTCCTTCACCGGTCAGGAAAATGCCTTCAAGATTGGGGTCATTCCCGATCTCCCGTTTAGCATACATGTTGTTTAAATAGTGATGGGATTTTAACCGAAAAGATCCTTCAGGCGTGTTTCTCCGGACAGAGAGAAGCCTGCCTTCTTTTTGAACAGGCAGAGTTTCCGGATTGAGCCGGTTGACGAAACAAAGGACGGTCGGCTTTTCATAAGTCTGCGCGGCAAATCCCTTATCGCTGACGCCTGCCGAGATGTTAAGCCGGACACGCGCGCTGCCGTCCTTGATGTCATTGAGGAGCAACAGTCTCAGAAGCATATCAAGCAGCTCCTGTTTGTTCACCTCATATGCAATCTGCAGATCCCGAAGCGCCCTGTTGAGCCTGGCGACATGCGCATCCGGCAGAAACGGCCGGCCGCTGTAAAGCCTGAACGTCTCGAACGCGCCGATCCCGTACAGATAACCATGGTCAAAAGGAGAAAGCGCCGCTTCTTTCTCCTCTATATATTGACCATTCAAATATATAATCACACCGTTACTTCCTTTTTGCGGTGTGTCTCTATAAAGTTTCTGAGCATCTCTTTGCCGAAGGAGGTCATGATGGATTCCGGATGGAACTGAACACCTTCAACAGGCAGCTCATTATGGCGGATTGCCATAATTTCTCCTTCTTTGGTTTGAGCGGATACCGTAAAACAATCCGGCAGCGTGTCCGCTTTGACAATAAGTGAATGGTACCGGGTGGCGACCAGCGGATTTTGCAGGCCTTTAAAAATCGTCTGTCCGTCATGCATAACTTCTGACGTTTTGCCGTGCATGAGCCGCTCTGCTCTGACGACATCGCCGCCGAATACTTGCGCAATCGACTGATGCCCGAGACATACGCCGAAAATAGGAATACTGCCGGCAAAATGTTTGATGGCTTCGAGGCTGATCCCCGCTTCATCAGGACTGCACGGCCCGGGTGAAATCATTAAGAAGTCCGGACCCAGCTCTTCTATCTGCTCAATCGTAATCTCGTCATTCCGTCTGACGATCAGTTCCTCCCCGAGCTCACCCAAATATTGAACCAAGTTGTACGTAAATGAATCATAATTGTCAATCATTAAAATCATCTCTGCTCACCTCGTCTGATTTTTTGTCTCTTCTTCGCTCAGCTCTAACGCCTTTTTCATCGCAAAAGCTTTTTTGAACGATTCCTTGTATTCATGCTTCGGAACCGAATCAATGACCACTCCTGCTCCGGACTGCATAAAAGCATGTCCGCCGGCTGCATAGATCGTCCGGATCACAATGTTAAACTGCAAATCTCCGTTGAATCCGAACCAGCCTATAGATCCAGTATAAAGCCCCCGTCTTGTCGGCTCAAGCTCTTCTATAATTTCCATCGTTCTCACTTTGGGCGCTCCCGTGATGGTGCCCCCCGGGAACACCGCATGAATAATGTCTGTCGCGTCATATCCGTCCTGCAACTCTCCCTGTACGTTTGACACGATATGCATGACGTGGGAATACTTTTCGATCGCCATAAATTCGTTAACGCGCACGGAGCCGTAGCGCGATACGCGCCCGAGGTCATTGCGCTCAAGATCAACAAGCATGACGTGTTCCGCACGTTCTTTTTCATTGTGAATTAATTCGTCAGCCAAAGCCTTGTCTTCAGCATCGTCTTTTCCTCTTGAACGCGTACCCGCGATCGGTCTCGTTTCAAGCTTCTTCCCCTTCTTTGTCACCAATAGCTCCGGCGACCCGCATATCACTTGAAACCCCGGTGTCTCGAGATAGGCCATGTAAGGAGACGGATTGACGTTTCTCAAGTGTTTATACACCTCATACGGATGAACGGATAAAGACTGAGACTGCCTGATGGATAAATTAACCTGGAACACATCGCCGCTCGCGATATATTGTTTAATTTGTTCTACAGCCTGCGAAAATCCTTCTTCAGTGAACGGAGCGGCGTACGATCCGTCCCCATTCCGATCCAGCGGTGAAAAAGGCTCGTCCGCCGTTTGGAGGGAACACCACATGTCCTCTAAGCCGGACAGCTTTTCTTCCGCAAGATCCGCTTCTTCCGCTTCAGTATGGGTAATGAGCCATAACGCCTCTTCCTCATGGTCATAAACGGCCACATCATCAAAAACAAGAAAGTAAATATCAGGTGTTTCCAGATCATCTAACGACAGCATCTTAAAATTCTCAATATATCGGGCGTAGTCGTAACTGATAAAACCAATCGCACCGCCCTGAAAGTCCGGAAACTCAACGTTTGTTTCCGTTCCGAGCGTTCCAAACCATTCATGAAAGGCCCGCAGCGGGTCACCTTCTTTAAACAGTGTTTCCCCCTCATGCTTGATCGTTGTAATTCCGTCTTTCCCTCTGACGGACGCAATCGGATCTAGACCGGCTATACTGAATCTTCCCCCTCTCGCGCTTTCGAGCAGAACATGCCGTTTTCTCGATTTCGAAAGGTTTTCATATCGCTGTAAAAATGCTTGTTTCGTAAAAGGTATTTTTCTTCCTGCCGGTCTGCGTTGTGCCATCATATCAATCCTCTGCTTCGTTTTACTGTAGTTTTATTTTAAAGCAATCACACTGGTGAAAAAAGTGAATTTCGCTTCCAACCATAAAATTCGAAACGTTTTTTGGATTTTCGATGCTTCAGCACAAAAAAACTCCCGGATACAGCCGGGAGCCGTGTATATGTCTCTATTCAAACTGATAAAGCGGTGTGCTTAAGTAACGTTCTCCGTTACTAGGGATGATCGCAAGCACTTTCTTGCCTTTCCCCAGTTTTTTCGCGATTTCCAGTGCCGCGTAAATGGCCGCTCCGGAAGAAATGCCACCGAGAATCCCTTCTTCTTTTGCCGTTTTACGGGCATATTCAAATGCATCCTCGTTTTTGACGGGAATGATCTGATCATAGATGTCCGTATTCAATGTTTCAGGGACAAATCCCGCTCCGATACCCTGAATTTTATGCGGGCCCGGTTTTCCGCCGGAAAGAACTGGAGAATCCGCCGGCTCTACCGCATAGATTTTGATGGATGGATATGCTTCTTTCAGCACTTCGCCCGCTCCCGTGATGGTTCCGCCGGTACCGATTCCGGCCACGAACGCATCAAGCTGGTCGTCACCAAACTGTTCTACGATTTCTTTCCCCGTCGTTTGGCGGTGAATTTCCGGGTTTGCCGCATTGTTGAATTGCTGAGGCACAAAGTATCCGTGTTCCTCGGCAAGTTCTTCCGCCTTTTTAATGGCGCCCTTCATTCCTTCTGCGCCGGGAGTCAGCACAAGCTCCGCTCCGTATGCGCGCAGCAGATTGCGTCGTTCCATACTCATTGTATCAGGCATAACGAGAATGGCTCTGAGACCTTTAGCCGCTGCCACCATCGCAAGACCGATCCCTGTATTTCCGCTTGTCGGTTCAATGATTGTGTCGCCGGCTTTTAATTTTCCTTCTTTTTCAGCCGCTTCAATCATCGCCACTCCGATCCGGTCTTTTACGCTGCTGCCCGGATTCATGTATTCAAGCTTCAGATATACATCTGCACTGTTTTCATCCGTCAGGCGATTCAATTTCACAATAGGAGTATTTCCGATTAGTTCAGTAATAGAATTTGCAATACGCACCATGTTGGACACCTCAATTTCCGACTAAATTTATTGGTATTATAAATATAAGTTATCAATTTCAAAATTTTTTGTCAATCATTTAGTTCTTTTTTCCCCGTAGAACCAAGAGACCCCCGCCTCTTTCCACAGCGTTTTGACTGTCGCCTTGTCACCTAATTGATCCATCGCGATCTGGCGTCTGATTTGGCTCTTCACTTCATTGTATGAGAAAGTTCTCGCTTTAAGCTTTTCTTTCAGCTGAATGACGGCGTATCCTGAGGAAACTTTAATCGGTTCAGCGGACCATTCATCTTCTTTAAGATATTTAGCTTCTGTGATATATGCCTGCGGGATATTTTCCTGGTTTTCTGTCACAAAGCCGAGGTCTCCGCCATACTGAGACGTGTATCTGTCCGTGGAACGCTCAGCGGCGACTGCTTCAAAGCTGGAACCGCCTTTCAAATCAGCAAGCACCCTGTCCGCCTCTTCTTTGTTTTTGACGACGATGTGCCGGATTCTGTAGGAATCATCGAAATGGTACAATTCTTTATTTTTATTATAAAATGATTGCATTTCCTTATCCGATATATCGATGTCCTTCGTCAACAGTTCTTCAAGAAGAATGTTGTAGCGGATCTGGTCTCTCCATTCTTTTTCGGTAATATGGCTGTCTTCATAAAATGAATTATTCACCGCTTTGATTAAAAGAAACTCCCGCTCCAATTCGCTGTTTGAAACTGTGAGTTTATTCTTTTTCGCAAGCTCTTTCACTACTTGTGCATTAATCATGTCTTCCAGAGTTGATTTTCCGTACTGGTCTTCCATCTTTTTCATCCAGTCTTGCCGTGTGATATGTTTATCACCGATTGTCGCGATGGATTCTTCAGATGACCCCGCGGCTTGGGATTTTGTTAACTTATACGCCACTGTCACACTGCATACTAACAGCGCCGCTACAATAATCGTCAAAAGTGTTCTCGATTTCAAAATCTACCCCATCCCTTTTATAAAATAGAACAACCCGCTAAAGAGCTAGCGGGTTGTTTCGTCACGAAGCTCTTCCAGTTCTTCTTTTGTAAATAAATATTTCTCATTACAAAAATGGCAAACCGCTTCGGCTTTTCCGTCTTCTTCTATCATATCTTGTATTTCTTTTTTGCCTAGTCCTAAAATGGCCGTTTCGAATCGATCTTTTGAACAAGAACAGTGAAATTTGACCGGCATTGTTTCGAGAACGTCCGGTTTTTGACCCAGAACTTCTTCTAAGATTTCTTCCGGTGTCAGGCCTTTTTGAATCAATTTTGAAATCGGTTCGATTTGAGATAATTGCTTCTCAATTGTTGAAATGGTTTCTTCATCAGTCCCCGGAAGAAGCTGAATGATGAACCCGCCCGCAGCGAGAATCGTGTTATCAGGATTTACTAGAACACCTACGCCGACAGATGAAGGGACTTGTTCAGAAGAAACAAGGTAATACGTGAAGTCGTCACCGAGTTCACCCGAGACAATCTCTACTTGTCCCGTAAAATAATCACGCAAGCCCAAATCTTTTACGACACTGAGTGTTCCGTCAGTTCCGACCGCCCGTCTGACATCCAGTTTCCCTTGTTCATTGAGGTCAAAATGAACGTGCGGGTTTGATACGTATGCTCTTACCTCACCCTTTGCGTTCGCATCTGCGACAATGGCTCCGATCGGGCCGCCGCCTTCTATTTTGACTGTCAGCTTATCTTCACCCTTAAGCATCGCTCCGAGCATCAGAGAAGCTGTCATCGTCCGGCCGATTGCGGCTGATGCCGTCGGCCACGTGTCATGCCTTCTTTGCGCTTCATTAACCATATCTGTCGTTCTGGCTGCATAAGCCCGCACTTTACCGTCATATGCAATTGCTTTAATTAAATAATCCATCGTTTACCTCCTATACGTGACCCACACGATTTCGCTCATAAATGATTTCCAGCCCTTTCAGAGTGAGAAACGGGTCAACAATATCAATACAGTCTGATTCGTTTGCGATTAATGACGCAAGCCCGCCTGTCGCAATGACTTTCGGTTCCTGTGTTGCCTGCCATTTCATCCGCTTCACTATACCTTCAACTTGTCCGACATAGCCGAAAAGGATGCCGGACTGCATGGCGCTTACCGTGTTTTTGCCGATGATATTGTCCGGACGGGCAATTTCAATTCTCGGAAGCTTCGCCGCACGTGAGTACAGCGCTTCCGTCGAAATCGTAATGCCGGGAGCAATCGCGCCGCCCATGTATTGTTTGTTTTCATCAATGTAGCAATACGTCGTCGCCGTTCCGAAATCAACAACAATTAAGGGGCCGCCATACTGCTGGATCGCCGCAACGGCATTGACGATCCTGTCAGCTCCCACTTCTTTCGGATTGTCATACTTTATATTTAAACCTGTTTTCATTCCCGGGCCGACAACTTGCGGCTCGATGTGAAAGTATTTTGTGCACATTCTTTCTAAAGAGAACATAATCGGCGGCACCACGGATGAGATGATAATCCCTTCAATCTGTTCAAACATGAGTCCGGAATGTTCAAATAAGGAGCGGAGCAGCATGCCGAATTCGTCTTCTGTTTTGTGCCTGCTCGTTTCTATGCGCCAATGATATTCTAATTCCCCATCATGATATACACCAATCACGGTGTTGGTGTTCCCCACATCTATAACCAGTAACAACCTCTATCACCACTTTTGAATAGTTTCTAATCATAACATTTTCAACATTCTACAATACCATACACGATCTGCGGCTCTTTTGTAAACAAAACGGAACCAGTAAAAAAACCGCCGGTATACGCCGGCGGTTTTCATATCAGAAAGCGAACTATTCTTTCGGCTCGTCTTTCTTTTCGTCTTCTGTTTTAGACAGGATGTTTACTTTCACATCGTCTTTTTGAAGATGGTCATCTGAGAAATTGCGCTCAGGGAGTTTTCCGTGATCCACGAGATGCTTGATTTGTTCCGCATCTAATGTTTCCACATCAAGCAATGTCTGAGCAATCAATTCAAGCTTATCGCGATTTTCAGTCAGGATGGTTTTCGCACGCTCATAACATTCTTTAATGATGCGCTGAATTTCCTGATCGATTTCGTAAGCGATCTGATCACTGTAGTTTTGCTCGTTGTTGAAATCCCGGCCCAGGAATACTTGACCGCCTTGAGATTGACCGAACTGAAGCGGTCCGAGTTTTTCTGACATACCGAACTCTGTCACCATTCTTCTGGCAATGTTCGTTGCCCGCTGGAAGTCATTGTGAGCGCCCGTGCTGACTTCGCCGAAGATAATTTCCTCGGCAACGCGTCCGCCCAGAAGACCGACAATTTTATCGAGAAGTTCAGGTTTTGTCTGGAAGTAACGGTCTTCTCTCGGAAGCATGACCGCGTATCCGCCCGCCTGCCCCCTCGGAACGATCGTTACTTTATGAACCATATCGGCTTCATCCAGCACAAGTCCGATAACGGTGTGACCGCCCTCGTGGTACGCCACGATATTGCGTTCTTTTTTCGATATGACGCGGCTCTTCTTCGCAGGGCCCGCAATGACACGGTCCGTCGCTTCATCAATGTCGCGCATATCAATTTTCTTCTTGTTTTGACGGGCAGCAACAAGTGCCGCTTCGTTAAGAAGGTTTTCTAAATCGGCGCCTGAGAAACCGGGTGTTCTTGAAGCGATCGCTTTTAAGTTCACCGTTTCATCAAGCGGTTTGTTTCTCGCATGGACCTGTAATACGGCTTCACGGCCGATGACATCCGGACGGTCTACCGTAATCTGACGGTCAAAACGTCCCGGACGAAGCAATGCAGGGTCGAGAATGTCCGCACGGTTTGTCGCAGCGATAATAATGATTCCTTCATTCGCACTGAAACCGTCCATCTCTACAAGCAGCTGGTTCAGCGTCTGTTCGCGTTCATCATGCCCGCCGCCAAGACCTGCGCCGCGCTGACGTCCCACCGCGTCGATCTCATCAATGAAGATCAGACAAGGCGCATTCTTTTTCGCATTTTCGAATAAATCACGCACACGGGAAGCACCGACACCGACAAACATTTCAACGAAGTCAGATCCGCTGATGCTGAAGAAAGGAACGCCCGCTTCACCGGCTGAGGCTCTCGCAAGCAGCGTCTTACCGGTTCCCGGAGGTCCGACCAACAGCACGCCTTTAGGGATTCTGGCGCCAAGCTCGGCGAATTTGCGAGGATCTTTCAGAAACTCAACAACCTCAACGAGCTCCTGCTTCTCCTCATCCGCGCCGGCTACATCTTTAAACTTCACGCGTTTCTTTTCTTCCGTATACAGCTTCGCTTTGCTCTTTCCGAAGTTCATGACACGGCTGCCGCCGCCCTGAGCCTGATTGAGCAGGAAGAAAAACAGAATAAAGATGATGACAAACGGAATGATCGTCGTTAAGAACGTCACCCACCCGCTTGTTTCCTGTGCGGGATCAACTTTTACGTCCGTCTTTTTAATTGCATCAAATATCTGGTCTGCTCCTTTTCCTTCAGGAACATGTGTTAAAAAGTACTGGTCTTTGTCGTATTTTTTCAGCTGTCCTTTTACCTCATAAACACCTCTGACAGGCTGAACCGATACGCTATCAACTTTCCCCTCATCGAGGTTCTTGATAAACGTACTGTACGACATATTTTCTGTTTTCGGGTTTGAAGTCTGGAAGTAACTCACAACCCCGATTACTACTAATAAAATAAGTAAATAAAAAATGGTATTACGGAAGACCCGATTCATTCCTTACCTCCTCCCACAGTAAGCACAACTATGTTCAATAGTACCATAGAAAATCATTCCAATACAACCGATAACCATCTCGGAAGCAGGCAGCCGATCAGCTTTCATAAATCGCCGGTTTTAATACTCCGATGTAAGGCAGATTGCGATAGCGTTCGGCATAATCAAGTCCGTAACCCACAACAAACGCGTCAGGAACTTCAAAGCCTACGAAGTCTGCTTTAATGTCCGCTTTTCTTCCGCTTGGTTTATCCAACAGGGTAACAATCTTAATTGATTTCGCTTTACGATATCGGAAGAGTTCTACGAGATAGCTCAAGGTTAACCCACTGTCGATAATATCTTCAATGATTAAGATGTCCCGGCCTTCTACAGATGTATCCAAATCTTTGATGATTTTGACTTCTCCGGAAGAAACCGTGGAATTTCCGTAGCTTGATACATCCATGAAGTCCATTTCCAAATATGTATCAATATGCTTTATAAGATCAGCCATAAAAGGAAGCGCTCCCTTTAACACACCGATTGCCAACGGAAACGTGTCGCTGTACTCGCTTGTTAATTGTTCTCCAAGCTGTTTTACTTTCTGCTGGATCTCATCTTCTGAGATCAGCACTTTTTCGATATCCTGTTTCATGTTAATGCTTGCCCCCTACACTTTTCATGCTGTCTATATTGTAATACAATGCGGTCACTGTTTGAAATCACAAGATCGTCAAAGATGGATTTTTTCAAGCCAGGCAGCCAGATAATTTCACCGCTCGCATCCGTTACAATCGGCCATTCGTCCCGATCCCGCAGAGGCAGTTTATGATCAATAAATATATCTTTCACCTTTTTCGAGCCATTCATCCCTTTAAGTTTGATCCGATCGCCGATTTTTCTCGTCCGGATTGTTAAAGGAAATTGCACCTTATTTCTGCTTGTCATAAAAACAGCATTCCCATTTTTGATATGAGGGTCAGCCTGATCGGCCACCTCTATCATAAAGCCGTTGGGGAGAACAGCAGTCTCGCCTTCCGCTCCTTGCAGCTGCAGCTCAAAGGGAACCTTTTCACATTGCCATTGTTCAAATGTAAACAAACATGTCTGATATGATTTGACCACCTTCAGCCCTTTCGGAAAATCAAGCACTCCCGAGGCGCTTCCATTTTCCGCCCATTCGAGAAACTGCTGTATGTGGCGGGCGGAAAACGACGATGGAACGTTTTCATAAAGATAGTTTAATATTAGTTGAACTCCTCTTCTTTGTAAAGGTATCGGAAGGGCAAGCAATTGAGAGGAATTGACTTCAACCGATGTGTCAGACTTGCTTGTAATAACCTTATTCATTCGTTCTTTCGTTAATGACTGCAGGTATTGTTCGTCTTCTGTCAGTGCTTCACTCACCTTTTGAAACATTTTATGAACGTCAGGTGATTCTTGTTTTAAAAAAGGAAGCACGGTCTTTCTGAATCTGTTTCTTGTATAATCGTCTTTTGCATTGCTCTCATCCGTTCTGTAGCTGAGCCCTTCTTGACGGCAGTATTCAAGGATTTCATCCTTTGCCGTATAGAGGAAAGGCCTGATCAGCCAGCCGGATGCAAATTCGCGGACGGGCTGCATTCCCGCAAGCCCTGCCCCGAGCGTACCTTTCGCAAGCCTCATGAGCATTGTCTCAACCTGGTCATCGCCGTGATGAGCCAGCGCCAAAAACTTCGCTTGGTGTTTTGTCATCAGATCTTCGAAAAACTGATATCTGCAATCACGCGCGGCAGCCTGCTTGTTCAGCTTATTCTTCTTTGCGTATGCAGAAACATCAATCTGTACCGTTTCACAGAGGATGTGTTCAGCCTCGCAATATGACTGCACAAACTTCATATCTTCTTCAGATTCAGGACCCCTGAACTGATGGTCGACATGCGCCGCTATGATAACGGAGGAATGCCCGAAGTGCTTATTCAGCATACTGAGAAGCGCCATTGAATCAGGGCCTCCGGAGACCCCGGCAATAATCGTTTCTCCCTCCGCCTGAAGATGATATGTTTTGAAAAAATCTTCCACGCTTTTCACAATGTCCCCCTCACAATGAGCAGGTTTTTTAAAGATATACATATCCTATCACTTTCATTCCCTCCAAGCAAAGAAGAAGCATGAGCGCAGGCGTCCGGCCGGCACTAGATGAGAAAAAAGACGATGTAAGCGAAATAAAGGGCGAGAACGCTGATTAAAATAAGTGTTGTTTCAAACAAACCATTGTGCTTTGCGGGTTTTTGTTTAGGTTTATACCGCGTCTGAGATACAGTGCCCTGCCGCGGTTTTGAATGCGGCGGCTTAGGCTTGGCGGCGGCTTTCCTTTTGCTCCCGGCGCTCTGGCCCGCTGTCAGGATGTCATGCTTCATGGCTTCCGCAGACGGATATTGACCGTATAAAGCAGAAAACAGAACCTTCTTATACTTATTCAGAAACGGGTGGCCTTCAATGATAGAACGAAGCTGTTCTTTCGGCTGTCCTGACTTTTTGCACTCTTTCTTCTGGACACAGTGGATCATGATCATTGCGACAGCAAACAGGTCATAGGATGGTTCTGCTTTTCTTGTTCCATACCCCCAATAGCCCCTGTCGTAAAACTCCGTATACTCTTTAATCGCGCGGCCCTGTTTTGTCGTTCCCCCTACATCAATGCAGCGAATGGCAGCCGGTGGTCCGGTTACAATGAGATTGTCCGGTTTGAGGTCGCCAAAAACCCATCCTTGCTGATGAAGGACTGACAGGCTGGAAAGAAGCTGAACCATCAGCACCGGAATCCACTCCGCTCCCTTACTGCTGATATATTGCGGAAGAAGCGGCCCTTCTATGTACTCCATCACGTAAAAAGAGACATTTTTATTCAGCTGCGGTATAAACGCATCGTCCGCATCAAAAAAAGAAGGCCCCATCGTTTGCGACCGGGCCTTTGAAAAGGATTTTAAGACATTCACTTCAGAGGTAACAGACATGCTGTCGCTGCTTATTTTCAAAGCGACCTGTCCGCCTGATGCTTCTGCCAGATATACAATACCGTTAGCCCCTTTTCCAAGCTGTTTGAGCAATCTGTAGGATTTGCCGTTCCATTTGCCCTGAATTGCCGTCCCCGGTGCCAGACTACATGCCAAACTCGTTAAAGCGTCGTTCATCATCTGCCAACATGCTCCTTCTTGAGCGGATTCTCTCAAACTGCTGCGTCGCTTCCCGGATAGCGGGGCCCGTAGGGGTGATACCGCCGGTCGACAGCTTCGCAAAGAGTGCAGAAAGGGATTCAAGCTTCGGCGTCCAATTCAGTACAAGCTCAACTTCCTGGCTTTTCCCGGGAAATATACACATTGCAAATTCATTTTGTCCGGCCCGGGAATTTAAACTGATGGAAAGATCGATCAGCGCTTCTTTCACCGTCGGCAGTTTCGGCGCCATACTCGCACTCGTATCAACCAGCACAAGCACTTGCAGATGAACCGTTTCGCCGAGTTCATCAACAACTTCCATCACTTCGCCGCGTTTTTCAGGAGAAAGCTCTTCCATTTCAACGTTTTTTCCTAAAATTTGTTTAAGCTCTTGATTGACGACGCCTTGCAGCGTCTGGGTCATTGCTTTTTTCGTCACCATTTGAACCGTCTGAGACAATTGTGACGCATACACAACTTGATGGACGCCGCCTCCGGCCATGGCGATGCCTTCAACTTCCTTCATTGCCTCTTGGTCAATCGCATTTTCTTCCATAATTCCTATAACATTCACCGTAATCCCCTGCTCCTTGGCGAAAGCCGCCATTGCGATCGGGTCTTCACCATGATTGGAGCAGCCATCTGTAATCAGCAGAACTTGATTTAAATGTCCCTTATTCACATACATTCCTCCCGGTGATACGATTAGTCCCATCTTCGCCAGAAGGAAAGTGATTTATACGAAAGGATTAAGAAATCTCCTTTTTATTTTGGAAAACCGCCGGCACCGGGATGGAAGCCCATTTCGGCGTGTTGTGATCAATCCGGACAACAACCACCGTCATATCGTCTTCGATTTGGCCGGAACGCGTTCTGATGACCTCTTCCATTAATATATCAGCGATTTCCTGCGGATCTTCGGTTTTCAGCCCTTTCATTTTCCGTTTCATCCACAGGTCGTGGTTTTCAACGTGCTTCGGCCCTTCAAAAATACCGTCACTCATCATGACGAGCAGATCTCCCGCTTTTAACTGTTCACTTACAACCTCTACATCAAATTCATTGATGATGCCGATCGGCAGATTGCTGGCCTGCACTTTCATGACTTGATCTCCCCGCTTGATAAAACTCGGCGTTGAACCGACCTTCAAGAATTTGCAGCTTGCATCCTGAAGATCAATGATAGAAAGATCGAGAGTTGAGTAGATTTCGTCTGTCGTCCGTAAAGACAGAATACTGTTGATCGTTTTGATCGCTATTTTTTCATCAATACCTGATTCGAGAATTTTTTCGAGCAGCTTAATCGTTTCATTGCTCTCATAATGGGCCCTCGCCCCATTGCCCATGCCGTCACTGATCGCGGCCGCATACTTTCTCGCCCCCAGTTCCATCATGCTGTAGCTGTCGCCGGAGACAAGGCCGCCGCCTTTTGCCGCATGAGCCGCGCCTGTCGATACCCGGTACGACTTGGTCGAACCGAACGCGACATGGCTGTAGCCATTCGGATGAGTCGAGTGCTGTTCGCTTTTGACAAGTATCTGCTCCTCAAGAATGTCAGACAGCATCGGGGCGATAATTTTCTCACTCTCGCCGTGTCCTCCGCTGAACGGGATTGTCATTTCGATATCAATATTGCCCTGCTCCAAGCTGTATATCTCGACATGCTGAATCTCGATTCCGAAATGCTGAAGCGCCTCTATCATTTGTTCTTCTTGAATAAAATGCTGCTCCCTCTCCCGTTTTATTTCCCGAGAAAAGTCCGCCATGACCACAGAAACCCCCAACAGCTGCTCGGCAACAAGCCTTCTGCTGTCCTGAACTTTTCTCTTCAGTGTCAGATGGGCGTGATGGTGGGCAAGTTCGTCCTCAATCAGCTCTTCCACCTGTCTGGATTTGGAGCAGTGTTGTTGAAACTCCTTTTTTAATCTGCGGTTTGAGGCATACTGTTTTTCTTCTGTTTCATGCATAACCTGTTTCATTAAGTCATATGTTTTATCAAAGTTTTGAACCCAGCATTTGCTTTTCTTATAGCAGGATTGGCAGGAATGCTCGGTGATTTTGCTTAAAAAGAGATCCACTTCCCCTTCTTCCGCCTGCTCATCAGAAGACGTCTGATGAAAGGTGGCGAAGCTCTCCGACAAGGCATGAAACACATTGGAGAACTGGTCTACTTTCTGGGCGGTGACATCTCTGATTTTCCTTGCGTACTGCTGCTGTTCCTGACTGTGCTCAGCAGTGCCCGGTATGTATCGCGCCACCTTTTTCGTAATCGATTGGGGCGTAATCAAAAACAAAACAACGGCAATCAAAGATTCATAAAGAGTGGTCATTAATCCGGCAGATCCTTCTCCATATAATGAAATCAGCAGTGAGCCGATCACTAATCCGACTGCGGCGCCGGCTTTCTTTCCTTCTTTCAGCAGCCCGCCAAGAAGCCCGGAAAACGCAAGCAGACTCATTTGATAGAGATTCCCGATATTCGCAAGCCCGAGGATCAGTCCGGTCACAACACCAACCGTACAGCCGATGCTTGCCCCGCCGACAAAGGAAAAACTCAGCACGACATAGCGGGCCAGGATATGTTCAGCCTGCATTCCCTGAAATGAAACACCGGCAAGCCCGGTTAAAACGGATGCGATCAAGATCATAAAACAGATGATTTCTTCTATTTTTAACGATTGCTTCACTTTTTTGATCGTGAAGATCGGCAGGCTTTGTAAAAAGATCAGCGTCAAAATAAAGGCCAGGCCCGCCTCGACAACAGCCATCACATAATCATAGGTGGTAAAAGCGCCGCTTTCAACATAAACAAATCCGATTCTCGCGGCAGCCATAGAGAAAAACACCACGATCGGCAGCATCTTCACCCGGTCCTGCACGATATATGTACCGATTTTTGAAAATAGAGTGAAGACGGCCAAAGCTGTGAGAATCAATAAAGAGTGTTTCGGCGAAATGGTTAAAGCGCCCGCAAGTAAAGACAGACAAGCATAGAAGGCTTTATCTCTTCTGATCAACAGCATCGCTCCGAAAAACGGCAGCGCAAACGGAAGAACCTCAGATAATATGAAAGCCCGTCCAAGTAAAAAACCGATCACGACATAAATGAACCCCTTATAGAAAAAAAGTGAATGCGCTTGATGGACTGTAAGCTTTGCCGCCTTTTCAAAAAACGATTGCAGTTTTTCCAGAGCTTGTCCCGCCATCGGCCCGTTCACTCTTCTTTCCGCTTTTTCCATTGCTCTCATCCCCCACCTGTTTTATTCGTTGCTTGTCATTATAAATGAAAACACAGATAGGATTTTGTCAAAAGAAGGTAACAATTCCAAAGAACTCTTCGACGCTTTCTCCCTTGTTCCCCTTTCCTTTCGTATTTCCTCCGACATTTCTCAAAAAGTTGTCTAAATATGAAAAAATCGGCTTCTGCAACAGAAGCCGATTCGCTTGATGACCCGTACGGGATTCGAACCCGTGTTACCGCCGTGAAAGGGCGGTGTCTTAACCGCTTGACCAACGGGCCGGATATATATGGTAGCGGCGGAGGGGATCGAACCCCCGACCTCACGGGTATGAACCGTACGCTCTAGCCAGCTGAGCTACACCGCCATATAGGTGCTTATAAGCACAAGTTATATAATACAAAGGTTTCTTCATCTCGTCAACAGAAACTTTAAAGTTTTAATTTTCTGACTATACGGACGCATACAAAAAAAGCACCCGCTGGGATAGACGGATGCTCCATGTATTTATAGAAAGCAGCAAGTTATCCTCTTCTTGCTCCGCGCCCTCCACGTTTTGATTCCGTGTTTCGTTTTAAAGATGATAAGCGGTCTTCGCTATCTTTAAGAAACTTGTTCATTTTCTGTTCAAAAGATTCTTTCGGACGGAAATCATTTCTAGGTCTGGCTTGCGGACGGTCTTTAGCTTTTTTAATTGATAAACCAATTTTCCCGTCTTTTTCAACGTTGATGACTTTCACTTCAACTTGATCGCCGACTTTTAAATGCTCGTTAATGTCTTTTACATAATTATCGGCTACCTCACTGATATGAACGAGACCGGTTGAGCCTCCAGGCAATTCAACAAATGCTCCGAAATTTGTAATACCTGTTATTTTCCCTTGCAACTTGCTGCCAACTTCAATCGACATAAAAAAAGTGCTCCTCCTTAGGCTTATAAAAAGATCGTTTGTTTAATTATACCTAAATAAAAATTTAAGTGTCAACAAGGCTACTTGCTCTTCTTCTCTACATTAAAGAGAATCTCACCATTTCCTGACATAAACAAGTCTCTTCTGGCAAGCTCTGTGACGTAATCCTCATCCTTTAATTTGGAAATTTCATCTTTTAAATCAGCCTGTTTCGCGTTCAATTTTTTCACTTGTTTTTCCAGCTGAGCTTTCTTTTCTTCGTTTGCGCTAAGGGAAGAGGTCTGTGACCACAGAGAACCCGCTAAGACAATAGCCGTCAACAACACAAGGGCGCCGAATACGATCAACCGTCTGAAAAGCCCTTTCCGCCTTCTTTTCATAAGCTGGGATTGCCGTTCAACCTGCTCTTTATAGTCGTTTTGAATTTCAGTTATTGTACGTTCTCTAGATAGATTCAAACCAGACGGTCCTCCTTTCACCTTTTCAAAATACGTATCATGGTCGATCTGATTGTTATGATTAGTTTCTTGCTCTTTTGTGAAAATCCTGCACTTTTTTGAAAATATCGTTTGAAAGTAAGACGCCATTTTTCAGGAAGAAGTTTCAATAATTGTTTCAACAGGAAGAACAGCGGATACAGCAAAAACGCTACGATCTTAAAAAGACACTTCGCAAAAAAGGCACTCACCCGATAGGAGTATAAAGAAATAACCGTGATCAGCCCGATGAGCAGCTTAAAGAGCAGAAGCACCGGACGGAACAGCACGTGCTGAATGAGCTTTTTTGCGAATTGGTAAAGAGACACCGCAAGATGAATGGAAAATTTCAGTATTTTTATATACATTCGTTTAAACAGGCTTTGGTACGTCGCAATACCCAGTAAGACAGCCAAGAAAATGTATACCCTGAGTTCTCCTTCATTCACGTTGAGCAGCACATAGAAAAACATCAGACCTTGTACAATCCAAAAGAGAATGTCATGAATGAATAACAGCCATCTGGCCGTTTTGGCGCGGCTGACAAACAGCCTGTATGTATCAAGCGACGCTCCGAGCCAGGCGCCCATACCGGTCATTGCCAGCATCGTATAAAATTGGGTCGTCAGTGTCATTTAAACAACTTGCTAAAAAACCCTTTAGCTTTATCCCCTTGCTGCTCGTCTAAATATACAAGGTCAAACACCCTGCCTTTTATAGATACAATCCCTTTTTCCACATCAAGGTTTTTCATCTGCAGGTTCTCGCCTCTGACGGAAAGCATTCCCATAACTGTTTCCAGCAAAAACTCTTCGTTGTCAAAACTTTCCACGTGCTTGACGCCCGAAATGTCTAAATGCTTTCTCCCTTTCATCGTTACATCATGCTGTTCCGGAACAGAAGAAGAACCTTTTTGCTCATAATATGAATTCATCTATTCAGCCCCCATATCCTCGATACTTTTAGCATTATTACTGCATTGTATGAGGCGGGAGCCTTGTTTAGAACAAGCCTATTCGCCGAGTTTTTCTTCTTTGACGATTGTATACATGCCCGCGGCTTCTTCTTTTTTCGTTGTTTCTTTCAATTCGTTTACCTTCACGGTGACAAGCTTCTGGCCGAAGCGGACCGTCAGTTCATCACCGGCTTTTACGTCTGAGCTGGCTTTCGCCTGATTCCCGTTAACGGTGATTCTCCCTTGATCGGCGACCTCTTTCGCCAATGTGCGGCGTTTAATTAATCTGGATACTTTTAAAAACTTATCAAGTCTCATATCAGAATCTCCTCTCCATTTCTTTTGCTTCATCCCACAATTTGTCCATTTCTTCAAGTGACATTGCGGTCAATTCAAGTCCCTTTGCTGCCGCTTCTTTCTCAATATAAGCAAAGCGTCTGCGGAATTTGTCATTTGTCATGGCGAGCGCTTCCTCAGGCTCAATTTTATAGTATCGGCCGATATTGACCAATGCAAATAAAACATCGCCGAATTCAGCTTTTAAGCTGATTTCATCTGCTGATTCGGCGGAAGCCTCTGCAGAAAATTCCTTTAGCTCTTCATTTACTTTATCCCATATATCCTGAACGTCATCCCAGTCAAAGCCGGTTTTTGCGGCTTTTTTCTGAAGCTTGGCCGCTTTTGCAAGAGAAGGCAGTGTTTTCGGCACGGCATCCAGCAATGAAGAGGATGTTGTTTGCTTTTCCGTCTTTTTGATTTCTTCCCAGTTGGCGACGACATCATGTTCATCCTGAACCTTAACATCCTTAAACACGTGCGGGTGCCGTCTGACCATCTTCGCACTGATGTCTCTGATGACATCATCAATTGAGAAATACCCCTCGTCTTCTCCGATCTGGGCGTGCAGCATAACCTGAAGCATGACGTCCCCGAGTTCTTCTATCATGTGATCCGTGTCCTCTTCGTCAATGGCCTCAAGCAGTTCGTAGCATTCCTCAATCATATATTTCTTTAATGACTGGTGTGTCTGCTTTTGATCCCACGGACAGCCGTTCGGCCCGCGAAGCTCGCGAATAATACTTCGGAATGCAGAAAATTCCTGGTAAAGGAGTTCTTCTTTTTTAATCGGCGGAACATACACGCTTGTTAAGTTATTTATTTCTACATTGCGGTCAAGTTCAAACAAAGGCACCTTGGTCATCTTTTCTCCCTTGCTTCCGGCTGCCGTGACGATGACCACTTCATAATCGTCAGGCAATTTCTCCATAAGCGTCAGCTTTACCTCAGAGGCCGTCATCTGGTCATAAACCTGGCAAATGATCAGGTGATGGCGGAGTTCGAGCTCATCCGGCGTCATTGTTTGCGCATCCGTAAATTGAAACCCTTCAATCGGATCAATTCGCAATGCATTAAAAGTGGCATCCAGAAAGCTTTGCCCTCCGGCAGTATGAACAGCTATCTGTTGTTCTTCCCGGCGTTCAAATAACAGCTGAACGGTTTTCTCAGCGACAAACGGATGCCCGGGTACAGCGTAGACGATATCCTCTTGCTTCGCTTTTTCAAACAGAATGTCCGCGATCTCTTCATAGACCGCTTCAAACTGATCATGTTTTTCATAAATATCATCAAAATACCGGATGTCCGCTTCCGTCTCTTGCTCTAATTCCGGAATCAAAGGGTGGTCTTTCGTTCTTATATATAAATGCTTCGCCTGAGTCAGCAGCTTATGTACGCCCACTGTCAACTGATCCATGTCTCCGGCGCCGAGGCCGACGACCGTAATGTTACCTGCCATGTTTTTCTCTCCTCTTTTTCAATTTGCTTAAAGCACTGCCGAAAGGAAGGCCGCTCAGCTCTTCGTCCGTGAAAATCTTCATTCTTATCATACAATAAATAAACAATAGCCCTCCGATGACTGACGCAGACAGACTCTCACATACAGCTCCGGCCCTGCTGACAGGAACAAATAACTGCCAAAGCTTCATATATACGAGCAGAAAGAAGACCATCAGCAGGCTGCACCAGCATAGACGGGCAATCACGCCGCCGATATTCGTCAGCCAGCCCTTCGACCAAATTCTCCGGAGATTCAGGCACGCAACTGCGGCAAATGCCAAGACGGTCGCCAGTGCCGCTCCTGTAATACCCCAGCCGGGGACCAGCCAAACATTCAGCACCCATTTCAGCGCCCCTCCCGCCAAAACGGATACGGCGGGGAAAACGGTATGTCCCGCTCCTTGCAGAATCGCGGCTGCCGTAAGCGCAATCGAGGCAAAAAAGATAGATAAGCTGAATATTTGTAAGGTCTGCGTCCCCTCACTGTTTTGGAAAAGCATGATATTCACCGGCTCTAAAATGCAAAAAAGCCCGGCTGATGCACCGATCCCTACCGCAAGGCAGAGCTTGACGGCTGATGTCGCTTTCTCTTTTATGATAAACGGCTTATTCTCATGCACCGCTTTTGAAATTGAAGGAACCAATGACGCGGCGATACTGACGGCAAACACGGTTCCCAGCTGAAGGAGCGGCTGTCCGCGGTCATATATGCCTTTCAGCTGTTTCGCGGCATGGCTCTCCGTCCCGTCTGAAAGCAGTGAATATAAGTTTAAGGCGTCTACAAGCTGAAGCAAAAGCATAAGTACACTGCTGATACAGATGGTGACTGAATAAAGCAGCAGCTTTTTTATAATGACGGCCGTTTCGATATGTCCGCCGTCCTTCTTTGTTTCTTCCCGCTTATACCAGAAAACAGCCAATACACAAAGGGCTGCCAAGCTTCCGGCAATTGATCCCGAGGCCGCCCCCGCACCCGCCGCGTATAATGAACGGCCGTTTTTCAAAAGCCAGAAGGATAAACCGAGAAGCACCGCCACGCGAAGAAGCTGTTCCGTAATCTGGGATAAGGCTGACGGCATCATATCATGCACGCCTTGGAAATACCCCCTGAAAACCGCCGTAAACGGAAACAGTATGAAAGCGAACGCCGCGACCCTTATCAGCATCACAAGGCGGGCGTCACCCATAAAACCGGCCAACGGCGCCGCGCCGGCATACATGAGCGCAAACAGAACAAGTCCGGCCGCCGTGACATAAAGGGCGGAAATTTTCATTATTTTTTGTTTATGATCGCTATAATCGTTCATTAATTTAGAGATGATTACCGGAAAACCGGATGTTGACAGCATGACCGCGATCCCTAAAAACGGGTACACCTGCTGATAAATGTAAAATCCGACGTCACCGACAATATTCTGAAAAGGAACCCTGTACACGGCGCTTAATATCTTCGTCACGATGCCCGCAACGACGAGCACAAAAGCACCTTTCCATGCCGATTGCCGCTTGGCGCCAACTGAATCGTTCATCCAAAAGCTCCTTCCAGCCGCTAGAAAATTACGTCTATAAAACGAGCTTATTATATCACAATCCTAACGGCCGAACCGATAGAGAGCACATATGAATATGAAAAAGAACAGCACTTGTATAAGAGCTGCTCTTTCTCCGTTTTCTTATTTCAATAATGGTAATAAGACCTACTGCTCCATTTGTCTCGCCAAAAAACTGGCTGCCGTTTCTACCGCTTTATGTTCTACTTCTCCAAGCGCCTGTTCCTTGGAAAAGATGACCACGGCGCCGATAGGATCGCCATTTGCCACGATCGGGGCTATTGTATAGGAGCTCATATCTTCATCAATGTCATTAACAAGCTGCGCGGACTTCACGTCGTTTTCTACCACTGAGCTGCGCTGATCCATCGTTTTTTCGAGCAAATCGCTGATGGCTTTGTTCAGAAATTCTTTTTTCGAACTGCCTGAAACGGCAATATACGCGTCACGGTCGCAAATCAAGACGGAATGGCCGAGACTGTCATACAATGCATCTGCATATTCCTTCGCAAAATCGCCAAGCTCACTGATAGGAGAATATTTTTTCAATATAACTTCTCCGTCGCGGTCAACGAATATTTCAAGCGGGTCTCCTTCCCTGATTCGCAGTGTTCTCCGAATTTCTTTAGGAATGACGACCCGTCCTAGATCATCAATACGACGTACGATACCTGTAGCTTTCATCTCTCTGGTGCCTCTCTTTCATGTGATGATATTTAAGGGAAAGTACTAAAGCTCTTTACTTTATGTAGCTTCCGCCACTCGCTTGAAATTAGTATCCGTCACATCAAATGTAATATACACCAGAGAGTAACAATTTTTATGAGGACGCGATTGTTTCTTTCTTCACATCCTGAAGGCCTTTCAGCATGCCGAGCACGGTCTCCAGCCACTCTTCCGTTTTGCGGCCTTTCGTCTGTACTGAGATTTTCAGCTTTTTCCCTTCCATTCCCAGTCCGATCTGCCGGCCGTATTTATTGCCGAGTTCGAACAATTTCTGGCCGTCAATCTGTGCGCTGGCCTCTTCAGAAATGGTAAATCTGATCGCGTCTTTATCCTGCTTGATGAGTTCGACGCGTTCATATTTTCCATATACCTTCATCTCAGCAACCGTAAACAGCCATTCAACCTCTTTAGGGTAGCTGCCGAACCTGTCGATGATTTCATCTTGAAGCTCATTTTTCTCCTCAATTGTGGCGATCGACCTGAACCGTTTGTACATGTCGATTTTTTGCTTGCCGTCTTGTATATAGTTTTCAGGAATATACGCGTCTAGCTCGATATCGATTTCTGTCTCAAACTGTTCGCTTTTCGGAATATCGCCTTTCCGCTCTTCAATCGCTTCCTTGAGCATTTGCGAGTACAGGTCAAAACCGACTGAGTCAATAAAGCCGTGCTGCTGGGCGCCGAGAAGGTTCCCCGCTCCCCTGATCGTCAAGTCACGCATGGCGATTTTAAAGCCAGATCCCAGCTCGGTAAATTCTTTAATCGCCTGCAGCCGTTTTTCCGCCACCTCAGTGAGCACTTTGTCTCTGCGGTACGTAAAATACGCGTAAGCGACGCGGTTGGAACGGCCGACCCGTCCTCTCAGCTGATACAGCTGAGACAGCCCCATTTTGTCTCCGTCGAACACAATCAAGGTATTGACATTCGGTATATCTACGCCTGTCTCAATAATAGTCGTGCTGACAAGGACGTCTGATTCCCCTTCCAGAAAATTGAGCATGACGCTTTCCAATTCATTTTCAGTCATTTTTCCGTGGGCATATGCCACTTTCGCATCGGGAACAAGCATGGAAATTTCATCAGCCTTCCGCTCGATGTCATCCACGCGGTTGTACAAGAAATATACCTGTCCTCCGCGCGCCAGTTCTCTTTCGATGGCTTCCCGCACAAGCGCGCCATTGTATTCCACGACATATGTCTGAACAGGGAAACGGTTTTCCGGCGGCGTTTCAATAACAGATAAGTCCCGCACACCGAGCATGGACATATGAAGCGTACGCGGTATCGGCGTCGCTGTAAGAGTCAGCACATCGACATTGGCTTTGATCTGTTTGATTTTTTCCTTATGCGTTACGCCAAAGCGCTGCTCTTCATCAATGATGAGCAAGCCGAGATCTTTATAGACGACGTCTTTAGATAAGAGCCTGTGGGTTCCGATTACGATGTCTACCGTTCCGTTTTTCAGGCCTTTAATCGTTTCATTGGATTCTTTTCTCGTTCTGAATCGGCTGAGAAGACCGATGTTAATCGGATAGTCCTGAAAACGCTCCATAATGGTTTCATAATGCTGCTGCGCGAGTATTGTCGTCGGCACAAGAAGCGCGACCTGCTTTCCGTCTGCGATCGCTTTAAAAGCCGCTCGGATGGCTACCTCCGTCTTCCCGTAACCGACATCACCGCAAAGCAAACGGTCCATCGGGCGCTCTCTTTCCATGTCCTTTTTAATCTCCTGAATGGAACGGAGCTGGTCCTCTGTTTCCTGATAAGGGAAAGCAGATTCGAACTGCCGCTGCATTTCATGATCCGGCGAGAACGCATAGCCTTTGCTTGCTTCCCGTTCCGCATAAAGCTTAATCAGATCATCGGCAATATCCTGAACGGAGTTTTCAACTTTTTTCTTCACCCGTTTCCATTCACTGCCGCCCAGTTTATAAAGCTTCGGTTCTTTTCCTTCAGAGCCGACGTACTTCTGCACCTGGTCGATTTGTTCTACAGGGACGTACAGCTTATCGCTGCCCTGATAATGAATGTTGAGGTAATCTTTATGAATGCCTTTGATTTCTAGTGTTTCGATCCCCAAATACTTACCGATCCCGTGGTTGACGTGGACGACATAGTCACCGACCTGAAGCTCGGAATAGCTTTTGATCCGTTCGGCATTTGTCAGCTTCTGCTTTCTCGGCTTTTTCTTAATTCGGTTTTTGAACAGCTCTTCCTCCGTAATGACGGCCAGCTTCATCAGCGGCAGTTCAAAACCGGATTGCAGCTCGCCTTCCATGACATAGACCTGTCCTTGCACAAGCGCTTTGGAGCTGTCCGTTTTTGCGGCTTCAATTTCGTAATCAGCCAGCACGGATGCCAATCTGTCGGTTCTGTCCTTATTCGCGCCTAAAAAGACGACGGTGAAGTTTGATTTCTTAAAGCGCTCCATTTCACCTGCAAGCACATTCATCTGCCCGTGAAAACTCTGCATCTGCCTGCTTGTCACATTCACGATATTCTGAGGGCTTGTATGCTGGACATGACGCAAAAATAATGAATAATAAATAGCCGGGCGCCGCTTTTCGCTCATAAGCTCCTGAAAGCTGAAGGATAAATGAATGTCGTGCAGAATTTTCCCTTCCTCGAGCAGACTTGTCGTAAATTCGGCCTCTTCTTTTTGCAGCTGATCCTCCATTTCATGAATGCGGCTGACCTCGTCTAACAGTAACAACGTGTCTGCCGGTGTATAATCTAGCAAACTAGCAGGCTTTTCGTAAAAGTACGAGAGATACTTCACAAGTTCCTGATCAGTCTGTCCCGTTGATAACCGTTCTTTATCATGTGAGATATTGATATGAAGCATTTCCTTTTGTTTGTCCTGCTTCAGCTTTTTCAGACTGTCGGCAAGCCCTTTATCGAGCCTTTCCATCGCACGGGCTTTTTCTTCCGCCCTGATGATCAATTCCTTCGCCGGTCCTATCGCCACATGTTTGAGCGTCTCAATTGATCTCTGGTCATCAGAATTGAAGCTTCTGATGGAATCGACCTCCGTATCAAACAGTTCAATTCGCACCGGATGCTCCGACGTCAGCGGATAAATGTCGATAATTCCGCCGCGAATACTGAATTCACCGGGTGCAGAAACCATATCGGAACGCTCATACCCCACCTCTACAAGGCGCGCGGACAGCTGATCCGGTTCTATTTCGTCTCCGAGTGAAATGACGAGCTGGCTGCTTTTCCACAGCTCCTTCGGCGGAAGCATTCTTCTCACTGCCGCAACGGGCGCCACAACGACCGGCGCTTCTCCGTTTGTTAATCTATTAATGACATCAAGCCGCTGAGCGCGCAGTTCAGGGCTCGCTACCGCAATTTCTGAAGAAATCAATTCATTTACGGGGTATAAAAAAACAGATTGATCCCCGAGAAGCGCCGTCAGATCTTCCGTCACTTTTTGGGCCTGATATAAATTATGGGTGATAAAGAAAATCGGCCTTTTCGTTTCCTGTGCAAGGGCGGAGGTAAAAACAGAACGCGCGGAACCTGACAGACCCGCAAGCAGCTGTTCCTTCAGCCCCTCATGTAAACCGTTGACAATGGATTTAAAATCATCGCTTTCTTTAATAAAGGTTTGAATGTTGTCCATATGGGCCCTCCTCTCTATTTTCTGCAAGAACAGAAAAACGCTTTGGTCTAGAATCTACACCAAAGCTTCTTATTGAATAAATGTGTTGTGTTCATGGTAGTGCGGATTGCGTTCCAGCGCCTCTTGGCAGTCTTCACAAATTGTAAGAACATGGACATCTCCATTGTCTTTATATGAAATCATATTGTTTCTTTCCTCATTTGTTAAGTGCTGAAATCCAAGTGACTGTGTCGGCACCGTCGAATATTCCAGGCTCCCTACCTTAAAGCCGCAGTGGCGGCAGAAATAATGCAAAGCCATACGTTGGACCTCCTGATGTGAAAAAATCATTTTTCCCTAGTATGGTCTCCCATTATTTATCTTATACATTTGCATTAAATTCGTTCATGACTTCTAAAAATGGTTTCGTTAAGGAAGCTTCGCAGGCTTTTACGGTTTTTGAGACGGCATCATTGATATGCGGCGCTTCTTCCTTCGTAAAAGCTCCCAGTACATAGTCAACGACTTTCATTCCGCCAGCGGGGCGGCCGATTCCGATTCTGACCCGGTCAAATTCAGGGGTTCCGAGGTGCTGTATAAGCGATTTAATTCCGTTATGTCCGCCTGCGCTCCCCTTCGTCCGGAGCCTGATTTTTCCCGTCGGAAGATCAAGGTCATCGTATATGACTTTCAGATCTTCATGATCGGCATCATAATAATCCAGTAGCGGCCGCAAACATTCCCCTGATAAATTCATATATGTAAGCGGTTTAACAAGTAGAACTTTTTTTCCGGAAACAAACCCCATTCCGTAAAGTCCGTTGAATTTCGTTTTATTCAGTTCAATATTCCATTCTTTAGAAAGCTCGTCAATGGCCATAAAGCCGACATTATGTCTCGTGTTCTCGTAGGTTTTCCCGGGGTTACCGAGACCAGCAATCACAAGCATCGTAAATCCTCCCTCAACATCGCTGTAATTCTTCTCATTCTAGCACAAAAGACGTAACCTCGGGCGGGTTACGTCTTAAAGCGCTTATTGATTTTCTCCTTCGGGCTCTTCCCCAGGAGACGGTTCTGCATCTTCTTCGAATGCTTCCTGCTTAGGAGGAAGGATGGAAGCCACGACTTCTTCCGGATCGTTTGTAAATGTATAATTGCCGTCAGCAGTCAGATCTGCGATGGTCAGCACATCATTCATCTCAAGTCCTGAAATATCAACATTGATTGTCTGAGGGATGTCCTTCGGTCTGGCCTTAATCGAAAGCTCATGCAGCGGCTGCTGGATGACGCCTCCGTCTTTGACTCCCTTCGCCTCTCCCGTCAGCTGAATCGGCACCTCGGCCTCCAGCTCCTCACTCATATTCACGACTTGAAAATCGGCGTGCGTCAATTCGTTTTTGAGCGGGTCTGTCTGAAGATCAGTCACCATAACCGATTGCTGATTTCCGTTGACATCAATTGTGATAATCGTGTTTTTTCCTTCGTCCCGCAATGTTTTAAGCAATTCGACACTGTCTAAAGAGACAGGCGTATTCGTTGTTTCTTTACCGTATATAATCCCTGGAACATGTCCTGAATGACGGATTTTCCGAAGCGTCGAACGTTTAAAATCTGTTCTTTCATTTGCTTTTAAAGTTGCCATATTCAGCACCATCCTAATTATCGTTTTATCGTCCTATTAGAACAATACCCACAATAACTGGGATTTAAACCTTAAAGTTTCGGTTTAGCTGAATAAATAGCTGACAGATTGTTTCTCGTGAACGCGGATAATCGCTTCAGCCAGAAGCGGTCCGACAGAAAGCTGCTTAAAGCGGTCGATTTTTTTCTCATCAGGAAGCTTGATACTGTTCGTTACGACAAGCTCCTTGATTTTAGAGTTATTGATCCGCTCAACGGCAGGGCCTGACAGTACAGGGTGCGTACAGCATGCATACACTTCTGCAGCTCCGTTTTCAACCAGCGCGTTAGCGGCAAGTGTGATTGTGCCGGCCGTATCAATAATATCATCGATCAGAATCGCTGTTTTTCCTTCCACGTTACCGACGATATTCATCACTTCTACCTCATTCGGTCTAGGACGGCGTTTGTCGATAATCGCGATCGGCGCTTTCAGACGGTCCGCAAGTTTGCGGGCGCGCGTCACACCGCCGTGGTCAGGAGAAACAATGACGATATCTTTCAAGTCTTTACCTTCAAAGTAATGGCCTAAAATCGGAACACCCATTAAGTGGTCAATCGGAATATCAAAGAAACCTTGAATTTGCGGCGCGTGTAAATCAAGCGCGATCACGCGTGTCGCACCCGCTGTTTCAAGCAGGTTTGCAAAAAGTTTTGCCGTAATCGGTTCACGTGATCTTGCTTTTCTGTCCTGGCGCGCATAACCGTAGTACGGAATCACAATGTTGATTGTTTTCGCGGAAGCGCGCTTTAAAGCGTCAACCATAATCAGCAATTCCATAATGTGCTCATTAACCGGCGCACTTGTAGACTGAATGATATAGCAATCACAGCCGCGAATACTTTCTTCTATGTTGATCTGGACCTCTCCGTCACTGAATCTTGTAACAGAGCACTTTCCTAATTGAACCCCTACATTATCCGCGATTTCTTTTGCAAGTTCTGGATTTGAATTCAAAGAAAAAATCTTTAAATTCTTATCTCCGTATTCGTTAGACATGGTAAACCTCCGATTTTAGGATTATTTTTTATGAATGTTTTTCACATAATCTTCTTTATTTACTTGTCTTGCTCTGGCAATGGCAAGCGCTTCGCCCGGCACATCTTCAGTTACGGTTGAACCCGCAGCGACGTACGCGCCTTCTCCCACTGTAACAGGAGCGACCAGATTGGAGTTGCAGCCTATAAAGGCGCCGTCTTCAATTTTGGTTAAATACTTTTTCTTCCCATCATAATTGACCGTGATGGAGCCGCAGCCCAGATTCACATCCGTGCCCACTTCGGCATCACCGATATAGCTTAAATGAGATGCTTTGCTTCGGTCGCCGAATTGTGTTTTCTTGATTTCAACAAAGTTTCCGATCTTCACTTCATTGCCGATTGCGGAATCGGGTCTGATGTGAGCAAAAGGACCGATATTTACATCATTCCCAACTTTGCTGCGATTGACAACGGATTGTTTAATCACAGTGCGGCTGCCGATTGAGCTGTCCTCTATCTCAGTGTGAGGGCCGATGACACATTCATCGCTGATTTCAGCTTGTCCCTTTAACACAGTTCCGGGATAAATAACTGTATCTTGTCCGATACGTGCATCAGGTGAGATGTACGTATTCATCGGATCGATTAAAGTGACTCCGTTCTGCATATGCCGTTTGTTAATACGCTCTTTCATATACATTTCAGCCTGAGAAAGAGCGACTCTATCATTCACTCCGAGCGTCTCTTGGAAGTTACCAGTCTGGTAAGCGGCAACAGTTTCGCCTTCGTCTTTGAGGATTTCGATCACATCCGGCAGATAATACTCGCCTTGGGCATTTTCATTCGAAACCTGTTCGATGACACGAAAAAGAGCCTCGTTATCAAAACAGTACGTTCCCGTGTTAATTTCTTTCACAAGACGTTCTTGCTCCGAAGCATCCTTGTGCTCCACGATTTTTTGAACGGCGCCGTCTTCACTGCGGATGATTCTTCCGTATCCGGCGGGATCGTCGGCAACGGCCGTTAACACCGTGGCTTTTGCACCTTTGTCTGTATGTTCATTCAGCATGGCTTCCATCGTCTCCGCCGTCAGAAGCGGTGTATCGCCGCAAATAACGATCGTGACACCCTTTTCTCCGTGAAGAAATGGTTTTGCCTGCTTGACCGCATGAGCCGTACCGAGCTGTTCTGCTTGGAGAGCGTAATCGCTTTTCTGTCCGAGCTGCTTCTTCACATCTTCGGCGCCGTGTCCTACGATGGTGACAAGCTTCGCTAAAGATAATTTCAGAGCTTCGTCTGCGACGTGCTCTACCATAGGCTTTCCGCATACCGGATGAAGGACCTTGTAAAGCTTCGATTTCATTCTCGTTCCTTTTCCGGCAGCTAAAATCACTGCAAACCGCTTATCCATTTAATGGCCTCCAATATCCCTTTTATCCATAGAAAAATATATCCTAAATAGCTGTTGATTTCAAGAAGACATCAAAAAGTGCAAGAATTTTCTATGTAATCGCTTTATTACTGAAAAATCAGATTTAAAAAAGGACTGCCGGAAAAGGCCTTGTGTCAGCCTTTATCAGCAGTCCTTACATTTTGTTATGTTTAAGAAGCCCCGGCTTCTTCATATTCTAATGCTTCAGAGTCACCCAAACGATGATACTCATTTAAAACAGCATCCTGGATCTTGCCCCGCGTGCTGGAATTAATAGGATGAGCAATATCGCGGAATTCTCCATCAGGGGTGCGTTTACTCGGCATCGCAACGAAAAGACCATTGTTTCCATCAATCACACGAATATCATGTACGACAAATTCGTGATCCAGCGTGATGGATGCAATCGCTCTCATGCGACCATCGGTATTCACGCGGCGTAATCTTACGTCAGTAACTTCCACAGTAGTTCACCACCTTTTCCCTATATAAAAGCATTAGTCTAACAATTCCACGATTCTTTTTAAATTCCTGCACGTTTCAAAAAGTTTTTTTGAAAATATAGGATATACATACACAATTAGGTGATAAACCATATTTGGGGATCATATACTGCATAAAAAAAGTGATCCCGGAGACCGGAACCACTTTTCTGAGATTTAAGATTTCACCAGCGCAATGACTTCAATTTCCACGAGAGCGTCTTTCGGCAGTCTCGCCACTTCCACACAAGACCTTGCCGGCTTATGTACATCAAAGTATTGTCCGTACACTTCATTCACTTCCGCAAACTGCTCCATATCAGCAATAAACACCGTTGCTTTTACAACCGTCTCGAGCGAAGCGCCCGCTTCTTTCAGCACAGCTTTTAAATTGCTGAACACCTGATGCGTTTGTTCTGTGATATCACCGTTTACCATTTCTCCTTCAGCAGTAAGAGGAATCTGGCCTGAGCTGTAAAACATGTTGTTTACGATGATTCCCTGTGAATATGGCCCGATCGCTGCCGGCGCGTGTTTTGTATGGATTGCTTTTGTCATTTTTCTGTCTCCCCATTCTTTAAATGCTGTTCTTTAAAAAATCGCAGAAAATTGCCGTTTTGAATCTCAATCGTTTTGTCTTTCATATTGATGGTTGAAAGCGTGAGCAGTGACATGTATTCATCGACAAGCCGTTCATTCACTCCCTCGGCTTCAACCAAGACACCTATTCCCGCGACGTTTGCATTAAACTCATCAAGCAGGCTGATCATGCCGTTAATGGTGCCGCCGGCTTTCATAAAGTCGTCAATAATCAAAACGTTCGAACCCGTAGCCAAACTTCTTTTCGCAAGCGACATCGTTTGAATGCGGTTAGATGACCCTGATACATAATTGATGCTCACCGTGGAGCCTTCCGTCACTTTGTTGTCCTTTCGCACGATGACAACCGGAACGTTCAGATAACTGGCCGCTGCGTAAGCAAGAGGGATTCCTTTTGTCGCAACGGTCATCACCACATCAATCTCCCGCTCCGCAAAAACGGAAGCAAAAAGCCTGCCTACATGAGAGAGGACAGATGGTTTTCCTAAGATATCCGTTAAATATACATAACCGCCCGGAAGGATACGCTCAGGATTTACTAAAGACTGTCCCAGCTCCTGTATAAACGCTTCTGCTTCAGCCTGTTTCACTTTCGGAATGTATTTGACGCCTCCGGCAGCTCCCGGCACTGTAAGCAGCGTCCCAATGCCTTGCTGTTCAAAGGTCTGTTTAATAATCGTTAAATCTTCACTGATTGATGACTTTGCTGATTGATACCGTTCTGAGAAAAACGTTAACGGTATTAATTCATGCGGATGGGTTAACAAATAATTTGTTAAGTCCACCAATCTGCCGCTGCGACGAAACTTCATGAACTTACCCCCAAAATCCGAATAATTTAAAAATAATATAACTTAACATACGGATTTAATCAAGAGCATTCTGTTCGCCGATCATCCGCACCGCGTACACTTGATCACAGAAACCTCTTAACCCGTTATAAATCCGCTGCACCTTCGATTCGTATTGAACCAAACCGAATACAGTCGGTCCGCTTCCGCTCATTAACACCGCATCAGCGCCGAAGCGTTTCATTTGATTTTTAATCATCGCCACCTCGGGATGGAGGCTGAGCGTAACCGACTCCAATACGTTTCCTAATTGTCCGCATACCTTTTGGAAGCTTTTTTCTTCAATCGCGTCAATCATCGCCTGCACATCAGGATGCCGAACCTGCTGTAAGTTCAGCCGGCGGTACACTTCGGCAGTCGATACCCCGATCGTCGGTTTGGCGAGCACGACCCAGCAATGAGGCGGAGCACTAATGTGCCTAATCTTCTCACCGCGTCCGGTTGCCAAGGCAGTGCCTCCGTATACACAGAAGGACACGTCTGAACCGATTTCAGCTCCAAGCTCCGCGAGCTCTTCGACAGAAAGCTTTAAATCCCAAAGCCTGTTCAGCCCTCTGAGCGTGGCTGCCGCATCGCTGCTTCCGCCGGCAAGGCCTGCCGCAACAGGGATCACTTTTGTAATCATAATGGAAACGCCTTTTTTGACTTGAAACCGTTCTTTAAGCAGTTTGGCTGCCTGATAAGCCAGATTCCTTTGATCATCCGGAACAAAGCGATTATGCGACGCCACTCTGATAACGTTTTCGGGCAGTTCTGTCAGTTCAATCCGATCTGCCAAATCAATTGTCGTCATGATCATCTCCACTTCGTGATAACCATCCGGGCGTTTACTCGTCACATCGAGGGACAGATTGATTTTGGCCGGCGCTTTTTCTAAAATACGCATAGCTTTCACCTACTTCTCCATCTAAACATAAGTATGAACATTGTATCACATTTGGAGACCCGGAGGTACTTATCCGAAATTGACGCCGGTTTTGACAGCCGATAGAAAAAACCGGGGAACGGATTGTCCCCCGGGCCACTGCATTATCGGTTATTTTGGTTCTGAGCCGCCATCTGCTGTTCGGCAATCTCAATCGCGCGCTTTACCATATTCCCGGCGTCACGCGCCCGAATGCCTCCCCAGCCCTCGTTTTTCACCGTATCGTAAAAACCAAGGTCCTTCGCCAGCTCATATTTGAACTCATCTGACATAACTCCACGACGTCTGCCCAAACGAAACAACCCCTTTTATAGAATTGATCACCATTCGTGCACGCCACGATAAAACATGTGACACCTATAGCTTCCGTTTAATCGGCTGAAACTTTCGAGGGAATAATTAGAAGAGCTTTAGAAGGCAAAACAAAAAGCAGTAAACAAAAGGTTCACTGCCCATTAAAATGCTACTGAGCTTGCCGCATCGTCATTGAATGTCAATTCAACAGTCTCAGTCAGAATATCAGCATAACTGTATGAAACTCTTTCAAACGAGTTCTCGTCTTGATCTAGTTGTATCACAAAAACAGAAGGGTACGTCTCAGCTAAAATGCCCGAACGCTCAATCGTTTTTCGGCGGCCGCCGTTTGCTTTTAACGTAAGCCGTTTACCTAAATTCCCATCAAGCGATCTTTTTATATCGGACAACGTCTTCGCCATTGCATCCACCTCACTACATTTATTGTACAACAAGAGCCCAATTTTGTCAAATAAAATTTAAATTATATCAACGTTAATAAGTCATTGTCAACAAAATTATTTTGACAAAATTCTATTGATTTCTGCGTTATTTTTCACAAGTTCCGGAAATTTATGTATCAATATGTAAAATAATTAACCCGCATAGCGAAATATATGCGGGTTTTATCACTCATCCATTTGATTTATACGGCATACCGACACGCAGCACACCCTTCGTTTCAATTCCTCCCAGCCCTTTCTCTCTCGTCAGCGTATTTCTCAGGACATCCCATACATTGATCCGCTCCATAAACGGAGTGAAGCTGATTTTCGCGACAATATATACCGGGTCAAGCGCATGGATATTGACGCGTGACGGCGAACTTGCAAAATTGGCGCCTGCCCTGATTAAAGACTCGAAATGAGATTGGCAGGCCCCCGCGAATATGACCAGCTGATCCAAATGAGGTACTTTACGCCTCGCTCTTTGAACGGTTTCGACAAAGTGTTTGGAATGCCTGTAGGCGCTTAAATCGTTCACGCCTCCCTTATGCTTGGAATATGCATCATGGCCGGTGATGACTAAAATATCCGGCCTGTATTTATCAAGCAGCTCGTCAATTGCTGCCGGCATTTTTTTCTCATGGCAATGAATTCCGTATACCGGCACACCGATTTTTTCATAAAAGTTCAGGCACTTTTTCAAATAGGCCTCATCGCCGTCCAGATGCAATACCTTTCCGGGCATATGAAAGTAGTGCTCCTGATGCTGATATTGATTTGTCGCATAATATTCCTGTTTTTCCCGAAGCAGCTTATAATCCTGGCGGAGCAGCTCGAGAGATTCATTCATCCTGCTTTCATCTCTTTTCTTTCTCATGGCCTGTTCGTCTTTTCTGACAGGCTCCAAATCAGAAAAATCAGCATCCGCAATCAATCTGACTTCGTCACCATGCAGGATGGCAATTGAATTTCCGTTGCTTGTTTGCTCTATACCGATAATGCGAAATAAAACATCCATTTGATAGGATTTCCTGGCTACCATATCTCCTATTTGAAATTGCACGTTACCCACTCCACAAATAGACTAAGCCTCATCATGAAAGAAGTCTTGGCAAATACACCTCTTTCCGCTGCGGCGCTTGATGTTTCAAGCTTTTGTTGCAGTTGAATGAATAAGGTTCTCCTCTAGCCTATGTAGCGGCAGTCCAAGTGGTGACGCAAAACAAAAAGCCCTCTTAGAAAAGGGCTTTATGCAATCCGTTGGACAGGAGCGCGAATTCTTCTATGGACAGGGATTCACCGCGCCGCTTTCCGTCAATATTCGTTTCTTGAAGAACTTCTTCAATTTGAGCTTTTTTCTCTTTTCCGCCCGGAAGATTGTTCACAAGGTTGTTCAGCAAGGTTTTCCGGCGCTGTGCGAAGCTTGCTTTAATCAGCTGGAAGAAAAACGGTTCATTATCGACGTCAACCGCCGGGCCGTCACGAAGCAAGAGACGGATGACGGCTGAATCGACATTAGGCTGAGGCACAAACACCGTTTTCGGGACGGTCATGACGGTTTTGGCCTCCGTATAGAACTGAACCGCAATGGAAAGCGATCCGTACTCCTTAGAGGAAGGATCAGCGGCCATCCGCTCAGCGACCTCTTTTTGCAGCATCACGACAATTCCTTTTAACGGAAGATGTTCTTCCAATAGCTTCATGATGATCGGCGTCGTCACATAATATGGGAGATTCGCCGTCACCATAATTTCATCACAATCCTGAAACTGCTCTTCAATGACAGATTTTACGTCTGCTTTCAGCACATCTTGATGAATGATCTTTACATTGTCATACGGAGACAGCGTATCATTGAGAATGGGCAGCAGGCGCTGATCAATTTCAAACGCGACGACCTTTTTCGCCCGTTTGGCAAGCTGCTCTGTCAGCGCGCCGATTCCGGGCCCGATTTCAATGACTCCGGTCCGATCCGTAATTTCCGCATGGTCCACAATTCTGTCCAATATATTTGTATCAATTAAGAAATTCTGTCCCAGACTCTTTTTAAAAGAGAAACCGTACTTTTTCAGAATTTCCTTCGTTCTGATAGGTGTCGCGATATCTTTATTGTTCATCCTGTTCCTCCTGCCTCATAGCATCGAGCGCATCAATAAAATCACTTCTTTTGATTTGAAACATTTGCAGCCGTTTTTGAAGCTGCTTGCCGTTTGTATAGCCGATCTTCAGCAGGTCGCCCAATCGTTCGCGGCGTCTTTTGGCAGCCGGTCCGCCGATCAGACCGGCCTGTATGACATCTTCAGCTGAAATCTCACTCGGCTTTGCCTCCATCTCTTCATGCACATTTTCCAGACATGCTCTGATGCTTTCAATGGATGCGTGCTCAACGCCAATGCCGCGCTTGTTTTTCGGTTTGGCAAGATGTTTGGGCAGAAATGCGTGTTTACAGCCGGGTACTGCTTCAGAAATGGTTTTCCGGATCTTTTCCCCCGGAAAATCCGGGTCCGTCAGCACGATGACCCCTCTCGTTTCCTGCGCCAGCCGAATCTGCCTGATGACTTCGTCTCCGATTGCGGAACCGTTTGTCTCGATCGTATCCGCATCAACGGCAAGTTTTATGCGCGCAGTGTCATCGCGTCCCTCGACTACAATAATTTCTTTAATTTTCATTACTTCCTCCAAAAAAACTTTTTATATCCAAAACGAAACCTTTGCTTACATGTCACGTCTAATATACTGAAAATACACTTTACCTATTATAACGAAAAAAACAGAGGGCGCAAAACCCTCTGAGTGAATCGGAATTAATTTAAGATTTTTATTTTGACCTGTTTCTTTCCCCAGCGGTAAGCTGAAGATTTTTCAGGGAAAAAGACATCAATCCGTCTTCCTTTAATGGCTGAGCCCGTATCAGCGGCCACGGCATCCCCGTATCCGTCTACGTGGACTCTCGTGCCGAGCGGAATGACGCTAGGGTCTACCGCAATGACTTTGGCATTCGGATTGCTTGTCAGGTTAACGCCTGTAGCCGTATGGCCGGAACAGCCGCTGCAGCTTGCGGTATAAGCCGTGGAAGACACGGTAATCACTTTACCGGAAGATCCGGTTTCGCCCGAAGATGCCTTCACAGGTGCACTGAGCTGCTCAATCTTGGGACTGTGCCGCTTTGTGCCGACCGCAATGATCTGATCTTTGCTTTTTTCAGATGTTTCTTCTTTAACAAGCTTTCTTGAAACTTCTTTTCCATTTTCTTTGACAACATGAAAATGCTTTTTAAGTTTGCCTTCTTTTCCTTTTTGAACGATCTTTTCTTTCCCGCTGTCGAGAGACGCATCTTCTTTTTCTTTCACTTGATACGCTATTTTTTCCTCAACTACATCGGTGACTTTTTCGATACGAGTGATTTGTATACCGGCCTGATTTTTTGTAAGCTTTTCGTGTAATGCCGGTTTTACTTTATCTTCGTCTTTCATGTCCATCTTATGCTGCGTTAAAAAGTCAGCGACCGTAGTCGAAGTCGTCCATATTTTCTTTTTCTTTCCCGCATCATTTACAGTGACCTGAAAAGCCGGGTCGACCGTGACTTTCATGCCGTTTGTCACTTTCGTATCTGCTGCTGGATCTATTTTATCGTGCTGATTCACAGGTGTATGCTGTTCGTTCAGAAATGCGCCGACTGTTTTTGCCGTTGACCATAAAGTCTTTTCTTCTCCGCCTCTTGTCACACGGATCTGCTTTGCAGCTTCATACACGACATTCATGTTGTCTGCCAATGCTGTCTGCTTAGACGGGGTAATCCGGTCTTCGTTTCTCGTCTCTATATGTAAACCTTCCAGAAGTTCCCCAACCGTTTTTGCATGAGTGCGTATTTGCTTTTTCTTGCCGTTGATGGAAACAGAAACTGATTGTTTTGAGAGCTCATGTGCCCCGTATGCAGTCCCGGTTCCGCCCAGCAGAATAATAGCTGCAATAAGAATAACCTTGCTTTTACCAAGCTTTACGGAAAACAGTTTTTTCATTTTTTGTGTGATGAAAAACGCCTCCTTCTCCTCGGAGAGATTATATAGAGTATCTAAAATGCTGTCAACCCTCCCATCTCGAAGGTGAAAAACCTTCAGCGTATCCCTCATTATGCAAAAACAAAGCAAAAAAAGGAAGAGAGACATATCGACAACCTATCTTATGAGGAGAAGGAAGCTTGTAGAACGGTTTTACATATCCACTGAATCGGACAAGCCTTTACACGTTACGACAGCGCATTCTGTCAGTTTATGCGGAAAAGTCTTTTAGCGTTTTCGGTTGTAATTGAGGCAATGTCTTCATATGTCAGCCCTTTTAATGCAGCGAGCTGTTCAGCAACATATTTTACATAGCTTGGCTCATTTCGTTTACCGCGGAAAGGATGCGGTGTCAGGAAAGGACAGTCCGTTTCAATCAGCAAACGGTCATTCGGAATTTCCTTTGCCACTTCTTTTGGTTTCTTCGCATTTTTGAAGGTAACCGGTCCGCCGAATGAAATATAAAAATTCATATCCATACACTGCCGCGCAACCTCCGCGCTCCCCGTAAAGCAGTGCATAATGCCGCCGACTTCTTCCGCCCCCTCTTCTTTCAAAATCGTGACAACATCTTCCGTTGCATCACGATTATGAATGATAATTGGAAGGTTCACTTCTTTGGCGAGAGCGATTTGTTTCCGGAATACTTCTTTCTGAACGCCTTTTGGTGATTTATCCCAGTGGTAATCAAGGCCCATCTCTCCGATTGCCACGACTTTTTCGTGAGAGGACAGTTCCTTAATCCATGATAAATCTTCCTCTGTCATGTCAATTGCATCTACCGGATGCCAACCTATCGCAGCGTATATAAAATCATATTCCTCAATCAACTCCATCGCACGCGTGATAGTGGGTTTATCGAATCCGACAACGACGATTCGTTCAACTTTTTCAGCCTTTGCACGCGCAATGACTTCCTCTAAGTCTGTGTCAAATTGCTCGGCATTTAAGTGCGCATGTGTATCAAAAAGCATCATAAAAACTCCTTTCTTGTTGAAAAACAAAAGGTGTTCGACGGAATGTTACACGTGAAACACCTTTTGCATCTATTTATTTATTTAATTCGAGTGCCTTTCGGTAATGACTGGTCGACAGCTACAACTTTGAGAACGCCGTCCGATTCTCCTGCCAGTATCATTCCTTGAGAAAGCTCGCCTCTCAGTTTTACCGGTTTTAAATTCGTTACACAAATGATCTTCATTCCCACAAGCTGATCCGGTGTATAATGCTTCGCGATACCTGATACAACTTGGCGCTGTTCAAAGCCCAGATCAATTTGCAATTTCAGCAGCCGATCTGCTTTTTTCACCGGCTCTGCGGACAAGACTTCTGCGACGCGAAGTTCTGTATCCATAAATTGATCAAACGTAATTTCAGGAAGACGCTCTGCTTCTTGCGGCTCTTCCGCCTTTTCTTCTTTAGCAGGAGCAGTTCCTTGCATTTTTTGCTTGATGTAAGCTACTTCTTCTTCAGCTTCAAGACGAGGGAAAAGCGGTTCCCCTTTTTTCACTTTCGTGTTCTTCAATTGGCCGAATGTCTGAATGCTGTCCCATGCTTTAAGAGACTGATCCTCAACTCCTAGCTGTGCAAACATTTTTTCAGGCGTTTGTGTCAAGAAAGGCTGGAGCAATACGGCTGAGATACGTAATGATTCAGCTAAATGATACATGACAGAACGTAATTCTTTTTCTTTTTCCTGATCTTTAGCAAGCACCCACGGAGCAGTTTCATCAATATATTTGTTCGTACGGCTGATTAATTGCCATAGCGTTGATAAAGCGACTGAAAACTCCATGTTTTCCATTGCCTTTTCATAAGCTTTAACCGTTTCACCGGCTACAGAAGAAAGCTCTGAATCAAAATCGGTCACATTTCCTTCATATGAACCAATCTCGCCGTCAAAATATTTTTGGATCATTGCGACTGTACGATTCAGAAGGTTTCCTAAGTCGTTCGCCAAGTCATAATTAATCCGTTCTACGAAACCTTCCGGCGTAAAGACACCGTCAGAACCGAACGGTACTTCGCGAAGCAGGTAATAGCGAAGTTCATCCAAGCCGTAGCGTTCAATTAACGTTACCGGATCAACGACATTTCCTTTTGATTTCGACATTTTTCCGTCTTTCATCAATAACCAGCCATGCGCGAATACTTGCTTAGGCAGCGGGAGATCAAGCGCCATCAGCATAATCGGCCAGTAAATGGTATGAAAACGGACAATTTCTTTACCGACAAGGTGGACGTCAGCCGGCCAGTACTTTTTGTAAAGCTCATCATTTTCCGTATCGTAACCGAGCGCTGTAATATAGTTGAACAGTGCGTCAATCCATACATACACGACATGCTTCGGATTTCCCGGCACTTTTACGCCCCAGTCGAACGTCGTTCTGGAAACGGCCAAATCTTCAAGCCCCGGTTTAATGAAGTTGTTAATCATTTCATTTTTGCGTGATTCAGGCTGGATGAAAGAAGGATTTTCCTCATAAAACTTCAGCAGGCGGTCTGCGTATTTGCTCATGCGGAAGAAGTATGACTCCTCTTTGATTAATTCGACCGGGTGTCCGCTGTCAGGGCTTTTTCCGCCGACAACCTCACCCTTCTCATTTCGTTCCACATCCACCAGCTGTGTTTCCGTATAGAATGTTTCATCAGGGATGCTGTACCAGCCCTCATACTCATCCAGGTAAATGTCACCATTATCAAGAAGTTTTTGAAACACTTTCTCGATAATTTCTTTGTGCCGGCTTTCCGTCGTCCGGATGAAATCATCGTGAGAAATGTCGAGCTGCTTCCATAGTTTTTGGATTTCAGCAACTGCACGATCCACATAAGCTTGAGGCGTGATATTCTCTTCCTCCGCTTTCTGCTGGATTTTCTGTCCGTGCTCATCCGTTCCGGTTAAGTAGCGTACGTCAAATCCTTTTAATCTTTTGTAACGCGCCATCGCATCGCCGGCCACGGTAGTATAAGCATGGCCGATATGTAATTTTCCGCTCGGATAATATATCGGGGTTGTAATATAAAAAGTATTATTGTCTTGCGGCATGTTGCAACCTCCCATTCAGAATGTCGAAAAGCTCACGCCCAAAGGACGAGAGCGGTTTTATTTGATATACAATATTGATATTTGTCCTCTATCTATGATACCATCTTAGCCTTTAAGATCAAGGATATATACGTACTGCGCGTAAAAGAGTAAATAAAATTAAAAATTTTTATTGAAATTAAAAAAAGTCTTAACATGTCGAAATTTGTCGTATATAATCTACTAATATAAAACATCTTGGTTCGAAAGTCTTGATTTAAAAGGATTTTCAGTAGGATAATAGGTTCGAAAAAGCAGTCAAAAAGCCTGTTATTTCAGGATTTCCAAGGCTTTACTTACTATAAGAACTAATTCTTACAAACAATAGCAAACAAAAAGATTGACGATTATTGGAAACCTTGTTATGCTAGGAATGTAAGGAATTTTGTCGAATAATGACGAAGAAAAATATAAACTACAAATAATTATCTCTCGGGAGGAGACTGTTAATGAAATCTACTGGTATCGTACGTAAAGTTGATGAACTTGGACGCGTAGTTATCCCTATCGAACTTCGCCGTACACTGGGCATCGCAGAAAAAGACGCTCTTGAAATTTATGTTGATGATGAAAAAATCATCCTTAAAAAATATAAACCAAACATGACTTGCCAAGTAACTGGTGAAGTTTCTGATGATAACCTTAAACTTGCCGGCGGCAAATTGGTACTCAGCAAAGAAGGCGCTGAGCAAATCATCTCTGAAATTCAAAACCAGCTTCAAAACCAAAAATAAGCTATTTCATACAAAAACCGTTCTTGTTACGACACAAGAACGGTTTTTTTTATGATTGAATGTGATAAGCGTCATAAATCTCGCGTTTCGGCACGTCCCGATCTACCGCTGTTTGTTTTATGGCCTGTTTGGAAGAAGATCCTTCATTTATGTAATGCTCCACATGTTCTTTCTCAGAAAGCTCCGTCCACCAGGGCTTTTCCTCTTCATCCGGTTCAGCGGTTTGATTTCCTTCGACAACGAGACAGAACTCACCGCGGATTTGATCTTCATTTGCCCATTCCATCACCTCGGCGATGGTTCCTCTGATGAATTCCTCGTACTTTTTCGTTAATTCTCTCGTGACGGCGATGGTTCGATTACCCAAAACGTCATGCATTGCTGTTAATGTTTCTTTTAATCTGTGCGGCGCTTCATAAAATATCATCGTTTCCTGCCGTTTTTCCAGGATTTCGAGTTCTTTCTTCTTTTCTTTTTTCTGTCTGTTTAAAAATCCGTAGAAGAAAAACGGCTGCGGGGTGATGCCTGATGCGGTCAGCGCGGTTAATGCCGCATTTGCACCCGGAAGCGGAACGACATATCCGCCGATTTGGGTGAAATCTCTCACAATCTCAGCCCCCGGGTCGGAAATTGTCGGCATGCCGGCATCACTGACCAATGCCACATTCTTTCCGCTTTTCAGCCATTCAATGATTTTATGGCCGCTGCTTTCTTTATTATGTTCATGATAGCTGATGAGAGATGTGTCTATGTCATAAACATGGCACAGCTTTTTCGTCTGTCTCGTATCTTCGGCAGCTATGACATCGGCCGATTTCAGCGTCTCTACTGCACGAAAGGTCATGTCCTCCAAATTGCCGATCGGTGTAGGAACAAGGTACAGAGTTCCCATTTCAGATTTTCCGTTAAAACTCATCTGGCGTCTTAACATATACAGCCTCCTTGCTGCGTCGTTTTTCTTCTATATATTGCTCTTTTTTCTTTCGGGTCAGCTGTTTAAAACGGTATTCCGCCTGCATCGCTTCCCGTTTTGTTTCAAATGATTCCGCATGGCATAACGAAACCGGCCTCCGCGCCCTTGTGTACTTCGCGCCCTTTCCCTCATTGTGGGTTTTCAGCCGTTTTTGCAGATCATTTGTATAACCGGCATACAGACTGTTGTCATTGCACAGCAGCACATAAAAGAAATGACTATTTGTCTCCATATAAAATCGTGCGGATCTCTTTCGTATATTCATTTTGTTCATTGTATACGAACAGCGGGGGAAGAATTTTGAGATCAGGGCGGCCGCCTTTAATTCCTTCAACCAAAATGGTATTCGCTTCTTTACCTTGTTTCGGATAAATAAACTGAACCCGTTTCGGTTCTATTCGGTACGCTTTCATTAATTCAAAGATTTCCAAAAGCCTCCCCGGCCGATGAACGAGAGCCGCTTTTCCGCCTTGCTTCAGCAGTTTGCTGCTGACGGAAATCACATCTTCAAGCGTGCAAAGAATTTCGTGCCTTGCGATTCTGAGATGCTCGTTCAGGTTCTGCTCCGCCTCTTTCGGTGTTTTAAAATAAGGCGGATTGCAGGTGACAACATCATATTTATTATGTCCGAGTCTTTCCGGCATATTTTTCAGATCATCATGAATGAGACTGATCTGACCGCCCAGCCCGTTGTATTCCACGCTTCGGAGCGCCATATCATACAAGCGTTCCTGAATTTCAACGCCGGTGATATCGGCTTTTGACCTTGTGCTGAGCAAAAGCGGCACAATGCCGTTCCCCGTACATAAATCAACGATGTTCCCCTTTTGAATCGGAACGTATGCAAACTTAGACAGCAGCACGGCATCTAATGAAAAAGCGAAAACCGTCGGACTCTGTACTATTTTCATATCCTCTGCTAATAAGTAATCCAATCTTTCATCATCACGTAATGAAACCATAATCTTATTCCTTTCGGCACTCTTTGAAAAAGGCTTCCGACAACAGCGGAAGCCTTTTCCTTATTTTTTATTTAAGAAGGACAGACAAAAAAGGCAATCTCCCTTGCGGACGCTCCCATAATGGACGTTGCAAATATGAAAGCCTTCTTGATACAGCCGGGCCAGATTGTCGTACCCTTCTCCTATATCACTCTGCTCTGCCTTCTGTGTTTTTGTTTCTTTCTGATCGGCTTTGAATTTCTCAATTTGCTCTGTCGTGTCATCAAGCCGCTTACGCAAATGCTTATTTTCAAGCTGAAGATGGTGATTCTCTTCAATCATTTCGCCGATATGCTGCTTTAAGTCACCCAGCTGACGGTACAGCGAACCGATTTGTTCCTCCAGGTTTATGACAGTATCAAATAACTCTTTTTTATCCAAGGTTCCACACCTCGTTAATCTGTGGTTTGTGCGGATACGACGCCCTCTTCCAAGAGCTCTTCCCAAGTATATTCTATCACTTTTTCACGATTCTTCAGTTCCACCTGAAGCACCCGTTCCAGAATATTAAGACCGACAACCTTTGCGGGGCCGTTTGCCGTCGTAATCATTTCGCCTAAATCCGGCAGCTGTTCTTTTGCCGTCTCATACTCATCATTTTCGTACTTCAAACAGCACATCAAACGGCCGCACAGACCGGAAATCTTCGTTGGGTTCAACGATAAATTTTGATCCTTCGCCATTTTGATGGACACCGGTTCAAAATCACCGAGGAACGTGGAGCAGCAAAGCATTCTCCCGCAGGGCCCGATACCGCCGAGCATTTTCGCCTCGTCCCTCACCCCGATTTGGCGCAATTCGATTCTCGTTTTAAAGATAGAAGCCAAGTCTTTGACCAATTCCCTGAAATCAACCCGTCCGTCTGCTGTAAAGTAAAAAATGACTTTATTGCGGTCAAATGTAAACTCAACATCAACCAGCTTCATATCTAAGCCGTGGTCAGCCACTTTTTTCTGACAGACTTCAAAAGCGGACAGGGCCTCCTGTTTGTTTTCTTCTACAATGAGAAGATCGCGTTCATCAGCAACGCGTATGACCTTTCGAAGCGGAAGCACAACATCATGCTCGTCCACTTGTTTATTTGCGATGACAACCTGCCCGTATTCGACACCTCTTACGGTTTCAACAATGACGCAGCTGTCTTGTTCTATATCAAATCCATTCGGATCAAAATAATAAATTTTTCCCGCTTTTTTAAAGCGGACGCCTATTACGTTGTACAAGCTTATCCCTCCTGCAACGTTAACACCAAGTGCTCCATTAATCCCTGCACATTCACATTGGAATGAAGCCGTTTTTTTGCTTCTAAAACAGCGAGAATTTGGTTCGTAACGCTTTGTTGTGTAAATTGCAGCGCATGCTGTTTTATTGATTGGAATAAGTCTTGATAAATCAGTTTATCTTCATTTCCAATTTGGATGGATAATACATCACGGTATATCAATAAGAGCATATCAAGACCCATTTCTTGATGGGTTTTTTCTTTGAAAAAGGGCACCCACTGATCCTGAATGAAGAAAAAGGCATGTCCTTTCCGCTGATGTAAGACTTCATACAATTTTATCACTTTCGCTCTGGACTCTGCAAACTCATCATTTCGACTTAATTCGACTGCTTCCGCAATATTATTTGTCATATTTGCTAAGAGCCGGGCCATGTGAGGGCTCACTTCCTGTTCAATCAGCCTTTCTTCTATGGCTTTCGGCTGAAGCGGCTGGAACGGAAGAACCTGACATCTCGAAACGATGGTATCCAGTATTCGGTGGAGCTGCTCAGTAATAAGAATTGCGATGGTGTCTTGACTCGGCTCCTCTAAAAATTTCAGCAGACTGTTTGCCGCATTTGTCGTCATTTGATCCGCATGGGATATAATGTACAGCTTTTTATGCGATTCCAGTCCTGTTTTAGAAAACTCTTCCTGAAGAGATTGGATCTGAGCCTTTTTAATGGATAATCCGTCGGGCTGAACCACATGCAGGTCGGGATGGTTTCCGGATTCGATACGCTTACAGTTCCGGCATTCCCCGCAAGGCTCAGTCCCGTCTTCAAGGCAAAAAAAGCTTTTTGCGAGAAGCAGTGCGGCATCCAATTTGCCCGTACCTTTTTTGCCTTCAAACAGATATGCGTGAGAAAGCCTTTTCTTTTCAATGCTGTTATGCAAAAGCCTCATCACTCTGGGCTGCTGCCCGGTCATTTCCTTCCATGATATTGCCATTGTATCACTCTCTATGTGTAAAGGTTAATCAATAAACCTTTTATTTCTCCGATTCGATCCAGCAAATCAATTGCCGGTTTTTCCTGATCTAACATTTCTTCCGTCAGCTGAAGCAGTTTTTCATCTATTTCTTTCACAAGCCCCAGAGTCCGGCTGCTGCCGTACAGGTCAAAGCTTTTCTCCGTCTCATGCGATAATCCGCTGTCTACGGCCTCTTTTACAAAACGTTTTACCAATCCTTTGAATTTCGCTAAGTCTTTGAAGTTTCTCGACTTCGTCAGCCTTTTCCCGAACGTTTCTATATCCGTTAAGAACCTGCTCAGCTGATCAAATTTCAGCTTGCTGCTTTGGCTGTCCATTGAACTTTTAAACGTTCCGGACAGCTCTGCCGCTTTATAAGCAGGCTGCTGCTTTTTCTCAATAAATGTACGTAAGTCAGAATTTATTTTCACGTCGTCAAATCCTTAAAATTGATGAAATTCATCGACCGGGAGGACAAAGACCGTCGCTCCGCCGACTTCCACTTCGACGGGATATGGAACGTAGGAATCCGCATTCCCGCCCATCGGGGATACCGGGGCAATCATCTGATCACGTTTACAGCCATTCTCTTTAATGAGGCTGAGCGCTTTATCGACACGGATATCTTCCACCCCGATCATAAACGTCGTATTGCCTGATTTAAGGAATCCGCCTGTTGTCGCAAGCTTCGTCACCCTGAAGTTGTGGTCGGTTAATACTTTCAAAAGCCTGTTGCTGTCCTGATCCTGCACCACTGCCACTATTAGTTTCATTCTCTAGGCCCCCTTTAGGTTGGAAAGAACATTGTCGTTACATTCATTATAGCAACTTATGAGAAACAGGTCACAACTGAATTTTTTTCAATGCTTCATTTATCACTTGAAGTGCATCCTGAATGACGAGTTCCTTCTTTTTCGATGCGTCGATTGTCTGGAATCTTTCCGGAAAACGCTGCATTACCTTTTGGTATCCTTCCCGTACTTTCGTGTGAAAGTGCAGGGCCTCAAGATCGAGACGATTCTTTTCTCTTGAATCATTCGACGTAATCCGTTTCAACCCTTCTTCCGGCTCAATAGAAAAATAGATGGTGACATCAGGCATCGTATCGCCGATTGCAAACTGGTTGATAGAAAGAACTTCATCAATCCCGAGCCCTCTCGCATAGCCTTGATAAGCCAGCGAACTGTCGATGAAACGATCGCACAGCACAATGCGCCCTTCTTTCAATGCAGGCTGCACCTTTTCGGCTAAATGCTGTCTTCTCGCCGCAGCGTAAAGCAGTGCCTCCGTTTTTGCATCCATCAGTGTATTGTTTTTATTTAAGATCACTTCTCTGATCTGTTCCGCAATGTCGATGCCGCCCGGTTCTCTTGTCGCTGTCACCGGAAGCCCCTCTGCCGACAGAATCTCTTTCATTTCCTGAAGCACAGTCGTTTTCCCTGCACCTTCAGGACCTTCAAATGTTATAAATAAACCGCTCATGATTTCTCCTCTTCTATATAGACAAGTAATTGTTCCCCGTTTAACAAGCCTTGAATATGCGCGTCCATGCCGATTAAACGGGAAAGCTTTTGTACGATCTCTTCTGTTATCCGTTCTCCGTCCATGATCAGCGGAATTCCCGGCGGATAAGGAATAATGTTCCCCGCATGCAAGCGCCCGGCCGCCTTATTTATATCTGCAGGCTCTTTTGTAAACTTCCGCATCTCATTTTGCGGATATTCAAGTGTCGAAATGGACGGAAATGTCCAATTCACGGCATCCGGCAATTTATCGGGCGGTGTATTCTCCAGTTTCTGCTGTATGTTTCTTACGGTTTCCTGTTCTATCATCCGCCGGCCGCCTATCGGCAGGACGAGCAATACTTGGTATTCGTCAGCCAGCTCGGCAACAATGTCTTCACTCTCCAAAATGCGTTGTAATGAATAGCCGGAATGTCCGAGCTTTGACCGAAGAATTAATTTTAACGGGTCCGCCCGCAGCCCATATCCGGAAGGCTCGATTATTTCAATAGAAGAAATTGATGCGAACCTTCCTTTGATTTTCTCAATGTGCTCCATATGAACGGGAAGTGTCCCTTTTTCAGCAATATCCTGAACATAAGCGCGCGCCGTATCTAAAGATGCCATAATCGGGTATGACGGGCTGCTGCTTTGCAAACTGCTTACATAATAAGTTAATCGATCTCTGTCAATTCTGGTGCTGTTCAAATGAAAGTAAGACCCCATCGTCATAGCCGGAAGCGTTTTATGAGCCGATTGAACAACGGCGTCCGCCCCCATAGCCAATGATGAAGGCGGGAAAGGCTGGCCTAACACAAAGTGAGCCCCATGAGCCTCATCCACCAGTACAGGAACGCCGTATGAATGGGCTTTGTTAACTGCCGCAGTCAAATCGGCGGCGTGTCCGTAGTAAGTCGGATTGGTCAGAACAAGTCCTTTCGCGTTCGGATATGACGCCAGCGCTTTTTCGATGACTGAAAGGGATACATGTGCCGGCACATGCATGTTTTCATCGATTTCCGGCGACAAATAAACCGGCTTGGCTCCGGCCAATGCCGCCGCATGGAAAACAGACTTGTGACAATTACGCTGGATCAGAATGGGTTCACCCGGTTCACAAACAGCTAAAATCATCGCCAGATTGCCGGCGGTCGTTCCATTGACGAGAAAGAAGCTTTCCTGAGAGCCGTAAAATCTGCTCACCAAATCCTGCGCTTCCTTAATGACCCCCGTCGGGTGGTGCAAGTCATCAAGACCCGTGACCTCAGTCATATCAATAGATAAAAGAGATTGATATACAGATTTGGCTTCATCAAAAAAGACATCTCCATTGTGATGTCCCGGAACATGAAAAGAATACGTATTTCGGTGCGCATGCTTCATCAGCGCTGTATATAAAGGTGTGTCCATTTTTAAACAAATCCTTTGCCTGTCTTTCTTATTATATCGTGCCTGCGAGCCAACTTAAAGCTAAGACTTTTTGCCATCTAGCCGTTATCCCGGCCGGTCCCCATATCACGCAGCTTCTTTTTTAAATCGCCTTCCATGATAACAAGCTCCTCCTCGGCACGCCTGCGTTTCATCCTGCCTTCTTCTTGAATAGACATGATTTCTTCAAGTGTGCTGACTAAGCTTTCCTGCACTTTTTTGAGGGTTTCTGCCTCAACAAGCCCGCGCTCATTGGCTTTAGCGGTCTCGACTGTACTTGTTTTCAGAAGTTCGGCGTTTTTCAGCAGCAATTGATTTGTTGTATCCGCCGCCTTCTGCTGCACATCTGCCGCACTCCGCTGCCTCATAAGCGTCAGCGCGATGGCGACTTGATTCTTCCATAAAGGAATAGCCGTAACAATGGAGGACTGAATTTTCTCTGCCAGTGCCTGATTCGTGTTTTGAATCAGGCGGATTTGCGGCGCACTCTGGAGCGTAATCTGCCTGCTCAGCAGCAGATCATGCACCCTCTTATCCAGACGGTCGGCAAACTGGCGAAGATCATTCACCTCCTGCGCGGCCATTTGATTGTGTTCTTGTAATTCGGCTTTTCTTGCCGCTTCGGGTATCAGCTTTGTTTTCAGCTCATCTAATTTTAATTCCCCCGCTGCTATATACATAGTTAAATCAGAAAAGTATTGTTTATTTTGGGCGTACAGCTGATCTAACAATTTATTGTCACTCAACAGCACATTTTTAGAATGTTCCAGCCTTCTGCTGATACGGTCAATCTGCACACTTGTCTTTTGATATTTCGAAAGCACTTCCTGCACAGAACCGGATACCCTTTTAAACAGCCGGGCGAAAAACCCTTTGTTCTTCATCTGCAGATCATCAGGGTTTACCTGGTCAAGCTTCAGCATCAAATCAGTCAGTATCTGTCCCATCTCTCCTGCATCTTTTTTTTGCACGTGCTCTATCATCGTGTGGGAAAATTCCAGAAGATTCGCCTGCGCCTGTGAACCAAACAGAACAATGCTTTGCATGTTCCCAGGGTCCAGTTTTTCAGCGAGCTGAAGTGCCGCTTCTCTTTTTTCTTCCGGCAGCGTATCTGCAAGCTTTAGATGAGTCTGGTCATTTTGGGCGCCCACGCTGTCGTCGGAACGGTCTTTGGCCATTTCCTTCTTCCTTTCTTATTTTCTCAGTGAATGCTTTGCCATATCTAATTCAAAGTGCAGGTCGTCGATGTCCTCCTTCATCAGTTCATGAAGATCCTCTTCCAGCCTTCTGGAAAGCTCTGCTAGAGTCATCCTCGTCTCACTCAAGGACATTGATAAATCTTTATTTTTTCGCGGCTGTGAGGAGAGCAAAGCATACTTTTCCGTCAGTTCCACAACAGAATCAAGCGTTTGATAATAGAAACGCTCTGCCTGATAAAAACGCTTCGGCTCCTGCTTTGTGAGCAGATATATTCGTCGGGTTTATCCGCAGTATCTCTGCATTCTGCTTCAGCATTTGTATACTTTTAGAGCGAAAAAGCGCCCTGCGTAATCGGATGATTTTACCCTTTGCTTCCTCAAGATTTTCCTTGATATAAGCATATTCTTTTCTTGTCAGCCGGTGTTTTTTTAAAAAGAGACGCTTCGCATTCCACAGACCGGCCGCACTGGCTGCGGCTCCGCTGGCTGCCCCGTATAAAAGCGAATACAGAAAAGGCTGATGCCCTATCGTAAAGAAGGTTATCCCCGCTAATACAAAAACTGTGCTGCCGCAAAGCGTCCATTTCATATATTGAATAAACGGTTTCATACTTGATCGACTCCTATTTATTCACTTTTATCAGTATTATCTATTACATTCCATGTCTAAACAAGTTCCTCTTCTTATCGTATCAGTTCTTTTATAAAAAGTGTAAAAACTCCTCTGATTTCAGGCAAAAAAAAGACCCTTTTCAGGGTTAAGAATATAACGTCGGTGTATGAAGGCTTTTCAGTTTACGAACGAAAAATTCATAATTCGGATCAGAGGTCGGAGTGGAAACTACTTTCTTCTCACACTCTAAACATATAAATTTCGTATATATATGGATTCCCCTGCTTTTTTTGGTTTCACACACAATACATGTTTCTTCATGGCTGGACGTTTCATTCATTTTGCCCACCTCCGTATGAATAGCCTTCCCTTAAGCTGTTGATTGTATACACAATTTGGACCTTTTTGAAGTTTACAATTAGTATATGGGCGTTTCCGTATTTCGGTGTTTGTTTTGTTTTTATTCAAAAACAAAAAAGGCAGCTCATGATGAGCTGCCTTTACCGTAATAATAGCTTGGCGGCGTCCTACTCTCACAGGGGGAAACCCCCGACTACCATCGGCGCTGAAGAGCTTAACTTCCGTGTT
>NZ_JAANHO010000015.1:0-59789 GCF_011800725.1 Bacillus sp. EKM208B | reverse complement strand
ATTAACAGGTACGTTTTGTCTTGTTTAGTTTTCAAAGATCATTACCGCTTGTTGAAGCAGCTTTATTATCTTACCACTCAGCTTCTTTTATGTCAACAACTTTTTTTAAGTTGTTTCCGAAGCTTTTTGTTGTTGTCTGCTGTTCATCAGCGACGTTTAATAATATACCATGCATTCGTTGAGTTTAGCAAGTGTTTTTTTCATTTTTTTAAAACGTATTTTGTTATATTCATCTCCGCCGCGGCATACGATGTAATCAAGCATGGACAAGATAAGGAGGCGTCATCAGTGAATCACTTCTACGTGTGGCACATCAGAAGGATAAAACAGCTGCTTATTATTATCATTGCCGCATTTGCAGCAGCCAGCTTTTTTTATATACAGAGAGCCGTCCCCCTTCCTGTATTTTTAACTGATAGCGGCCCGAAGGCTATTTCAAAAGGGGAGACGAAAGCGGGCGAAGTCGCATTAACATTCGATATCAGCTGGGGCGACGAAAAGGCGGTTCCTATTCTGAACGCGCTAAAAGCAAACGGTATTAAAAACGCCACTTTTTTTCTGTCAGCTTCTTGGGCGGAACGGCACCCGGACACAGTTGAACGTATGGTAAAAGACGGACATCAAATCGGCAGCATGGGATATGCGTATAAGAATTATACCAACCTAGAGGACAATGAAATAAAAAAAGATATCCTCCGGGCCCAGACTGCATTTAAAAAGCTGGGTGTGAAGAATGTTCATTTACTCCGCCCGCCGACCGGACAATTTAATAAAAAGGTTCTTACCATTGCACAGAAGTACCACTATTCAGTGGTTCATTACAGCGTTAACTCGCAGGATTGGACAAATCCCGGCCCTGATAAAATCATTGAAAATGTAAACAGTCATATAAAAGGCGGCGACATTGTCCTGCTGCACGCCTCTGATTCAGCAACACAGACTGAAGAAGCGCTCCCCGCCATTATTCACAATTTAAAGCAAAAAGGACTGAAAAACGTGACAGTCGGCGACCTGATCGCAAATACTGACGTCAAGTCATCAGAAGTGAAATAACTACCTCTGGGCAAACTTCGGCAGCATTAGCAGCTGAAACGCATTGCAGCCCATCAGCGGAATCAGCATTAAATAAAGCCAGTCCTCATTATTCACTCGTAGCGCGGGAACCCATTCAAGCGCTGTAATAACGACCATTAAAAATAATGATGAAACGAACGTATTTTTTGAGGACTGCTTTTGTTTTATATATGCCGTCAACAGGCCGACGGCAAGCAGAGCCAGCGGCAGCCAGACAAACCCCGCAATCGAGTCATCCCGCTCTCCGAAAAACAAAAATCTGACGTACATTAAATCAAAAGCGACAAACAGAATGATAAACAGCTGAAGCAGATTCCAAAGCGAGCTTGATCTGAGAATTTCAAGGGCAAACCGGTGCACCGTCAAAAAAACGAAGAATCCCATCTGGCTGATCACACTGAAAATCATGCCTACCCCGATAAACCAGATCAGAACGGAGAAAATCTGACCGGCATCAAAATTCAGGAAGAACCCCTTGTACTCCCCCCACTTCAGAGCAAATCCCACGACGCTTGTAATAAGAGCGCCCACAGCTAAAATCGAAAAGAAAAATCGAACAAGCCCGCGGCTTTTCATCTCTTATTCATCCCCCTGACAATCGCGTTCAGCGATATTTTGTTATGTATAAATCCATTCCGATGAATCATATTAAAAATAAGTACAAGTAAGGAAGGAGCTTATGCATGTCAAAAGCCAAAACGCTATTGATAAGCTGTTTTATTGTATTATCTGTAACAGCTTGTGCTCCAAAAGACCAAGCAGCGGATATGGATTATGACCAGACTAAAAAAATGGTTGTTGATATATTAAAGACAGATGATGGAAAAAAAGCAATTAAGGAAATATTAAATGATGATGCGATGAATGAGGCATTGGTGATTGATCAAAATGCCATTAAAGGCACAATAGAGAAAACCCTCACCTCTAAAAAAGGGGCGGAGTTCTGGAAAACCATCTTTGAAGACTCAAAGTTCGCCGAGAGCTTTGCAAAAACTCTTCAGCCCGAGCATGAAAAAATCATAAAAAAACTGATGAAGGACCCTGATTATCAGAAAAGTTTTATGCAGATCATGCAGGACCCCGGCATGGATAAAAAATACTATGAGCTGGTGAAAAGCCAAAAGTTCCGCAGTTACTTAGAAGATGTAATTACAGAGACACTTTCCAGCCCGCTTTTCAAAAAGCAATTCGAGGATGAATTGAAAAAAGCGGCTTCAAGCTCTGAAAAAGAAAGCCAATAAAAGGCCGGGCCGTGTTGATCCCGGCCCCTTTTTTATTCAGCTGTTTTTTCAATGACTTTCTGGGCGATCCCCATATAAATTTCCCCGATCGGATGACTTCTGTCATAGACAGAAGGCGCAAACTGGTCCTTGTCCCAATCAGGCTGTTTTAAAGGAATTCTGCCAAGCAGCGGCACCTGCAATTCCTCTGCAAGCTTATCTCCCCCGCCTTGACCGAACACATATTCTCTCTCGCCGGTTTTTGCACTTTCATAGTAAGCCATATTTTCAATGACCCCTACAACTTCATGATCGGTCTTAATCGCCATAGAACCCGCTCTCGCCGCTACAAATGCGGCTGTAGGGTGCGGCGTTGATACGATAATCTCTTTGCAGCTCGGAAGCATTGTGTGTACATCGAGCGCCACATCACCCGTGCCGGGCGGCAGATCAAGAACGATATAGTCAACCTCTCCCCAGTCAACTTCATGGAAGAAGTTATTCAGCATCTTGCCCAGCATCGGCCCTCTCCACACAACCGGAGCGTTTTCTTCGACGAAAAAGCCCATCGACATAACCTTTACTCCAAATCTTTCGACAGGAAGCAGTTTTTCTCCTTCTACTGTCGGGCGAACTGTAATACCCATCATGTCCGGCACGCTGAATCCGTATATATCCGCGTCAATCAAGCCGACTTTTTTTCCGAGCCGCGCAAGAGAAATGGCCAGGTTGACGGAAACCGTTGATTTGCCGACACCGCCTTTTCCGCTTGCCACCGCAAGAAAGACCGGCGGGTGTTTCCTATTCAGCAGGGTTTCGCTTTCAGCAGCCGGCCGGCTGAATTTCGCCAATGTTTCTTCCGGCAGCTCTTCAAACCGCAGTCCGACAGTTTCCGCACCCGCTTCTTTCAAAACGGATACGATTTCCTGCTGAATACCCATCTGTTCAGCCGTCCCCGTTTTTGCCAATGCAATTTTTACACTGACATGCCGTTTTTCCGGCTTGATCTTTACTTCTTTAATGGCATCCAATTCTCCCAGCGGTCTATGAAGAAAAGGTTCGCGCATGTTTCCGACTATATTTCTTACTTCATCTTCTCTTATCATCGAACCCTCACCCTTTGTGTATTCGTTTACAAATGGTATTATACCATATATTAAACATAGAATCGGCGAAAAACCCTCCTTACTCGGGAGGGTCTCCTTTCTCTGTGAAGTATCTCAATACGCCCTTATACACGGAAGAAGCGATTTTGTCCTGATATTTGGGCTGTCCGAGCCTTTTCGCTTCCGCGGGATTGGACAGAAATCCGATTTCCACCAGCGCGCCCGGTTTGGTTACATTCTGCATTAAGTAAATGCCGTGTATCCGTTTTGCCTTTCTCGTTGTATTCTCCAAATTGATTCTCAATTCGTCCTGTATATATTTTGCCACTTTTTCATTTTCTTCGTATTTTCCATAGTAGAAGCTTTGGGCGCCGCTCCATCTCGGTGACGGTATGGCGTTCAGATGAATGCTGATATAAAGCTCCGCCTCTGAACGGTTGATGATTTCCACGCGCTTTCTCAGATCTTCCGCTTTGCGTCTGCTGTAGCCTTTCGTCCCTTCAGGAGCTAAATCAGTATCCGTCTCCCGCGTCATAATGACCAAAGCTCCCTGCTCCTGCAAATAGTCTCTTACCCTGGAGGCCACTTCGAGAGTAATGTCCTTTTCAAGGTGACTGCCTCCCGTGGCGCCTCCGTCCGGCCCGCCGTGTCCCGGATCGAGATAGATGATTTTTCCGCTCAGCGGCAGACTCCACGGCCGCCAGGAATCATCATTATGGAATTGAAACCGGAATAAACACAATAATATGATAAAGCCAAGTAAAAAACCGAGCCATTTCAGCTTTTTTGCCATACCTTTCCCTCCCGCTTGTCCCCGTTATTAATAAGTATGGGACAAGGGAAGAAATTATGATTACCTCATGCGGAGCTTACATTGTTTTTCTCTTTGCAGAAATCCTTCCGTCCACCAGCTGTTGATAAACCGGCAGGACGCTTCATAGATTTCTTTTTGTTTAACGGAAGAATATTGCTCATGCGTCCAATTGCAAAGATATTCAAAAAAATCGACCGTCAGTTCTTCCTCTTCTTCAGCCGAACGGGCGTTTGCCCTCTGCAAAGACTCACCATAATAGCCAAAGACGCCGAACCGGCCGCCTAATAAATACGCTTCAATTGCAAAATCTATGCATCCTTCACTCAGAATGCCGTTTTCGTCTTGAAGAAAGGGAAACAAAGGGGTAAGACATGCTTTTACGGACTGAATGATCTGCGTCAGTGACAGCTCCTTTAGTAAACTCTTCTCAAGCTCAAAATCCTTCTGCCGTTTCACGTCTGAAAAAGATAATACTTCTGCCATTGCCAGCCACGCTCCTTTTTACTGTTATTTTGAAAGGAAAAGGGAAAAAGCATGCTTTGTTGATAGTGGAAATCCTCCCAAATGAAGGAGTTTTATGTTAACTGGAAGAAGAAAGAGCTGAGGTGACGTTATGAAAAAGCTGTTTCAATACAATTGGATGGTGCGTGACGAGTGGTTTATGATATGTGAAAAGCTGAGCCGGGAGGAACTGACGAAAACCCGGACGGGCGGAATGGAGAGCATCTTGCGGACTTTATTTCATATCATTGATGTCGAGATCAGCTGGGCTCGTGCCATTTTAGGTAAAGATGATGTTTTACCTGCTGAGTCTGACTATACGAGCATTCAGGATCTCAGAAAGCTGTCTGAACAGTTTCGGGAGGATGTCATTCATGCGGTCTCCCGCAAAGGACCGGATCTTGTTACGCCGGACTGGATGGACCAAACCTTTCCTAAAGAAGATATTCTCCGCCACATCCTTGCGCATGAGATTCACCATATCGGACAACTGTCGGTTTGGGCCAGAGAAATTGGAATAGAACCGGTTTCGGCTAATGTGATCAGCCGTCCGCAGGAAAAAGCCGCAAAAAAACAGCACCTCTGACGGGATGCCGTTTTTATATTTTAATGCTTCTTGTTACGGAGTATGTATTAATGTATTCATCCAGCACGAGGCCGCCTTTGTCCTCGTAAAAACCGGCAACCATAAAGCCTGCGTCAATCTGACCTTTAATTTGATCCTCCAGCGTATGGCCGAATTCAAGCGCTTCATGATTATCAATAAGTTCCTTTACCTTTTTCTTACTCAGATCTTTTTCATCCGAAAACGGAATGGAATACTTTACTTTTAGGACGCCTTCCTGCTCTAAATCCATATCAAATAAGAACACGACGGGATTTACAAAACCGGAGACTAAAGACCCGCCTTTTTTCAATACGCGATGAGCTTCTTTCCATACAGGAAGAACCGTATCAACAAAGCAATTCGATACCGGGTGCACGATAAAATCAAATGACTCATCATCAAAACAGCTCAGATCATTCATGCTGCCTTTGACAGTCCGAAGCGTAAGATCGTCCCGCTCGGCAACCATTCTGTCTTGCGCAAGCTGTTTTTCCGAATTGTCAAAGATGGTGACATCCGCTCCTGCAGCAGCCAGGACCGGGCCTTGCTGTCCTCCTCCTGAAGCGAGACAAAGAACCTTCAGACCGTCTATGGGCGGAAACCAATCCGCCGGCACATCTTTTCCGGGGGTCATCCTGATGCTCCAATTGCCTTTTTTCGCTTCACCAATCGTATGAGAATCAACCGCAACCGTCCATTCATTGCCTGTTTCGACTTTTTTATCCCATGCCTTGCTGTTATGTATGACTAACTTATTCATTATAACTGCGCTCCTTATTGGTAATGAATAGAGTATAACAAACAATTCTAGAAAAACATCGGATAACCTCTTGAATATGAGAAAAAAATACAAAAAAACCACAACCAAGAAGTTGTGGTTTTTGCAATCCAAAACGATTAACGTTTTGAGAACTGAGGTGCACGACGAGCGCCTTTAAGACCGTATTTTTTACGTTCTTTCATACGAGCGTCACGAGTCAGAAGACCAGCACGTTTAAGTGTTGCACGGTATTCTGGATCTGCTTCAAGCAAAGCACGAGCGATACCATGACGGATTGCTCCAGCTTGACCAGATAAGCCGCCTCCATGTACGTTTACTAAAACATCATAAGTACCAGCTGTTTCAGTTAAAGTTAATGGTTGTTTGATATCTTCGATTAGAGCTGGAGATGGAATGTGCTCGCTGATTTCACGATTATTAACGACGATACGACCTTCTCCTGGAACTAAGCGCACACGCGCTACAGAACTTTTACGACGGCCAGTACCGTAATATTGAACCTGTGCCAAATTGGTAACCTCCTTTTTAATTAACCGCGAAGTTCGTAAACTTCAGGTTTTTGTGCTTCATGTGGATGCTCAGAACCACGGTATACGTTCAATTTTTTGAACATTTGACGACCTAGAGAACCTTTTGGAAGCATGCCTTTGATAGCAAGCTCAAGCATTTTCTCAGGGTAGTTTGTACGCATTTCAAGAGCTGTTCTTGATTTTAATCCGCCTGGATGTTGAGTGTGACGGTAGTAGATTTTATCAGTTAACTTTTTACCAGTTAACTCGATTTTTTCAGCGTTGATGATGATCACATGATCTCCAGTATCAACGTGCGGTGTGTAAGTCGGTTTGTGTTTCCCGCGAAGGATAGATGCAACTTCTGTAGAAAGACGTCCTAGAGTCTTGCCAGCAGCATCAACAACTAACCACTTGCGTTCAATAGTACTTGCGTTAGCCATAGGTGTTGTACGCATTGAATTTCCCTCCTAAATGATCTGTCATTTTCAATAATCTTCGATTACGTTCTATTTCACAACACAATAAGTTCCGGGGCTTATCGTGGGGTTGAAATACATACCATATGATATCTTATAACTTTATGCAGACTCTGTCAAGAAAATGTTACACCTGGTTTAGTTGTCATAGCAAACGCTCCATAAATACAGCCCGTGCCCCGGTGCGGTGCGCCCCGCGGCTTCGCGATCTTTCGCTTCGAGCATTGCTTTTACATCATCGGGAGAAAATTTTCCAGCTCCTGTATCCAATAACGTTCCGGCAATGATTCTGACCATATTATAGAGAAAACCGTTTCCGGTGATCCGCATCTGCAGGCCGTCCCCGGTCTCAGTCCAATCCAGCTCGTAAATCGTTCTGACCTTATCCTGAACCGCGGTATCAGCCGCGCAAAAGCTTGTGAAATCATGTGTCCCGATGAGGTGCCTTGAAGCTTCCCTCATTTTCTGCACATTAAGCTGATATGCAAAATGGTAAGCGTAATGTCGTTTAAATACGTCCGGGTGTTTCTCCGTATATACAATGTAGCGATATTCCTTTTGGACCGCGCTAAATCGTGCATGGAACCCATCATCCGCAATCTCTGCTGTTTTGACGGCAATATCATCAGGCAGCAGGGCATTGAGCGCAAACGGCCATTTCTCAGCCGGGATGGACAGCGGCGTATCAAAATGAATGACCTGTCCGGCAGCATGAACATCGCTGTCCGTGCGGCCGGATGAGTAAACAGGCACTCTGCCGTCCGTTTTATGGATGACGGCCAGCGCTTTTTCCAATTCACTTTGAACGGTCCGCTTTCCAGGCTGAACCTGATATCCGTTAAATAAATGCCCGTCATAAGCAATGGTACATTTCACTCTCATTCAGCAGCACCTCTAACTTCTTAAGAAAAACAATAACACGGCTAATACGATGATGAGCAGAATAGCTCCGGTATCCTTTCCGGTCCAGACGAGCTTTCTGTATTTCGTTCTCCCCTCACCGCCCTGGTAGCCTCTCGCCTCCATAGCGACCGCGAGCTCTTCCGCGCGTTTAAAGGCGCTGACAAACAGCGGGACAAGCAGCGGAACAACCGCTTTGATTCTGTCTTTCACCGGACCGCTTGTAAAGTCCGCACCCCTTGCCATTTGCGCCTTCATGATTTTATCTGTCTCTTCCATCAATGTCGGGATAAATCGCAACGATATCGACATCATCAATGCGAGTTCGTGTACGGGCAGCTTCACCTTTTTAAAAGGATTCAGGAGCTGCTCCATTCCATCCGTTATTTCAATCGGCGTTGTTGTCAGCGTCAGCAGCGTCGTCATAAAGATAAGGTAAACGAAACGGAGGGAGATAAAAATCCCCTGTATAAGTCCGCCCTCATACACTTTAAACCAGCCAAGCTGAAAAATGACAGATCCTTCATGTGTCATGAAAATGTGTAATAAAAAGGTAAACGCCACAATCCAGATAATCGGCTTAAGCCCCTTCAGCAAAAAGCTGAACGGCACGCGTGTTAAGGCAATCACCCCGAATGTAAACAAACCGAGCAAAGCGTACGTCTGTACGTTGTTTGCCAAAAAAACGATACATACAAAAAGAAAGATGCTGACAAGTTTTGTTCGCGGGTCCAATCGGTGAATAAGCGATGATCCGGGAACATACTTTCCGATAATCATGCTGTCCATCATTGGTCCTTTTCCTCCTGAAAGAAAGCCTTAATTTCACTGGCGGCATCCTGCAGGGTCAGCATGGGTTTCTCATACTTGACTCCGAGAGCCTTCTCAAGCCGTCTCTGAAACTTTACCGATTCAGGAAGATCCAGTCCCATTTCGGCCATCTCTTCACCTTTTACAAACAAGTCACGCGGACTCCCCGTCGCTTTAATGGTTCCTTTGTGCATGACGATCATTTCGTCAGCATAGCGGGCGGCGTCCTCCATGCTGTGGGTGACGAGAATGGTAGTCAGGTTTCCCCGCTGATGAAGCGCATAGAACATGTCCATAATGTCCTGGCGCCCTCTCGGATCAAGACCGGCCGTCGGTTCATCCAAAACCAGCACTTCCGGCTCCATCGCGAGAACGCCGGCAATCGCCACTCTGCGCATCTGGCCGCCGCTGAGCTCAAATGGTGAACGATCCAAAATGTCTTCCGGAAGGCCCACAAGCCCCAGCATTTCTTTTGCTTTCCGTTCAGCGTCTTCTTTTTTTACACCGAAATTCATCGGTCCGAATGCGATGTCCTTCAGCACAGTCTCTTCAAACAGCTGATGTTCGGGAAATTGGAAAACGATTCCGACTTTTTTTCGCAAAGTCTTAAGGTCTTTATTCTTTTTACCGGCTGCCAGAATCGAGCTCCCGAGTTCAAGCTGTCCTTTAGTCGGTTTCAGCAAACCGTTTAAATGCTGCAGGAGCGTCGATTTGCCCGACCCTGTATGCCCGATGACGGCAACGTAGCTGCCCTCTTTTATCACGGCATTGATATCATACAGAGCCAACCGTTCAAACGGTGTTTTCATTTGATAGCGGTGTTCTACATCTTTGATTTTAATGTCCACAGCTCATTCACCAGCCCTTCCTGAGTCAGATGGTTTTTCGTTAACGCCAGTCCGCTTTCTTTCAAAAGCAGGCTGAGCTGGAATGAGAAAGGCAAATCAAGACCGATGCGAACCAAGTCTTCGTTTAATTTAAAAATCTCTTCAGGCGTGCCCTCTGCATATTTCCTGCCGCCGTTCATCACAATGATCCTGTCCGCCCTTGCGGCTTCTTCCAGGTCATGTGTTATCGAAATGACGGTGGCCATGCCCTGATCTTTTAAGCGTCTGACAGTATCAAGGACTTCTTCTCTCCCAATCGGGTCAAGCATGGATGTCGCTTCATCCAAAATCATAATATCAGGACGCGCGGCAATAATTCCCGCGATCGCCACTCTTTGTTTTTGACCTCCGGAGAGATGGTGCGGCTCTTGATCAAGAAAATCCTGCATATTCACTTGTGTGACAGCCCAATCTACTCTCTCAATCATTTCTTCGCGCGGAACACCATTGTTTTCTAAACCAAAAGCCACATCATCGCGAACAGTCGTTCCGACAAATTGGTTATCGGGATTCTGAAAGACCATCCCTATTTTTTTTCGCACATCCCACACGGTATCCTCAGTCAGCTTGATGCCGCCGACTTCAATTTCTCCGGCCTCAGGCAAAATCAGCCCGTTCAACGCTCTGGCCAAAGTCGACTTCCCTGAACCGTTGTGGCCTACGATAGCAAGCCATTCTCCTTCGTACACCTCCAGACTCACACCATCCAGCGCCGGTCTTTCTGCATCTTTGCGGTATCGGAATAGAATGTCTTTTACGGATATAAGCTGTTTTTGATCCACGGGCGCCTGACCTCCTCTCAGCTATAGCTCTGCTTTTCTGTCTCATGATAAAAAGTTCTGATATCTAAAAAAAGGGCATAGATCCAGTTAGAAACTGTCCCGCCCTTCTTTAGATACACAAAAATATGTGATTAAACCAATTCGATGATTGCCATTGGTGCACCGTCACCACGGCGAGGACCAAGCTTCATAATACGTGTGTATCCGCCTTGGCGCTCCTCGTAACGAGTTGCAATGTCAGAGAATAATTTTTGAAGTGCATCTTGGTTATTTTCTTCATTAGCAACCTCGTTGCGAATGTATGCAGCAGCTTGACGACGAGCATGCAAGTCACCGCGCTTACCAAGAGTGATCATCTTTTCAACAACAGAGCGAAGTTCTTTCGCACGTGTTTCAGTTGTTTCAATTCTTTCGTTGATGATCAAATCTGTTGTAAGATCACGAAGCATAGCTTTACGCTGTGAACTCGTACGTCCTAGTTTTCTGTATGACATGTGATGTCCCCTCCTTTAATGGAATGCTGTTTCTAAATAAAAAACACACGAAAATCCTAGTTCACATGGAAACTAGATCAATCGTCTTTGCGAAGGCCGAGTCCAAGTTCTTCTAGTTTCGCTTTCACTTCTTCAAGTGATTTGCGTCCCAGGTTGCGAACTTTCATCATATCTTCTTCCGTCTTGTTCGCAAGTTCTTGAACCGTGTTAATGCCCGCACGCTTCAAGCAGTTGTAAGAACGGACAGAAAGGTCAAGTTCCTCAATCGTCATTTCAAGAACTTTTTCTTTTTGGTCCTCTTCTTTTTCAACCATGATTTCAGCATGCTGAGCTTCGTCAGTTAAACCGACGAATATATTAAGGTGTTCAGTTAAAATCTTTGAACCGAGAGCAATTGCTTCCTTCGGTCCAGTGCTTCCGTCAGTCCAAACATCAAGTGTAAGTTTGTCATAGTTTGCAACCTGGCCTACACGAGTGTTTTCTACCTGATAAGATAAACGAGAAACTGGCGTAAAGATTGAATCGATCGGAATCACGCCGATAGGCTGATCGTCTCTTTTGTTCGAATCAGCAGGTGTATACCCACGTCCTCTTTGTGCAGTAAGGCGAACTCGGAAACTCGCATTCTCACCAAGAGTCGCGATATGAAGATCCGGATTAAGGATTTCAACATCGCTGTCGTGTGTAATATCAGCTGCTGTGACAGTTCCTTCGCCCTGTACATCAATTTCAAGCGTCTTCTCTTCATCAGAGTAGATTTTCAATGCAAGCTTTTTAATGTGCAAGATTATCGTTGTAACATCTTCCACAACGCCTTCGATTGTCGAGAATTCGTGCAGTACACCATCTATCTGGATCGATGTTACAGCGGCACCAGGGAGTGAGGATAAGAGGATACGACGTAAGGAGTTACCCAGAGTTGTACCATATCCACGCTCAAGCGGCTCTACGACAAACTTACCAAATTTGGCATCGTCGCTGATTTCAACCGTTTCGATTTTTGGTTTTTCAATCTCGATCATTACTTAAAACCCTCCTTCAAAACGTCGAAACCTCGAATAGAATCATATGAGATTCCATCCGAAATTCCCCATTGTTTAGTCCCGTATGTGCTCAGGCAACGAGTCGGTGCATTCGTTTCATAAATAACTGTATCATAACCCATTATTGACAGGGACACAAAATCTATACAAACAAATTACACGCGGCGACGTTTTGGTGGACGGCATCCATTATGAGGAACAGGAGTTACGTCTCTGATAGCTGTAACTTCAAGTCCGGCAGCTTGTAAAGCACGGATTGCAGCTTCACGGCCAGAACCTGGTCCTTTAACAGTTACTTCAAGAGTTTTAAGTCCGTGTTCGATTGAACCTTTAGCAGCTGTTTCAGCAGCCATTTGCGCAGCAAAAGGAGTAGATTTACGAGAACCTCTGAATCCTAGAGCTCCGGCACTAGACCAAGAAAGAGCATTACCATGAGTATCAGTGATCGTAACGATCGTGTTGTTGAAAGTTGAACGAATATGAGCGATTCCTGACTCAATATTCTTTTTCACGCGACGTTTACGCGTGTTTTGTTTACGAGCAGCAGCCATTGTTTAGGTACCTCCCTTACTTATTTTTTCTTGTTAGCTACAGTACGACGCGGACCTTTACGAGTACGCGCATTGTTTTTAGAGTTTTGTCCGCGAACAGGCAAACCTCTGCGATGGCGGATTCCGCGGTAGCTTCCGATTTCGATCAGACGCTTGATGTTAAGAGAAACTTCACGGCGAAGGTCACCTTCTACTTTCAGTTTGTCAATAACATCACGGATTTTACCAAGTTCTTCTTCAGTAAGATCACGCACACGAGTATCTTCAGAAACACCAGCCTCTTTCAAGACTTGCTGAGCCGTTGTGCGGCCAATTCCGAAGACATATGTTAAAGAAATAACAACACGTTTGTCACGTGGGATATCTACACCAGCAATACGAGCCATTCTCTGGGCACCTCCTTATTAATTATCCTTGTTTTTGTTTATGCTTTGGATTTTCACAGATCACCATTACTTTTCCTTTTCTGCGAATAACTTTACATTTCTCGCAGATTGGTTTAACTGATGGTCTCACTTTCATGTGTTTCCAACCTCCTTCAGTTTCCGGAGTGCTTTATTTGTAACGGTACGTAATCCTGCCACGAGTTAAGTCATATGGAGATAATTCTACCGTAACTTTGTCTCCAGGTAAAATGCGAATGAAGTGCATGCGGATTTTACCAGATACGTGAGCCAAAACCGTATGGCCATTTTCGAGTTCAACTTTGAACATCGCGTTTGGCAGTGTTTCGACAATCGTACCTTCCACTTCAATTACATCGTCTTTCGCCATTCAAGTGTTCTCCCTTCTTCAAATCAGTAACTTGCTCTCTGACAAATTTCAAAAGAGAAAATCTCAGTTATCCGTTTGTCACACGCCCTGTTTCGTTTATACTGTTCTGAACTTCCGGAGATACGCAATCATAAAGGGTGAATGATTGATATTCTTTTTCTAAGGAGAATGAAATGTACGCTTTTCTCCGTCTGCTTTAGTACACGATGATGAATCTTCATTCCGATGACAGCAGCTAGCCGGTTTTTCTTCCGACCAATTGTAAACCTACAATCTGCCCAGGTGCGGAATGAAAAACATGTGTCATGGAATTCATTTCATCATCTAGACTTTTGTCAGTATATCAAAACCCGTTTCCGTAATCGCAATCGTATGTTCAAAATGAGCACACTTTTTCCCATCTACCGTTACAACCGTCCAGTTATCAGCCAATGTTTTCACATATCGGCTGCCAGCGTTAACCATCGGTTCTATAGCGAGAACCATACCAGGCTTCAGCCTAGGTCCTTTGTTTGGCGGACCGTAATGAGGAATTTGCGGATCCTCATGCAAGTCTTGACCAACACCATGTCCGACATACTCCCTAACAACTGAAAACTGCTCATTTTCGACATACGTTTGTATTGCGTGGGAAATATTCGACAAACGTTCACCTGGTTTTGCTTCCTTCAAGCCTTTATATAAAGACTCCTCTGTCACTTCCAGCAGTCGTTTATCATCATCACTGATGTTTCCTACCGGATATGTCCAAGCAGAGTCACCATGATAACCATTTAATTTAGCACCGATATCAATGCTGATAATGTCACCGTCACGCAAAACCCTTTTACCGGGAATTCCGTGAACGAGTTCTTCATTAACTGATACACAAATGCTCCCGCGAAACCCATTATACCCCTTAAAAGATGGGATTGCACCCTGCTTCTCAATAAAACGTTCGGCAATTTGATCCAATTCTTTTGTCGAGATTCCTGGTTTAATGTGCTTTTTCATCTCTTCATGAGTCAAAGCCACGATTCGCCCTGCTTCCCGCATGATGCCAAGCTCACGAGGGGTCTTACAGATAATCATTTGCTCAATCCTCCAAGAAGCTCTTTCACATCTTTGTACACGTCGTTAATGTCCTGCTGGCCATTGACGTTGACAAGATACCCTTTCTCAGAATAAAAATCGAGTAAAGGCTGAGTCTGCTTCATGTTGACCTCAAGCCGTTTTGAGACGGTTTCCTCATTATCATCTGCCCGTTGATAAAGGTCTCCTCCGTCTTTATCACAAACACCCGGCGTTTTCGGCGGATTGAAAACCAAATGATAGGTTGTGCCGCAAACACTGCAAATTCTGCGTCCAGTCAAACGTTCCATTAAAGAGTCTTTGTCTACTTTAATGTTAATGACATAATCAATCGGCTTGCCGTATTCCTCAAGAATGTTTTCAAGAGCTTCAGCCTGAGCGACTGTTCGCGGAAATCCGTCCAGAAGAAAACCTCTTTCACAATCATTTTTGCCGAGTCTTTCTTTGACAATGCCGATTGTGACTTCGTCCGGTACGAGCTCGCCTTTATCAATATAAGACTTTGCTTCGAGTCCGAGTGGTGTTTCTTCTTTCATAGCAGCACGGAACATATCTCCCGTTGAGATATGAGGTATCCCATAATCCTCAACAATTCGTTCTCCCTGTGTGCCTTTACCGGCTCCAGGAAGTCCCATTAAGACTAAGTTCATTCGGATTTCCCCCGTCCTCTCTTATTTAGAGGAATGGTTAAAACCAGTCCTCTAATTTTTCATAAATCCTCGGTAATTACGTTTCACTAACTGGCTCTCCAGCTGCTTCATTGTCTCCAAGGCTACCCCGACGACAATTAACAATGATGTTCCGCCAATCTGTGCACTTTGAGGCAATCCAGCGAATTGAATGAAAAAGATAGGAAGAATGGAAATCACGGCTAAGAATATAGAACCCACAAACGTAAGTCGATACAAAATGCTCGTAATTCTATCTTGAGTCATTTTCCCTGGACGAACCCCCGGGATATAGCCACCCTGTTTTTTTAGGTTATCAGCCATTTGTTCAGGGTTTACCTGCACAAAAGCATAGAAGTACGTAAAGGCGATAATTAATGCGACATAAACCGCCATGCCCACCGGATGTGTATTGTCAAAGTTGGCTTGAATCCACTTTGTCACATTGTTTTCTCCGAAAAATGACGCGATAGTACGCGGCGTAATAAGAAACGCAACCGCAAAGATTACCGGAATAACCCCTGCCGGATTCACTTTAAGCGGAAGGTGAGTTGACTGGCCTCCGCCAACAGGTGAACGACCTTGCCCTTTTGCATATTGAATCGCGATTTTGCGTACGGCCTGCTGAATGAAAATAACACCAACAATAACGGCCAAAATCGCAATCGCCAGTAAGGCGATTTTCACAATATGAATAAACAGCTGATCGCTGCTGCCGACAAATTGAGTCTCATAAATCTGCCCAACAGTTTTCGGAATACTAGCCACAATCCCCGCGAAGATGATGATCGAAATTCCGTTACCTACTCCATTGGAAGTAATTTGTTCTCCCAGCCACATTAAAAAAGCAGTTCCTCCAGTGAGTACTAAAGCAATAATCAGATATGTCGATATGCCGGATTTTTCAATCAGCATACCGTTTGCCAGGTTGTTAAACCCGTAAGACATACCTAATGCCTGGATAAAACCAAGCACAATCGTAAAATATCTCGTGAACTGAGCTAATTTACGGCGGCCGACTTCACCTTGCTTAGACCACTCGGTAAACTTCGGCACAACATCCATCTGAAGCAGCTGAATGATGATCGAAGCAGTGATGTAAGGCGTAATTCCCATCGCAAAAATGGAAAACTGATAAAGCGCACCGCCGCCAAATGTGTTAAGGAGATCAAAAACCCCCATCGAACTTTGTGTCTGCAACGCCTGAGCATTTACATATGGCACAGGGATAAACGCACCTATGCGAAAGACGATAAGCATGAGTAATGTAAAAATGATTTTATTCCGAATATCACTCACACGCATAAAGTTGGAGATTGTCTTAAACAAGTTAGATCACCTCAGCTGTACCGCCAGCAGCTTCAACAGCTTCTTTCGCAGAAGCAGAGAATTTATTGGCTTTTACAGTTAATTTTTTCTCTAATTTACCGTTGCCAAGAATCTTTACTCCTGCATTAAGTTTGCTAATAACACCAGTCTCAAGAAGAAGTTCAGGAGTGACTTCCGTTCCTTCCGCAAAACCGTTCAATTTGTCTACGTTCACAATAGCGTATTCCTTACGGTTGATGTTTGTAAAACCGCGCTTAGGAAGACGTTGGAATAAAGGCATTTGTCCCCCCTCGAATCCAGGGCGTACACCGCCGCCAGAACGAGCGTTTTGACCTTTGTGACCTTTACCAGCTGTTTTACCGTTACCAGAACCAATACCACGACCTACGCGATTGCGTACTTTACGTGAACCTTCTGAAGGCTTTAATTCATGAAGTTTCATTAGGACACCTCCTTAGCCTATAATTTATTTTTATTGTTCTTTAACAGAAACTAGATGAGATACTTTATTAATCATACCGCGGATCGCAGCGTTATCTTCATGAACGACAGTTTGGTTTGTTTTCTTTAAACCAAGTGTTCTTACAGTAACGCGCTGATCTTCCGGGCGACCGATTACACTGCGTTTGAGGGTAATTTCTAATTTAGCCATTAATGTTCCCTCCTTATCCTAACAGTTCTTCTACAGATTTTCCACGAAGCTTCGCAACGTCTTCGGCACGTTTAAGCTCACTTAAACCTTGAAGTGTTGCACGGATCATGTTGATCGGTGTGTTAGAACCTAAAGACTTAGAAAGGATATCAGCAACGCCAGCAAGCTCAAGTACCGCACGTACAGGGCCTCCAGCGATAACTCCAGTACCTTCAGAAGCAGGTTTCAACAAGATATTGCCTGCACCGAAACGTCCGATGATTTCGTGTGGAATCGTAGTTCCAACCATTGGTACTTCAATCAAATTCTTTTTCGCATCTTCAACAGCTTTGCGGATTGCTTCAGGTACTTCTTGTGCTTTACCAGTACCGAAACCTACGTGACCGTTTTTGTCACCGACAACGACTAGAGCTGCGAAACGGAAACGACGACCACCTTTAACAACTTTCGCTACGCGGTTAACCGTAACTAAGCGTTCTTCTAACTCTAATTTGCTTGGGTCAATACGACGCATAATCATGTGTCCCTCCTTTTTTTATTAAAATTTCAGTCCGGCTTCACGAGCTGCATCGGCCAGAGCTTTTACACGTCCATGGTATAAGTATCCGCCGCGGTCAAATACTACGTCAGAAACACCTTTCTCAGAAGCGCGTTTCGCAACGAGTTCACCGACTTTAGCAGCAGCAGCGCTGTCACCAGTGCTTTCCACGTTCAAATCTTTATCGAGAGTAGAGGCACTAGCAAGTGTAACGCCATTTACATCATCGATGATTTGAGCATAAATGTGTTTGTTTGAACGGAACACATTCAGACGAGGTCTTTCAGCTGTGCCTGAAAGTTTAGCACGAACACGGGCATGTCTTTTTTGACGAGCAGCATTTTTGCTAGTTTTCGTAATCATCCTTAGGTCACTCCTTTCTTCACTTTAAGCGGTCTTACTTAGCAGATTTACCTTCTTTACGGCGAACAACTTCACCTTCGTAGCGGATTCCTTTACCTTTGTAAGGCTCTGGAGAACGTACAGCGCGGATGTTAGCAGCGATAGCTCCTACACGCTCTTTGTCTGTACCTTTTACAACTACTTTAGTTTGAGAAGGAACTTCGATTTCGATGCCCTCTTCAGGAACGATCTCAACAGGGTGAGAGTATCCAACGTTTAAAACAAGTTTGTTTCCGGATTTAGCCGCACGATAACCGACACCGACTAATTCCAAACCTCTTTCAAATCCTTTAGATACGCCTTCAACCATGTTTCCAAGCAGACTGCGAGTCGTACCATGCAGCGCACGGTGCTCTTTGTGATCAGAAGGACGAGTAACTGTAAGCACGTTGTCCTCAATTTTGATTTCCATATCAGGATGGAAAGTACGAGTTAATTCTCCTTTTGGTCCTTTTACAGCTACAGTGTTGCCTTCGTTCAGCGTTACTGTAACTCCAGAAGGGATCTCAAGCAGTTTTTTACCTACACGAGACATACTAAAACACCTCCATTCTTGTTAAACTTCTTACCAAACGTATGCTAGTACTTCTCCACCAGCTTGTTTTGCACGGGCTTCTTTGTCCGTTAAAACACCTTGTGATGTAGAAATAATCGCGATTCCAAGACCGTTAAGTACGCGAGGTACTTCATTTGATTTAGCGTATACACGCAAACCTGGTTTGCTGATTCTTTTAAGACCAGTGATAACGCGCTCGTTGTTTTGTCCGTATTTCAAGAAAACGCGGATGATACCTTGTTTGCTGTCTTCTACGAACTCAACGTCACGAATGAAACCTTCACGCTTTAAAATGTCAGCAATTTCTCTTTTCAATTTAGAAGCAGGAATTTCAAGCTTCTCATGACGTACCATGTTTGCATTGCGAATACGAGTCAGCATATCTGCAATTGGATCTGTCATAACCATTATATAATTACCTCCTTCCCATTCTTGGGGATTACCAGCTGGCTTTTTTCACGCCAGGAATTTGTCCTTTATATGCAAGCTCACGGAAACAAATACGGCAAAGTTTAAATTTACGAATGACTGAGTGCGGACGTCCGCAGCGTTCACAGCGAGTGTACTCTTGCACTTTAAACTTTGGTGTACGTTGTTGTTTCGCAATCATTGACTTTTTAGCCACGATTTCGCCTCCCTTTCATTGATTATTTCTGGAACGGCATACCTACTTGAGTTAATAGCTCACGAGCCTCTTCGTCAGAGTTAGCAGTCGTTACGATAACGATGTCCATTCCGCGAACCTTTGTTACTTTATCGTAGTCAATTTCAGGGAAGATTAACTGTTCTTTAATACCAAGAGTGTAGTTTCCGCGACCGTCGAAAGATTTCTTAGAAATCCCGCGGAAGTCACGTACACGCGGTAAAGATACAGAAATAAGTTTATCAAGGAAATCATACATGCGCTCTCCGCGAAGAGTTACTTTCGCACCGATAGGCATTCCCTCACGAAGACGGAATCCAGCAATTGATTTCTTCGCACGAGTAACGACAGGTTTTTGACCTGCGATAAACGTTAATTCTTCAACAGCACTGTCGATTGCTTTCGCGTTTTGAACAGCATCACCAACACCCATGTTGATTACGATTTTTTCGATTTTTGGCACCTGCATAACAGAGTCGTAGTTGAACTTCGTCATTAAAGCAGGTGAAATTTCTTTATTGTACTTTTCTTTAAGGCGGTTCATGAGATAGACCTCCCTTCCTTTAAATACTATTTATCTAAGACTTGCCCAGATTTTTTTGCAACACGAACTTTTTTGCCATCTTCCACTTTGTATCCTACGCGAGTCACTTCACCTGTTTTAGGATCGAGCGGCATAACGTTTGATACATGAATTGGCGCCTCTTGATTAGAAATACCGCCTTGAGGGTTTGCTTGAGTTGGTTTAGAGTGCTTCTTCACCATGTTTACGCCCTCAACTAGAACGCGGTCCTTTTTAGGGAAAGCAGCAAGGATCGTACCTTGTTTGCCTTTATCTTTACCAGAGATAACCATTACTTTATCGCCTTTTTTCACATGCATCCTGATCGCACCTCCTTGAGTAAGGCATTTATTTCATTAGATAACTTCTGGAGCCAGAGAAACAATTTTCATGAAGTTGTTTTCACGTAATTCACGGGCAACCGGTCCGAAGATACGAGTTCCACGCGGGCTCTTGTCGTCACGGATGATAACACATGCATTCTCATCGAAGCTGATGTATGATCCGTCAGTTCTGCGTGCTCCGCTTTTTGTGCGAACGATAACAGCTCTTACGACTTCACCTTTTTTGACAACGCCTCCTGGTGTTGCTTGTTTAACCGTGCAAACAATTACATCACCAATGTTAGCCGTTTTACGTCCAGAACCGCCAAGAACTTTAATAGTAAGTACCTCACGCGCACCGGAGTTGTCAGCAACTTTTAAACGAGTCTCTTGTTGAATCATTATTTGTTACCTCCCTTCGGAAAAAGAATTCCGAACTTTATTAGATAATAACAGCTTCTTCGACAACTTCTACTAGACGAAAACGCTTAGTTGCAGATAATGGACGAGTTTCCATGATCTTTACGATGTCTCCGATTTTAGCTTGGTTATTTTCATCATGTGCTTTGAATTTCTTTGAGTATTTTACGCGTTTACCGTAAATAGGATCCTTTTTGTATGTTTCAACAACAACAGTGATGGTTTTATCCATTTTGTCAGAAACAACACGGCCTTGGTAAACTTTGCGTTGGTTACGTTCGCTCATGCTCACGACCTCCCCTCAGTGATTATTTGTTGGCAGCAATTTCTCTTTCACGAATCACAGTTTTCATGCGCGCGATAGCTTTGCGCACTTCACGAATGCGAGCAGTATTTTCAAGTTGTCCTGTCGCTAATTGAAAGCGAAGATTGAAAAGTTCTTCTTTAAGAGACTTTACTTTTTGTTCAATTTCAGCAGTGGTAAGGTCACGAATTTCATTAGCTTTCATTTGATTCACCACCAATTTCTTCACGTTTTACGAACTTCGTTTTAATTGGCAATTTGTGAGATGCAAGACGAAGAGCTTCACGAGCTACCTCTTCAGACACACCAGAAATTTCAAATAAAACTTTGCCCGGTTTTACAACAGCTACCCAGCCTTCAGGAGCCCCTTTACCGGAACCCATCCGTACCTCAAGCGGTTTAGCAGTGTAAGGTTTTGAAGGGAAAATTTTAATCCAAACTTTACCGCCACGTTTCATGTAACGAGTCATCGCAATACGTGCAGCTTCGATTTGGCGGTTCGTGATCCAAGAAGCTTCAAGAGCCTGGATACCGTACTCACCAAAATGTACTTCAGTACCGCCTTTAGCGCGACCGCGCATTTTTCCGCGATGCTCTCTGCGATATTTAACGCGTTTTGGTAATAACATATTATTTTCCTCCTTCCTCAGTTTTCTTCTTAGTAGGAAGAACCTCTCCACGATAGATCCAGACTTTTACACCAAGCTTACCGTAAGTTGTGTCAGCTTCAGATGTTGCATAGTCGATGTCAGCACGTAAAGTGTGCAATGGAACAGTTCCTTCACTGTAGTATTCAGAACGAGCAATGTCAGCTCCGCCAAGACGGCCGGAAACCATTGTTTTCACACCTTGTGCTCCAGCACGCATAGTGCGTTGGATTTGTTGTTTCTGCGCACGGCGGAAAGAAATACGGTTTTCTAGTTGACGAGCGATGTTGTCAGCTACAAGCTGAGCATCAAGATCTGCTCTTTTGATTTCAAGAATGTTAATGTGTACACGCTTGCCAGTAAGGCTGTTAAGGGCTTTACGAAGTGCTTCAACTTCAGATCCGCCTTTACCGATTACCATACCAGGCTTAGCAGTGTGGATCGTAATGTTAACGCGGTTTGCTGCGCGCTCGATTTCTACTTTAGAAACAGAAGCGTCAGAAAGGCGTTTGCTAATGAATTCACGAATTTTTAAATCTTCGTGCAGGAAGTCAGCGTAATCTTTACCAGCGTACCACTTAGATTCCCAATCACGAATGACTCCGATACGAAGACCGACTGGATTTACCTTTTGACCCACTACTTATCCCTCCTTCTTTTCTGATACAACGATTGTAATGTGGCTCGTACGTTTGTTGATTTGGCTCGCACGTCCCATAGCACGCGGGCGGAATCTTTTTAACGTTGGGCCTTCGTCAACAAATGCCTGAGAAATAACCAGATTGTTAGCGTCCATCTCGTAGTTGTGCTCAGCATTTGCGATAGCAGATTTTAAAACTTTTTCGATGATCGGAGAAGCAGCTCTCGGAGTTAAGTTCAGGATAGATACTGCTTCGCCTACTTGCTTACCTCGAATCAGGTCCATTACTAGACGTGCTTTACGAGGAGCAATACGGACTGTTCTTGCAACAGCTTTAGCTTGCATTTAAAAGCCTCCTCTCTTAGCGTCTTGTTTTTTTATCGTCACTGGCGTGGCCTTTGTAAGTACGAGTCGGTGCGAATTCGCCCAACTTGTGGCCTACCATGTCTTCAGAAATGAATACAGGCACGTGTTTACGTCCGTCATATACTGCGATAGTGTGACCGATAAATTGTGGGAAAATAGTTGAACGGCGAGACCAAGTTTTTACAACTTGTTTCTTGTCCGTTTCATTTAATTTCTCGATTTTTGTCATCAAGTGTCCATCGACAAATGGTCCTTTTTTCAAGCTGCGAGCCATTTTGGAACCTCCCTTCGTGATTGCACTACGGTCCGAAATGAACCGTAGACAACCCCGTTATTTATTTTTACGACGACGTACGATAAATTTATCAGATTTGTTCTTTTTCTTACGTGTCTTGAATCCAAGAGTCGGTTTGCCCCAAGGAGACATTGGTGATTTACGTCCGATTGGCGCGCGACCTTCACCACCACCGTGCGGGTGATCGTTAGGGTTCATTACAGAACCGCGGACTGTAGGGCGGATGCCTTTCCAGCGAGAGCGTCCTGCTTTACCAACGTTGATCAGTTCGTGCTGCTCGTTACCTACTTGACCGATAGAAGCGCGGCAAGCAGAAAGGATCATGCGAACTTCACCAGAGTTAAGACGTACAAGAACGTATTTGCCTTCTTTACCAAGAACCTGAGCAGATGTACCAGCTGAACGTACAAGCTGTCCGCCTTTACCAGGTTTTAATTCAATGTTATGCACAACTGTACCAACTGGGATGTTGATAAGCGGAAGTGCGTTACCTACTTTGATGTCAGCTTCAGGGCCGGACATGATTTCAGTACCTACTTGAATTCCTTTTGGTGCAAGAATGTAACGTTTTTCTCCGTCTACATAGTTGATTAGTGCAATGTTAGCTGAACGGTTTGGATCGTACTCAACTGTAGCAACGCGTCCAGGTATACCATCTTTATCGCGTTTGAAGTCGATAACACGGTATTGGCGTTTGTGTCCGCCACCTTGGTGACGTACAGTCAATTTACCTTGGTTGTTACGTCCGCCTTTTTTGTGAAGGGGCGCAAGCAAGGATTTTTCCGGCTGGTCAGTCGTGATTTCAGCAAAATCTGAAGTTGTCATGCCACGACGTCCGTTAGAGGTCGGTTTATACTTTTTAATCGCCATTTTGAATTTCCCTCCTTCTTTTTACAGATAATTAAGCTTCAAAAATTTCGATTTCTTTGCTGTCTGCAGTAAGTTTTACGATCGCTTTTCTGCGACGGCTAGTCATACCAGTGTAGCGGCCGACACGTTTTGATTTCCCTTTGTAGTTCATGATGTTGACTTTGTCAACTTTCACTCCAAAGATACTTTCAACTGCATCTTTCACTTCTGTTTTATTAGCTCTTACATCAACTTCAAAAGTATATTTTTTTTCAGTCATTAAATCAGCAGAACGTTCAGTAATGACGGGGCGCTTAAGAACATCACGAGGATCTTTCATTATGCAAGCACCTCCTCTACTTTTTCAACCGCAGCTTTTGTAATCAGAAGCTTCTCGTGGTTGACAACGTCTAACACGTTGATTCCGTTAGCTTGAACAACTGTAACTCCAGGGATGTTGCGTGCAGAAAGAGATACTGCTTCGTTTGCATCCGCAGTTACGATTAAAGCTTTTTTCTCAACAGTTAATCCTTTAAGGATAGCTGCCATTTCTTTTGTTTTAACCGTATCAAGAGTAAGATCTTCAAGAACAATAATGTTGTTGTCGTTCACTTTAGAAGACAATACTGATTTGATTGCCAAGCGGCGAACTTTTTTAGGTAATTTGTAAGAATAGCTGCGTGGTGTTGGGCCGAATACGACACCACCTCCGCGCCATTGCGGTGAACGGATTGAACCTTGACGGGCACGACCTGTACCTTTTTGACGCCATGGTTTGCGACCTCCGCCGCGTACTTCAGAACGATTTTTTACTTTGTGAGATCCTTGACGTAAGGAAGCTCTTTGCATAAGAATAGCGTCGAATACTACGCTCTCATTTGGCTCAATTCCAAATACAGACGCGTTTAATTCGATATCACCAGCAGTAGAACCGTTTTGGTTGTATAATGCTACTTTTGGCATGATCAATTTCCTCCTTTCCTAAGAGACTTATTTAGATTTAACAGCACTTTTAACAGTGATTAAAGTTTTTCTCGCACCAGGTACGTTACCTTTAATCAAAAGAAGATTGCGCTCAGCATCTACTTTTACGATTTCAAGGTTTTGGACAGTGATTTGATCTCCGCCCATGCGTCCAGGTAATAGTTTACCTTTGAATACACGGTTAGGATCTACAGGTCCCATTGAACCAGGACGACGGTGGTAGCGTGAACCGTGAGACATAGGTCCGCGAGATTGTCCGTGGCGCTTGATTGCACCTTGGAAACCTTTACCTTTAGATACTCCTGTTACATCTACGATTTCTCCTGCAGAGAAAATTTCAACCTTGACTTCCTGACCAATTTCATACGCATCCATATCCACGCCGCGTAATTCTTTAACGAAGCGCTTAGGAGCAGTTTCCGCTTTTGCAACGTGTCCTTTTTCCGGTTTGTTTGAAAGCTTTTCACGCTTATCGTCAAAACCAAGCTGGATCGCTTCATAGCCATCATTTTCAGCTGTTTTCTTTTGAAGAACAACGTTTGGAGCTGCTTCAATAACAGTTACCGGAATAAGATCACCGTTCTCTGCGAATACTTGCGTCATACCAATTTTTCTTCCTAAGATTCCTTTGGTCATTCGTCACACCTCCTATTAAGATCATTCTATATTTTAGAATTAAAGTTTGATTTCGATATCGACACCAGATGGTAAGTCTAATCGCATGAGAGCATCAACAGTTTGTGGTGTTGGGTTCACAATGTCGATTAAACGTTTATGTGTACGCATTTCAAATTGCTCACGAGAATCTTTGTATTTGTGCACCGCACGAAGGATTGTATAAACTGATTTTTCAGTTGGCAACGGAATCGGACCAGATACGCTGGCACCAGAACGTTTTGCCGTTTCAACAATCTTCTCTGCAGATTGATCAAGGATTCTATGATCATATGCTTTTAAACGAATACGAATTTTTTGTTTTGCCATTATTTTCCCTCCTTTTCGCCTACATCACGTTAGACAGTTCTCCGTGAGAAAAACCTGATCACCTTGCCATGGCAAAGCGGCCGGGTGTGTCAGCAACCTCTCACTTCATCGCAGTCAAAGACCAACATACACTATTATACAGAAAATAGACGTATGTTGCAAGGTTTATTTAAAGAACCTTGTGGTTTTCACACTTTGATTATTATACAGGTGATACCATGATTAATCAAGGATATGCCTGTTTTCTTTCAGAGATGGAACGATGCGAACCGGCTGACAACTTCGGCAAAGCGATCCGGTTCCTCCAAGTGAGGCGAATGGGCTGAGTTCTCAAACCAATGCCATTCTTTATACGGCGCATCAACCTTCTGATAATATTCATAAGACGTCGTCCCCGGGACCGTCAAATCGTATCTCCCTGACATAAAACAGCACGGTATTATAATAGAAGAAACTGATTCCCCGGCATCAAAGAAAATGAGATCCTCCCACAGGTGTTTCAGGCTGAACATTTGACCCCGCGCGGCTAAGAAGCTCCCTCTCACACCGTACGGTTCACCAAACAGCATTCGCCCCCCTGCTTTAAGAGCGCCGATCGGATGATGGGTAAAGCCCCCTCCCCTCATCTCGATACAAAGCAGAAACAACGATCGCTGCAGCTGTTTCTCCCATGGAGGCGCTCCGATAAAACTCAGCGTCTTTTCCAGCAGGAAATGTTTGCGTTGCCTGCTCCATTCCATCATCAGCCGGTAAGCTTCCGTTTCTTCCTTTTGAATATTAACCACCTGACTGATACCGATATACCCATAATACAAATCAGGCCTTTCTTGAAGAACATGAAGCGCCAGAACTGAACCCCACGAATAGCCGGCGATATATATTTTTTGCCTGCTGAATTGCTTGCATAAGCGTTCGGTCAAATGAATGGTATCGGCTGTCAGCTGATCCAAAGTCATAGATGAACCCGGAATTTCCTTTGAATAAGAGAGACCCGCCCCTCTCTGATCCCAGTTCACAACGGTGAAATGCTTTTCCAGCTTATTCTGGTATTTTCTCGCATAGCCGATTTGAGGCGTGCCGGGACCGCCGTGCAAAAACAAAAGCAGCGGATTACTCCTGTCATCACCATTAATCATAATGGTTTGTTCACTGCCATTAATCAGCAATTGCTGAAGCATTGAAATACGATTGGTTTTCTTGAAGTTATCGATCATCGCTCTGCTCCTAAAATTTGTATACGTTCTATTATACATGGAATCAGCGGGGAAACAAAAAAACGAGGCCCCATAAGGGACCCCGCATTAATGAACGAGTCGATTACTCAGTGATTGTAGAAACAACGCCTGAACCAACTGTACGTCCGCCTTCACGAATAGAGAAACGAGTTCCTTCTTCGATAGCGATTGTAGAGATAAGTTCAACGATCATTTCAGTGTTATCTCCAGGCATAACCATTTCTACGCCTTCTGGAAGATTGATGATACCAGTTACGTCAGTTGTACGGAAGTAGAACTGAGGACGGTAGTTAGAGAAGAATGGAGTATGACGTCCACCCTCTTCTTTAGAAAGAACGTAAACTTCAGCTTTGAATTTGCTGTGTGGAGTGATTGTACCTGGTTTAGCAAGTACTTGTCCACGTTGGATGTCTTCACGAGCTACACCGCGAAGAAGTGCACCGATGTTGTCTCCAGCTTCAGCGTAGTCAAGAAGCTTACGGAACATTTCAACACCTGTAACAGTTGTTTTGCTGTTTTCTTCTTGAAGACCGATGATTTCAACTTCGTCACCGACTTTAACTTGTCCGCGTTCTACACGGCCAGTAGCAACTGTACCACGACCAGTGATTGAGAATACGTCCTCAACTGGCATCATGAATGGTTTGTCAGTGTCACGTTCTGGAGTTGGGATGTACTCATCAACTGCAGCCATAAGTTCAAGAATTTTTTCTTCGTACTCAGCATCGCCTTCAAGAGCTTTAAGAGCAGAACCTTTAACAACTGGTACATCATCACCAGGGAAGTCGTATTCGCTAAGAAGATCGCGAACTTCCATTTCAACAAGCTCAAGAAGCTCTTCGTCGTCTACCATGTCGCATTTGTTAAGGAATACTACGATGTATGGTACACCAACGTTTTTAGAAAGAAGGATGTGCTCACGAGTTTGTGGCATTGGGCCATCAGCAGCAGATACTACAAGGATAGCTCCGTCCATTTGCGCAGCACCAGTGATCATGTTTTTAACATAGTCAGCGTGTCCTGGGCAGTCAACGTGTGCATAGTGACGAGTGTCAGTTTCGTACTCAACGTGTGCAGTAGAGATTGTGATACCGCGCTCACGTTCTTCTGGAGCACCATCAATTTGATCGTACGCCATAGCTGTACCTTTACCAGATTTCTTATGAAGTACTGTTGAGATAGCAGCAGTTAATGTTGTTTTACCATGGTCAACGTGTCCAATTGTACCGATATTGGCATGTGATTTGGAACGGTCGAATTTTTCTTTAGCCATTCTAAAATCCTCCTTAAGAGCTTTTAATTAGTAATGTATAGAGTGATAGAAAGTGAAAGCAAGCTTTCACTCCCTCATCTTACAATAGTAGTTATACTTGAGTTAAGTGGCAAAATCAATTATTCGCCTTTATTTTTTTTGATAATTTCTTCAGCGATGCTCTTCGGCACTTCTTCGTAGTGATCCATGAACATTGTGAACGTACCGCGTCCTTGCGTGTTAGAACGAAGGGCAGTAGCGTAACCGAACATTTCAGCAAGAGGTACCATCGCACGCACAACTTGAGCGTTACCGCGAGCTTCCATACCTTCTACGCGTCCGCGACGAGAAGTAACATCACCCATGATGTCTCCCATGTATTCTTCAGGAATAACAACTTCAACTTTCATGATTGGTTCAAGAAGAACTGGGTTACATTTGCTGACTGCATTTTTCAATGCCATAGAAGCAGCGACTTTAAACGCCATTTCATTTGAGTCAACATCATGGTAAGATCCATCAAAAAGTTTCGCCTTGATGTCGATTAGCGGGAATCCGGCTAGGACACCATTTTCAAGAGAGTCTTCAAGACCTGCTTGTACGGCTGGGATGTATTCACGAGGAACAACACCACCGACGATTGCGTTTTCGAATTCAAAGCCAGCGCCTTCTTCGTTCGGTTCAAATTCGATCCAAACGTGACCGAACTGACCGCGTCCGCCTGATTGACGTACGAATTTACCTTCAACTTTTGCACCGGTACGGAATGTCTCACGGTACGCAACTTGAGGAGCACCAACGTTAGCTTCAACTTTGAACTCACGCTTCATACGATCAACAATGATATCAAGGTGAAGCTCACCCATACCAGAGATGATTGTTTGACCCGTTTCAGGGTTTGTTTGTGTACGGAATGTAGGATCTTCTTCAGCAAGTTTCGCTAAAGCGATACCCATTTTATCTTGGTCAGCTTTTGATTTAGGCTCAATCGCTACGTCGATAACAGGCTCTGGGAATTCCATTGATTCAAGGATTACAAGATCCTTCTCATCACATAGAGTATCTCCAGTAGAAGTATCTTTTAGACCTACAGCAGCTGCGATGTCTCCAGCGTAAACAGTAGAGATCTCTTCACGGCTGTTAGCGTGCATTTGAAGGATACGTCCTACGCGCTCACGCTTGCCTTTTGTAGAGTTCTTTACATATGAACCGGAATCAAGTGTACCGGAATATACGCGGAAGAATGTCAGCTTACCGACATAAGGGTCAGTCATAACTTTAAATGCAAGTGCAGAGAACGGCTCTTCATCAGAAGAATGACGAACGATCTCTTCATCTGTATCAGGACGTACACCTTTGATTGCAGCAACATCAGTTGGCGCAGGAAGGTAGTCAAGAACAGCATCAAGTACAAGCTGAACACCTTTGTTTTTGAAAGCAGAACCAACAAGTACAGGGTAGAATTCAACATTCAGTGTACCTTTACGGATAGCAGCTTTCAGTTCAGGGATAGTGATTTCTTCACCTTCAAGGTACTTTTCCATAAGCTCTTCATCAAGCTCAGCTACAGCTTCAATCAGGCTGCTGCGAAGCTCTTCAGCTTGCTCTTTGTACTCTTCAGGGATTTCTTTCGCATCTGAACGAGTTCCAAGGTCATCTTCGTAGAAATACGCAACGTTTTCTACTAAGTCGATGATACCTTCGAAGTTGTCTTCAGCACCGATCGGCAATTGAATTGCGTGAGCGTTAGCTTGAAGACGGTCTCTTAAAGTGCCTACAGAGTAAAGGAAGTCTGCGCCGATTTTGTCCATTTTGTTGACAAATACAACACGCGGTACTCCGTAAGTTGTTGCTTGGCGCCATACTGTTTCTGTCTGAGGCTCAACACCTGATTGAGCATCAAGTACGGCAACCGCACCATCAAGTACACGGAGTGAACGTTCAACTTCAACTGTGAAGTCTACGTGTCCCGGTGTATCGATGATGTTTACACGGTAACCTTTCCACTGTGCAGTCGTTGCTGCAGAAGTGATTGTGATACCGCGTTCTTGTTCCTGCTCCATCCAGTCCATTTGCGAAGCACCTTCGTGAGTTTCGCCAATTTTGTGGATACGGCCTGTGTAGAACAAGATCCGTTCTGTAGTAGTCGTTTTACCGGCATCGATGTGAGCCATGATCCCGATATTACGAGTTTTTTCTAAGGAGAACTCTCTTGCCATTGGGTAATTTCTCCTTCCTTATTAGGGAATTATTATTTTGATTATATGAATCCTACCAGCGGTAGTGAGCAAATGCTTTGTTCGCTTCTGCCATCTTGTGAGTGTCTTCACGTTTCTTAACGGCAGCACCAGTGTTGTTAGCTGCATCAAGAATTTCGTTAGCCAGGCGCTCTTCCATTGTTTTTTCTCCGCGAAGACGCGCATAGTTAACCAACCAGCGAAGACCAAGAGTTGTACGGCGTTCAGGACGAACTTCTACAGGCACTTGGTAGTTAGCTCCACCTACACGGCGTGCTTTTACTTCAAGTACAGGCATGATGTTTTTCAATGCTTGTTCGAAAACCTCCATTGCATCATTGCCAGTGCGTTCTTTAATGATATCGAATGACTTGTATAGGATTGTTTGAGATTTACCTTTTTTACCGTCGATCATCATTTTGTTGATCAGGCGGGATACCAGCTTAGAGTTGTAAAGCGGATCAGGTAAAACATCTCTTTTTGCTACAGGACCTTTACGTGGCATCTGAATATCCTCCCTTCATAGTTTTAATGATTTATTTGATTACTTTGCTTTAGGACGTTTCGTACCGTATTTAGAACGGCCTTGCGCACGGTTTTCAACTCCGGCAGTATCAAGCGCGCCACGAACGATGTGGTAGCGTACCCCCGGTAAGTCTTTTACACGTCCGCCGCGGATCAGTACAACGCTGTGCTCTTGCAGGTTGTGACCGATACCAGGAATGTAGGCAGTAACCTCGATTCCGTTAGTCAAACGAACACGAGCATATTTACGAAGTGCTGAGTTCGGTTTTTTCGGTGTCATTGTACCCACACGAGTACATACCCCGCGTTTTTGTGGAGAAGATACGTTAGTGTGCTCTTTTTTAAAGCTGTTGTATCCTTTGTTTAGTGCAGGTGACTTAGAGTTTTCAACTTTGCTCACGCGTCCCTTGCGAATTAGCTGATTAATTGTAGGCATGTTGTGTTCCTCCCTTCATTACGTTTTATAACCCACATACCCAGGTGGTTCATCATTAGGCAAAAAACAATGTCTTTACACAAGATTGATATCTTATATAAAAACAAAAAGTACGCTATAACATAATGGCAACAGCTGCTGCTCCCACTTCAATTCCGCAGGCTTTGCCGAGCTTTTTCATGGAATCCACCATACAGACAGCGGTATTTTGGTTCTTTGCAAGCTGGATAACGCCAGCCGTAAGAACTGAATCCGCGTCTTTTGCCACGACGACTTCCTTCACTGAACCTCGTTTTAGAGCTTTCACTGTTTGCTTCGTACCAATAATAATTGATTTGGCCTGTGATACTTTATCATAAGACATAAACATATCCTCCAAAGTAACAGGTTTTATTTCGAGCACCTTGGTTATATTATCACTCTGCGGGACGGATGTCAACAACGTATGACATTTTTTAGTGCAGTCCCCCGCCAGAATAATTGTAATACTGAGGAAAAGCTGTCGAAACAGCCTTTCCTGCAGCAGTTTCTGTTATTCAGCCGGAACCATATCTTCCGAAGGCTGAACGTTTGAAACAGGTTTTACTTTTCTGTAATTCATCATACCGGTACCGGCCGGAACCAGTTTACCGATGATAACATTCTCTTTCAGGCCGAGAAGTTCATCGCGCTTGCCTTTAATCGCAGCATCAGTAAGAACACGTGTTGTTTCTTGGAATGATGCGGCAGACAAGAATGAATCCGTCTCGAGTGAAGCTTTCGTGATACCGAGAAGGACAGGACGGCCTGTAGCAGGTCGATTGCCTTCAAGCAGCACTTTTTTGTTCGCTTCTGTGAATTGGTGAATATCAAGCAATGTGCCAGGGAGAACATCAGTATCTCCGGCATCGATCACACGGACTTTGCGAAGCATCTGGCGAACCATTACTTCTACGTGTTTATCGCCGATTTCAACGCCCTGCATACGGTAAACCTTCTGAACCTCATGCAGAAGATATTCCTGAACCGTTGTCAGGTCAGTGACTTTAAGAAGTTCTTTCGGATCGATTGAACCTTCTGTCAGCACTTGACCGCGGGTAATCTGATCACCCTCAGCCACTTTCAGGCGTGAGTTGTAAGGTGCCGTGTATGAACGAGTCTCAACAGCGCCCTGAACAACAATCTCCTGCTGTTTGTCGCGTACTTCATTGATTTCGGCAATTGTACCGTCAATTTCAGAAATCGTCGCTTGACCTTTCGGATTACGCGCTTCGAAAAGCTCCTGGATACGCGGAAGACCTTGTGTGATATCGTCTCCGGCAACCCCGCCTGTGTGGAACGTACGCATCGTTAACTGTGTTCCAGGCTCACCGATAGATTGAGCGGCGATAATACCTACTGCTTCGCCGACTTCAACATCAGTTCCGGTTGCAAGGTTACGTCCGTAGCATCGTTTACATACACCATGAGGAGTGTTACATGTGAACGCGGAACGGATCCACACTTCTTCGATTCCGGATTCAACGATTTCCAGCGCTTTATCTTCATCGATCAATTCATTTTCGTTAATGAGCACAGCACCCGTTTCAGGATGTTTGATCTGTTTTCTGGCGAAACGTCCGATCAGACGCTCTTCCAGACGCTCGATGATTTCCGTGCCTTCTTTGAGCGGTTTTGCAAGAATACCGCGGTCTGTTCCGCAATCTGTTTCACGAATGATAACATCCTGCGCAACATCAACAAGACGGCGTGTAAGGTAACCTGAGTCAGCTGTTTTCAGGGCGGTATCGGCAAGACCTTTACGCGCACCGTGAGTGGAGATAAAGTACTCCAATACTGTCAGACCTTCACGGAAACTTGATTTAATCGGCAATTCAATGATTCGTCCAGCCGGGTTGGCCATCAGACCGCGCATACCCGCAAGCTGTGTAAAGTTAGATGCGTTACCACGGGCTCCTGAGTCACTCATCATGTAGATCGGGTTGACTTCGTCTAATGATTTCATCAGTTTGCCTTGGATAACATCTTTCGCTGAACTCCAAATTGAAATGACTCTTTCATAACGTTCTTCTTCGGTGATTAAACCGCGTCTGAACTGTTTCAGGACATTATCAACTTTGCTTTGTGCTTCTTCAAGGATTTCCTGTTTGTCATCGAGAACGACGATATCAGAAACCCCTACTGTGATGCCGGCTTTCGTTGAATATCTGAAACCGAGGTTTTTCATGCGGTCAAGCATTTTAGACGTTTCCGTGATATGGAATCGTTTAAAGATTTCCGCGATGATTTTACCGAGAATACCTTTTTTAAACGGTGCGTTGATCGGCTGCTCAGCAATCACAGCTTTTACGTCAGCACCTTTATCTAAGAAGAAACGGTCAGGTGTCTTCTCTTCAATGTTGCTCTTCGTTGGTTCATTCATGTAAGGGAATGATTCCGGAAGAATTTCATTGAAGACGAGCTTACCGACAGTTGTAATTAACAATTTTGAACGCTGTTCTTCAGTAAATGTCACATTCTTAAGGGAGTTCGCTGCAACAGCTACTCTCGTATGAAGGTGAACATAACCGTTTTGATAAGCAAGAAGCGCTTCGTCCGTATTCTTGAAGACCATACCCTCGCCGACTGCTCCGGCGCGCTCAAGCGTCAGGTAGTAGTTTCCTAATACCATATCCTGAGACGGCGTAACAACCGGTTTACCATCTTTAGGGTTCAAGATGTTTTGGGCTGCAAGCATCAGAATACGTGCTTCAGCTTGAGCCTCAGCTGATAAAGGTACGTGAACCGCCATTTGGTCACCGTCAAAGTCAGCGTTATAAGCTGTACATACTAACGGGTGAAGACGGATGGCGCGTCCTTCAACAAGCGTCGGTTCGAAAGCCTGGATACCTAATCTGTGAAGAGTAGGGGCACGGTTCAGTAAGACCGGATGCTCCTTAATGACAGATTCAAGCACATCCCATACTTCAGGCTGCACGCGTTCGATTTTGCGTTTTGCGCTCTTGATATTGTGAGCAAGGCCTTTTTCAACAAGCTCTTTCATGACGAAAGGCTTGAAGAGCTCAAGCGCCATTTCCTTCGGCAAACCGCACTGATACATTTTCAGATGCGGACCTACGACGATAACGGAACGTCCTGAGTAGTCTACACGTTTACCGAGAAGGTTCTGACGGAAACGCCCTTGTTTCCCTTTCAGCATGTGAGAAAGAGATTTAAGCGGACGGTTACCCGGTCCGGTAACCGGACGGCCGCGGCGTCCGTTGTCAATCAGAGCATCGACTGCTTCCTGAAGCATACGTTTTTCGTTCTGAACGATGATGCTTGGCGCGCCGAGGTCTAACAGACGTTTTAAACGGTTATTACGGTTGATGACACGACGGTAAAGGTCGTTCAGGTCAGACGTTGCGAAACGTCCGCCGTCAAGCTGAACCATCGGTCTTAATTCAGGCGGAATAACCGGAAGCACGTCGAGGATCATCCAAGACGGCTTGTTTCCTGAATTACGGAAGGCTTCAAGCACTTCAAGGCGTTTGATCGCACGTGTACGGCGCTGTCCTTGAGAAGTCTTCAGCTCTTCTTTTAACATATCAACTTCTTTGACAAGGTCGATGTCCTGCAGAAGTTTATTAATGGCTTCCGCACCCATAGAGGCTTGGAATTTGTTTCCGTACTTATCCAGATACGCACGGTATTCCTTTTCAGATAAAAGCTGTTTCTTTTCGAGCGGTGTATTGGCCGGGTCAGTTACGACGTAAGAAGCAAAGTAAATAACTTCTTCCAGCGCACGCGGTGACATATCCAATACAAGACCCATACGGCTCGGAATACCTTTGAAATACCAAATGTGAGAAACCGGGGCAGCCAGTTCAATATGCCCCATTCTCTCACGACGGACTTTAGCCCGCGTTACTTCAACTCCGCAACGGTCACAAACTACGCCTTTATAACGAACCCGCTTGTACTTGCCGCAATGACATTCCCAGTCCTTAGTCGGTCCGAAAATGCGTTCGCAGAACAGGCCGTCCTTTTCAGGTTTCAATGTACGATAGTTTATCGTTTCAGGCTTTTTCACTTCACCAAAAGACCATGAACGGATTTTATCCGGTGAAGCAAGACCGATGTTCATATACTCAAAATTGTTCACATCTAGCAAGGGGCCTACCTCCCTTTTTATCTTCGGATTAACCGATGTCACTTGCCTTTATCAATCAGAGACTATTCTTTCGTTACTGCGTCACGTTCAACGTCTGGAGATGCTGTTTCTTCCGGCGCTTCATCACCTGATAATGCAAGGCCGTCAGCCTGTTTCGCATCTTCCTCGTCTTCTAGATCTCTCATTTCTATTTCTTCTTCATCGCCTGAAAGGATTTTTACGTCCATACCTAAGCTTTGAAGCTCTTTGATCAATACTTTGAATGATTCCGGAACACCAGGCTCTGGAACATTGTCGCCTTTGACGATGGCTTCATATGTTTTCACACGTCCGACCACGTCATCGGACTTCACAGTCAGGATTTCTTGAAGCGTGTAAGCTGCGCCGTAAGCTTCAAGCGCCCAAACCTCCATCTCACCGAAACGCTGTCCGCCGAATTGGGCTTTACCGCCGAGAGGCTGCTGCGTAACAAGTGAGTAAGGACCTGTAGAACGGGCATGAAGTTTATCATCAACCATGTGCGCCAGTTTGATCATGTACATGATTCCGACTGATACACGGTTGTCGAACGGTTCTCCCGTACGGCCGTCATAAAGAACTGTTTTAGCGTCTCTTGACATGCCTGCTTCTTCAAGTGTTTCCCACACATCTTCTTCACGCGCGCCGTCAAATACAGGTGACGCGATGTGAATGCCGAGGTAGCGGGCAGCCATACCCATGTGAAGTTCTAATACCTGACCGATATTCATACGTGATGGTACACCCAGCGGGTTAAGCATGATATCGATCGGCGTGCCGTCAGGAAGGTAAGGCATATCTTCTTCAGGAAGAATCTTCGAGATAACCCCTTTGTTTCCGTGACGTCCGGCCATTTTATCACCTTCAGAAATCTTACGTTTCTGAACGATATATACGCGTACAAGCTGGTTCACTCCCGGAGGAAGTTCGTCGCCGTCTTCACGGTTGAAGACTTTTACATCGTGGATAATTCCGCCGCCGCCGTGAGGCACACGGAGAGAAGTATCACGGACTTCACGCGCTTTTTCTCCAAAGATCGCATGCAGAAGGCGTTCTTCAGCCGTAAGCTCAGTTACACCTTTAGGCGTTACTTTACCTACGAGAAGGTCTCCGTCGTTGACTTCCGCACCGATACGGATAATTCCGCGGTCATCAAGATTGCGAAGCGCGTCTTCCCCTACGTTTGGAATATCGCGGGTGATCTCTTCCGGCCCAAGCTTTGTATCACGTGCTTCTGATTCATATTCTTCAATGTGAATAGATGTGTATACATCATCTTTCACAAGGCGTTCACTCATGATGATGGCATCCTCATAGTTGTAACCATCCCATGTCATGAAGCCGACCATTACGTTGCGGCCGAGAGCAAGTTCACCAAGCTCCATTGAAGGTCCGTCAGCAAGGATTTCTCCTTTGACTACTTCATCGCCTACACTGACGATCGGACGCTGGTTGTAGCACGTACCTTGGTTGGAGCGGACAAATTTCAGCAAGCTGTACTTATCCAGGTTGCCTTTTACTTTTTGGCCGTCAATTTCTTCATAGCGGCGCACCCATACGTTTTTCGCTTCGACCCGTTCAACGATACCAGGGTGTTTACAAATAACGGCTGCACCGGAGTCTTTACCGGATACATATTCCATACCCGTTCCGACGATCGGAGCTTCCGGCTGCATCAAAGGCACAGCCTGACGCTGCATGTTCGCTCCCATGAGGGCGCGGTTCGAGTCATCGTTTTCCAAGAACGGAATACATGCTGTCGCAGCAGAAACAACCTGTTTAGGAGATACGTCCATGTAATCCACGCGGTTGCGGGCTACAACGGTGTTTTCCCCTCTGAAACGCGCTACGATGCTGTCATCCAAGAAAGAACCGTCATCGCTCAGCTTAGCATTCGCTTGGGCTACGACATAGTTATCCTCTTCATCAGCAGTCAGGTAGTCGATTCTAGGCGTTACTTTTCCTGTTTCAGGATCAACGCGGCGGTATGGCGTCTCAATGAAACCAAAGCGGTTTACTTTCGCAAATGATGACAATGAGTTGATCAAACCGATGTTCGGGCCCTCAGGCGTTTCAATCGGACACATACGGCCATAGTGAGAGTAGTGAACGTCACGTACTTCCATACCTGCGCGCTCACGTGTCAAACCGCCCGGTCCGAGAGCTGACAGACGGCGTTTGTGCGTCAATTCAGCAAGCGGGTTCGTCTGATCCATGAATTGAGAAAGCTGTGAGCTTCCGAAGAACTCTTTAATAGACGCAATAACAGGTCTGATGTTAATCAGCTGCTGCGGCGTGATTGTATTTGTGTCTTGAATAGACATTCTTTCACGTACGACACGTTCCATCCGGCTTAAACCGATACGGAATTGGTTTTGCAGGAGCTCACCTACAGAACGCAGACGGCGGTTTCCGAGATGGTCGATATCATCAGTGTCGCCCACTCCGTGCAGGAGGTTGAAGAAGTAGCTGATAGAAGAAATAATATCAGCAGGCGTAATGTTTTTAATCGCCTCTTCGATGTAAGCATTGCCGATCACATTGATCGTCTGCTCTCCTTCTGCATCGGTAGGAGCATAGATTTTAATGGATTGAAGCATCACTTCATCCTCGACGACGCCGCCGTTAGGATAAAGTTTTCTGAAGCCGATTCCATTTTCTAAGTATGGCAGTACTTTATCAAGTGTTCTTCTGTCAAGAATCTGCCCTTTTTCAGCGAGAATTTCACCGGTTTCCGGATTCACCAGTGTTTCTGCAAGTCGCTGGTTAAACAGGCGGTTCTTGATATGAAGCTTTTTATTAATTTTATAGCGTCCTACATTCGCAAGGTCGTATCGCTTCGGATCGAAGAAACGGGAATCCAGCAAGCTTTTTGCGTTTTCTACTGTAGGCGGCTCTCCGGGACGAAGGCGCTCATAGATTTCAAGAAGCGCTTTGTCACTGTTTTCAGTGTTGTCCTTATCCAGTGTATTGCGGAGATATTCGTTCTCACCAATGAGATCGAGAATCTCTTGGTCGGAACCGAAGCCGAGAGCACGCAAAAGAACCGTAACCGGCAACTTACGTGTGCGATCAATGCGGACATACACAACATCTTTCGCATCAGTTTCGTATTCTAACCATGCGCCACGGTTTGGAATGACAGTCGCGGTAAAACCTTTTTTACCGTTTTTGTCTACTTTACCACTGAAATATACACTTGGAGACCGAACAAGCTGAGATACGATAACACGTTCTGCACCGTTGATGATAAAAGTACCGGTATCTGTCATAATAGGGAAATCACCCATGAAGACATCCTGGTCTTTTACCTCTCCAGTTTCTTTGTTAATTAAACGAACCTTCACTCTCAGCGGAGCTGAGTAAGTCACATCACGTTCTTTTGACTCTTCAACGGGATACTTAGGATCTCCTAAACTGTAGTCAATGAACTCAAGAGAGAGGTTACCAGTGAAATCCTCAATTGGTGATATGTCTTGAAACATCTCTCTAAGACCCTCATCAAGAAACCACTGATAAGAAGAGGTTTGAATTTCAATGAGATTTGGTAATTCTAACACTTCGCTAATGCGAGCATAGCTTCTGCGCTGGCGGTGTCGTCCATACTGAACTAGTTGACCTGTCAACTGATTCACCCCTCAAATCATGCGTATTATATGTGTAATAAGCATCTCTTACGATAAAGAAATACTTTTACAAGACAAAAGAAAAAAGGGTTTCTAATTAAGAAAACCACATCCAAAAACAAATACCGATTTTATTAGCATTTCCATGTTTGTATAATTTATACATGCACTATGATTATTTCAGCATATCATGCAAAATATATACATTGGCATTTTACAATATTAACATAGCTGAAAATTCAAGTCAAACTTTTTTTGCTTTTATGATATAATAGCCTTTCTTTTTTTGAACCACAGAAACTTCGTCAAAAAGCTCCTTCAGTTTTTCAATGGCAGAAGGCCCGCCCTGTTTTTTCTGTATAACGATCCACAATTCACCTGAAGCCCTTAAATGCTCAGCGCTTTTTTCAAAAATGGCATGGACAACTTTTTTTCCGGCGCGGATTGGGGGGTTTGTAATAATAGAAGCAAATGTTTGAGCAGAATCAATATTTGAAAATAAATCACTCTGATAAATCCGAACGTTTTTTATTCCGTTTTTTTCTGCATTTTCATTTGACAGCTCTACGGCTCTTTCATTCACGTCAATCATGTGCACGGTGCGGTCTGTAAATGCACCGGCGAGTGACAAACCGATCGGGCCGTAACCGCAGCCTGCATCCAGGAAGTCACCATCGATCTCCGGCTCTTCAAACGCTTCAATTAAGACACGCGAACCGAAATCAACTTCCTTTTTCGAGAAAACGCCGCTGTCACTTGTGAATGTATAAGATCTGTTCCGCAGTGTAAATGACCATGTCTGTTTATCGCTTTTAACTGAAGGTTTTTCTGAATAATAGTGTTCACTCATTATTAGAACCTCCTTTTATAATGGCACTTAAAGAAAAGCAAAGAAAAAGCCCGCCTCATAAAAGCGAGCTTCCCCTACAGGCAAGTGAAGATTACTTAACTTCTACAGAAGCGCCAACTTCTTCAAGTTTAGCTTTAAGCTCTTCAGCTTCTTCTTTCGCAATACCTTCTTTAAGTGGTTTTGGAGTGTTGTCAACAAGTTCTTTAGCTTCTTTCAAGCCAAGACCAGTGATTTCACGAACAACTTTGATAACTTTGATTTTCTGAGAACCTGCACCAGCAAGGATAAGGTCGAATTCGCTTTGCTCTTCAGCAGCTCCGCCAGCAGCAGCTCCGCCAGCTACAGCTACAGGAGCAGCAGCAGTTACGCCAAATTCTTCTTCGATTGCTTTTACTAGGTCGTTCAATTCAAGTACAGTTGCTTCTTTAACGGAAGCAATGATTTCTTCGATATTTAAAGCCATTTGAAATTCCTCCATTTGTTTTATTTTAGGGTAAAATCAGATTAAGCGCCTTGTTCTTCCTTTTGTTCTGCAACTGCTTTAGCTGCAAGTGCAAGGTTGCGAACTGGAGCTTGAAGTACGCTAAGCAACATAGAAAGTAAGCCATCGCGTGAAGGAAGTTCAGCAAGAGCTTTCACTTCTTCAACAGAAGATACTTTTCCTTCGATAACGCCCGCTTTGATTTCCAGAGCTTCGTGATTCTTCGCGAACTCGTTAAGAACTTTTGCCGGAGCGACAACATCTTCAGTACTGAATGCGATCGCATTCGGTCCAGTTAAGACATCATTCAAACCATCAAGTTCAGCTTGTTCAACCGCACGGCGAGTCATTGTGTTTTTGTACACTTTGAACTCTACGTTAGCTTCGCGAAGCTGTTTACGGAGTTCAGTTACTTCAGAAACGTTAAGTCCGCGGTAGTCAACGATGATCGTTGATTTGCTTTCTTTCAGTTTAGAAGCAATCTCTTCAACAACAACTTTTTTTGTATCAATTGCGCTGCTCATGGTTACACCTCCTGTAGATTTTGTGTAACACTTATACCGCTAGGTGATCACGACTGTGACGACGATTTCATATAAAAAGCCTCCATGTGGACATGGAGGCTGTATATACAAGCATACGTAACGTAATAGCTGTGATATATATACACCTCGGCAGGATATTAAGCCTCAACGGCCCCTGCTGTCTACGGTATAAATGACATATTATATTTTACAACATTTTGAATCATATCAGAATGCTGATCTAAAGTCAAATATTATTTTACGTTGAAAGTAGAAGCGTCTACTTTGACACCAGGGCCCATAGTAGAAGTAACGGCAACGTTTTTCACGTAAACACCTTTAGCCGCAGCCGGTTTTGCTTTCAGGATTGTATCATACATTGTTGTGAAGTTCTCAACAAGTTTTTCATCCTCGAAAGAAACTTTTCCGATCGGAACATGGATGTTACCAGCTTTGTCAACGCGGTATTCTACTTTACCAGCTTTGATTTCGCCGATTGCTTTTTCTACTTCGAATGTAACAGTTCCTGTTTTAGGGTTTGGCATAAGACCTTTTGGTCCAAGCACACGGCCGATTTTACCGACTTCACCCATCATGTCAGGAGTCGCAACGATTACATCGAATTCGAACCAGCCTTGCTGGATTTTCGCGATGTAATCAGAATCGCCAACGTAGTCTGCACCGGCAGCTTCAGCTTCTTTTGCTTTTTCGCCTTTAGCGAATACAAGCACGCGCTGAGTTTTACCAGTTCCGTTAGGAAGTACAACTGCACCGCGGATTTGCTGATCGTTTTTACGAGGGTCAACCCCTAAACGAAAAGCAACTTCAACTGTAGCGTCGAATTTAGCTGTGTTTGTTTTTTTAGTAAGCGCCACTGCTTCAGCGACGTCGTAAGCTTTCGCACGGTCTACAAGCTTCGCAGCTTCAACGTACTTTTTACCTTTTTTAGCCATTTTAAAATTTCCTCCTTATGTGGTTATAGCGGAATAACCTCCCACGAATAAGGGTTGCGAACTTGTGAAAACTCGCAACCCGACAAGAAACAAATTAATCCTCGATAACGATACCCATACTGCGGGCAGTACCTTCAACCATGCGCATTGCCGCTTCAACGTCTGCTGCGTTTAAGTCAGGCATTTTCGTTTCAGCGATTTCGCGAACCTTATCGCGCTTAACGGTTGCCACTTTATTACGGTTTGGTTCACCAGAACCAGACTCAATTCCAGCTGCTTTTTTAAGCAATACTGCAGCAGGCGGAGTTTTTGTAATAAATGTAAATGAACGGTCTTCGTAAACCGAAATTTCAACAGGAATGATTAAACCAGCTTGGTCAGCTGTACGAGCATTAAACTCCTTACAGAATCCCATGATATTTACACCGGCTTGACCTAGTGCAGGTCCAACTGGCGGCGCTGGGTTAGCTTTTCCAGCAGGAATTTGCAATTTTACAACTTTTACTACTTTTTTAGCCACGAGACACACCTCCTTAAGTCCGTGATGTGGTAATAGGGTAAACCCTCCCACTCAAGGTTTCATTCTTTATATGAATGACGAAATATCAAGCTAGCTGCCTTGGATTAGTCCAAGACGTACCTTTGCTATATTATCATTAATATATAGCAATTTCAAGTTTTTTCACATTACAATTTGTCGATCTGGGTAAATTCCAGTTCAACCGGCGTTTCACGGCCGAACATGTTAACGAATACTTTCACTTTGCTCTTATCATAATCAATCTCTTCAATTGATCCTGTAAAGTTGGCGAAAGGTCCGTCTATGACTTTGACTGTCTCATTCAATTCAAAATCAATGTCGGTTTTCCGCTCATCCATGCCCATGCGTTTTAAGATGGTTTCCGCTTCGCCAGGAAGAAGCGGAGTCGGCTTTGAGCCTGAACCGGCTGATCCGACGAATCCGGTAACGCCCGGCGTGTTGCGGACCACATACCAGGAATCATCAGTCATGACGATTTCAACAAGCACATAACCCGGGAACACTTTCTTTTTGACTACTTTTTTCTTGCCGTTCTTAATATCAGTCTCTTCTTCTTCAGGGACGACAACGCGGAAAATTTTATCCTGCATTCCCATTGATTCCACACGTTTTTCAAGGTTCGCTTTTACTTTGTTTTCATAACCGGAATACGTATGAACAACATACCAATTCTTTTCCATTCTATCAGGACTCTGCAGTCCTTCCCTCCCCGCATTTAAAAATGAAGTGTAAAACAAAAAATAGGCTCAGGGCCTATGAATCCTTTTTTCAACAACACAATAAAAAACCCGCTGAACGGGTTTTGGCAAACGATATTATGATCTATTATAGCACGTATTGCTGATCATTATTCAACTATTAAACGAATTAATTGAGAAATTCCTGTATCAAGGAGGGCAAAAAAGATAACAAAAAAGATAACCGTTGAAATCACCGTGATCGTATAGCGCGTTAACTCTTTGCCTTTAGGCCAGCTAACCTTTTTCATTTCTTTCCCAACATCTTTAAAGAAACTCATCATGCGCATGTAAAAGACCTCCACAATTTAAAAAGCGAACACTATTTTGTTTCTAAATGAGCTGTATGTGAATTGCAAGTGCTGCAGTACTTCTTAACTTCTAACCGCTCAGCCGCTGATGCAGAGCTTTTCATTGTCGTATAATTACGATTTCCGCATGTTTTGCATGCCAGCGTAATCTTTTTTCTCATGTCGTTACACCTTTTCCTAAACATTCATTTATCTTAATAAAATAGCACAGTCAGAAAAATTCTGTCAATATGACACAGAAACCTGCTACAGGCTGATCTCTCTTATTTCTAAATACTTTTCAAGCTTGCGCTTCACGCGCTGCAGGGCATTATCGATTGATTTTACGTGTCGGTTTAAGTCATCTGAAATCTCTTGGTAACTTCTTCCGTCCAAGTACAGAACAAGCACCTTTCTCTCCAGATCGCTCAGCAGTTCTCCCATTTTCATTTCGATATCATCAAATTCTTCCTGATTAATAATCATCTCTTCAGGATTTAACGTTTTAGCGCCTGAAATGACATCAAGCAGTGTTCTGTCAGATTCTTCATCAAAAATAGGTTTGTCTAAAGAAACATAGGAATTTAAAGGAATGTGTTTCTGACGGGTAGCTGTCTTTATTGCGGTAATAATCTGGCGGGTAATGCATAATTCTGCAAAAGCTTTAAATGAAGTGAGCTTGTCCTCTCTAAAGTCTCGGATAGACTTATATAAGCCTATCATCCCTTCCTGTACAATATCTTCTCTGTCGGCCCCTATTAAAAAATAAGACCTTGCTTTCGCCCGTACAAAATTACGGTACTTCGTAATCAAGTAATCTAACGCATCACTATCCCCAACATGAACCTTTTCAATGACCTGCTCGTCCTCCAACTGGCAAAATTGCACTTTGTTGAACTTTCCCTTGCTGTTCTGTAGATTCACTGCGATCCCCCCGGCGCACGTAGATAGAAATATTATACATTAATGGGCGAAAAAGCGTCAACCTAATCCAGACCGCCTCGGCGCCACTTTTCAAACGTTTTCAAAACCTCTTCGGACAGCTCGATTTTACCCGGTGGTTTTTCAGAAGTGATCTTTGAAACCCGCCTTTGAATCCGGCGTTCTATCGTATCCACTTCCCTCAGGAGCTCCCGGGCGGATTTGCGGAGAGCCCCTTGTCCGAAAATCGCCCACTGCTCCGTATAATCGGAAGTTGCGACATGAATCTGTGTCGCAATATTGTTTAGCGCCTGGGCAAGCTTCTCGATCCGCTCATCCGCCGTCTCATTCTCCCGTGTGAAAATCACTTCGACTCTGTGATTCGTTTGTTTTTTCTCTATGCCTTTTACCAGGTGTGCGTCAAACACCACAATGACTCTGATTCCCGTGTAGGACTGATATTCCGCCATCTTCTGGATCAGTACATCTCTCGCTTCTTCAAAACTGTTCGCTTTTAAATCCTTTAGCTGCGGCCAAGCTCCAATCATGTTGTATCCGTCTACTAACAGGATGTCCATCTGTCTTCATTCCCCTAAAGGATTGCGCTTCCGGTAGACTTCATACATGAGAAGGCCGGCCGCTACCGACGCATTCAGAGACGTGACTTTTCCGGCCATCGGAAGCTTAATGAGAAAATCACATTTCTCTTTCACAAGCCGCCCCATTCCTCTGCCTTCGCTTCCGATAACGAGCGCCAAAGGCATCTTGCCGTCCATAGAGCGGTAGTCTTCCCGGGCGGATGCATCCGTTCCGACGACCCAAATCCCCCGCTCCTTCATTTCATCAAGTGTCCGGGCAAGGTTGGTCACCTTCACGACGGGAATGTGTTCAATCGCACCGGTCGAAGCTTTTGCGACCGTCGAAGTCAGTCCGACCGCTCTGCGTTTCGGAATCACGATGCCGTGTGCACCGACAGCGTCAGCCGTTCTCATGATGGAACCGAGATTATGAGGGTCTTCCAGCTCGTCCAATATGAGAAAGAAAGGCTGTTCGTTTCTCTCTTCCGCTCTTTTATATAATTCGTCTAATTGTGCATATTCATATGCCGCCACCTGGGCGACAACACCCTGATGCTGCCCCTCCACCATCTGATCGAGTTTTTTCCTCGGTACAAATTGAATGGTGACACCGCGCTTTTTAGCAAGCTCCATAACTTGCTGCGCCTGTCCTTTTACTGTGTTTTCCGCCATCCATAACTTATACAGCTTGCGATCTGACTTTAACGTCTCAATCACAGCGTTTTTTCCTATGACGTAATCATGTTGCTGACTCATTTGTTTTCCTCCCTGACGTCCCGACTTGTATAGCCTCAGCAATCAGCTGATTCAGTCTTTCTTCTCTTTTCTCAAGAAAAAGGTATCCGAGTAAAGCCTCAAAAGCTGTACTATGGCGGTACGTCTGTACATCTGTGTTTTTAGGCGTCGTCCCTGATTTTGCGTTTCTGCCTCTTCTCAGCACGGCTTCCTCTTCCTCCGTGAAAAAGGATTCGTCCTGAAGGCGGAACAATATGTCTGCCTGTGATTTTGCCGATACAATCCGGCTCGCCTTCTTATGAAGGTCATTCGGTTTCGTAAAGCCCTGCTTAAGCAGGTGATGCCGGACGTATATTTCAAAAATGGCATCACCCATATAAGCAAGCGCAAGACCGTTTAACTGCTTTGAATCTTTGATTTGTTCAAATTGAAGCATCCGCTTACTCTCCCCGCTTCCAGCGAGTTCCCTGGGCCGTATCTTCAAGAATGATATTCATGCTTTTCAGCTGATCGCGAATCTGGTCTGACAAAGCAAAATCGCGATTGCGGCGGGCTTCATTTCTCTTCTCAATCAACTCTTCAATCTCTTCGTCGACAAGCTCTTCTTCGCCGAGCGTAAGTCCGAGAACAGATCCGATTCTGTCAAACATGCTGATAAAGGCTTTAATGACGTGATCCGCCGTATTGTCTTCCTGCATGTAGTAATTGGCGAGCTTCGCCAGATCAAACCAAACGGAAATCGCATTCGCCGTATTAAAATCATCATCCATTGCTTCTTCAAACGCAGTGCGGTGCTCTTCAATTTTAGCGAGCCATTCCTCATCATTGTCAGTCAGATTCGTGCTGCTAATCAAACGATGGTTTAAATTACTGTAGGCCGTCTTCAGGCGGTTAAACGCGTTTTTTGTTTTCTCAAGCAGCTCTTCCGAATAGTTGATCGGGTGGCGGTAATGAACGGACAGCATGAAAAATCTCAAAAGCTGCGGGTCATATTGCTTAATGATATCGTGCACCAAAACAAAGTTGCCGAGAGATTTTGACATTTTCTCATTATCGATATTGATATATCCGTTGTGAAGCCAGTATTTTGCGAATGTCTTGCCTGTTAATGCTTCAGATTGGGCGATTTCGTTTTCATGGTGCGGGAATGTCAGGTCCTGACCGCCGGCATGAATATCGATTTCGTCACCCAAATACTTTTTCACCATTGCGGAGCATTCAATATGCCAGCCCGGGCGGCCTTTTCCCCAAGGGCTATCCCATGAAATTTCTCCGTCCTTAGCAGCTTTCCAAAGAGCAAAGTCCAGCGCATCCTCTTTCTTCTCGCCGACACGGATACGCGCGCCTGATCTGAGTTCATCAATTGATTGCTGAGATAGCTTGCCGTAGCCTTCGAAGGCCCTTGTTTTGAAATAGACGTCGCCTTCTGATTCATAAGCGTAGCCTTTTTTAATCAGCTCGCTGACAAATTCAATAATGGCGTCCATGTTTTCCATGACCCGGGGATGAAGATCCGCTTTCCGGCATCCGAGGGCGCCCACGTCTTCAAAATACGCTTTAATGAACCGCTCAGAAACGGTCGGGACGTCCTCGCCGAGCTCGTTGGCCGCCTTAATCAGTTTGTCGTCAACATCGGTGAAATTCGATACGTATTGAACATCGTATCCTTTATACTCCAAATAGTTGCGTACGGTATCATACACAATCGCCGGACGGGCGTTTCCGATATGAATATAGTTGTATACAGTCGGTCCGCACACGTACATTTTTACTTTGCCTTCCTCAAGAGGAACGAATGTTTCCTTTTTCCGTGTCAATGTATTATAAAGTGTAATGGTCATTTTTGGTTGATCCTTTCTTTTTTATCTTCCAGTTCAGCCTGCAGTTCAAAAATCTGCTGCTCCAATGCTCTAAACCGGTCAGCAACCGGATCGGGCAAGTCTTGGTGATTGAGATCGCGTTTGATTTTTCTTCCGTTCCGAATGACGACTTTCCCCGGTATGCCGACAACGGTCGAAAAGTCGGGAACATCACGAAGCACAACGGAGCCGGCCCCTACTTTAGAACCCTGCCCGACCGTAATAGAGCCGAGCACCTTCGCTCCGGTTGCAATTAAAGCATCATCTTTTATGGTCGGATGCCGCTTCCCCTTTTCTTTTCCCGTTCCCCCGAGAGTGACACCTTGGAATACCGTCACGTTATTGCCGATTTCACATGTTTCCCCTATGACGACCCCCATACCGTGGTCAATGAAAAACCTTCTCCCGATGGTCGCGCCGGGATGGATTTCAATTCCGGTAAAGAAACGGGCAATCTGTGATATCAGGCGCGCCAGGAAGAAAAATCTCCGTTTATATAAAGCATGTGCAATCCGATGCGCCCATATAGCATGTAAACCAGAATAAGTTAAAACAACTTCGAAATAGCTTCTTGCTGCCGGATCTTGATCGAACACTGTATCTATGTCTTCTTTTAGCATTTTAAAAAACACATGCTTCCCCCCATTCTCTCCCCGCTCCAGTCTGTTTTTCCGCCTATAAAAAAAGCGCCTCTGCATGTAAACATGACAGAGACGCTTTTACCGCGCGGTTCCACTCTGTTTGAAAAACAAGTCACTGTTTTCCCAACTTAAAAGCCGGTAACGGCGGCGGCCGCCTTTAAATACTGATTTCCGCAGAAATGTTCTTCAAAGGTCTTAAGGGCGCACTTCTAAAACATGACGCATGAATCTCTCTCAGCCGATGAAGATTCTTTCTGTAATGGTCATTGTTTTATACTCTTCCCTGTCAACAATCGTATATTTAAATGCTTTTCAGGCGTCTTACGGCTGTTTCTCTGCCGATCAGCTCAATGGCCTGCGGAAGCTCCGGACCGTGTGTCTGACCGGTAACCGCTACACGAATCGGCATGAACAGCTTTTTGCCTTTATGGCCTGTTTCTTTCTGAACAGCCTTGATTGAGGCTTTGATCAGCTCAGGCGTAAATTCTTCAAGCTCTTCAAGCTTCGCAGCAAATACGCTGAGCACTTCAGGCACCTGTTCTTCTTCCAGAACGGCTTTTGCCTCTTGATTATACTCGATCTCATCTTTAAAGAACAAATCAGTCAGCTCGACAATTTCAGCGCCGTAGCTCAATTGCTCATGGTAAAGAGAGATTAATTTACGAACCCATTCCTGCTCTTCGGCAGAAAGCTCAGTGCCGACTTTACCTGCTTTTTGCAGGTGCGGCAGGGTCAGCTCAACAACTTGATCAAGATCCAGCGCTTTGACGTATTGGTTGTTGACCCATTTCAGTTTATGCATATCAAACAGAGCCGGTGACTTAGACAAACGATTTACATCAAAAATGTCAATGAATTGTTCTCTTGTGAAAAGCTCTTCTTCACCGACGGGAGACCAGCCGAGAAGTCCGATAAAGTTAAACAGCGCTTCAGGCAGGTAACCCAGCTCATCATACTGCTCAATAAACTGGATAATTGATTCATCACGTTTACTTAATTTTTTGCGGCTTTCGTTCACGATAAGCGTCATATGTCCGAAGACAGGAACATCCCAGCCGAATGCCTGGAAAATCATGATCTGTTTCGGTGTATTTGAAATGTGATCCTCACCGCGGAGCACGTGCGTCATTTTCATTAAGTAATCGTCAATCGCGACGGCAAAGTTATACGTCGGTGTTCCGTCTTTTTTGACGATGACAAAGTCGCCGATGCCGTCTGATTCAAAAGAAATCTCGCCTTTTACGATATCGTTAAATGCGATGATTTTCCCTTCCGGCACGCGGAAACGGATGCTCGGCTGTCTGCCTTCGGCTAAAAACTGCTCCTGCTCTTTTTGAGTCAGGTTTCTGTGTTTGCCGGAATAGCGCGGCATTTCCCCGCGGGCGATTTGCTCTTCACGTTCTTTCTCAAGTTCTTCTTCCGTACAGAAACATTTATAAGCTAGCCCTTTTTCAAGAAGCTCTTCATAGTACTCTTTGTAAATGTCGTTACGCTCAGACTGGCGGTACGGGCCGTATTCTCCGCCGACATCCACACTTTCATCCCAGTCCATGCCGAGCCATTTCAAATAGTTGAGCTGGCTTTGCTCTCCGCCTTCAATATTTCGCTTTTTGTCCGTATCCTCAATCCGGATAATAAACTTTCCGCCTTGGCTGCGGGCAAATAAATAGTTAAAAAGCGCCGTTCTGGCGTTACCGATATGCAAATGTCCGGTCGGACTCGGTGCATAACGAACGCGTACTTCATTTCCCATGTTCAAATACTTCCTTTCATCTCGTCTGTAGCCTCTAGCCGAATATATGTATCTATTCTACCACCAAATAGACCGGGCATCAAAACAATGATCAGGCTTTTTGGATCAGAACGGTTGCCTGAGCGGCAATTCCTTCGGCTCTTCCGGTAAACCCGAGCTTTTCTGTCGTCGTTGCTTTTACGTTTACTTGAGAAACGTCCGCCTCAAGGCCTTCCGCTATCCGTTTTCTCATAGCATCAATATGCGGCGCCATTTTCGGCTTTTGCGCAATAATCGTGCAGTCTATATTTCCGAGTACGTATCCTTTTTCTTTTACAATGTTCCAGACATGCTGAAGCAGCTTAAAAGAATCCGCATCTTTGAATTCCGGATCAGTATCCGGGAAATGCTTGCCGATATCTCCTTCACCTGCCGCTCCGAGACACGCGTCTGCGACTGTATGCAGCAATACATCAGCATCTGAATGTCCGAGCAGCCCTTTTTCATAAGGAATTTCAATTCCGCCGATGATGAGAGGACGGCCTTCCGTTAATTGATGCACATCAAATCCTTGTCCGATTCTAAACATTATGATTCCCACTTTCCGCTTTCATGATTGCTTCCGCGGATATCAGATCATCCGGCGTTGTCAGCTTAATATTGGTATAGCTGCCTTCAACGATACTCACCTGATATCCATCAAGACGCTCGACGAGGCTGGCGTCATCCGTCCCTAAGAAGCCTTTGTTTTCCGCTTCCGTATGCGCCTTTTTCAATAAAGAAAGACGAAAAGCCTGCGGCGTTTGAACGGCCCACAAGCTTGAACGATCAAAGGTCTCCGCAACCCGGGAGCCTTCCGCCCGTTTTATCGTGTCTTTCACAGGAACAGCCAGGACAGCCGCTCCCGCCTCCTCTGCTGTTTCAACGAGCTTATCGATATGCTGATGTGTGACAAACGGGCGCGCTCCGTCATGAACAAGGACGACCGATTCCTTATCAATCACTTTCAGTCCTTCGTATACACTGTGCTGACGCTCCGCACCTCCGGTAACAAGCTCAATTTCCGTCTGAATCGGAAATTGGGCCAGCAGCTGGCGAAAATCTTCCTGTTCACTCTCGTTTATCACCAGGATTATTTTCTGACAGGGTGCGTGGCTTTCAAAAACCCGCAGTGTGTGTATAATAACAGGCGCACCTTTTAAGCTGATGAACAGCTTATTTTTCCCGGCCTTCATCCGTTTTCCTTGTCCGGCAGCCGGAATAACGACAACATACTCCATATTAACTCCCTCTTAAAGAGCTTTCTCAAGCAGCTTGGGCTTGGCAAAAATCATTCGTCCCGCCGCTGTCTGCAGTACGCTGGTTACGAGCACATCAATATGCTTCCCTATATAATTGCGGCCTTCTTCCACAACAATCATCGTCCCGTCATCCAAGTAAGCCACACCTTGATTATGCTCTTTCCCGTCCTTAATCACCTGCACATTCATCTCTTCGCCCGGAAGCACAACCGGCTTCACCGCGTTTGCAAGGTCATTAATATTCAGTACCGCAACCTTCTGAAGCTCACATACTTTATTTAAATTAAAATCATTCGTCACAACGACACCGGATGTCAGCTTCGCAAGTTTGACAAGCTTGCTGTCAACCTCCTGAATGTCCTCGAAGTCGCCTTCATAAATTTCAACCGTAATATCCAGTTCCTTTTGAATGCGGTTCAAGATATCCAGTCCGCGGCGTCCTCTGTTACGTTTTAAAACATCTGAAGAATCAGCGATATGCTGTAATTCCTCCAGCACAAATTGAGGAATGACAATGACGCCTTCTAAAAAGCCCGTCTGACAAATATCTGCAATTCTCCCATCAATAATAACACTTGTATCCAAGATTTTCAGCCTTTTATCCTGTTCCTCCTGCTCCTCATCAGCACTCCCCTTTTTCTTCTGCATTCTTGCAGAAATGGAGAAAAGACTGATCAGTTCATCCTTTTTCTTAAATCCGACTTGGAAGCCCAGGTAACCGAGAAAGAAAGCCAGAAAGACCGGAATGATGGTGCTGAATATACGGTACGGAATATTGTCCAGCGGAATCACGTTTACAATGAGATATGCGATGATAAGTCCAAAAACCAATCCGAGACTCCCGAATAACAGATCCGGCACCGGAGCTCTCAGCAAAGAATCTTCAATCCATTTTACCCAATTAATCACATATTCTGTCGTCCATATACTGATGAGAAAAAAGATAATAGCACCAATTGCAGCAGACGTATATGCGTTTGTTATTAAAGGTATGTCCTGTATATTTGACAGCACAAACAATTCAGGTATTAAAAAGATACCGACAACGCCGCCCACAATAATGAAGAACGCCTGAACTATTCGTTTTAACATACCTCCACCTCCTTTTAAGTAGCATTTTTTCAGCAGACTGTCAGAGCCTACAAATTCAGAATAAACAAAAACTAACAATAATATACCCGGATTCCGACAGGTTTAAGCGATTCTTAAAGCTGTCTATCTATATAGTGTTTTTCCTGAAGGCGTTTTAAGCCTTTTTTGATTTTTTGGGCGCGCACTTCTCCGATACCCTCGACATCATCAAGCTCTTCCACAGTGGCTTCCGTTATGCTTGGCAAAAATCCGAACGCCTCAACCACATTTTCAACAATCGGCATCGGCAGACGCGGAATTTTGTTCAGCAGCCTGTATCCTCTCGGGAGCACATAATCATCAAGATTCGTAGAAGCCGGATATCCAAGCAGCTTAAACAGAATGGAATCATCAAGCAGATCATAGCTGGACATATCCTGAAGCTCTTTTAACAGCACGAACGGATCTTTGATTTTTTCTTTGACATAGTCTTTGATGAAAAGTGCCGCCTCTTCTTCCATGTCCGTAATCAGTTCAATCACCTGCAGACGGATTAAGTGGCCTTCCGTTCCGAGTTCTTTAATATACATATTGATTTCATTTTTTATTCGGAGCACCATTTCATACCGATGCATGACGGACAGCACGTCACTGAATGTCACAAGCTCCTCAAACTCTAATGCGTTTAAAGCCGTAATCGTTTTGTCTAAAATGGTTTTATACTTCTCAAGCGTTTGAATGGCCTGATTTGCCTTTGTTAAAATAAATCCTATGTCCTTTAGTGTGTACTTCATGCTGTCCTGATATAACGTAATGACATTTCTGCGCTCAGAAATGGCAATGACGAGACAGCCGGTCTGCTTCGCCACCCGTTCCGCCGTACGGTGCCTCATTCCCGTTTCTGAAGAAGAAATGGTCGCCTCCGGCATAAGCTGCGTATTCGCATAAAGAATTTTCTGGCCGGAATCACTTAAAATAATGGCACCGTCCATTTTGGCCAGCTCGTATAAGTGAGCGGGCGCAAATGATGTATTAATATGAAAACCGCCATCGACGACTTGCTTTACCTTATCATTGTATCCGACAACAATCAGGCCGCCTGTATTTGCCCGAAGTACATTCTCTATCCCGGCTCTGAGCGGGGTGCCCGGTGCAACGAACTGCAGAATTGCAGACAGGTCAAGCTCTTGTTTCGCCCCTTTTTTCTCTTTTTCCATCTATTATGATCCTCCTAATGAAGTACGAAGCGCTTCTGCAACATTTGCTACTCCGACAACCTCAATCCCTTTTGGTATTGTCCACCCGTCTGCATTCGCCTCAGGTATGATCATGCGCTTGAAGCCGAGTTTCGCCGCTTCTTTTACGCGCTGTTCGATTCTTGACACCCTGCGGACTTCTCCTGTCAGACCCACTTCACCGATAAAGCAATCTGCGGGATTCGGCGGTGTATCTCTGAAGCTTGAGGCAATGCTGACGGCTACTGCCAAATCAATCGCCGGTTCATCCAGTTTGACCCCGCCGGCGACCTTTAAATACGCATCTTGATTTTGAAGCAAAAGACCCACCCGCTTCTCAAGCACAGCCATAATTAACGACACCCTGTTGTGGTCAATGCCTGTAGCCATGCGGCGCGGGTTTCCAAAACTGGTCGGTGATATGAGCGCCTGAATTTCAACCAGGATCGGTCTCGTTCCTTCCATTGACGCAACGATACTCGAACCTGATGCCCCGGCAGAACGCTCTTCCAAGAATATTTCAGAAGGGTTCAGCACCTCCGTAAGCCCCTCTTCCCGCATTTCAAAGATGCCCATTTCATTTGTGGAGCCGAAACGGTTTTTTACGGCCCGCAAAATACGGAATGTATGGTGCCGCTCTCCTTCAAAGTATAGAACGGTATCGACCATGTGCTCAAGCAATCTCGGCCCTGCGATCGATCCTTCTTTTGTGACGTGTCCGACGATAAAAATAGGTATGCCGTTTGTTTTCGCGATTTTCATCAATTCGGCCGTACACTCTCTTACTTGTGATACACTGCCGGGAGCCGAGGTGATATCACTTTGGTACACGGTCTGAATGGAGTCTACGACAACAAATGCGGGTTTCATCTCTTGTATAGCAGACGAAATATACTCCATATCGGTTTCAGATAAAACATGTAACATTTGGCTGTTGATTCCAAGTCTGTCGGCACGCAGCTTCGTTTGCTTCACGGATTCTTCCCCTGAAATGTAAAGCACGCTGCCGGCCGTATCTGCTAATTGTGCGGATACTTGGAGAAGGAGCGTTGATTTTCCGATGCCGGGATCGCCGCCGATTAATACTAACGAGCCCTTCACAACGCCGCCGCCAAGCACTCTGTTGAATTCTTCGAGCTTTGTGTGAACGCGGGGTTCTTCCGATGTTTCAATTGATGTAATGGGTGATGGTTTCTGGACGGTTTGAACGGAGTGGGAGAAAGCCGCCCGCCGATTCGCCGGCGCTTTTTTTATGGTTTCTTCCACCATTGTATTCCAAGCCCCGCAGCCCGGGCACTTTCCCATCCATTTTGCGGATTCATAACCGCATGAGTGGCAGATGAATTTTGTTTTTGATTTAACCATATATGTTGTAAGACCTCTTCCTTATCGAATATTTCTCTATATAACAAAGTGAGGCATACACTCGCTTACGTATGCCTCATGTTTGTCACTATATTAGTTCGTTTTAGCAGTTGTTTTTACGACAAATTCGCCGTCCTCAACATCAAGAACAATGTGCTGGCCTTTATCAATATTGCCTCTGAGGAGTTCTTCTGATAACCGGTCCTCCACATGCTTTTGAATCGCTCTTCTTAACGGACGTGCGCCGTATTCCAAATCGACGCCCTCTTCTGCTACTTTTGCTTTTGCAGCATCCGTCAGCTCGATAGAGAGATCTTGTTCTTTCAGACGTTTTGTTAACTGATCAGACATAAGCGACACGATGTCTGTAAGATGTTTTTTCTCAAGGGAGTGGAAGACGATAATTTCGTCAATCCGGTTGATAAACTCAGGTCTGAAGGCACGCTTCAGCTCTCCCATGACTTTGTCTTTCATGTCTTTATGGTTTTGTGATTCATCCTGCACATTGAAGCCCACATATTTGTTGCGTTTCAGCTCGCTCGCTCCGACGTTTGACGTCATAATCAGGATCGTGTTGCGGAAATCCACAGTGCGTCCTTTTGAATCAGTTAAGCGTCCGTCTTCAAGCACTTGCAGGAGAATGTTAAACACATCAGGGTGCGCTTTTTCAATTTCATCAAGCAATACGACAGAGTAAGGTTTTCTTCTCACTTTTTCTGTCAGCTGGCCGCCTTCATCATAGCCGACATATCCCGGAGGAGAACCGACAAGACGTGAAGTCGAGTGTTTCTCCATGTATTCGGACATATCCACTCTGATCATCGCTTCCTCATCACCGAAAATGGATTCCGCCAGCGCTCGTGCCAGCTCTGTCTTCCCAACGCCTGTAGGGCCTAAGAAGATGAATGAACCAATCGGGCGTTTCGGGTCCTTCAGACCGGCTCTTGCACGTCTGACAGCCTTTGCAACGGCTACAACAGCTTCATCCTGGCCGATGACGCGGGAGTGCAGAATGCTTTCCATATTGAGAAGCTTATCTGTCTCCGTTTGGGCAATTTTAGATACGGGCACCCCGGTCCAGCTGGATACAACCATCGCAATATCCTCTACAGAAACTTCGGAGTTCTCCTGGCCTTGTTTTTCTTTCCACGTTTTTTTCGTGTCTTCCACCTGTTCTCTCAGGCGCTGCTCCGTATCACGAAGGGAAGCCGCTTTTTCAAACTCCTGGCTCTGAACGGCAGCGTCTTTTTCCTTGCGAACTTCATCGAGTTTCTGCTCAAGCTCTTTTAAGTTCGGAGGCGTTGTGAAAGAACGGAGACGCACTTTTGAACCGGCTTCATCAATTAAATCGATCGCTTTATCCGGAAGGAAGCGGTCAGAAATATAACGGTCGGACAATTTTACCGCCGCTTCAATCGCTTCATCGGTAATGGATACGCGGTGATGCGCTTCATAGCGGTCACGGAGCCCCTTTAAAATTTGAATGCTTTCATCGGCTGACGGCTGATCCACCTGAATCGGCTGGAAACGGCGCTCCAGAGCCGCGTCTTTTTCGATATATTTACGGTATTCATCAAGCGTTGTCGCACCGATGCATTGAAGCTCTCCGCGGGCCAGTGAAGGTTTTAAGATATTCGATGCGTCAATCGCACCTTCTGCTCCCCCCGCTCCGATCAGTGTATGCAGTTCGTCAATGAATAAAATAATATTGCCGGCCTGACGTATTTCATCCATTACTTTTTTCAAGCGGTCTTCAAATTCTCCGCGGTATTTCGTACCGGCTACAACCGTACCCATGTCTAATGTCATTACACGTTTATCACGTAAAATTTCCGGCACTTCATTATTGATGATCTGCTGTGCGAGGCCTTCAGCAATCGCAGTTTTACCGACACCCGGTTCTCCGATAAGAACGGGATTATTTTTCGTTCTGCGGCTTAATACCTCAATAACACGCTGAATTTCTTTGCTTCGGCCGATAACCGGATCAAGACTGTCTTCCTTCGCAATCGCAGTTAAATCACGCGCCAGACTGTCCAGCGTCGGCGTGTTTGCATTGCTGTTCGTACCAGATGCAGAAGATCCCGTCTCATTGCTTCCCAGAAGCTGCAGCACCTGCTGTCTCGCCTTATTCAAGCTGACACCGAGATTATTCAGAACTCTCGCCGCCACGCCTTCTCCTTCACGAATCAGTCCGAGAAGTATGTGTTCTGTTCCCACATAAGAATGTCCTAGCTTTCTGGCTTCATCCATGCTGAGCTCAATGACTTTTTTTGCTCTTGGCGTATAATGAATCGTTTGAGACATTTCCTGTCCCCGTCCGATTAAGCTCTCCACTTCTTTCTGAATTTTATCCGAACCGAGTCCGAGTGCTTGGAGTGCTTTAGCTGCAATCCCTTCTCCTTCACGAACCAGACCTAATAAGATATGTTCAGTTCCAATATTGTTATGGCCTAAGCGCAGTGCTTCTTCCTGTGCCAGTGCCAATACCTTTTGAGCTCGCTCTGTAAACCTTCCAAACATCATATCGAATCATCCTCCTGTCTATTTGCACTCATTTCTAAATGCAGCCTTTCCCTGATAAGAGCCGCTCTTCTCGCGTCTCTTTCGTTCGGCCGTAATGCACCGCCCGAATATTGCTGGAGAAAACCCGGCTGTGTCAAAATCATCAGTTCATTAAGTATATTGCTTGATAGCCCTTTGATGATTCCAAGGTCTATCCCCAGCCGAACGTCAGAAAGGCATTTCGCCGTTTCCTTTGATTCAATCATACGGCAGTTGGATAAAACACCGTAAGATCTGAATACCCGGTCCTCCAATTCAATTTTCGAGGTTTGGTAAAGCGCTTCTCGGGCTGAACGTTCCTGCTCAATCAGCTGGGCAGCCACACTGTTTAAATCATCTACAATGTCCTGTTCTGATTTTCCGAGTGTGATTTGATTTGAAATTTGAAAGATATTTCCTAATGCTTCGCTGCCTTCACCGTAAATTCCTCTAACAACTAAACCTAATTGGTTAATTGCCGGTATAATTCGATTCATTTGCCTAGTTAATACAAGGCCCGGCAAATGCATCATGACTGAAGCCCTTAGTCCCGTCCCTACATTTGTAGGACAGCTTGTTAAGTAACCTCTCTTCTCTCCAAAGGCGTAATCCACTTTCTCCTCAATCCAGTCATCAACCTGGTTTGCCGCTTTTATGGCGTTGAGAAGCTGGAAGCCGGGGAAGAGGCATTGAATTCTGATATGATCTTCTTCATTTAACATAATGCTGACTTCTTCATTTTCAGAAAGCAGACAGCCGCCAAAAGGGGATTCAGTTAAATTCGGGCTGATCAGATGTTTCTCCATCAGAACCCGTTTTTCCAAAGGCTGAGCTTCACTCATTCTGATTAAATGAAATTGACCGATATCAGGCAGTTCTTTTCCTGAAAAATGATCTTCGAATTGCTGAATGATGGATGAGGCTTCTTCATTCGTATACCGGGCGGGAAACTTTATATTTTCAAAGTTTCGGGCCAACCGTATACGGCTGCTGAGTACAATGTCACTTTCAGGTCCCTTTTGCTTCATCCAATTGCTTAGTGCGTCCTGAATAAAATGCTTGAGCGACATTACCCTTGTTCCCCCTCACTGTCTTTACTTTTTAATTTTTGCTCTAACGATCGGATCTGATCCCTGACCTCCGCTGCTCTTTCAAACTCTTCGTGGTGTATTAAAGATTCAAGTTCTTTTTTTAACATTTCCATTTGCCGTCTTACATGCAGGTTTCCGCCTATTCGTTTTGGAATTTTCCCGGCATGCACCGTATTCCCGCTGTGAACTTTTCGCAAGATCGGCGTAATTTGGCTGTAGAACGTATCGTAACATTCCGCACAGCCGAAACGCCCTGTTTTTCTCAGCTGCTGAAACGTCATACCGCATTTCTTACAAGCTGTCCCTTGCTCTGAATAGCCGAACATTTGAGAACCGGTGTTTTGAAATGAAGACTCCATATTCAGCAGCCCTGATAATAAATTATGAATCGAGAACCCTTGGTTTCCACTTATACTGTATGAATCGCTATTTTCTTTTGCACATTGTTCACAAATATGAACTTCTTGTTTTTCTCCATTAACAACTTTCGTAAAGTGAAAAGTGGCCGGTCTCTCATTGCATTCTTGACAAATCAATCTTTTCACCCGCTTACTTTAGTTTTAAAGATGTGAGCATTGCTTTCATCATTCTGGCTCTTAGCTCATCCCGTTCGGGCAAATCAATATATAGAACTGAACGATCCATTACACTCACCATCATTTTAGCTTCTCTTTCCGAAATAACTCCGTCCTCTAACAGTCTGAGAATAATGTCATCAGAGGCTGCCTGGGACAAGTGGGTATGAATCTGCGAAATAATATTATTGATGAGGACGACTTCGTTATTCATTTTAATTTTGATAATACGAATATAACCGCCGCCTCCCCGTTTACTTTCAACAATATATCCTCTTTCACTTGTAAATCTGGTGTTGATGACATAATTTATTTGGGAAGGAACACATTGAAATTTATCAGCGATTTCACTGCGTTTGATCTCTAAAATTTCTTTGCCATTTTGATCTAATACTTGTTTCAAGTACTGTTCAATGATGTCAGAAATATTATGTCCCACTCAACCCCCTCCTTTATTGACTTTGACTATATTTGACTTTAATCTTACTATAAGGTGTTTCGCAAAATTTTTCAACTGTATCGCTCTATCTCTATTATTTCCACTTTGCACAAGCATAAAACCTGCTTTTGCAAAAAGGCATATCGTTACGTTTCTCATATTATATAACGTATGCAAAAAAACACAAAAAAGGCAGCTCATGATGAGCTGCCTTTACCGTAATGATAGCTTGGCGGCGTCCTACTCTCACAGGGGGAAACCCCCGACTACCATCGGCGCTGAAGAGCTTAACTTCCGTGT
>NZ_JAANHO010000014.1:0-65415 GCF_011800725.1 Bacillus sp. EKM208B | reverse complement strand
TCCACAGTAGCTCAGTGGTAGAGCTATCGGCTGTTAACCGATCGGTCGCAGGTTCGAATCCTGCCTGTGGAGCCATACGGAGAAGTACTCAAGTGGCTGAAGAGGCGCCCCTGCTAAGGGTGTAGGTCGTGTAAGCGGCGCGAGGGTTCAAATCCCTCCTTCTCCGCCATAAGGCCCGTTGGTCAAGCGGTTAAGACACCGCCCTTTCACGGCGGTAACACGGGTTCGAATCCCGTACGGGTCATTAAAAAAACCTTGCATACTATGCAAGGTTTTTTATTATGCGTTCATAGCGTAAATGGTAAAAGACAGGTATGTGGCAAAAGCGCTCCATAATAAATAAGGAACCAGAAGCCAGGCTGAAGCTTTACTGTATTTACCGGCAATGAGCAACAGAATGAGTGTTGTCAGCGCCACAAGCAGGCAATCGATAGATGCAGCAAGCAAATTTTTCTGTGTGAATTGAAAATAGCTGAATCCTTGATTCACGATATAATTGATGAGAAGCATCACCCAAAAAGCTTTGGATTCTTTACATGAAAACTTTGCGTATATCAAGGCTGCTGAGAGCGAAATAAGCGCAAACAAAACCGCCCATATGATGCCGATCACTGATCCGCTCGGCGTCCAGTCGGTTTTTTGCAGCGCGTCATACCATTCCCGGTCGATGGGAAAGAGAACCCCCGCTAAAGAAAACAAGACATATGTAATGATAAATACAATAATCGCACCGATATACTTCTTTTTCATTTGTTCCCTCCGCCATTCAATGTCAATACATTAGTTCCCTTTTTTGAAAATATTAAACCTTTTAAAGGGTTCATGCACCATTAAGTGTATGAGTTTTCAGTGTGAAAATGCAGCAAACCATTTATTTGTATTCAAAAACCCCGGCAGGCCGGGGTTTTAATCAGCATGAAGATCGCCGAATGTCGTCATAATTCCTTCTTCGTCAAGTTCCTGTTCATATTTTTCGTGTGCTTTGCTTGGATACACGGAAATGTTTTTGCCGGTAATATCTGTCGCGATAAAGTTTTCATAATCCTCAGCATAGCCGATGTTTTCTTCTGAGTTCATTGTCATATCCCCATAGCTGAGCGGAGGATCCTCTAAATCCTGAGGCGTTTCTGAGTTTCCGTATTCCTCAACATCCTGATAAGCATCTTCACTATCGTAAGCCGCCCGGATTGATTCATCATCATCAAATTCAAACTGTCCGAACGGTGTTTCCTCTTCAATCGGCCTGTCTTTGGAAACGGCATCCTGCGAGGAATATTCCGCCAATGTCGTAGCCGTCGGCAGAGCTTCAAGTCTGTCATAAGGAATGTCCTTGCCGCTGACTTCACATGTGCCGTATGTGCCGTTTTCAATTTGTTTCAGAGAGTAATCAATGTCGCGAAGGTGCTCCCGTTCATGGTCGAGCAGAGCCAGGTCTTTTTCCCGCTCGTATAATTCGGTCGCCTGATCGCCGGGATGATTGTCATAGGAAGACAATTCGCCGGATGACTGATACGGGAATTCATCAGTTAACTGAAATTGATCATTTTCTTTAAAGCGGCTTAAAATATCATGTCTGGCTTCTTCCAATTCTTTTTTTAAGTGTGTGATCTGTTCGTTTGTAAGCACATCAATCCCTCGTTTCTATGTGATGCTTACTGTTAGTATGAACGCTTTTGCGCAGAAAAATGGTGGATAAAAATAGTCATTTTCCCATGAGGAAGTAAAAGGATACAGTGATTGCCGAGAGTGGGGAAAGAAAATTCAAGTTTGTTTCTTTATTCATTTGCGCAAAAAGGTTTATAATAAGAAATGCAGGCATTTTGTCGTGCTCAAATCTGTGTGTTTGACACAAAGTCATCACAGGTGTATTGTATTAAAAGCATTTAACGGATTATGGAGGAATGTCTCATGGTGACAACGGTGCAGCATACGTTCCGAGAGGAAGCAGATCATGCATTACATAAAGCCAAACAAGTCAACCATGCTGTCTTATTGAGCTATTCAAGACGTATTGCGTCTTTAGACCCTCTATCATTTTTCAAAGACGGAGCAAAAAAATATAAAGGCAAACGATTTTTTTGGTCAGAACCCGGTAGTGAATTAACAATAGTCGGTCTTGGCACAGAAGCGCTGTTCCAATCGAATGAAAAAAATGGAAAGCGTTATCACGACGTTTTTGAACAATGGGAGCGCTTTAAAAAGATGGCTTTTCATATTCATGAAGAAGAAGAGGCGGCGCATACCGCGGTCGGCCCTGTCTTATTCGGCGGTTTTTCATTTAATCCCGCTGAAGAGAGAGGAGACGAATGGAACGGGTTCGAAGAAGGGCTGTTCTTTATCCCCTCACTCATGCTGACAAAGACGGCAGATGGTGATTATTTAACCGTCAATCAATGGGCAGCAGACGGTAATCAGGCAGAAGATACGCTGAAACGTCTGAAATCTTATTCGGAAGCTTTTTCAGTTTCTTCAATTGAGTATGAAGAATATCCTGTTTTAACAAAAGCGGAAGAACTTGATGTGGAAAACTGGCTTGAAGCCATTAAAACAGCAACAAATGATATGAAAGCAAATCAATATGATAAAGTCGTGCTGGCAAGGGAAGTCGTTTTGTCATATGATGGGCCTATTCCGGCAGAGAGCGTTGTCCGTAAGCTTTTGAAAGACCAAACGACAAGCTATGTTTTTGCGATTGAGCAGGGAGATAAATGCTTTGTCGGCGCTTCACCGGAACGGCTGATCAAAAAATCCGGCAAAGACGTCATGTCCACCTGTCTGGCAGGTTCAATTAAGCGCGGAGAAAATCAACAAGAAGATGACCGTCTCGGCAAGGAATTGCTGCATGACGAAAAAAATCTCGCGGAACATGATTTTGTGGTTCAGATGATACACGATTCTTTCTTGTCGAGCTGCAGCGATGTGAAAAAGCCTGCAGGTCCGCAATTATATAAAACAAAAAGTGTTCAGCATCTATATACGCCGATCACAGGCTATCTTAAAACGTCCGCTTCGCTGTTTGATTTAATTGAAAAGCTGCATCCCACACCGGCATTGGGCGGAGCTCCCCAGCAGAAAGCTATTAAAGTTATCGCTGATATTGAACCGATGACACGCGGATGGTACGCGGCTCCGATCGGCTGGGTGGACGGCAGGGAAAACGGAGAATTTGTCGTGGCTATCCGATCAGGGCTGATTGAAGGCAAAAGTGCGCGGCTTTTCGCAGGCTGCGGCATTGTTGAAGATTCAGATCCGCAATCAGAATATGAAGAAACACAAATTAAACTAAAGCCGATGATCTCTGCTTTAGGAGGTGAAAGGCTTTGACAAACCCGATTACACATTATATCGGAAGCTTTATTGATGAATTCGCTCTATCGGGTGTGACCGATGCAGTTGTTTGCCCGGGGTCGAGGTCAACTCCCTTGGCGGTTTTGGCGGCGGCCCATCCGGATATTCAAGTCCATATACAGATTGATGAACGATCCGCAGGTTTTTTCGCACTCGGTCTTGCAAAAGCCCGCCAGCGTCCGGTCATGCTGATTTGTACGTCAGGAACGGCAGCGGCTAACTTCTATCCGGCCGTGATTGAAGCTCATTATTCAAGAGTGCCGCTTATTGTCCTGACTGCTGACCGGCCTCATGAATTGAGGGAAGTGGGGGCGCCTCAGGCGATTAACCAGCATTTTCTGTTCGGTAACTTTGTTAAGTTTTTCACAGACTCGGCTCTGCCTGAAGAAAATCCTCAAATGCTGAGCTATATCAGAACATTGGCCGGCAGAGCCGTAAGTGAAGCCGGGAAGCGCCCGATGGGGCCGGTCCATATCAATGTGCCGCTCAGAGAGCCTTTGATGCCGGATTTATCAGCCGGACCTTTTGAAAGAATGAGAAAGGGGCGGCACGTCTCAGTCACAACAGGGATTCAGTCAGCTGCTCAAGACTCTCTCTGTCATATTACAGAGCGTCTCGCGGGGACCGAAAGAGGTATGATCGTCTGCGGCGAAATTCACGGTGAAGCAGAAAAGCAGCAAATCATCGCGCTTGCCGAGATGCATCAGTTCCCGATTTTGGCTGATCCGCTTTCAAACCTCCGAAACGGGGAGCATGATAAGACGCTGATTATTGATGCTTATGACTCGTTTTTAAAAGATGAAGAAATAAAAGAGGCGCTGCGCCCTGACGCTGTGATCCGCTTCGGTCCGATGCCGGTTTCCAAACCGCTCTTTTTATGGCTCAGAGATGATCCTGCCATTGAGCAGTTTATCGTCGATGAAGACGGAGGATGGAGAGATCCCACCCAGGCCGGCGCGCATATGATTCATTGCCATCCGTCGGTGTTTTTGGAAGCGGTCCGTTCAGCTGAAACCGGAAAACGGCCGTCCGAATGGCTTGAGAAATGGCAATTTGTCAATGACCGGTTCCGGAGTCATTTACAGGCCGCGAACATGGATGATTTATCATTTGAAGGAAATGTATATCGTCAGCTTCAGCACCTTGTCCCTGAAGGCAGTTCGATTTTTGTCGGCAACAGCATGCCGATTCGCGACGTGGATACGTTCTTTGAAAAACAAGATCGTTCCTTCCGTGTTTATGCCAACCGCGGCGCTAACGGCATTGACGGAGTTGTCTCCTCGGCTATGGGACTTTGTGAGGGTACAAAAGCTCCTGTCACGCTTGTAATTGGAGATTTATCGTTTTACCATGATTTAAACGGGCTGTTAGCGGCTAAAAAACTTGGAATTCCGCTTACGGTTATTTTAATAAACAATGATGGCGGCGGGATTTTCTCGTTTTTGCCGCAGGCATCTGATAAGACTCATTTTGAAGAACTGTTCGGTACGCCGACGGGTCTTGATTTCCGGCATGCCGCCGCACTGTACGGCGGGACGTATACTTGCCCTGAGACATGGGAAGCATTTAAGGATGCGTATCAGCCGCAGGCGGACAAGCCCGGACTTCATATAATCGAGCTGAAAACAGATCGGACATCAAGAGTTCAATTCCATCGCGATCTGCTGCAGGCCGCAGTGCGGGAAGTGAAAAAAGAATGGAAACTGTAACTGTTAAAACGGCAGACGGTGTATGCTATCGGGCTGCTGATAGCGGACACGAATCGTCTGAAGCTATTGTTTGTCTGCATGGATTTACGGGCAGCAAAGAATCATGGATGTTTTTACGCGGCATGTTTCCCGGCGAACGAATGGTGATGATTGACTGCCTGGGTCACGGGGAGACAGACGCGCCTGTGCAAGCGGCAAGGTATACTACGAGCCGGCAGGTTGCGGACCTTGCCGCCGTTTTTGATCAATTAAAACTTCACAAAGTGAAACTTATTGGTTATTCTATGGGGGGGAGACTTGCGTATTCCTTTGCACAGGCATTTCCGCATCGGGTGTCAGCGCTTGTTTTGGAAAGTACAACCCCGGGCCTGAGCACGCTTCAGGAACGCAAGAAGCGGATTCAGTCAGACCGGAAGCTTGCTGACTTTATATTGCGGGAAGGTATAACATCGTTTGTCGATTATTGGGAGAGCATTCCGTTGTTTGCCACGCAGCTTTCTCTGCCGGACAGCGTAAAGGCATCCATCCGTGCCGGCAGGCTGAAAAATAATCCGTCCGGACTTGCAGGCAGCCTGCTCGGAATGGGGACGGGCTCACAGCCTTCCTGGTGGGAGGCATTACACCGCATCAAGGCGCCCGTCCTGCTCATATGCGGTGAATGGGATGAAAAGTTTTGCGCTATTAATCAAAAGGTGCATAACCTGCTCCCATCAAGTAAAATAGAGGTTGTCAAACAGGCGGGGCACACGGTACATGTGGAACAGCCGCGAATTTTTGGTAAGATAGTAAGTGAGTTTTTATACGGCTTGTAAAGCATAAAGAAAATAGCTTTTCGGCCGGACTCAGGCAAAAATGAAGGAGGTCATATCAATGGCTGCAGAATGGAAAAGTGAACGTCAGTACGATGAAATCCTGTACGAGACGTATAACGGTATTGCAAAAATAACAATTAACCGCCCGGAGGTACATAACGCATTTACTCCTAAGACGGTATCAGAAATGATTGACGCGTTTGCTTGTGCGCGTGATGACTCCAATATTGGTGTCATCGTTCTTGCGGGAGCGGGAGATAAAGCATTCTGTTCAGGCGGAGACCAAAAAGTCCGCGGTCACGGCGGATATGTCGGAGACGATCAGATCCCGCGTCTGAATGTGCTTGATCTTCAGCGTTTGATCCGTGTTATTCCTAAACCGGTCGTAGCGATGGTATCAGGCTATGCCATCGGCGGAGGCCATGTGCTTCATATCGTCTGTGATTTAACGATTGCGGCCGATAATGCGATTTTCGGCCAAACCGGACCGAAAGTGGGAAGCTTTGACGCCGGTTACGGCTCAGGTTACCTGGCGCGTATCGTCGGACATAAGAAAGCCCGTGAAATCTGGTACCTGTGCCGTCAATACAACGCGCAGGAAGCGCTCGACATGGGGCTTGTCAATACGGTTGTCCCATTAGAGAAACTTGAAGAGGAAACAATTAAATGGTGTGAAGAAATGCTTGAGAAAAGCCCTACAGCCCTTCGTTTCCTTAAAGCGGCATTTAACGCAGATACAGACGGCCTCGCCGGAATTCAGCAATTTGCAGGAGATGCAACGCTTCTTTATTACACGACTGACGAAGCGAAAGAAGGCCGCGATTCCTTTAAAGAGAAACGCAGTCCCGATTTCGGTCAATTCCCTCGTTTTCCGTGATCAGATGAAACTACGAAACAGCTTGAGCCGCTCTGGTCCAAGCTGTTTTCTTTTCAAAAAAAGTACTTTTACCTCGGAGATGATAACATGCTGACAGAACAGCCGAATTGGCTCATTCAAAGGGCTCAGCTGACACCAGAGAGAATCGCTCTCATATTTGAAAACAAACAGATGACATTCAGAGAATTATATCATGCTTCTAAACAAATGGCCGCGCGGCTGTCCAAATACTGCTCGCTTAAAAAAGGAGACCGTGCCGCGATTTTGCTTTCTAACAGACCGGAAATGGTTTATGCCGTTCACGCCTGCTTCTTATTAGGGGCGGAAGCTGTGCTGTTGAATACGAAACTCTCAAAACAGGAACGGTTGTTTCAGCTCGAAGATTCACAGGCAAAGCTTTTATTGACGGAGGACGGTTTTTGCCGTGAAGAATATGAATCTGCGGTTGCCGCCGCAGATGTGGACGAGCTGCAGGCTGAAGAGGCGGGTGACATTGAACCTGAAGCTTATGTAACGCTTGATGATACGGCGACTCTTATGTATACGTCAGGAACAACGGGAAGGCCGAAGGGGGTGCAGCAGACTTTCGGTAATCATTATTCCAGCGCTGTATCGTCTGCGCTGAATCTGGGGGTCACGGAGCGGGACCGCTGGCTTATTGCGCTGCCGCTGTTTCATATCAGCGGTCTGTCTGCGCTGTTTAAGTCGGTCATTTACGGCATGCCTGTCGTGCTTCATCAAAAATTTTCTGTCACCGATGTGCTTGACAGCATCAGCTGCCATCAGGTCACGATCATTTCAGCGGTGCAGACCATGCTTTCGGGCCTGCTTGCGGAAACTGAACAATGTCCTGAATCACTGCGCTGCATTCTGCTTGGCGGGGGGCCGGCACCGCTGCCGCTCCTTGAAGAATGCCGCAGGAAACAATTTCCGGTATTCCAATCTTACGGCTTGACTGAAACCTGCTCACAGATTGTCACGCTTTCTCCGGAATTCAGCATGGACAAGCTCGGCTCGGCCGGTAAACCGCTGTTTTCATGCGAAATTAGAATTGAAAAAGACGGAAACCCTTGTGCGCCGTTTGAACACGGTGAAATTACGGTGAAAGGCCCGAATGTAATGAAAGGGTATTACCATCGTGACGACGCAAACCAGGCCGCTTTTCATAATGGATGGTTTAAAACGGGCGATCTTGGCTATTTGGATGATGAAGGGTTTTTATACGTGCTGGACAGGCGGTCGGACCTCATTATTTCAGGCGGAGAGAACATCTACCCGGCAGAAGTGGAAGCGGCGCTGCTTGCCCATCCGGCTGTAGCGGAGGCCGGTGTTTCGGGAGCAGAAGATCCGAAGTGGGGGAAAGTGCCGCATGCTTTTCTCGTGCTGACTTCTTCTGTCAGTTCTGAGGAGCTGACCGCCTTTTGCCGTGAGCGGCTTGCAAAATATAAAATACCGGCTGCTTTTTTCGCGGTTGACGAGCTCCCGCGGAACGCGTCCAATAAACTGATGAGACATCGGCTGAATGAGCTTCGTAAAGGAGAATTGTCATGATTAAGATTGAAAAAATCACCCTTTATCATGTAAGTATGAGGCTGAAAAAACCGTTTAAAACAAGTATTGAAACGCTGCAGGACCGTAAATTTTTGATCGTGGAAGCGATCGATGAAACCGGGAGAACCGGCTGGGGGGAGGTATCGGCGTTTTCTTCTCCGTGGTATACAGAAGAAACGATTCAGACATGCGCGCATATGCTGAGAGATTTTTTCATCCCGAATGTCGTAGGCCGCGAGTTTTTCCATCCGTCAGAGGTGCCTGACAGTCTCGCGCGTTTCAAAGGAAACCGCATGGCAAAAGCGGGGCTGGAATCAGCCGTGTGGGATCTATATGCCAAGAAAAAAGGGATATCACTCGCAGAAGCCTTAGGGGGCAAAAGAGATAAAGTGCCCGCCGGCGTGGCGGTGGGTCTTGCTTCGGCTGATGAGATGCTTCGGGAAATTGAGCAATACGTAAAAGAAGGTTATCAACGTATAAAAATAAAAATTCAGCCCGGCCATGACGTTGATCTGGTCAGAGCCATCCGCAGCCGTTTTCCGAACGTACCGCTGATGGCGGATGCCAACTCGGCATATGAACTGAAAGACATCAGCAGGCTGAAAGAGTTGGATGAATTCCAGCTCATGATGATAGAACAGCCGCTTCAGGCAGATGATATTGTCGATCACCGCCACCTGCAGAAACACTTGAGAACCGCGGTATGCCTTGATGAAAGCATATGCTCATATGATGACGCAAGGCGGGCGATTGAGCTTGGGAGCTGTAAAATCATTAACATAAAACCGGCGCGTGTAGGAGGCCTGACAGAGGCTTTAAAAATACATGACTTATGCAGAGAGCATCACATGCCGGTTTGGTGCGGCGGAATGTTTGAAACCGGCATTTCGAGAGCGCAGACAGTCGCGCTTGCTTCGCTGCCGCAATTTACGATACCAGGTGATATTTCCTCATCAGACCGATACTGGGAGGAGGATATTGTCACTCCCGACATCCATATCGAAGAGGGGTTCATCTCTGTTCCGGACGGTCCCGGACTGGGTGTCGAAGTCAATCAGGAAATAATGAGAAAATACGTCACCCAAATGGACGTTTTTACGACAAACAACTGATAAAAAGACATTTCAGCGAGTTGAGCTGCCTGTATGCTGCTGTTATATTGAAACTGTTCATCATCACCCCTTCCCCCGTTTGAACCGGCTGTATCAGCCGGTTTTTTTAATGAGCGGACACTTGACAAATGTGAGTGTGTGCGATAATTTTGCACAAAGGAAACTTTTTGTCCTGTATCAATCATTTGTTCTTAAATATAAAGAATTGTCATAAGACTGACATCAACATCACATTTAAAAGAGAACGGGACAAAGGAAAGGGGACGGATATGAAAAGAAGCAGTGTAATGGCGTCTGTGCTGATGATTTGTTTTGCATTGTCTTCATGCAGCTCTGAATCTTCAGGCGGACAAAAAGGAAAGCTTACGATTACGGCTACCACTTCTCAGGTGGCTGACGCCGCTGAACATATCGGCGGAGACCATGTTGAAGTGACGTCACTGATGGGGCCTGGAGTCGACCCGCATCTTTATAAAGCATCACAAGGAGATACGAAAAAATTAACGGAGGCGGATGTTGTTTTATACAGCGGACTTCACTTAGAAGGGAAAATGGAGCATATGTTAACGAAAATCAGCCGGCAAAAACCGTCTGCAGCAGTGGCTGAATCAATACCGAAGGAGAAATTGATTCCAGCGGGTGAGAATATGTATGATCCGCATGTATGGTTCAGCATTCCGTTATGGCTGTATGCCGTTGACGAAATCGAAGCGCAATTAAAAAAAGCAAAACCGGAATATGCAGACGACTTTACAAAAAACGCCCAAGAGTATAAAGAGAATTTGAAATCTTTAGATAAAAAATCGAGAGAAAAGATCGGGACAATTCCCGAAAAAAGCCGTGTACTAGTTACAGCACATGATGCCTTTGCGTATTTTGGCAAGGAATACGGATTTGAGGTCAGAGGACTTCAAGGGCTGAGCACTGACTCTGATTACGGACTGAAAGATGTTCAAAAGCTTGTCAGTCTGCTTGCGGATAAGGAAATTAAAGCTGTGTTTACGGAAAGCAGCGTATCGAAAAAGTCAATAAACGCGGTTGTTGAGGGCGCCAAAGAAAAAGGTCATGATGTTTCGGTCGGCGGCTGGCTGTATTCAGATGCCATGGGCGAAAAGGGGACAAAAGAGGGCACGTACGCCGGTATGTTCGCCCATAACATAGATACGATTGTCAGCTCATTAAAATAAACAGGAAGGGAGAGAATGACGTGTATCCTGTCAGCATTGAAAATGTGACGGTAGCCTATCACAAAAAACCGGTCCTGCAGAACGTCACCATGCAGGTGCCGGAAGGAAAACTGATCGGGATTATCGGGCCGAACGGAGCCGGAAAATCAACGTTGATAAAAGCTGTTTTAGGATTAACGCCAAGCGCCTCCGGAACGGTCTCTATTTATGGGAAATCATCAGAAAAGGAGCGGAAGAGGATCGGCTATGTTCCGCAGCGCGGTTCTGTGGATTGGGATTTTCCGACAAGCGCTCTGGATGTCGTTTTAATGGGAAGATATGGGCATATCGGCTGGTGCAGGCGTCCGAAAAAACGTGATATTGATTTTGCTGAAGCCTGTTTGGATAAGATCGGTATGCTTGATTATGCCAAAAGGCAGATCAGCCAGCTTTCAGGAGGCCAGCAGCAGCGGGTTTTTCTGGCCCGGGCTTTATGTCAGGATGCGGATATATACTTTATGGATGAACCGTTTGTGGGAGTTGACGCCGCTACGGAGCGGGCGATTATCACGCTGTTGACGGAATTAAAACAAAAAGGAAAAACCGTGCTCGTCGTCCATCATGACCTGCAGACGGCAAAGGAGTATTTCGATTGGATGCTGCTGCTGAACATGAGAAAGATTGCTTTCGGACCGACTGAACACGTGTTTACAATCGAAAATTTACAAAAAACGTACGGAGGAAGGCTTGCATTTTTGAAAGATCACCTCCTGGCCGAAGGGGGAACGGGCTGATGGCGCTGCATCATATATGGCTTCAGCTTCAGGAACCGAATACCCAATGGGTGTTGGCGGGAACTTTGCTTCTCGGCATGGCAAGCGGCGTGCTGGGAAGCTTTGTGCTTCTCAGGAGGCAGAGTCTGATCGGCGACGCCATGGCTCATTCGGCTTTGCCCGGAGTATGTCTTGCGTTTCTCATTGCCGGAGAAAAGACGATGCTGTTCTTCTTGATCGGAGCGGCTGCCGCGGGGCTTGCTGGAACTTGGTGCATCCAGAACATCACGGAGCATTCAAAAACGAAGGAGGATTCTGCGATCGGCATCGTATTGTCCGTGTTTTTCGGGATCGGCATTATTCTTCTGACCTATATTCAAAGACTCGGTTCCGGAAGCCAGAGCGGGCTTGATTCTTTTTTATTCGGTCAGGCGGCGTCACTCGTTAAACAGGACATTGTCATCATCGGAGTCATTTCTGCCGTTCTGCTTTTGTTGTGCGCCGTCTTTTTTAAGGAATTTAAATTGATCACATTTGATATGGCATTTGCGAAAGGGGCGGGACTGCCTGTCAGGTTTCTGAACGGACTGCTGGTTTTTTTAATTGTTTGTGCGGTTGTGATCGGGCTGCAGACGGTCGGTGTCATCTTAATGGCGGCCATGCTTATTACGCCGGCGATCGCCGCAAGGTATTGGACGGAGCGTTTAACGGTCATGATCGTGCTGTCCGGATTAATCGGCGGGTTATCCGGTGTGGCGGGAACGCTTTTAAGTACGACGACGGACGGTATGGCGACCGGGCCGTTAATTATTTTAAGCGCGGCTTCCGTTTTTCTGTTTTCTCTATTATTCGCTCCGGATCGCGGACTGGTGTCAAAGACGGTTAAACTTTTCCGGCTGAGAAAAAAGACCGCTTTTGAACAAACGCTCTCAGCTATTTACGAAATGAGTGAACAAACGAATGAAACCTCAGTCACCGGGCAGATGTTGAAAAAAGAATGGGAGCGCCCTATCAGGAAACTGGAGAAAAAGGGATACCTCAAGCGCAGCGGAGCCGAACAATGGCGGATGACGGAGGCAGGGCTGACGAAGGGATACGAAATTGTCTTATCACAGCGCATGTATGAAGTTTACCTCATGCATGAAACGGAACTGGCCGGTATAGAAACGGCCGCCAGGGACGAATTTCATCCGGATCTTCTGCCGAAAGAACTGAAAGAAAAGCTTTTGCAGCTTTTACGATTGCACGGGCGAATGCCGAATGAATCACTTCAAAAGGAGAAAGGAGGCGCTTACAATGAGTTATGAAGCGTGGATTATCGCAACGGGAATATTAGTCGGCGTGAGCTGCGCGTTAATCGGCACTTTTCTTGTGCTGAGAAACATGGCGATGCTTGCTGACGCGATCAGCCACACGGTGCTGCTCGGAATTGTCGGCGCTTTCCTTGTGACGGGAGCCCTTAACGGAATTCCGATGTTTATCGGAGCTGCGGCATCCGGGCTGCTGACGGCTTTTTTCGTACAGTTTCTGCACAGTAAAGGCGTGCAGTCTGACGCGGCTATCGGTGTCGTCTTTACGTCCTTGTTTGCGGTCGGCGTCATTCTGCTGTCTGTATACGGCAAACATGTACATCTTGATATAGAACATTCGCTTATGGGAGAAATTGCTTTCGTTCCGTGGAATACAGCTCAGCTGTTCGGCGCTGATATCGGCCCTAAAGCGTTTTGGATGATTTTATCTGTGCTTATCATCAATGTGCTGCTGATTGTCTGCTGCTATAAAGAATTTAAAATCGCCGCCTTTGACCCGGAAATGGCGATAGCCATCGGCATTCCTGTCCTGGTCATTCATTATGTGCAGATGGGTATGCTGTCGCTTACGACGGTTGCTTCTTTTGATTCAGTGGGAGCGGTTTTAGTCGTTGCGATGCTGATTGTACCGCCTGCAGCCGCCTATTTACTGACAAACCGCCTTTCTTCCATGCTTTTCATCAGCGCGGGTATCGGCGGGCTGTCAGCCGTATTGGGATATGGCGCCGCCACATGGCTCAACGTGTCAATTTCAGGTGCGATGGCTGCGATGACCGGCGTGTTTTTTCTGCTGGCCTTTCTGTTTTCTCCGGCTCAAGGGCTGATTTCAAAAAGGCTTGCGGCGCGGAAATTAAAAAGAGCTGTATAAAACAGCTCTTTTCTTTTATAAATCATGCGGTTTAAAGGTTTTGCAATCCGTTTCTTCACTTTTTTCAGCGGTTTCGCCTGTATGGCTGACCACATAAATAGCGTCGGCCGTGCATTTGTTTCCTCTGCCCCAATATGAACAGTTATTGACTTCACACAGAATTTTTTGGTCCATGCTGGCTCCCCTCCAAGATAAAAGGTACGCCATTAGTATGAGCCGCCTTGATTTCTGTTATTCCTCCTGGCGGATATAACGTCTGTCTTTCATAAAGAGCTTCCAGAAGAAATAAAACCCGGGAAACAAAATGATGAAAGCGACGATATACGTCATAAACAGCGCCCTGAAGGTTGCCGGCTCCGTAAATCCTGACATGACCGTAATATCCGGATAAATCATATAAGGAAGATGCGCCCGTCCGTATGCATAGCTTGCCAGAAAGTATTGAAGCGCAATGGCGATCATGGCGATTCTCGGTTTGCCGAGGTTGCGGCCGAAGCGCTTATTCGGCAAAAACAGAGCCACGCCGGCAATGATAAATGTAATGACAGACAGAATGAGCCATGTCTTGTCTTTCATCATCCCCGTATACAGCCAGCCGGCTTCAGAGCGTAATGTCAGCATAATGAAGAAGGCAAACAGAAGCGACAGCGGCCCTGTTAGTAAAGAGCTCCGTCTGTAGATGCGGTACGCATGCTCCTCTTCCGCAACATTTGAAAAATCGGCCAGAAGCAGTGAAGATAAAAATAAAGTGCTTAAAATGGCAAAGCCGATAAACGCATACGCATTAAGGCTTGTAAAGACATTTTCCAAATTCAGGTGATACACGCCGCCCGTCTTCTCAATAAATCCTCCGTGTGTGACCGGAAGGACCAAAATCAGAACAGCGGGAATAATGAAGCCCGAAATTCCGGAGATATATCTCATGATTTTTCTTTCCTTCGCAGTATTGGAGAAGACGAGAAAGCCGCTGCGGATGGCCAAAAGCAGCAAAATAATACTCCCCGGGATCAATAAAACGGTTCCCAGCACGAAGGTTGCCCCTGGAAAGAAGCTGAATAGGGCGACAACGATCGCGACGATAAAGACGTTGGTCACTTCCCATGTCGGGGACAAATAACGGTTGGCGATGTTTGTCGCCTTTGTTTGTTCTCTATTTAAATAAATCATCGACCAAAAGCCTGCTCCGAAGTCCATCGTTGCCATGACCGCGTAGATAAACACGAAGCCCCATACGATTGATATCGCAATGAGAGCATCCATGGTAATGTCCATTTCAATTCAGCCCTTTCTATTGTTAGGATTCCGCCGCTTTTACATCCTCTTCAACAGGATGTTTGCGGAAATAATAAAGCAGCACATAAATGACTGCGGCTGCCAAAATGGCGTAAACGACCGTAAACAGGATGAACAGCAAACCGATTGAACCGGTTGTCGTGACGACATCAGACGTTTTCAAGAGATGGTAAATCACCCATGGCTGCCGCCCCGTACAAGCGAATATCCACCCGAATTCAATTCCGATCAGACTAAGCGGTCCTGCGGTTAAAAATAAAATCAAAAGCCAAGTCGGAAAGCTGTCTTTCTTTAAAATTTTTCTCCAGACGATGCCGACGATTGAGTACAAAATGAGCAGCATCCCGATGCCGACCATTCCGTTAAAAAGTGTATGGATGAATAAAGGCGGCCACTCGTCTTTCGGAAACGCGTTCAATCCTTTGACGACGGTATCAAAGCTGTTTGCAGCCAAAAAGCTTAAAGCCCACGGTACTTCTATCGCCCATTTTACTTTTTCTTCTTTTGCGTCAGTAAAACCCCCGATCGCAAGCGGAGCGTGTGATCTAGTTTCAAACAGCCCTTCTGCGCCCGCAAGCTTCTCAGGCTGGTATTCGTAAAGAAGCTGGGCTGACTCGTGACCGTTTAAAGAGGCAAGAATGGAAAAGATTCCGCCGATCGTTAAGGCGAGCAGCAGCGCTTTTCGGTGAAAGCGGTATACCTGCTCCTGTTTTCTCGTTCTCAGCATTTTATAAGCCGCAACTGACGCAACGATAAATGCACCGGTCATGAAAGCCGTCAGTACGACATGGCCCGCGGTGGTGAAAAAGCTTGGATTAAAAAACGCTGCCCAAGGTTCGACGTCAGTGATTTTGCCGTTTAAAATTTTAAAGCCGGCCGGCGTTCCTTCAAATGCGTGAACATTTGTGATTAAGACGGCGGATGCCGCGGCGCCGATCAAAACGAAAATAACGGCAATGATGCGCATCGCCGGAGTCAGCCGGTCAGCGGCGTAGACATAAATGGACATAAACAGCGCTTCGATAAAGAAAGCATAAATTTCAATCTGAAACGGGAGTGACATCACCCTGCCGATGACTTCCATGAATCCGGGCCACAAAAGGGCAAGCTGTGTACCCGCGATCGTTCCGGTCGGTATCGCCACGCCGAGCAAAACAGCCTGCGCCTTCGTCCACCTTTTCGCCATAATGGCATAATGCGGATCTTTTGTTTTCTGATAAATCAATTCAGCCATTAAAATCATCAGAGGCAAGCCGACACCAAGCGTCGCAAAAATAATATGAAAGCCCATGGTTGTCCCGAACAGGCTTCTGGCTAACACTAAATCATCCACGATCATAAACCGCCTTTCTAAATTACCGTTTTATGTAATGTGGTTATATTATTTGCTGAAGCGATTAGATTATTCTTCTGATTCCATATATGTGCAGGGTTTAGAAACCAAGGGATCAGGGCATATATGATTGACAAGCGGTTATTTAAGGTTTAAAATAAAACGTAATTATTACGATTTGTGAAAGGGAGATCAGCATGAAAAAAGATATTCATCCGGATAACCATCAAGTGATTTTTCAAGATGTGAACAGCGGCTACCGCTTTTTAAGCCATTCAACGAAAACGTCAGAGGAAACGGCAGAGTGGGAAGACGGAAAAATATACCCGCTGATTAAAGTAGAAGTCAGCTCAGATACGCATCCGTTTTATACAGGCCGCCAAAAATTCAACGAAAAAGGCGGGAGAGTCGAACAGTTCAACAAAAAATACAATATGGGGAAATAAGACAAGCCCAATGGGGTTTGTCTTATTTATTGAGCACTTTGTCATCTCGTGCGGGGAGTGACGAATTGACCCGTCTTATGTTATATTGTGAATAAAAAAGCAGAAAGGAAACACCAAGATGAGTCTTCTAAACGATATCATGCAATTTAATGAGCAGTTCACTAAAAACAAAGATTATGAAAAATACCAAACATCTAAATTCCCGGATAAAAAGATGGCGATTTTGTCTTGTATGGACACGCGTCTTGTAGAATTGCTTCCGCATGCGATGAACATGCGAAACGGCGATGTGAAAATTATTAAAAGTGCCGGCGCGCTTGTCGCCCACCCGTTCGGAAGTATCATGCGCAGCCTTTTAGTGGCCGTATACGAATTAAACGCCGATGAAGTCTGCGTTATCGGCCACCATGATTGCGGCATGAGCAAAATCAACAGCGAGGATATGCTTGATAAAATTATCGACCGCGGTATTCCGAAAGAGCGGATTGACATGCTGAAGCACTCAGGAGTTGATCTTGATCAATGGCTGAAAAGCTTTGATTCAGTAGAAGCGAGTGTTACAGACAGCGTAAACGTCATTAAACACCATCCGCTATTCCCTGACAATGTGCCGGTGCACGGTCTGGTGATTGATCCTGAAACCGGTAAACTTGATCTGGTGATCGACGGCTACCAGCATATGGACTAATGTTTTTGTTTTTTGTCCGGTACGGGATCAACACCGCCCGGATGAAAAGGGTGGCACTTTAAAATCCGCTTCAGTGTCAGCCATCCGCCTTTTAATGCGCCGTGAGTCTTGACGGCTTCGATTCCGTACTGTGAACACGTCGGATAAAAGCGGCATGACGGGGGTGTCAGCGGAGAGATGAACTTCTGGTATCCGCGGATGAACGCAATCATTATGGTTTTCATCAAAAAACCACCTTTCTGATGCTAGTATAGAAAAAAAATTTCAGATTGAAAAGCTTCCGCCACAATTCTTATCGGAAAACTGTGTTATAATGGATGCATATTCTGAAAAAAAGGGAGTGCCATTATGCCTTCAGTAGAAAGTTTTGAGCTTGACCATAATGCGGTTGTGGCTCCGTATGTAAGACATTGCGGAGTGCATAAAGTCGGAACAGACGGCGTCGTGAATAAGTTTGACATTCGCTTCTGCCAGCCGAACAAACAGGCGATGAAGCCGGATACGATTCATACGCTTGAGCACTTGCTTGCGTTTACGATTCGCACACATTCTGAGAAATACGATCACTTCGACATCATAGATATCTCACCGATGGGCTGCCAGACAGGCTATTATCTTGTTGTCAGCGGCGAGCCGACAGCGGAAGAAATTGTGGACCTGCTTGACGCTACGCTGAAAGAAGCCATCGATATTACGGAGATTCCGGCGGCCAACGAAAAACAGTGCGGCCAGGCGAAACTTCATGATTTAGAAGGCGCGAAACGTCTGATGCGTTTCTGGCTGTCACAGGATAAAGAAGATTTGCTGAAAGTGTTCGGATAAAAAACAGGCCTTTTTGCTGACATGCAAAAAGGCTTTTTTACATATTTCTAAAAAATGTCACACCTTGTGTGTAAGCGTTTGCTAAAATAGAAGCAAACATAAAGGAGTGATGGGATGAAACGGGCTGTATTGGCAGGTATGTGCGGTATGGTATTTCTATTATCTTCCTGCGGGGGTAATTCGGACAAAACCTCCGCGGATGAGGAGCCTAAAGCGCTTGAGGTCAAGCTTACAGGACCGGAAACGGCAGCACCGCATGAAAAAGCGGAATACAAGGCGGAGGTTTTTTACGGCGGCAAGCGTGTCACGGATGCGGATGAAGTCATGTTTGAAGTATGGAAAGAAGGAAAAAAAGGCAGCAGCAAAACAAGCAAGGCCAAGGAGGAAAAAGGGGCGTATCACCTGCGGACTGAATTTGATGAAGAGGGTGTGTATACCGTTCAATCCCACGTAACGGCAAAACAGCAGCATAATATGCCGACTGTAAAAGTGCGTGTCGGGGATGCTGAAGCTGCCGATGATTCCTCCGGCCATAAGGAACAGACGCATCATCATTAAGGATTTTTTTTATCCGTCAAGCCTTTTGATGCGTCCTCCGGCGGGTCAATCGTATGTTTTACATTATAAGCTCTTACAGTCGACCAGATGGATAAAAGCAGCACGGCGAGCACGATAAGAAAGCCGAAGCTCAGAAGAAGCAGCATGAAATCCCTCCTTTTTAACAAATCATAACATATTTTCCATCCGTAAAATCAAGGGCTAAAAATTTATGTTTTAACACACGATATATAGGGTATATCAATAGTAAACCAAAGGAGGAAGATAGGCATGTCAGAAAAACTATTGGATGCAGTCAATAAGCAAGTTGCAAACTGGACGGTCATGTATGTGAAATTACATAACTATCATTGGTACGTCAAAGGGAAGGACTTTTTCACATTGCATGAAAAGTTCGAGGAGCTGTATAACGAAACGGCTACATATATTGATGATCTGGCAGAACGTCTGCTGGCATTAAACGGCAAGCCGATCGGCACAATGACGGAATCATTGAAGACAGCGTCTGTAAAAGAAGCGGAAGGCAATGAGAGCGCAGAACAAATGGTACAGAACATTTATGATGATTTCACTGTCATTGCGGAAGAGCTGAAAAGCGGCATGGACCTCGCAGATGAGGTAGGAGACGAAACGACCGGTGATATGCTGCTTGCCATTCACCAGAATATCGAGAAACATAACTGGATGCTGAAAGCGTATTTAGGATAATCAACAAGGGAAGACCGGGGCTATAAAGCACTCGGTCTTTTATTTGGCTGCCGAAGAGAGGTGTTGTCCATTTTTCTGAAAAATCCAGTCCGTTCCATTCACTTTTCATAGAATAATGTAAGGCCGTTTCTGTGAAAGGATGTTGGATCAAGTGGGCAAAGACTTTGGCATCTTTTCGTTTTTTGCAGTGATCGTGTCGGCAGCGGGGTTTTTCTTCGGAGGTTTTCAGTATTCGTTTCTGATTTTGCTATCGGTCATGGCGATTGAGTTTATCAGTACAAGCTTAAAAGAATCTCTTTTGCAGCAGCTGAGCGCAAGAAAGCTTTTTGCGCGGCTGGTCAAAAAAATCGTGACCCTGGCATTAGTCTCAGTTTGCCATTTTTTTGACCAGCTGCTTCATACCGAAGGCGCCATCCGTAATTTGGCTATCATGTTTTATATCTTATACGAATCGGTTCAGATCGTGATTACGGCAAGCTCGCTGGGCATACCGGTTCCGCAGGTGCTCGTCGACCTATTGGATACCCTGAAAAATAAATTCAAGCGCAAACCGTAACATTTGCTTCAAAGGAGGCTATACTAGCGGGTATGATGGTTTTCCTCTGAATTTTTGATAAAGGGCTTCCGAACAAACGCAACTGTGGTATGATGTATGGAAGATATGAAGGAACGGATTAGAGGGATAAACATGTACGAGTTTAAAGACTATTATCAGAACACTGTTCAGCTCTCCTTTGAACACCAGCCTTTTTCAGACAGCCCGAAGCACGTATGGGTCATATGCCGATATGGAGATAAGTGGCTTTTGACCGAGCATGAAGACCGGGGGTTTGAATTTCCGGGCGGAAAAGTGGAGCCGATGGAATGTGCGGAGGAAGCGGCCCTGCGCGAGGTGAAAGAAGAAACCGGTGCCGCGGTAAGACATCTGAAGTACGTCGGACAGTATAAAGTTCTCGGCAGGGAAAAGGTAATCGTGAAGAATATTTATTTTGCCGATATTGAAAAGCTTGAAAAACAGGCTGACTATTTTGAAACAAAGGGGCCGGTGCTGTTCAGCGAACTGCCGGAGAATCTCCCCCGAAATAAAAAATTCAGTTTCATTATGAAAGATTCGGTGCTTCCGATCAGTCTGAAAAAGCTGAAAGAGGACGGCGTATTTCAATCATAAAAACGAAGACCCGGCGTTTACGCACGGGTCTTTTTTATATTTTTCCTTTCGTCCATTTTCTTTCTAACAGTTCGACTCCCTGATACATCAATGTTGCAAAAATCGCGATGATCAGAAGGCTTAAGAACACAAGAGTGAAATTGAAGACCTGGAATCCGTAAATGATCATGTAGCCCAGACCTTTTTCGGAAACGAGAAACTCGCCGACGATGACACCGACCCAGGATAAACCGACGTTCACTTTAAGCGCGGAAATAATCGCGGGGGCGCACGCCGGCAGAATGACTTCTTTAAACATGATGCTTTTTTTCGCTCCGAAGGTTTTCATCACCTTAATATAGTTTTCATCCACTTCCTGAAAAGCCGTAAAGACGACGATTGTCGTGATAATGACACTGATGACTGCTCCCATGGCGACAATGCTTGTGAAATTCGGTCCGAGTGCCACGATGAGAATCGGTCCGAGTGCGACCTTCGGCATCGCGTTTAAAATGACGAGGTACGGGTCTAAAACCCGGGCGAGCCTGTTTGACCACCATAACAGAGCGGCGAGGCATGTGCCGAGGAGCGTGCCGAGCAAAAAGCCGAGAACGGTTTCGCCTAAGGTAACGCCGATGTGCGCCGCAAGGGATCCGTCCGCAATCTTTTCAACTAAAAGCCTGCAAACGGCGGAGGGTGAGCTGAAGATTAACGGATCGATCCAGCCCGCCCTGCTCGATATTTCCCATCCGGCAAAAAATACGATGAAAATGGCGGCCTGATACGCACGGATCCGGAGCTTTTCTTTTTGGTGTCTTTTCTTAAACTGCTGATGAAGCTGTTCAATCGTGCCGCTGCTGTTTTTCAAGGGAATTCAGCTCCTTCCATATGGTTTGAAACAGCGGCTGAAAGGCCGGATCCTGACGCGCGTCAAACGGATCTAAAGCCGCGAGCTCCTTAGGCACGGTGAATATTTGGTGGATGGTGCCCGGCTGATTCGAAAATAAATAGATCGTATCGCTCATGGCGATGGCTTCACCGATATCGTGGGTGACGAGCACGGCGGTTTTTTGAAAATCCTTTAATGTTCTGAAGACAAGGTTTTCTAAAGAAAGCTTCGTTTGAAAGTCCAGCGCGGAAAACGGTTCATCAAGGAGCAGCAGGCCCGGGTCCGGCGCAAGAGTTCTGGCAAGTGCCGCCCGCTGCCGCATCCCGCCTGACAGCTCTTTCGGGTATTTTTTTTCAACGCCGATTAATCCGAGCTTAGGCAGAAGGCTGAGAACTTCAGCTCTTTTTTCTTCTGTTAATGTTTTTGAAATGTGTAAACCGAGCAGCACGTTTTCCTCAATTGATTTCCAAGGAAATAAATAATCCTGTTGAAGCATATAACCGATTTGGTGTTCTTTATGGTTCGGCACGCTTCCTTCAATCAGCACCCGGCCTTGCGCAGGGGTGATAAGGCCGGCCAGAATGGACAGGAGTGTTGTTTTTCCGCATCCGCTCGGCCCGAGAAAGGAGATGAAATCCCCTTTTTCAATCTGAAAATGTATATCTTTCACGGCGGTTGTCTTTTCTTTCAGCGAGAAATAAGTATGTGTTACATGATCCACATGTAAAAAAGACATTCATGTTCCTCCTATTGTTCTGAGGTGACTTTTTGGGCGATTTTTGTGTTGACGAGTTTGCTGTACGGAATGTGTTTCGGGAGCTCTCCGGCTTCATCCATAATAGATTGAAGCTGTTCCCATTCATCCTTTTGCAGAACTGGGTCTGCAGAGAATGACTTTTGTTTTTTATAGCGCTCTATTGATGTTTCGATAATGGCCGGATCAGTATCGGCAAATTCCTTCTGAATCGTTTTTGCGATGTCTTTGGCCGGATGGCTTTCCACCCATTGCTGGGCGCGATAGATGGCGCGGGTGAATTTTTCCGCCGTCTTTTCATTGCTTTTCAAATAACTTTCTTTTGCCATAAAGGTTGTGTATGGCACTTGGCCGGAAGCTTCTCCGAAGGATGCGACGATATGGCCGATGCCTTCTTTTTCAAATTGGGATGCCGTCGGTTCAAACAGCTGCACATAATCACCCGTTCCGGATGCGAATGCGTTGGAAATATTGGCGAAATCAATGTTTTGAACGAGGTTAATGTCTTTTTTCGGTTCTATGTGATTCTTTTTCAGGGCGTACTCACCGGCCATTTGGGGCATGCCGCCTTTTCGCTGGCCGAGAAATGTTTTTCCTTTTAAATCGCTCCATTTGAATGATTTCTCATCCTTCCGTGACACGAGAAATGTGCCGTCCGTCTGTGTCAGCTGCGCGAAGTTGATGACCGGATCTTTTGCTCCCTGCGCCTCCACGTAAATGGATGTTTCAGAACCGACCAGCGCGATGTCAGACCCGTTTGACAAAAGCGATGTCATCGTTTTGTCTCCGCCCCATGTTGTTTGAAGTGACACTTGGAGCCCTTCTTTTTTAAAGAAACCTTTTGTTTCAGCGACATACAGAGGCGTATAGAAGATGGAGTGTGTGACTTCCGCCACCTTTACCTTCGTCAGACTTTCTTCCTGTCTGCAGGCCGGAAGAATGAGCAGGAAAAAGGCGCATATGACAAAAACGCAGCCCGTTTTGAGCCATTTGTTCACGGTGTAACCTCCTTGTTTTAAGCGTTTAAATAACCTTTTCTGCTTTACATATCGTATGATGGGTATAAAAAATGTGTGAGTGCCCATATTCACGTTGGGAAAGAATAAAAAAACTGATGATATAAGGAGGCTCATTGTTTTGCTGGCAGAAAAGAAAAGGTTCCCGTCTCCGAGTCCGCATGTCCGCCTCTTTGCGGTATGCTATGAGTCAGAAGGGCTGAAGGTAAAGGGGCTCCTTGCCGAGCCTGCTGAGCCGGGAACATATGACGGTTTTTTATATTTGCGCGGCGGCATAAAAAATGTCGGCATGGTACGCCCCGGAAGAATCGTTCAATTCGCTTCCCAAGGTTTTGTCGTGTTTGCGCCTTATTACAGAGGCAACCAGGGCGGCGAGGGAAATGAAGATTTTGCGGGAGAGGACAGAGAGGATGCGTTTTCCGCTTTTCGCCTGCTTCGGGAGCATCCGAACGTCAGGGAAGGGCGGGTGCATATTTTCGGTTTTTCCCGGGGCGGAATCATGGGGCTTTTGACCGCAATTGAAATGGGGCATCAAGCGGCTTCGCTCGTATCATGGGGCGGTGTGAGCGACATGGTGCTTACTTATGAAGAGCGGAAGGATATGCGGCGGATGATGAAGCGGGTGATCGGAGGCACGCCGAAAAAGGTGCCGGATGAATACAGACGGCGTTCGCCGTTTGAAAAAGCAGACCGCATTCAGGCCCCTGTGCTGCTCATCCATGGAGAGAATGATGAGAATGTTTCGATCGAACACGCCCGAATGATCGAGGACAAGCTGAAAGAGGCGGGGAAACGGGTGGAAACTTGGTATTACAGCGGTTTTACGCATTATTTTCCGCCGCAGGAAAACAGACGCATTGTCCGGCGGCTGGCGGAATGGATGAAGACACGGTAAGATGCCTGATTTATGATATGATAATAAAGAATAAGAGAATGAAAGGGGATTTTCATTTTGGGAATGCCTGTTGAATTTAATACCATGATTGTGACAAAAGGCAATGAAAAACGGATAGAGGAAAATATCTTTTTATTGGAGAAAGAGGGCTACCGCATCTATCCTCTTGATATTCCGATGGACGTGCGCAAAACGAAAACCGGCGAGAAATCCGGCACCGGCGAGGTCCAAAAGCTCGAATGGGCGAACGGCCGGACAAGCATTACATACAGACTCACGTCGCTTCATTCGACAAACTGAAAAAACAAAAGCCGAGGGCATAAACGCCCTTGGCTTTTTTGATTACACGAGAGGTCCGCCGGCTTTGGCAATCGAGTCTGCAAGGGAAAACTTTTTAAAGTTTTCTTTAAACTCATTGGCTAAAAACAGCGCTTTTTCGTTGTATGCTTGTTTATCGCTCCATGTGTTTTCAGGCTGAAGAACTTCATCCGGAACGCCCGGAACATGAACGGGACTGCGCAGGCCGAAAATGCTGTCTGCCGTCATGTCAGTCTGGTTCAGCCTGCCTTCAATAGCGGCCCTGACCATCGCTCTTGTATACGAAAGTTTCATCCGTTCTCCGACTCCGTACCCTCCGCCGGTCCAGCCTGTGTTGACCAAGAAGACTTGAACGCCGTGTTCGTCGATTTTATGCCCGAGCATTTCGGCATATACATGCGCCGGAAGCGGAAGGAACGGTGAACCGAAGCACGTCGAGAAAGTCGTTTGCGGAGATGTCACGCCGCGCTCGGTTCCCGCGAGTTTACTGGTGTACCCGCTTAAGAAGTGATACATCGCCTGTTCCTTCGTCAGTTTGCTGATCGGAGGGAGCACACCGAATGCGTCCGCCGTTAAAAAGACGACCGCCTGCGGATGGCCGGCAATGCTCGGCTGCACGATATTGCCGATCATCTCAATCGGATATGCGGCTCTTGTGTTTTCCGTGTAGAAGGAATTGTCGTAATCCGCTTCACCCGTTTTTTCATCAAGCACGACATTCTCAAGAACAGACCCGAAGCGGATCGCACGAAAAATCTGCGGTTCTTTTTCCTCGCTCAGATTGATACATTTAGCGTAACATCCGCCTTCAATGTTGAAAACGCCGGAATCTGACCAGCCGTGCTCGTCATCGCCGATCAGTTTGCGGTCCGCATCGGCTGAAAGCGTCGTTTTCCCTGTGCCGGAAAGACCGAAAAACAGGGCGACATCGCCTTTTTCACCGACATTGGCTGAGCAGTGCATCGGCAGTATATCCTGCTGCGGAAGCAGGAAGTTCATAATGGAGAATATTGATTTTTTCATTTCTCCGGCGTATTCGGTGCCGCCGATTAAAATGACGCGCTTTTCGAAAGAGACAATGATAAATGTTTCCGAATGCGTGCCGTCCGTCTCCGGATCTGCTTTAAAATGCGGAGCCGAGAGAATGGTGAAAGGCTGCGCTTGCGGATCTCTTTCATCCGTCTCCGGTCTGATAAACAGCTGGCGTGCGAATAAATTGTGCCACGCAAATTCATTTACGACCGTAATCGGGAGTCTGTATTTTTCATCCGCTCCTGCGAATCCTTCAAAAACAAACAGTTCATCCCGCTGTTTTAAGTAGCTGACGACTTTGGCGTACAGCTTTTCAAACGCCTCTTCAGAAATGGGCTGATTCACCGCGCCCCAATCAATTTGATTTTCTGTGCTTTGTTCACGGACGATAAATTTATCTTTAGGTGACCTGCCTGTATAAGCGCCGGTGGTGGCGCGTACGGCGCCCGTTGATGTCAGCGTTCCTTCATTTCGGCTGATCACTTTTTCGGTAAGTTTTGGAGCCGATAAATTATGATGCACATTCGGACTTGCAAGTAATGCTTGAAGATCTGCGGTTAAATCAACTAATTTCATAAAAACCTTCCTTTGCCGGTTTATTTGTATTTCGCTGAATGTGGAATTAGTATAACATATATCTGAAAATAGTCTATACTATTTGCGGTTTTTTGTTTGTGTTTTTCCATTGCTTCCCGAAATAAAGGCGCGTAATCGCTTTAATTCATATTGACACTTTCCGCCCTTTTACGATAAGATATTTCATTGAGCGGATACTCTTATCCCGAGCTGGCGGAGGGACAGGCCCGATGAAGCCCAGCAACCGGTTTCTCTGTAAAAAAGCAGGTGAAAACACTGTGGGAAACCAAGGTGCTAACCTGATGCAAGGTTTAATATTTTCCTTGAGCGATAAGAGTGAAAGGCACACAGACCAAACCCTTTCCTCGAGTGGAAAAGGTTTTTTTATTTCATAAAATATGCCAATTAACATTCTCTGATATAGTATGACATTGTATTAAGAGGGAGCGAGTTCCGTATCATATGAGAAGGTCTTGCAAAAGATCTTTTTTCAGGAGGAAAAGTGAATGAGTAAAAACCGTCGACTATTTACATCTGAATCTGTTACTGAGGGTCATCCGGACAAAATCTGTGACCAAATTTCTGACAGTATCTTAGATGAGATTTTAAAAAATGACCCGAACGCGCGCGTGGCCTGCGAAACATCTGTAACGACAGGACTTGTGCTGGTAAGCGGAGAGATTACTACATCAACATACGTTGACATTCCGAAAACAGTCCGTGAAACGATTAAAGAAATCGGCTACACACGCGCCAAATACGGATTTGATGCGGAGACTTGCGCTGTTTTAACATCAATTGATGAACAGTCTGCGGATATCGCAATGGGTGTCGATCAGGCTCTTGAAGCGCGTGAAGGCACAATGAGCGATGCTGAAATCGAAGCAATCGGAGCGGGAGACCAAGGCCTGATGTTCGGTTATGCGTGTAACGAAACGAAAGAGCTTATGCCGCTTCCGATCTCTTTGGCGCATAAATTAGCCCGCCGTTTGAGCGAAGTCCGCAAAGAAGACATTCTTCCGTATCTTCGCCCTGACGGCAAAACGCAAGTTACCGTTGAATATGATGAAAACAACAAGCCGGTCCGCATCGACGCGATCGTTATTTCAACTCAGCACCACCCGGAAATTACGCTTGAGCAGATTCAGCGCAATCTGAAAGAGCATGTCATTAATCCTGTCGTGCCTGAGGAACTGATCGATGAAGAAACAAAATACTTCATCAACCCTACGGGACGTTTCGTAATCGGCGGACCTCAAGGTGACGCGGGTCTTACCGGCCGTAAAATCATCGTTGACACATACGGCGGATATGCACGCCACGGCGGCGGCGCATTCTCCGGTAAGGATGCGACGAAGGTAGACCGTTCTGCGGCATACGCTGCGAGATACGTAGCGAAAAACATCGTGGCAGCAGGCCTTGCTGATTCTTGTGAAGTGCAGCTTGCATACGCAATCGGCGTAGCACAGCCTGTTTCTATTTCCATCAATACATTTGATACAGGAAAAGCATCTGAAGAAAAACTGATCGAAGTCGTACGGAATAACTTCGACCTGAGACCTGCCGGCATTATTAAAATGCTTGATCTGCGCCGCCCGATCTATAAGCAGACTGCTGCTTACGGCCACTTCGGACGTCATGATGTGGATCTTCCTTGGGAGCGTACTGACAAGGCGGATGCGCTTCGCAAAGAAGCACTAGGAGAATAATTTTATAGCCGCTTACTTAAGCGGCTTTCCCTTTTTGTAGATGCTGCCATGCTTATTTTTACATAGCGTGAAACCAATGGCGTAACAAAGCGTCTATAAAAAGGGGGTCCAATTAGAAAATTACACTTATGGAGGCTATACTATGTGTGGATTTGTCGGTGTTTTTAATAAGCATCCATTAACTCAAACCGCAGATCAAGAAGAGCTAATCAAACAAATGAACCAAATGATCGTTCACCGCGGTCCTGACAGCGATGGGTATTATCATGACGAGCACGTCGGATTCGGCTTCAGACGGCTCAGTATTATTGACGTAGAAAACGGCGGACAGCCTTTATCATATGAAGACGAAAAATATTGGATCATTTTTAACGGCGAAATCTATAACTACATTGAATTGAGAGAAGAGCTTGAAGCGAAAGGCTACACTTTCAATACAGATTCCGATACTGAAGTGCTCCTTGCGACATACCGTCATTATAAAGAAGAAGCCGCTTCAAAGCTTCGCGGAATGTTTGCGTTTTTAATCTGGAACAAAGCTGACCGCGTTATGTACGGCGCGAGAGACCCGTTCGGCATTAAGCCGCTGTATTACACAACCATCGGGGACAAAGTATATTTTGCATCTGAAAGAAAAAGTTTAATGGCCGCTCAAAACGGCATTGATCTTGATACAGCTTCTTTACAGCAATATATGTCTTTCCAATTCGTTCCTGAACCGAGCACGCTTGACGCTGAAGTGAAAAAAGTCGAGCCGGGCAGCCAGTTTACGATCCGCCCGGAAGGCGACATCGCGTTTAAAACATATTTTAAAGCGAACTTTAAGCCTGTTCAGTCTGATGAAGATAAATTGGTGAAAGAAGTCAGAGACGCAATCTTTGACTCTGTCAAAGTTCACATGAGAAGTGACGTTCCTGTCGGTTCGTTTCTATCCGGAGGTATCGACTCCTCTTTTATCGTCTCAGTTGCGAAAGAATTTCACCCGAGCCTTAAAACATTTTCCGTCGGTTTTGAGCAGCGGGGCTTCAGTGAGGTTGACGTAGCGAAGGAAACGGCTGCCGCGCTCGGGATTGAAAACATCAGCAAAGTCATTTCTCCTGAGGAGTATATGAACGAGCTTCCGAAAATCGTCTGGCACTTTGATGACCCGCTTGCAGATCCGGCGGCGATTCCTTTGTACTTTGTCGCAAAAGAAGCGAAAAAACATGTAACGGTCGCGTTATCCGGGGAAGGCGCGGACGAGCTGTTCGGCGGGTACAATATTTACCGCGAACCGCTTTCGCTTAAACCGTTTGAACGCATTCCGTCCGGTCTAAAAAAAATGCTTCTTCATGTGGCGTCCGTCATGCCTGAAGGAATGAGAGGGAAAAGCCTCTTAGTCCGCGGCTGCACACCGCTTGAGGAGCGTTATATCGGTAATGCGAAGATTTTTGAAGAGCCCGTGAAAAAACAGCTGCTCAAACATTACAATCCAGAGCTTTCATACCGTGATGTCACGAAGCCGTACTTTACGGAAAGCCGTTCATACAGCGACATTAATAAAATGCAGTATGTTGACATCCATACGTGGATGCGCGGCGACATCCTGTTAAAGGCTGACAAAATGACGATGGCCAACTCATTGGAACTGCGCGTGCCGTTCCTTGATAAAGTCGTGTTTGACGTGGCTTCTAAAATTCCGGATGAACTGAAAACGAAAAACGGCACGACGAAATACCTTCTGCGCAAAGCTGCTGAAGGGGTAGTGCCTGATCATGTGCTTAACCGCAAAAAACTCGGCTTCCCTGTGCCGATCCGCCACTGGCTGAAAAATGAAATGAACGAATGGGTTCGCAACATCATTCGTGAAAGTGAAACAGATGCTTATATTGAAAAGGATTATGTCCTTCAGCTTCTAGAAGATCATTGTGCCGACAGAGCGGACAACAGCCGCAAAATCTGGACCGTGCTGATCTTCATGATCTGGCACAGCATCAATGTTGAAAAAAGACTGGTGCCGGAAGAGCTGAATCATCAGCCGAAAGAAGTCATTTTCGTTTAATCCAAAAGGCTTTCGATGTTATCGAAAGCCTTTTTTCTATTGTTTTTTTGTAAACCGTCTATTCCGCTCTGTTTTCGACAAAGTATTACGCAATATTCAGAAAAAGGTTATAATAGGACTAATCGGGTAGATTCCGGAAAGTGTTTTCTGGCTATTTCGTCTCGGTTTGTTGTTTCTTTGTCAAAATCAGGGGGAGGGAGAGTTATGCAAAACAAAGAAAAAACGCTTCACCGCGGCTTGGAAGAGCGGCATATCTCGCTTATGTCGTTGGGCGCCGCGATTGGAGTCGGGCTGTTTCTCGGGTCGGCTTCTGCCATAAAGCTTGCCGGGCCGGGGATTTTAGCCGCTTACGCCTGCAGCGGACTGATTATGTTTTTTATTATGCGGGCATTAGGGGAAATGGCGATTCAAAAGCCTGTAGCCGGCTCATTCAGCCGGTATGCCAGAGATTATCTCGGTCCGCTTGCCGGGTTTTTAACAGGCTGGAATTATTGGTTTTTATGGGTGGTTACCTGCATGGCGGAAATCACCGCGGTCGGCATTTATATGGGCTACTGGTTCCCTGACGTGCCGTCATGGATCTGGGCGCTTTGTGCACTCGTCATTATGACGGCTGTCAACTTTCTGGCGGTCAAAGCGTACGGTGAGCTTGAATTCTGGTTTGCGCTCATTAAAGTCTTGGCGATTCTGTCAATGATCGCGATCGGTCTGGTGATGATCGTATTCGGTCTCGGAAACGGAGGCGTTGCGCTCGGAATCAGCAATTTATGGAGCCACGGCGGCTTTTTCCCGAATGGGATTAAAGGGGTGCTGCTGTCGCTTCAAATGGTCATGTTTGCCTATCTCGGGATTGAGCTGATCGGTGTCACAGCCGGTGAGGTCAAAAATCCGGAAAAATCACTGGCGCGGGCCATAGATACTGTTTTTTGGCGCATTCTCATTTTTTACGTCGGAGCTTTGTTTGTCATTATGTCAATTTATCCGTGGCAGGAAATCGGTTCAGGCGGAAGCCCGTTTGTTTTGACATTTGAAAAAATCGGAATCCCCGCTGCAGCCGGAATCATTAATTTTGTCGTATTGACGGCGGCTCTTTCTTCCTGCAACAGCGGGATCTTCAGCACGGGGCGCATGCTGTTCAATCTGGCGGAGCAAAATGAAGCGCCTAAAGCATACGGTACGGTCACAAAAGGCGGTGTGCCGGGAAAAGCGGTATTGGTTTCAGCGGGCGCGTTGTGCATCGGCGTTTTGCTGAACTACGTGGTGCCGGCGAAAGTGTTTACGTGGGTGACGAGCATTGCGACGTTCGGGGCGATTTGGACATGGTCGATTATTTTGCTTTCCCAAATGAAATACCGTAAAAGCTTACAGCCGGAACAACGGAAAAAACTGAAATATAAAATGCCTTTATACCCCTTTTCCTCATATATCTCGCTGGCATTTCTCGCTTTTGTCGTTGTGCTGATGGCTTTTGATGCAGAGACCAGGGTGGCCGTCATCATCGGTCCTGTCTGGTTCGGCATATTATTAGCCGCCTATTACGGGAAAGGTTTCCATAAAAGAAAAGACATAGGTCTGGAAAACGGACAGACATTCGCCGAAAAAGCGTAAAAAAAGAGCCCGGGACATGGGCTCTTTTTTTCATAGGATCGGGCCGGCGGGGGAAGAATAAAACAAATTCCTGAACATTTTGCTTCTGTTTCCTGACAATCGGGAGAATGCAAATGGTTTTTACTTAAATAATATTTTGAAAAATGGTACAGTAGTAAAAACAAAGCTGATCTATTTTTATTTCTTTTGCAGTGTTTTATAATATCGGCCTTTTTCAACATATTCCGTTCTGATTCTTTCCATGTCCTGTATGTCTTCTTCTGTCAGCCGGCGGATAACCTTTGCGGGCCGGCCGAACGCAAGACAGCCGGGAGGAATGGTTTTGCCCGGAGGAACGAGACTTCCGGCGCCGATAAACGCGCCTTCTCCGATTTCCGCCCCGTCAAGAATGACGGAGCCCATACCGATTAAAGCATTCTTTTTGATGATTGCGCTGTGCAGTGTAACCTGATGGCCGATCGTGACGTCATCTTCAATAAGAAGCGGGCGGTTCGGACTTTGATGCAGACAGCTCAAGTCCTGTATGCTGACTCTTTTTCCGATCCTTGTCGGCGCAACATCCCCCCGGATGACGGCCGAGAACCAGATGCTTGATTGTTCTCCGATCACGACGTCGCCCGTAATGACGGCGTTATCCGCAATGAACGCTTCAGGATGTATGTCAGGCGTAAATTGTTTATAAGGGTAGATTATCATGTCTCATCCTTCTTTCTCTAAATTTATGTAAGAGGTGAACTGCATGTGGACTTGGAAAGCAGACAGGCCCGTCGGTACCATTGTCATTATCCACGGGGCGAGCGAATACCACGGGCGTTATAAATGGCTCGTTGAAATGTGGAGATCTTCCGGATATAACGTGGTGATGGGCGATTTGCCCGGTCAGGGAACGTCGACCCGCGCCAGAGGGCATATTCGCTCTTTCCAAGAATACATTGATGAAGTAGATATATGGATTGATAAAGCGAGAACGCTTGAAGCGCCCGTTTTCCTTTTGGGCCACAGCATGGGCGGACTGATTGCGATAGAATGGTTTAAGCAGCAGAGAAATCCCCGCATTACGGCACTCATTTTATCATCACCTTGTCTGGGTCTGCAAATAAAAGTCAATAAAGTCCTTGATTTTGCGTCTAAAGGACTGAACGTCCTCGCTCCGTCCCTCAGAGTGGATTCCGGCTTATCACCTGATATGGCAACGAGGAATGCGGATATGATTGAAGCGGATCAAAACGACTCTTTATATGTCACGAAGGTATCCGTAAGATGGTACAGAGAGCTTTTAAAAACCATTGATGCCGCTATGGTGCCGACTGATGCGTTTTTAAAGGTGCCGCTTTTGCTTATGCAGGGCGGTGATGACAAAATCGTCGATAAAATGAAGGTCCGCAAATGGTTTTCCGGTGTGGCTTCCCATAATAAATCGTACCGGGAATGGGAAGGGCTTTATCATGAAATTTTTAATGAACCGGAAAGAGAAACTGTGTTTAAGGCGGCAAAAGCCTTTACAGATCAGTATATTTGAATTCGCTGGGGGTGCATATGTTGACAGTACCGGAACATCCTTTTAACCTTATGGCAAAAGTGTATCGGGAAATTTTTCCGCTCGTTCATCAGGAATTGAACATGTGGCGGGAAAAATCAGATTCCATTAAAAATACCGAACTGCGGCAGCAGGCGGCCGCAAGTATCCGCGATAAATCGTTTCATTGTGAAGGCGGCGGCATTTTAGCCCTGCTTTCGGGAGAGCAGAAACAGAAATGCGTGCAATTTATCATCGCGTATCAGACAATCAGTGATTATCTGGACAATCTGTGCGACCGCAGCACCTCGCTTGATCCCGAGGACTTCCGCATGCTTCATCTCTCCATGCGTGACGCGCTGACGGTCGGTGCCGAGGTGAGGCCGTACTATCAGTACAGAGAGGAGCGGGATGACGGCGGTTATCTTCATGAGCTGGTCAGAACATGCCAGCGGGTGCTCGGGTCAATAGAACATTACGGTATCATTAAACCTTATTTGCTTGAGCTATGTGATTATTATTGCGATCTTCAGGTTCATAAGCATGTCGTTGAGCATGAACGCGTTCCGAGGCTTAAAGGCTGGTTTGAGCAGTACCGGTCACAGCTTCCGGAAATGGAGTGGTTTGAATTCTCGGCCTGCGCCGGATCGACGTTAGGCATTTTCTGTCTCGTTGCTTACTCATTCCAGCCTGATTTTAACGAACATACCGCTGAGAAAATCCGCAGCAGTTATTTTCCGTACATACAAGGGCTGCATATACTGCTTGATTATTTAATTGACCAGGAAGAGGATCTGCTTGAAGGCGATCTGAATTTCTGTACGTATTATCAGTCTCATGAAGAAATGATGCAGAGACTGCAGCATTTTATTGAAAAAGCGGATGAACATTTGCAAGGCATTCCGCATGAAAATTTTCACCGGCTGATCAACAGGGGGCTGCTCGGCGTCTATTTATCCGATGACAAAGTCGCCGGCCAAAAAGAAATGGGCCGCCTCGCGCGAAAGCTGATCAGGGCAAGCGGAAAAACGTCATTTTTCTTTTATATCAACGGAAGAGCCTACCGCAAATTTCAGAAGATGGCTTGGACGAAAAGTTCGTAATGGGTGAACTGCGCCTCTCGTGTACATCATGACGGCGCAGTTTTTTATTTATGACGTGAAGTATGAAATGAAACATTGTTTGCGCCTGCAGAATATGATACTTTAATTTTATGAAAAAATTAAAGTATTTAGCGGCTATAGCATTACTTTCCATTTCCGGAGGCTGCTCCGTCATCCATGCTTCCGCCGGCTATCATCCTGTCTTGATAGCGCACAGGGGCTCTTCTGCGATTGAGCCGGAACATACAGCTTTGTCTTATACACGTGCGATTAAAGACAAAGCAGATTATATTGAGATAGACTTACGGGAGACGAAGGATGGCCATCTGATTGCAATTCACGATAAAACGGTAGATCGGACAACAGATGGTAAAGGGATGACAGATGATCTGTCTTTGGCTCAGATTAAGAAACTGAATGCGGGAAAAGGAGAAAAGATTTTAACATTAGAAGAAATCATACAGAAATTCGGACAAACTGCCAATTACTATATTGAGACAAGAGAAAGCAACGGCAGCCTGGTGATGGAAAAGAAACTGATTGACATATTACAAAAACATAAGCTGATTTCCAGCCATAAAGCAGTCATTGAGTCTTTTAGCGGGAAGAGCTTAAAGAAAGTTCGATCTATGAATAAAAAAGTTCCTCTTGTCCGATTATTAAAAGATAACGAGGCTGAGGAGATAAATGATAAGCAGCTGCAAACCATCAGAACGTATGCTGATACAGTCGGGCTCAACGCCAAATTGGCAAATGAAGCAGTCGTGAAGCGCATTCATCACAATAAGATGAAAGTGCACGTGTTTTTTGATAAGGAAGACGAGCATACGCTGACGCCTATTATGCTGAAACAAAAAGCAGATGGTGTCTTTACAAACAATCCCGCTTATACACGCGGCGTGCTGCAAAACAGTAAATAAAAAGAGACATGCGCATTTTACGCTGTCTCTTTTTTTAACGGTTTCTTTTTTGCCGCAAGGTGCATTGCGAATTTGCCGATCAGCCCGATGACAAAAAATGCAGCAAACCACCAGTAATAGGTTTTCGCGAACTCAAATCCTAAATGTCTTGATAAAATGATGACGAACATCACATAGGGAACACTTGAAAATATGATGCGAAGAATATTCAAACTGCCGCTCCTCCCAGATGTTACACTTAAAAGATGTGCTTTTTTCCATTATTTCATAGTAATTGATTTTTCTTGAAAAGTAAACACAAAAAGAGTCGGCCCGCTTATGACAGGCCGATTCTTTATTTGCCGGCAGATTTCTTTTCAATCGCTATAATAAACGGCGGGTCGTTTTGCTGGTTGAGAAAGCCGTAGCTCAGCACGCGCGCTTTTTCCTGATCAAGATTGCTGCAGTACTCCAGTAATGCACTTTTTTCCGTCTTGCCTTCAGGATGCCCGTGGTACACAACGAGAACGATCAGCCCGTTCTCCTTCAGCAGTTCAAGGAGCTGTTCGATCGCGGAAATGGTTGAGTGACCGTTTGTCGTAATGCTTTTATCGCCGCCGGGCAGATAGCCGAGATTAAAGACGGCGCAAGCCACACGACCGAGCGCATCTTCAGGCAGCGATGCCTTTATTTGATCATGGCTCTTATGGTGAAGCGTGACGCGCGGGCCGAAGTCGGCACCGAGCCGCTCCTTCGTTTTAGCGAGTGCGTCCGCTTGAATATCAAAAGCATGAACATGTCCTGTCTCACCGACAAGGCCGGCCAGAAAATATGTATCATGTCCGTTGCCCATCGTCGCGTCAACCGTGATATCACCTTCCTGTGCGGCGGACTTCAGCAATTCTTTACTGAAAGGGAGGATGTGCATCAAGGTCATAGGGCGGTCTCCTCCCCGATCTTTCTGAAGAGCTTCCCTTGATAGCTTCCCCGTGTTTCCAGCTCTTTTTGAATGGCGCCCAGTACTTCCCACTTATTGACGCTCCACATCGGTCCGACCATTAATTCGATCGGCCCGTCTCCCGTAATGCGGTGAACAATCATTTCCGGGGGAATGATTTCGAGCTGATCACATACAAGACTTACATATTCTTCTTGAGAAAGGAACTCCAGCTTTCCTTTTTCATATTGCTTCACCATCGGTGTGCCTTTTAATAAGTGAAGCAGGTGAATTTTAATGCCTTGCACATCCAAATCAGCGACGGCTTTGGCCGTCTCCATCATCATGTCCCTGTTTTCAAGCGGAAGCCCGTTAATGATATGGGAACAAACGCGGATGCCGTGTTTTCTCAGTTTATTGACACCCTCAACATAGCAGTCAAAGTCATGGGCGCGGTTGATCAGAAGGGCGGTCCGCTCATGCACGGTCTGCAGCCCGAGTTCAACCCATAAATAGGTCCGCTCATTCAGTTCGGCCAAATATTCCACGACATCGTCCGGCAGGCAGTCCGGACGGGTCGCGATCGACATGCCGACAACGCCGTCAAGCTTGAGGACGGATTCAAATTTTTCACGCAGCTCCTCTACCGGGGCATGCGTATTCGTGAACGCTTGGAAATATGCGATATATTTGCCGTCTTTCCACTTTTCGTGCATACGGTTTTTGATATCGTGAAATTGCGTGAGTAAGTCATCGGCCCGATTGCCGGCAAAATCGCCGGAGCCCGCCGCGCTGCAGAATGTGCAGCCTCCGTGTGCAACCGTGCCGTCCCGATTCGGGCAGTCAAAACCGCCGTCAAGCGCGACTTTAAACACTTTATGTCCGAAATGCTCCCGCAGATGATAATTTAATGTATGGTACCGTTTTTCCGTATTTGAATAAGGAAAAGGGTTATTCTCGTTCAATGTTCAAAAAGCCTCCCTCACATCAGATGCATCCTAAAATTGTAGCATGAATGATGGTGCGGAACAATGAAACAATTATGGAACGGTCAAGACGTAATATCTACCTGGTTTTTCTGTTGTTGTTTTAAACGTTTTGGAGAAATATCACTGAACAATGCAAAAATAATTCCTAAAATAAGAATTACACTGCCTACTTTGAATGTATTATTAAAACTATCACTTATTTTTTCATTATATAAATTTGAAATTTTTTTCTGGATAGCGATAACTTCCTTCTTTTGAATATTGAAACCTTTTTGTACCTTTTCTTTATACGGATCCGGAGTTATAGAAAGAATTTCTTCCTCTTTTTTGTTTAATTCAGCAATACTTTTTCTTCGATCGAAACCTTTACTGTCTGAATGCTTTAAGTGTGTTATTATCTCGTTCTTTGCATTTTTATCAAAAACCTGGTTGTTTTCAACGATTTTTATGGCTTCTTTTTTTGCAGAAGCTGCGTGATCATTTATGTTCATTGTAAGCACAGATGTAAGTATGGCAATGCCTAGCGCTTGTCCAACTGTCCGCATCATATTAAGAATACCTGAGGCAATTCCTACTTTCTCAGGAGGAATAAGCCGTATCCCTGAACTCATTGCTGGTCCTATTACAAGCCCTAAAGCTAAGCCGGTCAAACATAACAGAATAATTACTGACGTTATAGAACTGTCGTATCGTATGTATCCATATAAATATGTTGTGATTGTTAAACCGAGCATACCTAGACCCGAAAGCCAAATGCCCCCGAGTTTATCAGATAGCTTTCCAGAAAGTACAGAGGTAAACATAGATGATAGAGCTAATGTAGAAACAATTAACCCCGCTTCTAATTCAGTTTTTCCCATTAAATTCGTGAGGAGTAAAGTAATAATAAGGGTGCCGCTTGTTAATCCAAGGCCCTGCATAAAGAGGGTGAAAGAACTGAAACTAAACGTACGTATCTTCAGCATGGATAAGGGAATCATCGGGTTTTTAATTTTAGATTCAATAAAGAAAAACAAACAGAATAATAATACAGAGATTACAAAAAGAGAGATAATTACTGGTGATGACCAGCCTAAGTCAGATACTTTTGCAAAGCCAAAGGTTAAACAGAAGAGAGCTCCGGATAAAATAAGAATCCCCATGTAATCAATTTTTTTGCTCACTGTTTCATCATAACTCTCAGTAATAAAAAATGCTGCTAAAAACAGAGAAATCAGACCTAAAGGAATATTTATGAAGAAGATAGCTTGCCAATTAAAATTTTCAGTTAATAATCCTCCAAGTACAGGTCCTAAAGTAGCTGCTAATCCTGAGAAAGCACCCCAGATTCCAATGATCATTCCTTTTTTATTTTGAGGTACGATAGCTAAAGCTATAGGCATTGTAACAGGTACAATGAAAGCAGCAGATAATCCCTGAATCACTCTAATTGTGACAAGCATTTCAATTGAAGTGCTCAAACAGGCAATAACTGATGTCAAAATAAAAAGTGCTAATCCAAATATAAAAGCTTTTTTTCTCCCAAAATGGTCTGCCAGCTTTGATGCACCTACTAATAAAACCGCAAAAGCTAAAGTATAACCTGTAGCCACCCAAGCTACTTGAGAAAGGTTACTCGAAAAATAATCCAGCATCTTAGGTAAGGCAATATTTACTATAGTGGTGTCCATTACCGAAATGAATGTACCTAATAATAATGCAGATAACATAATTAATTTTTTGAAATTCAAAACTACAACCTCCATTAGATATTAATCTAAAATTTAATTCGATATTTATCTAAAAACATGATAAGTGTAATCTTAAGAGGTGTCAATATTATTCATAAATTGTTTTTTTTTCATCCACTTATCTCAAAATCATATTTATAATTCAACAATTTTGTAACTTGAAATAACTCAATAAGAGCTAAAATTGACCTGTAAACTAGCTGAGATGATTAAGGATTTCTGAAGAGTGTGACATGAGGAGAACACTTAGCATGAGGTGAGGCAAGCCTAATAAGTCTAGAACTGCTATGATAATGCTCAGTCAGGTATGTGCTTAAAGGAAAATACCTTAAAATTAGAAATGAATATTCTTTGAAAGTTCCCTTTTGATTGATAATATTAAAAATGTAAAATGTCTGGCATGAAGATAGTACAACGTTTTCCTTGTGGAAAAAGACTTTATGGGGTGTGAAAAAGTGCGGTTAATAATTAATGACAGTGTTTCAGAATTCTTTGACAAGATATCCTCTATTCTATTCTTAAAACACGAGGAATTCTTCAACGATTATACAACCAAATTGGGGTTGAATTTAGATAATGAATATTTTGTATTACTAGATGATCTTAAAAGAATAAAAGAGTTAGATAGTGAGTTTTTACATTTTTATTTTGGCAGCTTTTGCGACTACAAAGATATTAGGAATGCAAATATTTTTTGTTTAGCCACAACCTTTTTTAAAATACCACAAATTTATACGAAAGATTTTTTTGAAATTATTAATTATTTGTCTGCAGTTACAGAAGAAGAGATAAGAAAAAATATTTTAGAGTCTCTAATTTATTTACAAGGAGATCTTAAAACCGAAACATCTACCCAACAGTATTTAAATGATAGGGAAAGTTTATTTGAGCTGCTTAATAATCTAAATATAAAGCCCGAATTCAAGTGGATCATATTTCAGGTAATGAAATCTCCTAAAACTTATGTAGATCAATTTTGCAATAAATTAATGTTGGTGAATGGTTATCTTAACGATGCGATTTATAATTTAATTAAATTTAGAGATGAGTGGATGAATCAATTAAAAAACATAAATATGGATTTTCCAAAAAAGATAATCAGTACGTTAAAAGGTAAGGAATACTTATCTTGTAATTATATTAATATATATCCAACACTTTTACCTTACACTGCAACTATTACGAAAAGTGAAGATAACATTTATGTTGGACTGGGTTATAAAGTTGATAAAATTTTTGAAAATACATTAGAGAAAGCAGAGATTAATCACATCATTGATTTTTTGAAGCTTTTATCGGATAAAAGTAAGTTCAAGATATTAATCTTACTTAGTCATAAAAAAATGTATGCTAATGAGATTGCTGAACAGCTAAATTTAACCAACGCAACCATTTCACACCATATGAGAATTTTGACATTGCAAGGTTTAGTTGAGAGTACGAGAATTCAAAATAAAACATACTATTATCTTAATTCTTCAAAATTCGATTCTCTTTTGAACGGTTTGTTGAAAAAATTTAAAGCTGTTCCAGGCTTAGATGGGGATGATTAAAAAAGGTTGTGGTTTTATAACCTTGGTGTTAGTTTCGGGATGATAATTAAAGCTAATAAAAACAGAACGTCTAATGAATTGGAGACCCTAAAAAATCTGATGAATCCTGGGTGTTTTACACAAAAAAGATAATTTGATGGTGAACAATTTAAAGCGAACCGAAGATCTTGTGAGTGATGTGGAAAAATTTTAATGTTTTTAATAAAAGAAGAATTAAGTTATCGTTCTAAAATGAAGGATTTTTATAAAGAGTTCATTCTGTCTTGATTAAATTATACATTTAATCGTATTTTATACCGTTTCTGTCTTGTGTATGAATTACCTGATATTTCTTGTGAGAATTTATTTGGAATAAGAAATACTATTGATATGACATTATCAATAGGAGGACTGTTTAATGGCAACAAGACAATCAGTAGATGAACATCTCCAAAGAAGCGAACAGGCGTATGAATTTGCGAATGAACAATTTATGACCGCTTCGAAACAAGAGCATTATAATGATAATGAGTACAGTGAAGCGCAAATGATGCTTGAAAACGCGGTGAATGAATTAAACAAGCTGTCATTATCTGCGAATGATCAGCAAAGAGAGCAGCTTTACCGAATGAGATTGCAGCTGCAGACCTTGCAAAACAATATGATTTTGCAGCGTAATTTTGATTACTGACCGCGCCGTTTCAAATGGTTCAGCAAACCTGCCGGAATCCCGGCGGGTTTTTTTGTATTTCTTTTAAAAAAGAATTGACAATAGGCCTGAGTGTGTTTATTGTATTACGTGTACTACTTGATGTAATACACATAAAACACTCAAAAAATGAAATCGACATATAAATGTTAAGCATAGGGAAGGGGAACTTTCATGAAAAACAAAAGATCCGTAAAACAAGATGTGCCTCTTATTATCGCCGCCTCGGTTTTGGCCAGCAGTCTGTTTGCCGTTCTTGTCGTCATCGGATTTCAATGGCAGAACATTTAAAGAAAGAGAGCAGCTCGTAAAAGAAAGAAGGGAAGTAAATGATTCAAATCGATCCGAGAAGCTCAACTCCGATTTATGAGCAGATCATACAGCAACTGAAAGAGCTTTGTTTAAAAGGGATCATGAAGCCGGGGGATAAACTTCCTTCTGTCAGGGAATTGGCAACGATCATTATCGCCAATCCGAACACAGTCAGCAAAGCGTACAAGGAGCTCGAACGCGATGGTGTCATTGAAACGCTGAGGGGAAGAGGAACGTATATATCGGAGAATGCAAAAACGACATTGGTTGAAGGGAAGATGACGATGATAAAAGAGCAATTGAAACAGCTCATCATCGATGCCCATTACGCGGGAGTTGAGCTGGAGAAGCTGCAGGAATGGATAAAGGAAATCAGCGCTGATCTGAAAGGAGGCAAGGATCATGATTGAATTGCGGAATCTCTCAAAAACAATAGACGGTAAAGAAGTGCTCAAGGATATTTCGCTCACCATCGGAAAAGGGGAAATTTTCGGGCTGCTCGGGCGAAACGGATCAGGGAAAACAACGCTGCTCCGGCTCATTCAGCAGATTCTGCTGCCGGATCAAGGGACGGTTTTATTTAATCAGGTGGAAATAAAGCGGCATCCGAAAGTAAAACAGAACATCATTTATATGCCTGTTGAAAATCCTTTTTATGACAAGTATACATATAAACAGCTTGTTGCGATTGTAAGCAGAATCTATCCGAATTTTGATGTGACTTACGCCAATGAGCTGATGAACAGGTACGGCATTCCAGAAACGAAGAAATACCGTGAATTATCGACAGGCCTGAAAAAACAGCTTGCGCTCGTCCTTGCCTTTGCTTCACGTCCGGCTCTTATCCTTTTGGATGAACCGACGGACGGAATTGACGCCGTAACGCGTCATGACGTGCTTCAGCTTATGGTGGATGAAGTGGCTGAACGGGAAACGAGCATTCTGATTACCTCACACCGTTTAGAAGATATTGAGCGAATGTGCAACCGGATCGGGTTTTTGGAAGGAAATCAGCTGACGAATGTGATGGACTTGGATGATATGAAGGAAGAGTACATGAAAATTCAAATGGCATTTGAAGAGGACGTCGCCTTGAAGATCAGAGAACAAAACATACCGATTCTCGACCATGCCGGTGTGTTTTATACGGTGCTGATTCAAAAGAACGATGAAAAGAAAAAGAACTTTCTGCAAGAGCTGCAGCCGAAAGTATGGAACGAACTTCCTGTGAACTTAGAAGAAGTCTTCATCGCGAAGTTTGGAGGGAACCGGAGATGGTAGACAGGGGATTGCTGTACAGAGAATGGGTGCAGAATCGAACTGTTCTTGTGATGGTCGGTATTTTTTTAGCGGCGGTCAATCCATTTGAAGTGTTAAATACCTATCTGGTCTATCAGGGCTGTCTGGATACCCACGGAGCATATTGTAAGTTTTATGTGAATTCTTTGGAGAGCGGAATGCTGAACTTGAACTGGGCGCCCGCTGTCATTTTGGCGGTTTGCTTATTCGGACTGGAGCGTACGAAAGGAACGATTGATGCGCTGTTCAGTCTGCCTTATTCCCGCGCTCAGGTGTTTCACACTAAATTTTGGCTCGGGGCGGCGCTCATTACCGGCGCTCAGGTGATCGGCTACGGGCTGGCTGAGCTGCTCATTCTTCTGTTAAAGCCTGAGCGCGTATATTTCTTTCACCATTACAGCGTCGGAGAGATTATTGTGAGTGTTTTGGCTTTTACATTGGTCGCGAGTGCAGGCTGCTTAACGGGCAATACGTTCGCCCAGCTGTTAACGGCGTTTACCGTGTCGATAGCGCCTTACCTGATTATTACGTTGCCGCTGACAAATGCGGAAGTTATCTTCAGGGTCGGCATGCATGAGCTGATGCCATCAGTCAATGCTTACCTAAACGATTCGTTTCAATATCTGATTCCGATCATGTATGTTAATACGGATTGGGTATCTGCCAGCAAGTATATATTACTCATCCCGGCAGTGATGAGCATTGTATTTTATGCCATCGGGTACTTTTGCTATGTCAGGCAGCCGGTGGAACGGAACGGCCGTTTTTTTCTCTGGAGACAGCTTGACCGGCCCGTTCAGATTGTGGTGATCATAATCGCCGTTCTCGGTTTTGGCCTGGCGGGGTACTCGACGGGACATACGATGACAGGGTATGTGGCCGGGATGCTGGTCGGAGGAGCGATCGGATTTTTGGTCAGTTATTTTGTGATTTATAAAAAAACGAAGCATGTGTAAGAGAGGAGGGCCGGAATGATACCGCGGGGATTGTTGTACACAGAATGGAAGAAAAATCAGTGGTTGTTTTTATGCAGCGGCATTCTTTTAATGGCGGCAAACCCTTTTATGGTTTATAACAACTACTCAACATATCAAGAATGTTTGAATAACCCAGCTCTTCAAGATTGTGAATTCGTTGTCAATTATACGAATGGGTCGCTTCTTTCCTTCAGCTGGATTGTGAGTGTCATCATTGCTGTCTTCTTATTAGGCTTGGAACGGACAAAGGGAACGATGGATGCTTTGTTAAGCATGCCTTACAGCAGAGGCCAAATCTTTCAGACGAAATTCTGGCTCGGCGGGGCAGTCATTGTTGTTCCTCAGGCGATAGGCTATGGAGCGGCGTCATTGCTGATATCTTTACTGAAACCGAGCCATACGTACGATTTTGATCATTTTTCAATCGGAATGATTGTCATCAGTTTTATGGCTTACGCCTTGTTAATGGCATCCGGCGCATTAACGGGACAGATATTCGCCCAGCTGTTAACGGCGTTTACCGTCACGGTTCTGCCCTTTTTACTCATCGGTCTGCCGGCCGCGAATTTGGAGGTCGTTTTCGATTTTAGTGTGGGAGATCAATTTTCTTTTATCAGCAGTTATATCGAATCCCGTCTTTTTATATTTGTAACTCCTATTGGATATGTGTTTAACGACTGGATCAGAGAAAGAGATTTGGTTTTAATCATTCCGATTGTGATGAGCCTAGTCTTTTATCTGATCGGTTACGTCAGCTTTCTGAAACATCCGAATGAACGGAACGGCAGATTCTTTCTTTGGAGAAAATTGGACCGGCCGGTGCAGATCTTGGTGATTGCCTTTGCCGTTATGGGTTTCGGCGTTTTCGGATATGGGGTCACAGACACGATGTTCGGCTATTTAGCCGGCATTATCTTCGGCGCGATTATCGGGTTTTTCATCAGTTATTTTACGGTTTACAGGAAGTCAAAGCATATGTAAATCTGTTTGAAAATGAGCAGTTTGGAGGAAGGCAAGGTGCCGATTAGCGGTTTGCTTTATAAAGAATGGAAGCAGCGGCAGACGCTGCTGCTTCTTACAGCGGGGTTCTTAGCTATTTTAGGCCCTTTGGCAATTATAAATGAGTATTTTCACTATAAGGATTGTTTACGTGCACTTCAGCTGTACCCGGGGTCAGTTTGTACATTCAGCATCGATTACAGCAATTATCAAAATTTGATTGGGCTGCATTTCATTCCTCCGGTTATGATAGGGCTTTTTCTGATAAGAGCAGGCCGGCCTGAAAGGATGTTTACACTGAGTCTTCCGTATTCGAGAAGCCGGATATTTCATACGAAGTTTTTCTTGGGAGCAGCCGTGTTAGCCGGCTCGCAGTTTGTTTCTTACGGATTATCTGACATGTTGTTTCTAGCGCTTAAACCTGACGCTGTCCATCATTTTCAATCATTCAGCGCAGGGATGCTGGTCATCAGCTTGATGATTTATGCATTAATGACAGCTGCCGGCACGATAACGGGCAATTTAGCGGCGCAGCTGATCACGGCGTTCACGGTTTCCGTCTTTCCGATCGTGGTTATGACGATTTACCTGTTAAACGCTGAGTTCCTTTTTGGCAGGCAGGCTGTGCCGGATATTGATTTCCCTTGGAGCGGATTTCTGATCTATTTCATGCCTGCCGCTTACATCCATACCTCATGGATGTATTACATGAAACACGCATTGTTAATCTCCGCAATTATGGGATTTTGTTTCTATCTATTCGGCTATGCGAATTTCCTGAAAATGCCGAGTGAACGAAGCGGACATTTTATCCTAAGCAAACACATTGAACGCACCATTCAAGTGCTCGTCATGGTGCTCAGTATGCTGGGAAGTGCGGGGGTATGCGGATATGCTTATAACGGTTCGTATACCGGTTACATATTCGGCATGCTTATCGGTGCGGTGATCGGGTTTTTCATCAGTTATTACTTCATCTATAAAAAAACGAAACTTATATAAGGGGGAGTGGTGTACATGATAGAAGTACAGCATATTGATCATTCATTTAAAATCGGCAGGAAAGGCAGAGAGAGTGAGGTTCCGGTATTGAAAGATGTCTCTTTGACCGTTGAAAAAGGGGAAATTGCCTGTATCGTCGGGCGGAGCGGTTCCGGAAAATCAACGCTTCTGAATTTAATTTCCGGATACATAGCGCCGACGAAGGGTCGTATCGTCATTAATGGCACTGATGTGACGGGCTTCAGTGAAAAAGAGTGGGCGCAGTTCCGCCTCGGGCATTTCGGTTTTATTTTTCAAAGTTTTCAGCTCATTCCGAGTCTGACAACCTATGAAAATGTTGAAATGCCGCTTGCCTTAAAAGGCGTCAAACCGTCTGAACGCAAGCAAAAAGTCGCGGACATGCTGAAACGGGTCGGACTTGAGAATCATGCGAATCATTATCCGAATGAGCTGTCAGGCGGCCAGCAGCAGCGTGTCAGTATCGCAAGAGCCCTGATTTTAAATCCGTCGATTATTTTAGCTGATGAGCCGACGGGAAGCCTCGATTCAGAAACGGAGTTTGAGGTGCTTGCGTTAATTCAGCAGCTGAACCGGGAGCGCGGGATTACATTTGTCATCATTACGCATGACGATGAAGTCGCTTCAATCGCGCATTCAAAATTCCAGCTGCATGACGGTGTATTAAAAGGGGGCGTTACTGTTGAGATTTAAGGATCAGATTCACTTTATCAGAAGAAATATGAAGAAAAACCGGCTGCGTGTTTTCATGACGGTGCTGGCAACGACAATGGCGTGCGCGTTTTTGGTCGTGCTGTCGTCCGTCGGATTCGGCATCCAAAAAACGATTACAGACATTACGATGAGCCAGCAGATTGTTACGGAAATCAATGTGCTCGGCCAAGAGAACGGAAAAGCTGTGAAGAAATCAGACTTGGAAAAGTATAAAAATGTCAAGTCTGTCGTTGAAAGAACACAAGTGTATGAACCGAATAAAGCGTCGTTAGGAAACCGAACAAATGAAGATTCAGCCATTGTGCTGACAAACATGAACGATGAAGTCAAAGCCAATATGGAGCTTGATCAGGGAAGGGTCGCCCGTACAGAGAATGAAATCGTGGTCGGCTATGATTTTGCGAAGAACCTATTGACGAAAAAAGAGGCTGACGCTTACGACAAAGAGTTAAAGGATCACCAAGGCGACATGTCGGAGGTGAAAAAACCAAAAGGCTATACGAAAGACCTGCTTAATAAAACGATACAGCTGAGCATCTCCAAAACAAACAAAGACGGAGACGTTGAGAAAACGAAAACGTACGACTTCAAAGTAGTCGGAATTACAAAAAAACCGTCCCAAGATTGGATAGAGGATACAAATATTTTTGTAAGTGATCAATTCAAGAAGGACTTCTCAACATTCTTGGATCTGAAGAATGGAAATGTGGAAAAAAACATCAATGTGTATGCGGACAAATTCGAACATGTCGATCAGCTTACCCATGACCTCACGGATGACGGCTTTTATGTCAGATCTGTCACAACCGAGCTGAAGGGCGTCAATACCTTCTTCCTCGTCTTTAAAATCGGCCTGATCTTTGTCGGCTTTATCGCCGTCGTGATTTCTGCCATCGGTATTTTCAATACGATGACGATGGCGGTGACGGAACGAACGCAGGAAATCGGGATTATGAAAGCGATCGGCGCAAGCCCGTCAATCATCCGCAGAATGTTCCTGATGGAAAGCGCCTATATCGGGATATTAGGTTCTGTCATCGGGATTATCATTTCTTACGGAGTGAGTTTTGCCGTCAATCTGGCTGTGCCGGTTATCTTGAAAGCGGTAGGGGGAAACACCGGAGCTGAAGATCTTCATTATACCTTCTCCTATATCCCGCTCAGCCTCGTTGTGATCGCAGTTGTCATTTGTGCGGGGGTCGCGGTGATTTCCGGTATGAATCCGGCCCGCAAAGCGACAAAAACCAACGTTCTGACTGCATTAAGAAGAGAACTGTAAAGGAAAAAAGCCGGCTGGACATCAGCCGGTTTTTCCTCTATCTATCAGAAAAGGGCGGATACCATGTTTCACATTTTGTTAATAGAAGATGATAACACTTTGTTTCACGAGATGAAAGAGAGATTAACGGGCTGGTCATTTGCGGTGCACGGAATAAAAGATTTCAGCCGGGTCATCCGGGAGTTTTCCGAAATTAAGCCTGATTTGGTGATCATTGATGTACAGCTGCCGAAATTTGACGGCTTTCATTGGTGCAGAATGATACGCTCCCAATCAAACGTGCCGATTCTCTTTTTGTCCTCGCGCGATCATCCCGCGGATATGGTCATGTCGATGCAGCTCGGGGCAGATGATTTTATTCAGAAGCCTTTTCACTTTGATGTGTTAATCGCGAAAATACAGGCGGTGTTCCGCCGTATGCATCAATACGGCACAGAACCGGCCCTGATGAAAAGATGGTGCGGGGCGGTCATTGACACAGAAACCAACACGGTCAGCCGTAAAAACGGTTCGGTCGAGCTGACCAAAAACGAAATGCTGATCTTAAAACTGCTGGCTGAGCAGAAAAATAAAATCGTCAGCCGGGAAGAACTCATCAGAAGCCTATGGAATGATGAGCGTTTCGTCAGTGATAATACGCTGACGGTGAATGTCAACCGGCTGCGGAAAAAACTCGATCAATTAGGCATCGGGAAAATGATTGAAACCAAGGTGGGGCAGGGATACATCGCAAAGGAAGAAGACGGTCTTTATGATTAAATCATTTCTGCTCGAAAGAAAAAGCTGGATCGCGATGTTTCTTTTGCAGCAGGCTGTGCTCCTTTTTGCGGCATATATTGATCCGTCTATTCCGTTTTTTTCGGTGCTGTATTTCGTTTACCTGTCGCTTCTTGTGTTTCTTGTATTTCTCTTGTTCCGCTATCGTAAAGAGACCGCCTATTATAAAAGCTTAAGAGAATGGGACGCCAATTTAGACATGTCTTATCTTAAAGCGCCTGACAGTCCGTTTGAGTCTATCGTTGAAGAAAGCATTGAAGGGCAGACGGAGCAGTTAAGAAAAAGCTCCCTTCATCTTCAGGCGGCGTCAGAGCATGAAAAGGACGATCTGATGTCATGGATTCACGAGGTCAAAACACCGCTGACAGCGATGCATCTCATGATCGAGCGCCTTGATGAACAGCAGCTGAAAGCCCCTTTGCTGTATGAATGGCTGCGGATTCACCATCTTCTGGACCAGCAGCTTCACCAGAAACGATTGTCCTTTATTGAAAATGATTTATCATTCCAGCGCATTCAGCTCAGACCGCTCGTTTTCAAAGAAATTAAAAATCTGCAATCATGGTGTATACAAAAAGGGATCGGGTTTGACATTCAGCTTGATTCACCAGACGTTCACAGTGACGGAAAATGGCTTTCCTTCATCATCAGGCAGCTGTTAAGCAATGCCGTTAAATACAGTGAAGCGGATGACATTACCGTAAAAAGCTATGAACAAAACGGCCGGGTGCATGTGGATATCGAAGACCGCGGCATCGGCATCGAGCCCAAAGATCTTCCGCGCATTTTTGAAAAGGGATTTACCTCGACGCGAATGAGGCGTGATCACGCGTCAACGGGGATGGGCCTGTATTTGGCTCGAAAAGCCGCGGCTCCGCTTCTTATTCAGATCAGCGTGCGCTCTGAGCCGGAAAGCGGCTCGGTTTTTACCTTGGTGTTTCCGAAACAGAACGATGCCGTCAGCATGTTCAGCGTGTGACAAAAGTGTCACATGCTTTTCTCTTTTGTTCGCTTAATCAAACGAAAAAAACGGTTTCTGTTTTTAAAATAAAGATAACCAATGTAAAAGGAGAATCATAACGTGATGATTTTAGAAGCAGGCAATATACAAAAAAGCTACGGAAACAAGCTGAATAAACAAGAGGTGCTGAAAGGAATTGATCTTCAGATTCACAAAGGGGAATTCGTCAGCATTATGGGCCCGTCGGGATCAGGGAAAACGACCCTTTTGAATGTGCTTTCCTCCATTGATAAAGTGAGCGCGGGCACCATTAAACTGAATGAGACGGAGATTACATCCATGAAAGAAAAACAGCTTGCCGAATTCAGAAAACGGCATCTCGGCTTTATTTTTCAGGATTATAATTTATTGGACACGCTGACCGTGAAAGAAAACATACTCCTGCCGTTATCCATTACGAAAATGTCTAAGAAAGAGGCAGACCTGCGATTTGCCGAGACGGCAGAGGAGCTTGGGATCTATGATTTGAGACATAAGTATCCGAGTGAAATTTCCGGCGGGCAAAAACAGCGGACGTCTGCCGCAAGAGCTGTTATTCACGAGCCGGGCATTATTTTTGCTGATGAGCCGACCGGAGCGCTCGATTCAAAGGCTGCCATGGATTTACTGAATAAACTCAGCCGTCTGAATCAAAAACGCCGCGCCACCATTGTGATGGTGACGCATGATCCGGTTGCCGCCAGCTATTCCGGACGTGTGGTTTTCATTAAAGACGGCCGTGTGTATACACAGCTGAATAAAGGCGGCCAGGACAGACCGGACTTTTTTCAGGATATTATGAAAACGCAAAGTGTATTGGGCGGAGTTCAGGCATGAGTATTCATCATTTGATCTTCCAGAACTTGAAAAAGAATATGAAAAACTATTACCTTTACGTTTTTGCGCTGGTGTTCAGCGCCGCCCTTTATTTCGCGTTTGTCACGATGCAATACGATCCGGCGCTTGATGAAATGAAAAGTTCCATAAAAGGAGCGGCGGCAATCCGGGCCGCCTCTGTACTGCTTGTGGCGATCGTGTCGGTATTTCTTTTATACGCCAACACCATTTTTATTAAACGGCGCGGCCGGGAAATCGGCTTATTCCGATTAATCGGCATGACGAAAATGCACATTTTCCGCATACTTAGCACAGAAAATTTCATTTTGTATTTCGGATCGATTTGGATCGGTATTTTTGCCGGCTTTTCTCTCTCGAAATTATGTATGATGATGCTGTTTCATACAGTCGGTGTGAAAGCCTCTGTCTCACTATTTTTTTCAAGCAAGGCGCTCGTTCAGACGTTAATTGTGTTCGGGGCAATTTACGTGCTGATTATGATGATGAATTACTTATTTATTAAACGGCAAAGCATTTTGTCTTTATTTAAAACCGCGTCATCGTCAGAAAGCGGCATAAGACGGCTTTCTTGGGTGCAGATGTCGATCGGCGTTATCGGTATTGCGGCCATTATCGCCGGCTATGCCGTGTCCGCGGATTTATTCGGAGGCAGTTTTACGAGCATGAATGAACTGTTTTCGGCAATGGTGTTTATTCTCGGCTCGGTCATTATCGGAACCTATCTGTTTTATAAAGGTTCGGTCAGCTTTCTGGCAAATCTCATCCGGAAATCAAAAGGCGGATATCTGAATGTCAGTGAAGTGCTGTCTTTGTCATCCATCATGTTCCGGATGAAGTCAAACGCCGTCCTGCTGACGATTATTACGACTCTTTCGGCGCTGGCAATCGGTTTGCTGTCTCTAAGCTATATCTCGTACTATTCCGCGGAAAAATCGGCTGAGCAAAATACAGCCGCGGACTTTGCCTTTGATAACCAAAAGGAGACTGACTCATTTACCGCTTTATTGAAGAAAAACGGAATTGAACACAAAGTGAAAACAATCAAGACCATTCAAGCCGGTGTCAATATGAAGAACATCATAAACGGCGATATGAAAAGCTTTCAACAAGACCCGTCCAGCTTGGCGCTGCCGATTATAAGCGAGAAAGACGCAGAAGGGACGGAGCTTTCTGACGGAGAAGCCGTGTTTACCGGATATAATGATATGATGAAAAGATTTCTCGACCTGAAAACGTCAGGTTCCATTGATATAAACGGCAAAACGGATAAAATACCGCTGGCGTATAAGGGCTTGAAGAACGACTTCCTCCTGTCATATACATTTACAAGCGGAGGGCTGCCGACCGTTATCGTCACGCAGCAGGTATTTGATCGGATCGAGAAAGATATCGACCCGTCCATCCAGGGAAAATCAAATCGGTTTTTCGGCATTACACTCAAACGTGAAGAGGACATCCAAAAAGCTGATGGTCTGTTTCAGGCGCAGCACTATTCTGACGGCGCGCTTTCACAATTTGAAACGGCTGACACCCAAAAGAAAAATATGGGGCTGATCATGTTTATTGTCGGCTTTTTGGGATTAACCTTTCTGATCACCTCAGGCTGTATCCTTTATTTTAAACAAATGGGCGAGTGTGAGGATGAGAAGGCTGATTACACAATATTGCGGAAGCTCGGCTTCACAACGGGGGATCTGCTGAAAGGCATCCGCCGGAAGCAGGCGTATCATTTCGGGATTCCGCTCGTTCTCGGGCTGTTCCACAGCTATTTTGCCGTTCAGTCAGGATGGTTTTTATTCGGAACGGAAGTGTGGACGCCGATGATCATCGTCATGGCGCTGTATACGCTGCTGTACTCCATCTTCGGCATGCTGTCGGTGCTATACTATAAAAAGGTCATTCAATCCGCATTGTAAAACAAGTTGAGGAGCCTCCGCATAAGCGGAGGCTTTTTTGTATGAATAGAAGAAAGCGATTTTTAAAAGAATAGACATACGTCATTTTTTCGCGCGGGGGAGCCTTATGCAGAAATATTTTCAATTGAAATCTGAAACAGGGGCCTTTCATCTTTTTTCCAAGGAACACATTTTCACGCTGTTGATCATCGGATTGCTGGGGACGGGCGTGATCGTATTCCGGAAAAAGCTCAACCAGAGGCGGCCGAATCGCGTTTTCCGCTATGTGCTGTTCATTCTCCTTGCCGTGTCGCAGATCAGCTATCATATATGGCTGCTTTGTCATCATGCCTGGTCGCTGAAAACAGCTCTGCCGCTGCAGCTGAGCGACCTTTCCGTCTATTTGGCGATGCTGATGGTCATGACAAAAAGCGAAAAACTGTTCGCCTTCCTCTATTTTGCCGGTTTGGGCAGCGCCGTACAGGCGATGGCAACACCTGATTTAGGGGCGTATTCTTTCCCGCATTTTCGGTACATCGTGTTTTTCGTCTCTCACGGCTGTGTTTTTCTTACCTGTCTATTCATGGCCGCTTCAGAAAGGTACAGGCCGTCGGCGCGCGGGCTGTGGGTATCGGTGCTGATCGTAAATCTGTACGGGGCGTGTGTCTTTTTTATTGACCGTGTGCTGAATGCAAATTACCTATATTTAATGAAAAAACCGAAGACCGCTTCGCTTCTGAACGTTTTCGGACCTTGGCCGTGGTATCTTCTATCAATGGAAGCGGCGGTGATATTGAGCTTTTTCATTCTGTATATTCCGTTTTGGCTGCTGAGGAAAAGAGCGTGAGGCCGGCCTGTTTTTGTGAATCCAATCATTTGTAATTTTTTCAACATTCCGGCATTATTTTTTTCAGATTCTGATGTTGAAAAAAGACGTCCGCGGCGATAGAATGAATGTGCTATGATAACGTGTTCGATACGGAGCCGCGGCTTGCGGTTTCCGTTTTTTCATGGGATTTTTTATAGAGAGAGGGGGATCGGTATGCCGCGCGCTTTGAAGATATTAATCATCGGAATGTTTATCAATGTGACGGGCGCATCTTTTTTGTGGCCGCTGAATACGATCTATATTCATAATCATTTAGGGAAATCGCTGACTGTTGCGGGGATTGTTCTGATGCTGAATTCCGGTGCCAGTGTGGCGGGGAATTTATGCGGCGGATTTTTGTTTGATAAAATCGGCGGATTCAAATCCATTATGCTCGGCATTATGATCACATTGGCAAGTCTTCTCGGACTCGTTCTGTTTCACCAATGGCCTGTTTATATTTGGCTGCTCATCATTGTCGGCTTCGGTTCCGGTATCGTGTTTCCGGCCAGTTACGCCATGGCGGGAGCGGTATGGAAAGAAGGCGGGCGGAGAGCTTTTAATGCGATTTATGTAGCTCAGAACGCAGGTGTCGCCGTCGGCTCGGCACTCGGCGGGATGGTTGCGGCGTACTCGTTTACGTACGTGTTTTTAGCCAATGCTATGCTGTATGTGCTGTTTTTCCTTATCGTATTTTTCGGGTTTCGAAATATCAAAACCGGAAATGCGAGCCAGGTTTCTGTCCTGGACTACGAGCCTGTCAGCAGCAGAACGAAATTTACGGCGCTTCTCATATTGAGCGGCGGGTATGTTCTCGGGTGGATTGCCTATTCTCAGTGGTCCACAACCGTTGCGTCACATACTCAAAGCATCGGTATGCCGCTTTCATTATACAGTGTGCTCTGGACCGTAAACGGAATATTAATTGTCGCCGGACAGCCTCTCATAGGAGTTGTTTTGAAAAAATGGTCCGGTGCGTTAAAAACGCAGATGGTCATCGGCTTTTGTATTTTTATCGTCTCGTTCGGCGTGCTTCTCAGCGCCAAGCAATTTCCGATGTACCTCACCGCAATGGTGATTTTAACCGTCGGAGAAATGCTTGTCTGGCCTGCCGTGCCTACCATTGCCAATCAGCTTGCGCCTAAGGGGAAAGAAGGGTTTTACCAAGGATTCGTCAACAGTGCGGCGACGGGCGGCAGAATGATCGGGCCGCTTCTTGGCGGCGTGCTGGTTGATCAGTACGGAATGAGCGTGCTGCTGTTGATCCTGATGGTGCTTCTTGTTGTCAGCATCGCAGCGACGGTGCTGTACGACAAACGCCTGAAAACCGTTAGTAAACAAAACGTCCAAGTGCGATGACGACATAAAAAATCCCGCTGTTTCGGCGGGATTTTTTTGTTTATACGACCGGAAGCACGTTGACCGCGTCCTTAACGTTTAAATATGTCTTTAATGAAGAAAAGCTGGCATCAAGCTGATTCATTCTCATGGCGAGGGAAGGCTTGATCCCGGTGATAATCAATTCCGTGCCGATTAATTTAAGCAGGTGGTGCAATTTGAAAATCCGGTCTGCGGTCTGTTCGTTTACCTCGGCCAGACCTGATAAGTCTATAATTAAGTAATCATCTTTAGATGCGGTTAATATGTCCGTCAAAGTTGTCACGATTGAATCAAATCGTTCTTCCGTTAAGTTTCCCACTAACGGCAAAGCGGAGATGCCGTTTCGGATCGGAACAATCGGCGTTGACAGCGTCGTGATTTCTGCGAGGGAATCCTCAAGGAGCTTTTCGTATTCTTTCTGCTCTGTGATGTCTTTTTGAAAACCGACAAAATAGAGCTTGTCTTCAACATACAGAGGATCAATGTTGAGTTCATTCCAAAATGGGGTGCCGTCTTTTTTGACATTTTTCAGCCGCACCGTGATCTTTTCTTTCTGGTTTAAGCTCTTTCTTATTTTCGCGACTTGTTGACGGTCGGTTTCTTTGCTTTGCAGAAATCTGCAGTTCTTACCTAATATCTCTTCGGAAGAGTAGCCTGTCATATCCATAAATCCCTGATTTGTATATATGATGGGATTGTCCTCAAGAGAGGGGTCTGTAATCACCACGCCGATGCGTGCGTGATCAAGCGCCTTTTTGATAAGCTCCAGCTGCTCCAATTTTCCGAATACATTTGAGTCAGCCATGTAAAACCCCCTTTTGGCCGTAAAGCTGCGCGCTTTTTCAGCCATTGTTTCTCCCCTTTTTAAATGAATCTACAGTAACCGTAGCATAACATATGTTCTGATTCAAGCAGCCGAAGTTTGCAATTTGTCATTCGGGCTTGTCCTCATATACACTGAATATATAAGGGGAAGGCACATCATCGATAAGTAAGTGACTAGGTCATTGTCACTGGGTGAAAAATGAATCTAATGCATCAAGCTTACCGATCATGTGTTCACATATAATGGAAGAAACAAGCTTTTTACTTTCCTGCTCAATCGCCGGTATGTAGATATCGAAAATCATCGTATTCGTAAGGGGGCTGGATGGCCTGAAGTCGCTTTACTAAATAAGGGCTTTAGGAAGGTGATGAAGATGCTGCATCAGGTAATAATTGCTTGTGTAATTGGAGGAATCATGGGGGTTCTCGGTCATGTGAAAAAGAGAGGCAGGCTGGAGAAACCCAGAATGACAAAGCGGTTTATCTATCTCGGTTTTTTGGAAGATGGTTTTATCGGAATGGCTGCTTCCATCTTACTTGTCTTATCCGCTGACCCCGATTCAGGAATTCAACTCGTCATCTTATCCATAATCGCAGGCTACGGCGGAGAAGCTGTTCTCAGGAGCTTTGATTTTGTCAGAGAACAAAACAGTGATTCGGCCGAAGCAAAACCACACCAGCAAAAAAATCCTCCATCAAAATAATATCCCCGCTTACGACCCGTTCCGGGTACATTCCCATTGTATACAAACCTGCTTGCACTTATGAACAGAATTCTATAAAATACAGGTAAGATTACGGTAGCGATAAGAACAGTGAAGAGGAGCAGTAAGAAGCAGATTTTGCAATCAGAGAGTTGACGGCCGGTGCAAGTCAATCAAGTCTGTTTCCGAACTCGCCTCAGAGTTGCAGCGGCAAAACCGCTGACGCATAACTGCGTTAAAAGTATCAAGTGAGTGCGGCTTAAAAGCGCGCTAACGAGGGTGGTACCGCGGGAAACAAAAATCTCTCGTCCCTTTTTGGGATGAGGGAGTTTTTTTTAGTTTTAGAATAATCTGAATATAATCTCCCTCATCCCGTCAATACTTGGACTACATACGCCGTATTCAATCAGAAGGAGGTTTTTACGTTGAGTTTTCAGCACGAAAAAATAGAAAAGAAATGGCAGAATTACTGGTTGGATCATAAAACGTTCGCCGTCAGTGAAGAGAATGACAAGCCGAAGTTTTACGCGCTTGACATGTTCCCGTATCCTTCAGGAGCCGGCCTTCATGTCGGACATCCGGAAGGCTATACGGCAACCGATATCCTTTCGCGCATGAGACGCATGCAAGGATACAATGTGCTTCATCCGATGGGATGGGACGCGTTCGGGCTTCCTGCCGAGCAATACGCGCTTGACACGGGGAATGATCCGGCTGAGTTCACAAAACAAAATATAGATAATTTCCGCCGCCAGATCCAATCACTCGGATTTTCATATGATTGGGATCGTGAAATCAATACGACTGATCCGGACTATTACAAATGGACGCAGTGGATCTTCACTAAGCTGTACGAAAAAGGGCTCGCTTACGTAGACGAAGTGCCGGTCAACTGGTGCCCGGCGCTCGGAACGGTGCTTGCGAACGAAGAAGTCATTGACGGCAAAAGCGAACGGGGCGGCCATCCGGTTGAACGCCGCCCGATGAGACAATGGATGCTGAAAATCACCGCTTATGCGGACAGGCTTCTTGAAGATTTAGAAGAACTTGACTGGCCGGAAAGCATTAAAGACATGCAGCGCAACTGGATCGGACGCTCAGAAGGCGCAAACGTGCATTTCGCGATCGACGGCACTGATGACACGTTTACCGTGTTTACGACAAGACCGGACACGCTGTTCGGCGCGGCTTATGCCGTACTGGCTCCTGAGCATGAGCTTGTGGAGGCCATCACGACGCCTGAACAAAAAGAAGCGGTAGACGCTTATGTTAAAGAAGTTCAGGCGAAAAGTGACCTGGAACGGACGGATCTTGCGAAAACAAAAACGGGCGTCTTCACGGGCGCATATGCCGTAAACCCTGCAAACGGAGAAAAGCTGCCGATCTGGATAGCGGATTATGTCCTCGCCTCTTACGGAACGGGCGCTGTAATGGCCGTGCCGGCGCATGATGAACGTGATTTTGAATTCGCCAAAGTGTTCAGCCTGCCTGTCAAAGAAGTCGTAAAAGGCGGAAACACGGAAGAAGAAGCGTACACGGGAGACGGAGAGCATGTCAATTCCGGCTTTCTGAACGGACTGAATAAAGCGGAAGCGATTGAAAAAATGATCGCCTGGCTTGAAGAAACGAAAAACGGTGAGAAAAAAGTGACATACCGCCTGCGTGATTGGCTGTTCAGCCGCCAGCGCTATTGGGGCGAGCCGATTCCGGTTATTCATTGGGAAGACGGCACGTCAACAGCCGTTCCTGCGGAAGAGCTGCCGCTGATTCTGCCGAAAACCGATGAGATCAAACCGAGCGGAACAGGTGAATCACCGCTTGCCAACATTAAAGAGTGGGTGGAAGTCACTGATCCTGAAACGGGCAAAAAAGGCAGAAGAGAAACGAACACGATGCCGCAATGGGCGGGAAGCTGCTGGTATTTCCTCCGCTTTATCGACCCGAAAAATCCGGATCAGCTCGCTTCACCTGAGAAACTGGATAAATGGCTGCCCGTTGATATTTACATCGGAGGAGCGGAGCATGCCGTGCTTCACCTTCTGTACGCGCGTTTCTGGCATAAATTCCTCTACGATATCGGTGTCGTGCCGACGAAAGAACCGTTCCAAAAGCTGTATAACCAAGGAATGATTCTCGGAGAAAACAATGAAAAAATGAGTAAATCCCGCGGAAACGTCGTCAATCCGGATGAAATTGTGGCGTCTCACGGAGCAGATACGCTCCGCCTGTACGAAATGTTTATGGGGCCGCTTGACGCATCTATCGCCTGGTCTGAATCAGGTCTTGACGGAGCTCGCCGCTTCCTTGACCGTGTATGGCGTTTGTTTATCGAGGAAAACGGCGAGCTGACGGGCAAAGTGACAGAAGGCGCGGGCGAAACTCTTGAGCGCGTCTATCATGAAACGGTCATGAAAGTGACAGAAAACTTCGAAGCCCTTCGTTTTAACACGGGCATTTCTCAGCTGATGGTCTTCATTAATGAAGCTTACAAAGCGAATGAACTGCCGAGAGAATATATCGAAGGTTTTGTGAAGCTGCTTTCTCCTATTGCGCCGCATTTGGCGGAAGAACTGTGGGAAAAACTCGGCCACGAAGGTTCGATTGCATACGAGGCTTGGCCTGCTTATGACGAATCAAAACTGGTGGATGATGAAGTGGAAATCGTCGTCCAGCTGAACGGAAAAGTAAAAGCGAAATTAATGGTTCCGGCTGATGCTGATAAAGCAGCATTAGAACAGCTCGCACAAGCTGACGAAAAAGTAAAAGAGCAGCTTGAAGGAAAAACGATCCGAAAAATCATTGCCGTACCGGGCAAGCTTGTCAATATCGTGGCAAACTGACCGGACGAAGCCCCTCTCCTACAGAGAGGGGCTTTTTTATCAGGCCTCTATCATAGAAATTGCACCGCAGGCTTTGGTATACTTAACACCATAAAGATGAATGGGAGTGTCACACATTGAAAATAAATGAAATCAGCACAGCCGCACTGGAAGAAAAATTAAAAGCGGGAGAAGAGCTGTATCTGATTGATGTCAGAGAAGACGAAGAAGTTGCCGAAGGAATGATTCCGCAGGCCGTTCACATCCGCATGGGGGACATCCCTGAGAAGATGGATGCGTTAGACAAGGACAAGGAGTATGTATTTATCTGCCGTTCCGGAAAAAGAAGCATGAACGTTTGTATGTATTTACATGAGCAGGGCTTCCGTACGGTTAATGTTGAAGGCGGCATGCTGGAGTGGGAAGGCGAAACAAAGCCGAAGAAATAACGCTTTGAAGTGGAAGAAGAAAAGGGACGTGCGTCTTTTTCTTCTTTTTTTATAAAAAACGGGAGGCGAATCAGGTGAAACCGATGATCCGCGCTATGAAAACAAACGATATCAAACAGGTCCGGCAAGTCGCAGAACGAAGCTGGCATCATACGTATGAAGGGATTATTCCCAGACACATTCAAGATCAGTTTCTCGAATCCGCCTATCAGGATGAGATGATGGAACGCCGGCTCTTGCATTCTCTGTTCTTTGTGGCAGAAGAAGAGGGGCGAGTGCTCGGTTTTGCAAATGTCACTCCGGTTCAAAAAGACGGAAATGCGGAGCTGACCGCCATCTATATTGACCCGGATTGCCAGGGAAGCGGGATAGGAACGGCACTCCTTAAAGAATGCATCAGGCAGTCCGGCGGGGTAAAAAAGCTTTATGTCCATGCAGAAAAAGAGAACCGCATCGCCTTGTCCTTTTATCAAGCGAAAGGGTTTCAATGGGTATGTGAATTTGAAGAAGACTTTAGGGGACACACCTTACAGACGGTCAAACTGGTGCTGAACATATAAAGCGATCCAGCCTTTCCGGGGCCGGATCGCGAATGATCAGTGATAAGCCGGAAGCCGGTCTTTGTGCGCTTCGAATAAGTCATCGCACAAAGATATGATGTCATTCATGGAAAGCTCGGCGCTCGTATGCGGGTCAAGCATGGCCGCCTGATATACAGCTTCCTTTTTTAATGTAACGGCCGCTTCGATGGTTAAAAGCTGTGTGTTAATGTTTGTTCTGTTGAGCGCCGCGAGCTGCTCCGGAAGTTCGCCCGAATAGGACGGCATAATGTGGTTTTTGACGGCTGTGCAAGGCACTTCAACGACCGCTTTCGCCGGCAGATTCGGTATCAGCCCGGTATTCAGCACATTGCCGCCGAATGTGAACGGACGGCCCGTCTCCATCGCTTCAATAATTCTCGAACCGTATTCTTTTGAGCGTTCATGCGTCAGGTTTTGGTTGTTGATGATGCCGTCTCTCATCGTTTCCCAATTGTTGATTTGTTCCGCGCATCTCCTCGGATATTCATCAAGCGGAATTTGGAGTTCATCTATCAGCTCCGGATAACGGCTTTTTATAAAATACGGGTGATATTCGGCATTATGCTCAGATGATTCCGTTACGTAGCAGCCGAATTTATCCATCAGCTCAAACCGCACCATGTCCTTATGTTTCGTCTTTTGTTTTTCGCGTGCCCGTCTTTTGATTTCCGGATATAAATCAATTCCGTCCTTTTTAATCTCCAAAAGCCAAGCCATGTGGTTGATGCCGGCAATGCGTTCTTCCGTACCTTCGTGATCCATGCCGAGTGAGTCAAACAGATCTTTGGTACATACCTGGACGCTGTGGCACAGGCCGACCGTTTTGACATTTGTATGTCTGAGCATCGCTCCGGTCAGAGAGGCCATCGGATTTGTATAGTTTAACAGCCACGCATCCGGGCAGACCTCTTCCATGTCTTTTGCGATGTCAAATAAAACGGGGATGGTGCGAAGGGAACGGAAAATGCCGCCTATCCCGACGGTATCGGCAATCGTCTGGCGGAGACCGTACCGCTTCGGGATGTCAAAGTCAATGACCGTCGCGGGTTTATAGCCTCCGACCTGAATGGCGTTTATCACATAGCCGGCGTGTTTAAGCGCCTGTTTTCGGTCATCGTAGGAGATGATGGATATACTCGTATTGTAGCGGTCTCTCATGTTTTCCAGCATGAGCTGGGATTCTTTCAGCCGTACAGCGTCAATATCATAAAGCGCGAATTCAAACCCGTTTAATGCTTCAGTCAGTAAGCAGTCCCCCAGTACATTTTTTGCGAAAATCGTGCTCCCCGCTCCGATAAACGTAATTTTCTTCAACAGAAATTCCTCCCTTTTCTTCTCAGCCTTTGACCGCCCCGGAGGACAGCCCTGAGATAAAATATTTTTGAAGCGCCAAAAACAATACGACCATCGGCAGCATCGCCATAATCGCGGCTGCGGCGACTAAGTGAAGATTGTTCGCGTTTTCGCCGAAGAATCCCGCCATGGCCACGGTCAATGTCTGCACCTTTTGATCTTGTAAAAAGAAAATCGCAAATTGGTAATCGTTCCAGATAAACACGCAGGAAATAATGCAGACCGTTGCGGTAATCGGTTTCAACAAAGGAAACACGATTGTATAAAAAGTCCTGATCAATCCCGCGCCGTCCATCCTGGCGGCTTCCTCAAGCTCTTTCGGAATGGAAGAGCGGATAAACCCTGAATATAAGAAAACGGTCAGCGGCATATATGCAGCCGTATTAATGAGAATGGCTGCGGCATGCGTATTGATCAGCCCCGCATCAGCGACCATCTTGTATAAAGGAACCATGGAAGTCAAAGGCGGGATGATCATGATAGAAATCAAAAGGCCGAAGACGATTTTGTTCAGCTTTGTATTTCTTCTAGCGAGCGGGTATGCGGCAAGCGAACCCATGAAAATTAACAAAGCGGCGGAAACGGCTGTAATGATAATCGTGTTCAGAAAGGATTGCCCGAGAGAGGCACGTTCCCATGCTTCACGAAAATTCTGAAATGAAAAGGCGGATGGCAGCGACCATTTTGAACTGTAGTCTCCTTTTGCTTTTAATGACGTGGTCAGCAAAATATAAAAGGGGACAATATGAACGCACGAGATAACGGCTGCCAACAGCGTAAAAATCCGCATTCGGGCTGTTTTCATGACATTTCCGTCTCCTTTCGCTTGAAATACACGAGAGCCGAAAAGCTGATGACAAGAATAATGACGGACATAAACACGCCTTGGGCGGCGGCATATCCCGCATCCTGCCGTTTAAAATATAAATCATACATAAACGTCGACATCGATTGAGAGGAATTGCCCGGCCCGCCTGCGGTCAGCGCGAAAATGACATCAAACAGCTTCAGCCCGCCGATGATATTGATGACCATGTTGATGGTGACAGCCGGCATCAATAAAGGCAGGGTGATGGTGAAAAACGGCTGAAGACGTCCAGCGCCATCCATTTTTGCGGCTTCGTAATAATCTTTCGGAATGCTTTGCAGCCCCGCCAAATATACAATCATCGCAATGCCTGCGTATTGATACGTGTTAATCATGACGATAATCCACGGGTTTGCCGCAGGGCTTGCCAAGGCGTTGACAGGACCGATTCCCAGTGCGCCAAGCACATCATTCAGCGCACCCCCGTCATATGAGAAAATAAAATACCAAATGTATCCCATAATCAGCGGACTGATAATGACGGGCAGGTAGACGATCGTTCTTGTGAGCGCCTTCATTTTTAAGCTCTGATTCAAAAGCAGCGCATATAAAAGTCCGAGCATATTCTGAAAAAAAGTGCTTCCGATGCCGTAAAGCAAAGTGTTTTTCACAACAAGCCACGTGTCCGGATCTGTAAAAAGCCTTTTATATTGAGTGACCCCCACCCATTGATACGTCTGTGAGAAGCCGTTCCAGTTTGTAAATGTGATAAAAGCGCCTTTGACAAACGGAAAAATCATGAAAATAAAAACCGTGGCAAGAGCGGGAACGTACATCCACCACAGTGACGCGGGTTTTACTGGCTTTTGATGTTGAAATCCTTGGGTTTCTCTTGCAAGATCACTCATTCTTTTTCAGCTCCCCGTGAATCAGATTGAAGCCGGAGCCGCTTATATTCCCTGCCGAGTTTCGCTGAAATTTCAGCGGGGGTTAAGATATCGGCCATCAGCTCCTGCCCGGCTGTTCCCATCACATCCCACATTCCGTTCGGCAAATAAAGGCGGTCAAAATAAGGCTGCACCTTAATATGCTGATAGCGCTTATAGTCATTTGCGTAGAAAATGTCCGTTTGTACATTCACTAATCCGGCCGGAAGCGAGGTCGCTTCGGCAATTGATTTTGCATGCTCGGGTCGGGCCATAAATGCGATAAACTGTTTCGCTTCTTCAAGCCGCGGGGAATCCTTGAATGCCGCCAGCGTGTAACGTTCGCCTCCGATCCAAACCGGCGCGTCTCCCTTGTGGACGGCCGGGGTCGGTATGATGCCGACTTTTACCTTCGGATTGATTTGAGCGACGTCTTGGCCGAGGGTGCCGCCCTGCAGCGTAAAGGCGATTTTGTTTTGCGCCATCAGTTCAATGAGCTGGGATCGTTTTGCCGTCACGGCATCTATATTGAGCAGGTTTTCCTTTTGCATCTCTTTCAGTTTGTCAGATAAATAGGTGAAGTGTGTCCAGCGGAAGGTTCCGTTTAACAGCTGTTTTTTGTAACGGTGTGCGGGATCTGTGATGAGAAGCGGTGCGGCGAATTGATCGTAATATTGGGCAAATGAGCTTTTCTCATAGCCGGCAAACCAAAAGGGGGTGATTGTTCCGCCGCTTTTTTCTTTAATCTGTCTCAGTGCCTTCATAAAATCATCCATTGTTTCCGGCGGTTTGATTCCGTATTTTTCCAATAACGTGCGGTTGTAGGCCAGTCCGTCCTTTGCCTGATTCAGAGGGAAGGCGTATATTCTGCCTTTGGCGTCTTTGAGCATGCTGTTTAAATTCGGATCGAGCCGCTTCGTCCAAGACATGCCGCTGAGGTCAGCGGTATATTCTCCGTAGCGGATTTTGGCCCAGCCGTGTGTGTCGAAAAGATCGGGCATGTCACCGGCCGCCATTCTGACCCTCATCATATTTTCGTAGTCATTGCCTGGGAAATGAACGTTTACTTGAATGTCCGGATGTTCTTTTTGGAATGAATCAGCCAACTTTCTGAATACGGCGCGTTCGCTGTCTGAGGATATTGTGGAATAGACTGTCAATGTTTTCTGCTTTTCTCCGGCGCCGCTCTGTTCTGCCGAGCAGCCGGGAAGGATCATGCAAGTAAAAGAAAGAAACAAAGCCAGTAAGCGTTTCATCTTTTCCTCCTTTAAATATGATAGTAACGCTGCGGGACACGTCACCTCCTTTCTTGTGAGCCGCAGCTTTGTCTGACAATCAATGAAGTGGGGAGCGTCACGGCCAGCGGGACGGTTCTGCCGTTTAAACGGTCGAGAAGCAATTTGACACCCGTCCGGCCCATCTCTTCCGTGTATACTTTTACCGTTGATAACGGCGTGCTGGCGTATTCTGCCTCATCAATTCCGTTGAAGCTGACAACCGCCGTATCGCGCGGGACTTGAAGGCCGGCTTCCTGCAAGGCTTTTAAAGCGCCGACAGCCATCGAATCACTTGCGATAAAAAAGGCATCAGGGAGACTTCCGCCTTTGATGGCTTCATTCATCAGCCGGAACCCTTCGTGCATGCTGTATTCACCGATCAGTACTTGCTCCGGCTCGGCGCCGGCCATTTGTAAGAAAGCGGTCAGACGCTTATCCTCAATCGTTTTATTGCTGTTTACGCCGTCTATGACGGTATGCTCCCGCTCCCGGCCGCCGATATAACCTAGCCGCTGATAACCGAGCGACAGAAGATGTTCTATCGCCTTCTGCGCTGCGGCATAAAAATCCACGCTGACGGTATCGTAGCGGGCAGGATCGGGTGTGCCGTTAACAAATACCGCGTGCCTGAAAGCGGCGCTGATATTCGTAAGCGCCTCGTCTTGCAGGCTGCCGATGACGATCACGCCGTCCAGTTCGTGAAACATATGCTCTTGAAAAGAACCGAGATGGATAGAAGATGTGATAAAAACTTTTTGCCGAAAGCATTCTTCCTCAATGCCTTTTCGGATCGCCGAAAAATAAGGATCCTGCCGTTCTTCTTCCGGTGACAGACAGCTGACAACGCCGATCAGGGGCGCTGAATCGCTGCGGCTGCGGTTCTTCCGTTTTTTTGCCGACGGCTGATAGCCCAGCTCATCGGCGATCCTCAGAACTTTTTCTCTTGTTTCATCAGTCACGGCCAAAGAGTCATCCTTATTTAAAATTCTCGATACTGTCGCGCTGGATACAGATGCCTGTAAGGCAATATCTTTGAGACGGACCATTTCGTATCTCCTTTTTACTAAATATTTACTAAACAGAAATGACCTGGTTATTGTTAAAATGATATTATCATACGTTAGTAAGCGTTTTCAACAACTATTTTTGGTTGATTTTAGTAAAAATCAGTAAAAAAGAAAATCTGTTTTTCTCTATCATATTTCAATTGAACCGGAATAAATTGATAGAGAAAGGAGAGGGTGATGTGCTGAAGATAGCTGTTTTTGATGAGGAGCATGAAAAGGATCTGCAGACTGAAGTCAATACATTTTTAAAGGGGATTTCTGATGAACAGCTCGTTGATATTAAATATACGGTAGCGGCGGCCTGTGATCCTGAAGGTGAGCAGCTTTATTGTTTTTCCGCTCTCATTTTATACCGAAAATAAAAAAGCCCGGACGAAAGGGACTGACCCCATAAGATGAGACAAACAAAAAACACCTTCAAGTTTGAAAACGGATGATTGTTAGCCGAAATTAG
>NZ_JAANHO010000013.1:0-72280 GCF_011800725.1 Bacillus sp. EKM208B | reverse complement strand
TCTAATTTCGGCTAACAATCATCCGTTTTCAAACTTGAAGGTGTTTTTTGTTTGTCTCATCTTATGGGGTCAGTCCCGTATCAAGGGGTTTTTCTATTATGCTTTACAAACCTTTTAGCAGCATTTGCATGCGGCTTGAAAGTGAAAAAAAATTTGATTTCTGGTACAATTATCAGCGATGCTTTATAAAATCAAATCAACCTAAGGAAGATTAAAATGAATGCTGTAGTGAAAATACTAAAAGAGCAAGTAACATCATTTCCTTTAATCATGCGTTTAGCAGCCTACGAAACAAAGTCTAAATATCAAATGAATTATTTAGGCGTTTTATGGCAGTTTTTAAATCCTCTTATTCAAATGCTTGCTTATTGGTTTGTTTTTGGATTGGGGATCAGAAAAGGGGGGCCGATGGTTACAGGTGCCGGAGAAGTGCCTTTTATTTTGTGGATGCTTGCAGGTCTGATACCGTGGTTTTTTATAAGTCCGACAATATTAGACGGATCAAATAGTGTATTTAAAAGAATTAAAATGGTGGCTAAAATGAATTTTCCAATCAGTTCTTTGCCGTCTGTCGCCATCGCTTCTAATTTGTTCAGTTATGCAATTATGATGGTGATCTATATCATTGCATTGCTCGCCAGCGGAATCTATCCGAGCCTTCATTGGCTTCAATATATTTATTATTTTGTTTGTCTGATGGCTTTCTTATTTTCGTTCAGCTTGTTTAATTCGACAATCAGCGTGCTGATCCGAGACTATCAGTTTCTTCTGCAGGCAGTGACAAGACTTTTGTTTTTCCTCCTGCCGGTTTTTTGGGATATTAACTCAAAGCTGGGGGCAGCTCACCCGGAATTGGTTCCTGTCTTGAAGCTGAATCCGCTTTTTTATATAATTGACGGTTTCAGGAACAGCTTATTAGATGGTCAGTGGTTCTTTCAAGATGTGAAATATACACTGTATTTCTGGCTGTTCACCTTATTTTTGTTAACAGTCGGTTCTGTTTTACACATGAAATTCAGAGATAAGTTTATTGACTTTCTTTAATACGTAAGGAGATTGTACGATGAAACTAAAGGTTTCGTTTCGAAATGTTTCAAAGCAGTATCATCTTTATGAAAAACAGTCGGATAAAATAAAAGGTTTGTTTTTCCCTGCTAAAGATAACGGTTTTTTCGCTGTGCGAAATGTCTCCTTTGATGTATATGAAGGGGAGACAATCGGCTTTGTGGGAATTAACGGATCGGGTAAATCGACGATGTCCAATCTGCTTGCAAAAGTGATACCGCCGACAAGCGGTGAAATTGAAATGAACGGCCAGCCGTCGCTGATTGCGATTGCAGCCGGTTTAAATAATGCTTTGACGGGCCGGGATAACATAAGGCTTAAATGTTTAATGATGGGGCTGACAAATAAAGAAATCGATGAGATGTATGAAAGCATAGTTGAGTTTGCTGAGATCGGTGATTTTATTAATCAGCCGGTGAAAAACTATTCAAGCGGTATGAAGTCCCGCCTTGGTTTTGCTATTTCCGTGCATATAGATCCGGATATTTTAATCATTGATGAAGCCCTCTCCGTAGGAGACCAGACATTTTATCAGAAGTGTGTTGACCGGATCCAGGAATTTAAAGAACAAGGAAAAACCATTTTCTTTGTGAGTCATTCCATTGGTCAGATTGAAAAAATGTGTGACCGTGTGGCTTGGATGCACTATGGTGAATTAAGAATGTTCGACGACACTGAAACCGTCGTCAAAGAGTACAAAGCATTTATCGATTGGTTTAATAAACTCTCCAAAAAAGACAAAGAGAAATATAAGAAAGATCAGGTTGCTGAACGTAAAAAAGAATCGCCTGAGCAGCAGGCAATTGTGAAGGAACAAAAGAAAAATAGTAAATCCGGATCAGCAGTCAATGCTATTCAAATTGCTATTTTATCAATACTGCTTGTGTTTATGGCAGGAACCATGTTTTTCAGCGCCCCGCTTCGTACTATCGCTTCCTTCGGTAAGATCGGATATCAAGATGATGTTAACAAGGGGAAAGACCAGATATTGGTGAACAAAAAAGGTTTCGTATTAAAAGACCAGACGCAGGCCTATAAAGATACAGAGCTGAAAAAAAAGGCGGACTTCCTTATTCCGTTCGGTGCTCAGGTGAAAGTGGTATCTGAAGACAGGCAATCAGCAAAGATTGAGGTCAATAATAAAACGTACTATATCCCGGAAAATGCAGCGGTCTATAACGAAAAAAGTTCAAATGTGAAAGCATCCGCTTTTTCTCCGTATGTAAAGCAGGGTGATATTGATCAACTTGTGTCACATCTCGGTGAGCGCGTTAATGATATTCAGCAAGAAATGAAAGAGCTGCAGAAAGAAGTAGTGAACGGCCGGGAGATGCTATATCTTAAAAATGGCGAGGTCAGTTATGTAGTGAATAATGGCAAGGCCGAGCAGCTTGTTTTCAGAGGAATATCAGCTATTACTCCGGCAGATCTATCCCTGAATAATAAAGATGTTATAAAGGGCAGCAGTGATCGGCAATTTATTGCGGCAAATGATAAATACGCTTTTATTATCAATAACGATAATCAAACTTTAACCTGCATTATAAAATAAAAAGCTGTTGGAATAAATCCAACAGCTTTTTTTCTTATAATTCATCTTTTCTTAACAGGTCTTCCATGAAAGGAATAAGGTGATCACGCAGTTCACGATCCTGCATCGCAAATTCTAATGTAGTGGTAATAAAACCTAGTTTTTCACCAACATCATATCTTTTGCCCTCAAAATCGTAAGCAAAAACCCGCTGGATTTCATTCAGCTTTTGAATAGCGTCTGTAAGCTGAATTTCCCCTCCGGCACCAATTTGCTGTTCTTCAAGATACATGAAGATTTCAGGAGTGAAGACATAACGTCCCAGTATTGCCAGATTGGACGGAGCAGTCCCTTGAGCCGGCTTCTCAACAAAGTTCTTCACCTGATATCTGCGGCCTTCACTTGTCAGCGGATCAATAATTCCGTAACGATGGGTTTCTTCTTCAGGCACTTGCTGAACCCCTATAATAGAAGAAAGTGTTTTTTCATATTCATCCATCAGCTGGCGAAGCCCTGGTTTTTCAGCTTGAACGATATCATCTCCGAGAAGGACGGCAAATGGCTCGTCACCGATAAAATTACGTGCGCACCAAACGGCATGTCCAAGACCTTTTGGCTCCTTTTGCCGGATATAATGAATGTCAGCAAGATTAGAGGCTTTTCGGACTTTTTCTAAGAGTTCGACTTTCCCTTTTTCTTCTAGGTTTCTTTCCAGCTCTGGTGAGTAATCAAAATGGTCTTCAATGGCTCTCTTGCTTTTTCCCGTAACAATAATAATGTCTTCAATACCCGCTTCAACCGCTTCTTCAATTATGTATTGAATCGTTGGTTTGTCTACAATCGGAAGCATCTCTTTCGGCATGGCTTTTGTTGCCGGCAGAAAGCGTGTCCCTAAACCTGCAGCGGGAATTATGGCTTTGCGTACTTTTTTCACTTTAAAGCACCTTCCTTAGCGTCACTTAAATATAAGTTAAGATATCTATACAGACTCAGGCTTGCTGATATTTTCTGTATACCCGATATTTCATTTTTAACACTTTTAATGATATAAGATAAACCATTATTAAACAAGTTTTATCCGTAAAGCCTTAATGATATATCCTTTTTCATTTATGGGAAAAATAATACAAGATATTTAACTGGCGGATCATATCGTGTAAAATGGGTTGATAATGAAAAATGATCACAAACTTGATACAGGAGAAAGAGATATGAAAAAACTTAAAGTCATGACGGTATTCGGTACAAGGCCTGAAGCGATAAAAATGGCGCCCCTTGTGCTCGAATTAAAAAAACGCCCTGAAATAGAATCATATGTCACTGTGACTGCCCAGCATAGACAAATGCTGGATCAAGTTCTTCACGCATTTCAAATTAAGCCTGACTTTGATTTGAATATTATGAAAGAACGGCAGACGCTGGCTGAAATTACTTCAAACGCCCTGGTAAAACTGGACGGCCTGTTTAAGGAAATCAAACCTGATATTGTTCTTGTTCATGGTGACACGACAACAACCTTTGCCGGAAGCCTTGCAGCTTTCTATCACCAGATTGCAGTCGGACATGTGGAGGCCGGATTGCGCACGGGCAACAAATATTCACCTTTTCCGGAAGAATTGAATCGCCAAATGACTGGCTCGCTTGCTGATATCCACTTTGCTCCGACTCAGCAAGCGAAGCAAAATTTGTTGAATGAGAATAAAAAAGAAAGCTCCATTTTTGTTACCGGAAATACAGCGATTGATGCTTTGCATACAACGGTTCACTCTGAATACTCCCATAATATTATTGAAAAAATCGGCAATGACAGAATGATTTTACTGACGGCGCATCGCCGGGAAAATTTAGGTCAGCCGATGGAACTTATGTTTAAAGCCATCCGCCGGATCGCAGATGAATTCAGCGATGTGCAAGTCGTTTATCCGGTACACCTGAATCCCGCTGTACGTGAAGCTGCTGATAAGCACTTTGGTGATTCGGAGCGCGTCCATTTAATTGAACCTCTTGAAGTGATTGATTTCCACAATTTTGCGTCAAGGTCGTATTTTATTTTAACTGATTCAGGAGGCGTTCAGGAGGAAGCTCCTTCCTTAGGAAAGCCGGTTCTCGTATTGCGCGATACGACTGAACGGCCCGAAGGAGTGGAGGCGGGCACTCTGAAATTAGCCGGTACTGATGAAGAAACGATTTATCAGATGGCAAAACAGCTGCTGACAGACAAGCAGGAATATGAAAAAATGTCGCGGGCATCTAATCCCTATGGAGATGGCATGGCGTCAAGAAGGATTGCTGAGGGGCTGCTCTATCAATTCGGACTGCGTTCAGAGCGTCCTGATTCTTTCGAGGTGTAACAAAAAAGCAGCTCCGCATAATGTATGCGAAGCTGCTTTTTCTGCATTAGTTTAAAGGTTGAGGCTACTTCTCAATTCTTTAGTAATGGAAGCAAGACCGTTTTCATCTGCTTTATAATAGTAAATTCCGTTGATTTTAGTGCCGTCACCCTTCAGCTCATGCTGAATCACTTTCTTGCGGGCATCTTTATAGCCGGATTGAATATCCCACATATCATCAAAGGTTAAATTCGTTTTTACATTGTTCTCTACTACTTTAAACATATCTCCGAATTTCGTGACAGAAGAGATACTTGCCCCTTTATTGATAATACCCTCTATAATCTGCCGCTGTCTGTCTTGGCGCCCGAAATCCCCTTTAGGATCTTCTTTTCTCATTCGTGAGTAAGCGAGGGCTTCATCACCGTTTAATGAAATATTGCCTTTGCTGAAGTAATAACCGTCATAGTTGAAAGCGAATGTACTGTTGACAGTGATGCCTCCTAAAGTGTCAACGACATCTTTAAAGCTTTCCATATTTACTTTAATGAAATAATCTACAGGAAGGTTCAAGAAATTCTCCACAGTATCTACTGCCATTTGCGTACCGCCAAATGCATATGAATGATTGATTTTATCCATCGTGCCTTTGCCGATAATTTTTGTATAAGTGTCACGCGGAATACTGACCATTTCCGTTGTTTTTGTCTTTGGATTGACAGTAAGGTAAATGAGCGAGTCGGCTCTTCCTTTATCATTTTTACGTTCGTCCACTCCCATGATCAAGACAGAGAACGGTTCTTGTTTATTTATTTTCACCTCAGTGCTGCGTTTATTCGATTTGTTAATGTCTTCGTGAATACTGGCGACGGTTGATGCCGCTTTATGCCATAGATAGTATGTAAAGCCGCCGGAAACTAAAATAAAAATGCCGATGATTGTCAGAAAGACCAGTAACAAAGTCTTTTTCTTTTTTCTTCGTTTACTTCTCATCTCAATACACCCCATCTGTTTTAAATTGGAAATCGAACTCCCAGTAAATTCAATATTTTATAATAGAATACAATAAATCCTAATATAGTCGAATGTTATCGAAAAAAGTTTCAATGTTTCTTAATTTTTCTTTAAAATAGATAATATATTGTCGATAATCCATAATGAGGTGAAAAAAATGAAAAAAATTTTTGGATGTTTGTTCTTTATACTGCTTCTCGCCGGGTGCGGAGTTAATAATGAAAAATCTCAGGGCGAGGATGCGGGTGAAAAGCTGGTAACGAAAGAGGGCACTTATGTAGGACTGGCGGATACTCATACAATAGAAGTCACTGTGGATCATGAACCGGTAAGTTTTGATATCACTGAAGAATCAGCCGACGATGTTAAGAATTTGGATAATGGCGACAAAGTGACAGTAAAATATCAAAAAAATAGCAAGGGACAGCTTATGCTGAAGGATATCGAACCGGCAAATTAATGAATAGGGGGACGCTGTAATCTTGAAAACTTGCAAACATTTAATAGGACTGACTCTAGCTGTTGTTATATTGCTTATACCGGCGGTTTCCTTTGCGGCAGATTCAAATATATCTGTTAAGCTGACAAATTACATAGGAAATCAATCAAGCATTTCTTTATCTCCAACCGGTTTTTATCAGGTTACCGGTGATCATGTGTCTGTAACCAACCGCTTTTCGGGGGCATCCCGATATGAGACGGCGGCTCTTGCATCTGACTCCCAATGGACGAATCCTAAAACCGTTATTCTCGTCAATCGTGATGTTTTTATCGATGCATTACCAGTAATTCCTCTGGCAAAAAAATTGGATGCGCCGGTGTTATTTACACAGCCGGACACTTTAACAAAAACAACAGAAAAACAGATTGCTAAGTTCAATCCCGATAATATTCTGGTCATCGGCGGGGCTAAAAGTATTTCAAAGGACGTTGAAAATAAGCTTAAGTCTTATGGAGCTGTGAAAAGAATCAGCGGGAAAAACCGTTATGTTCTGTCTGAAAACATTGCAAAACAAATGGGAAATTACGATAAAGCAATTGTTGTAACAGGTAATGTTTTTCAAGACGCTTTAGCCATTGCTCCGTATGCCGCTGCAAACGGCTATCCCATTCTACTGACTGAAAAGGATAAATTGCCGGATTATGATCTTCCGAAGCAAGTCTTAATTATCGGGAGTTCGTTCAGCGTGAGTGATGCTGTAGAAAATCAAATTAAAAAAACTTCAACTGTGCAGCGAATACCCGGATCAACACGGTATGAATTGACTGCTAATATCATTAATCAGCTAAAGTTGAAGGCTGATAAAGTCGTCATGACTAATGGAACGAAATATGCTGATGTCCTGGTTGGCGCTTCTTTAGCCGCCAAAAAAAACAGCCAAATATTATATATCAAACAAGATGATGTTCCTTCAGCAGCTAAATCAGTGACAAAAGAGAAGGCGTCGTATGCATACGACTTTATCGGAAGTACAAGCTCCATTTCCGCCGGGGTTGAAAATGAGCTTTCAAACCATTTTTACTTAGCCGGCGGAAGCACATACAACTTACAAATCAATAATGGAAAGTTAAATCTTAATCATATTAAAACATATGGGAATTCATTGAGAATAAAACCGGAAACGTACAATGAATCCAACCGGATCAGTTTGAATGGAAAAGAATACTTGGGGACGGTTAATTTTTCAATAGAGTCAGGCAAATATATCAGACCTGTAAATGAAAACATTCCTTTTGAAGATTATTTAAAAGGTGTCGTACCGAATGAAATGCCTGCAAGCTGGTCTCTTGAAGCGCTGAAGGCGCAAACGGTTGCGGCAAGAACATACTCAATTACGAAGACCGGGAGCACTGTTGCTGATACTACTGCTTTTCAAGTATATGGCGGGTACAGCTGGAATGCCAATACAACGAAAGCGGTGCAGCAGACAAAAAATAAGGTGCTGACTTACAAAGGGAATTTAATTACGGCGGCTTATTCATCGAGTAATGGCGGTTATACAGAATCAAGCGACGAAGTATGGGGTTCAAGCGTTCCTTATTTAACTGCGAAAAAAGACACAAAAGATCCTCAAACTGCCTGGAGTCTGACGCTTTCTAAGCAGCAAATCAATCCGGATTCAATTGATGTAAATAAGCCGGCCTCTTGGTTTGCTTCAAAGAATGAGACAAATGCAGCTCAACTGAGCGGTATTAAAAATTGGATTCTGAAAAATAAGGAAACAGGCGCTTCCGCCATTAAAATTTTAAAAATAGAAGATCTTACATTCAGCGGAACAACTAAAGGACAGCGGGCTAAAACAGCAACTTTGAAAGTGAATTACGCTGTCAAACAAAACAATGGAAATTACGAGGCAAATAAAACATCTGCAATGACTGTGCCGGTGACTGAATTGAGAACGATGATCGGAGCCTCCGTGTTTAAAAGCACTTATGTGACCGTCAGTCAAAACAGTTCTGCTTTTACAATCAGCGGAAAGGGATATGGACACGGCATCGGCATGAGCCAGTACGGCGCTAAGGCAAGAGCGGATTCAGGAGATTCATATAGTTCAATTTTAAAATTTTATTATCCGGGCACTACATTGACTGACTATTAAATAAACGAGAGCAGGAGGAAGGCAATTGCGTTCTTATCTTAAAGTCCTGATCATTTCTATGCTGGGACTCATCTTATTTATCCCGTCAGCCTTAGCTGACAACGCGGTTAAAAGAGTAGGGGGAAGCAACAGGTACGGTACGGCTGCTGCGCTTTCCAAGCAGGTGTATTCAACAGCGAGTACAGCTGTTGTCGTCGGCGGAGGTTCGTATGCAGATGCTATATCCGCTGCCCCGATGGCATATCAGAAAAATGCGCCGCTGCTTTACACAAACAAAGATAATTTGTCATCAGAGACGAAAACCCGTCTGAAAGAATTAAAAACAAAAACGGTCATTATCGTCGGCGGAACGCCTGCTGTGTCAGCAAATACAGCAAATCAAATCAAAGCGCTCGACATCAGTGTTAAGAGAATTTCAGGAAGCAACCGATATGATACGGCAGCTAAAGTAGCAAAGGAAATGCCTGCCGCCTCAAAAGCCGTTATTGCAAACGGATTTTTATATGCTGACGCAATAGCTGCAATTCCATATGCCGCAAAGAACGGATATCCAATTTTGTTTACGAATAAAACAGCTATCAACAGTGCCACAGCAGGAGCTATAAAAAGCAAGGGGATCAAAAGCTCTATTGTAGCAGGAGGAACCGGTAGCATAAATGCCTCTGTCTTTAAAAAACTCCCTTCTCCAAAAAGAATCAGCGGAAGCAATCGATACGAACTTGCGGCCAATCTAGTTCAGCAATTAAATCTTCCGACAGGCAATGTATTCGTCAGCAATGGTTTCGGGTATGCAGACTCCATAGCGGGTGCTGCTCTTGCTGCAAAGAAAAAACAATCTATCATTCTGACAAACGGCAGCAATCTTTCAAAAGAAACAAGAGTCTTTATCGGGAGAAAAAAATTAAGCAGCTTTACCATTATTGGGAATACCCCGGCTGTCAGCTCAAATGTTGCAAACCAGCTGAAAAATCCGGCAGCGGGAAAAACAATTTTAATTGATCCGGGTCATGGAGGGAAAGATTCCGGTTCTATAGGTAACGGCATTTTAGAAAAAGACGTCAATCTTGATATCGCTAAAAGGCTGAATACAAAATTAAATGCTTCAGGTGCTCTGCCGGTCATGACGAGGTCTAATGATACATTTTATTCCTTGCAGGAAAGGGTAAATAAAGGTGCAACCGCAGGAGCGGATTTATTCATCAGCGTTCACGGCAATGCAAATGATGCAACTTCTGCAAACGGAACTGAGACCTACTATGATGAGACATATCAAGCCGCTGCAAGCAAACGCCTGGCAGGACAAATTCAGCCTAGGGTTGTTAATGCATTAAAAACAAGAGACAGAGAGGTTAAAACAGCTCCGTTCTATGTCATTAAGTATTCCAAAATGCCTAGTGTATTAGTAGAGACGGCTTTTATTACGAATCCGTCTGATGCAAGTAAATTAAAGCAAGCATCCTATAAGGAAAAGGCAGCTGCAGCCATCAATGATGGAATCGTGTCTTATTATAGGTAAAACTTTTATATATTTGTGTACGAGCCTGCTGGTCAAAATTGATCGGCAGGCTTTTTTCGTTGTTTTCCGCTCATAATGATCCTTTTCAATTATAGTAGCGGCCGTTTATGGATATGAATAGATTTACAATAAAAAAACAATAATCGAAACATTCTAATAAAAATTAACGCTTCCTTTACTTCCAATTAACATCCATCTGCTAAACTCACGGCATAGGTCATCAAACATCCCAACAAATCGTGAGGTGTGTGTCAGTGGGAGCAGAGAAAAGCATGAATGTAAATAATAACTATGCAGTGCGGCAGGGGACTTCCGCTGCCGTTACGGAAAGAACGGCCCGTTATTTGGCTTTTAAGCGATTCATGGACATTGTGTTTGCGCTTGCGGGGCTTTTGGCGGCGCTCCCGGTGATGAGCCTGTTCTCCATACTGATTCGTTTGGAGTCGCCCGGCCCGGCTTTTTATAAGCAGGAGCGGGTAGGCAAAGACGGGAAGCCGTTTTATTTGTATAAGCTCCGCTCTATGAAAATAGATGCTGAAAAATCGGGGGCGGTCTGGGCGCTGAAAAAGGATCCCCGCGTGACAAAGGTCGGTGCTTTTATCAGAAGGACCCGTATTGATGAGCTGCCGCAGCTGGTAAATGTGCTTCGGGGAGAAATGAGCCTGATCGGCCCGCGTCCCGAGCGGCCCGTGTTTACGGAACAGTTTCAGGCTGAGATTCCGGGGTTTACGGAGCGGCTGGCCGTTAAGCCGGGATTAAGCGGGTGGGCGCAGGTCAACGGGGGATATGACATGACACCGAGGGAAAAACTGATGTTTGACTTATACTATATCCGCAACTTGACCTTTTCATTGGAACTGAAGATTATGCTCAAAACGTGCAAAGTGATCTGGACCGGTGACGGGGCGCGATAAAAATTCTGGTCAGCAGACAAAAAAGTAGGGAAAACGATGCCTAGTATTACAAATCAAATCTTGAGCGGCGCCAAATGGACAAGTATTTCGACAGCGTGTATTACGGTCATTCAAATCATCCAATTCGCCCTGCTCGGGCGGGTCATGTCACTGGCTGAATTCGGTCTTGTCGGCATGATCACAACGGTAGTGGTGTTTGCCCAAATTGCGCTTGATATGGGTTTTGGCGCCGCGCTCATTCAAAAAGATCATGTGACTGATAAACAGATGTCTTCCTTGTACTGGCTGAATATCATAACGGGGCTTGCGCTGTTTGCGCTGCTGTTTTTCAGCAGTCCGCTCATCGCCGATTTTTATCGGCGGGAGGAGCTTGTCTATTTAATCCGCGTGCTGGCCGTCATGTTTTTAATCGCGCCGATCGGTCAGCAATACCAGTATATGCTGCAAAAAGCGCTGGCATTTAACACGTTAAGCAAGATTGAAATCTTTTCAAATGTGCTGTCCTTCGTGTATTTGGCGGCCGCGGTTTTTTATACGGACCCGATTCTCGCCTATGTGATTTCTCAGGTGCTGCTGCAATCGTCGAAAGGGATTCTGTACTGGATGGCCTGCAGAAAAACATGGAGACCGGCGTTCGTTTTTGATCTGAAAGGAATGAAAGGCTTCTTTTCTTTCGGGGCCTTTCAGCTGTCTTCCCGGCTTGTGAACCGGCTCGGAGCGAATATTGATATGATTCTGATCGGCAGTTTTATCGGCGCCGAGGCGCTCGGCATTTACAATCTGGCCTACCAGATTGTCACGCTTCCGGTATTAAAAATTAATCCGATCATTACGAGAGTCGCGTTTCCCGTCTTTGCGAAAAACAAGCATGAAAACAGCGTTATCAGAGAAGGATTTCTCAATATGACCAAAATACTCGCGCTGATATCCTTTCCGCTTTTGCTCGGTTTGGTTTCAGTGTCGGATGCATTCGTGGCTTCGGTATTCGGAGAAAAATGGCTGGCGGCTGTCCCGGTTTTAAACGTTCTCGCCATCGTCGGGATTTTAAGGGTTCTGATGAATCCGAACGGATCTGTGCTGCTCGCAAAAGGGCGGGCCGATCTGGCGTTTTATTGGGACGCCGGGGTGATGCTGCTGTATGGTGCATCTTTGTACGCCGCCGTGCTGTCCGGAAATCTCTTGACGGTAGCCTGGACGTACGCTTTCATCAGCATCCTGAATTTCCTGATCGGGCGCTGGCTGTTGGCATATGTCATTAAGCTGCGTCTGTCGGCTTACTTCAAAGCCGTGGCCAAACCGTTTCTCCTTACGGCGGCAATGGGTGTCATCGCCTTTACAGCCAGCTTCGGCACGGAGCGGATCAGCCTTGATGTCAAGCTGCGTCTGGCAATCTCCGTAGTCTGCGGCGCGTTGTGTTATTTATTCCTGTTAGGAAAAGCTTATCCGCATATGAAAAGTAAATTAAGAAAAGGACGTTTGCTATGAAGGTATTGTGGATGACAAGTGTATATCCGAGCAGTGAGAAGCCGGGAGAAGGGGTTTTTCATGAGACGCAGGCCCAAGAACTGAGAAAGCTTGGCGCGGAGATGACTGTCATTTGTCCGCGGCCGAAACTCGCCGCGCCATTCCGGGTGCTGAAAAAGACGTATCGGCAAAAGGATATCAGGCCGGCGCATGAATGGCGGAAAGGCGTGTCCGTCCACCGGCCGTTTTATCAGGCGGTTCCCGGGCAGCTGAAATGGGCGCAGCCTCATAAAAGAATGGCGGCATCGGTTCTTTCCGCGATTAGAAATCATGGCCTGAAGCCCGATCTGATTCACGCGCATTTCGCCATGCCGTCAGGCGGAGCGGCCGCCATTGTGTCGAAGGCTCTAGGCATTCCGTATGTGCTGACCTTGCATGGCAGTGATGTCAATGTCTATCCGCATTACAGCAAAAGCGCTCATCGCGCATTTACATTTGCGGTGCGGGAAGCAGCCGATATTTACGCTGTGAGCGGCAGTCTGCGGGAACAAATGAAAAAGCTCATCGAAGCGGAGTGCAGCGTGCTTCCGATCGGCATCACGCTTGACGCCTTCCGAGAAAGGAACGAGACGAAAGAAGCCGTCAGAAAACGGCTCGGCCTTCCTCCGGATAAAAAAATGATCGTGTTCATCGGCAGGCTTGTCAAAGAGAAAGGTGTTTTCGACTTATCAAAAGCCGTTCAGTCATTGGATGAAAGATATGAAGCTGTCTTTGTCGGTGACGGTCCTGCCGCATCTTCATTGCGGGAAGCCGCTCATATCGTCACGGGGCAAGTGCCGAACGACAAGGTACAGGACTATCTGCTGGCCTCGGATGTAATGGCGCTGCCGTCCTACAGCGAAGGCATGCCGACTGTGGTCATTGAGGCGCTCGCTCTGAAGGTGCCGGTGATCTGCACCGATGTCGGAGGATTGGCTTCTTTATTCGGGAAACACCGGGGGTTGCTGATCAAGCCGGGTTCACCTGACACGCTGGCAGAATCGATTCTGCAATATGACGGAGGAGAGGCTTGGACGCCGCAAACAGCCGAGGAACTTTATCAAACCGTCCGCACGTATTTTGACGCAAGCCAAAACGCGAAAGCGCTGAAAGAGAAATACCGATCCGTAATGAACCGGGCCGGGCAAGAGGAGAACCTTTCGAAAGAGGGATGAAGCTGTGAAAAAAATCGCTGTATTAGGAACAGGGTATGTAGGTCTTGTATCTGGAACTTGTTTTGCGGAAATCGGCCATCATGTGACTTGCTGTGACATCAATGAAGCGAAAATCAGAAGCTTGCAAAACGGAGTCATCCCGATATATGAACCGGGGCTTGAGGAATTAGCCGAAAAAAATGTCAGTGCCGGGCGCTTATCCTTTACGGCCGATATTGAGCCGGCTGTGAAAGCCGCTGATATCATCTATATCGCCGTCGGTACGCCGATGTCAAAGACGGGTGAAGCCGATCTGACCTACATTAAGGCAGCGGCGCAAACAATCGGAGAACAGCTGAACGGATACAAAATCATTGTCACCAAAAGCACTGTTCCGGTCGGGACGGGAAAGCTCGTTTACCAAATCGTCAGCGAAGCGTCAAAGGGAAAATATCCGTTTGATGTCGCGTCAAATCCTGAATTCCTCCGCGAAGGTTCTGCGGTCCGGGATACGATGCAGATGGAGCGGGCGGTTATCGGCGCCACAAGCGAACATGCCGCTTCGGTCATTGAAGAGCTTCATAAGCCGTTCCGTACGAAGATCGTAAAGACCAATCTTGAAAGCGCGGAAATGATTAAGTATGCCGCAAATGCTTTTTTAGCCGCCAAAATATCTTTTATTAATGATATCGCCAATATTTGCGAACGTGTCGGGGCGGACATTTCCCACGTGTCAGAAGGCGTCGGTCTTGACAGCCGGATCGGGAATAAATTTCTGCAGGCGGGCATCGGATTCGGCGGATCCTGCTTTCCGAAGGATACAACGGCTTTATTGCATATCGCAAACGCCGCCGGCTATCCGTTTCAAATGATGGAAGCCGTCATTGAAACCAATCAGAAGCAGCGGGTCCGTATTACGGAAAAATTGAACCGCGCCATCGGGCCCTTAAAAGGGAAAACCGTGGCCGTACTGGGGCTGGCCTTTAAACCGCACACAAATGACGTCCGCTCCGCCCCGGCTCTTGATATCATCACAAGTCTTAAAGAGCAGGGCGCTCACATGAAAGCGTATGATCCGATCGCGATTCCCGAAGCGTCAGCGATATTAGGAGACGGCGGCATTGAGTATCACACAGAGCTGTACAGTGCCATCAAAAACGCGGACGCATGCCTGATTACAACAGATTGGCCGGAAGTCAAGGAGATGGATCTTCAGAGAGTGAAGCAGCTGCTCAAACAGCCGGTCATCATTGACGGCAGAAATATGTTTCCGCTGGAGTATATGAGGGTTTCAGGATTCACTTATCATTCCGTCGGACGTCCGGCGGTTCATGCCGATCGGCAAATAAAAGAACTGGCAAGATAGAAAAAGATTTGTCTTCAGGCTCTCGGCAGCCCGGCTCGGCTGCCGGTTTTGGAAAGGGGTTTGCCATGTGAGTATCAAACGTTCAGCGGCACATGTTCTTGTGCTGCTTGCCGCTCTCATTACAGGAGGATTCATCATGCTGGAGGCGGTCAGGGCGGATGCCGGCTTCGGAAAAATCACCGTGCTGCTGCTTGCCGCCATGATCGGCATTGCCGGACTTGCTTTGCTATCCGCCTTTACAACAAACGGTCAGATGTTTATGGGGCTCATTTACATACTGATCGCGTGTACATTTTTAAACCAGGCCTTCTTTGCGGTTCATCTCGGATTTTTCAGCTTATTTATATACCGGCTGTTATTAATCGGAGCGGGCGCCCTTCACATCGCCGGCATCCTGACAAACCGTCATCATATTGACAGATGGAATCGGGTGAATGTAAAAGGGGTTCTGATGTTTTTCGCCTTATGGTTTACATACGGTCTCCTATCGTTATTGTGGGCAAAATCCGTGACGTACGGGATTAAATATTTAGCTTTAATGGGAATGGGCATGTTTTTGATTTATCTTATCGTCATGTTCATTCAGCGCTTTGATCAGCTGATGGTTTTTTACGGCATATGGCTTGTGATGACCATTTTTGTGATGGCGATCGGCTTTTACAACCATTTTACACACCACCATCTGCCGAGCTCCACGCTTTATAACGGCCCGCAGTACAAACAGCATTATCCGACGTCCGTTTTCTTTAATCAAAATGATTTCGCGACGTTTTTGTGCATCAGTTTCTTTCTGTATGCGGCGGCGGTGAAAAATATGAAAAACGGCTATGTGAAGGCCGTCAGCCTGCTCTTTGCGATCTGCGCTTTGTATTTAATCATTTTGACCGGTTCGCGCGCGAGTCTGCTGGGCATATGCGCGGGGGCGGCTGTATACGTCTTCATCCTGCTGCCTTCCCTGTTGAAAAAACTCGCGCTGTACGTTGCGGGAGCGGGCGCGGCGCTGTTTGCGGTTTTATTTGCGGGCCGTATCACCAATGCCGTCTTGAATCTGTTTTCAGCTCCGCAGGCGATGCCGGGACAGCAACCGCTTCCTTCCAACCTCGCGAGGGCGAATCTTTTAAAGAACGCCTTTCACTATGTGATTGATTCCTGGGGGTTCGGAGTGGGTGCCGGAAACGTCTCTTACTATTTAAAAGCGGAGCCCGTTTATGATACGGGCGGCGTAGTTGAGGTGCACAACTGGCTCGTCGAGATTATGGCGAACTTCGGCGTGCTTACGATGCTCGGTTACCTGACAGTCTATTTGTTCCTTTTTTGGACACTTTATAAATGTCATGAAAGAAAATCGGAAAATCAGTCAAGACTGGTCACAGAAGGACTTATCACGGCGATGGCCGGTTTTTTGGTAAGCAGCATCAGCCCAAGCTCCGTATCAAATTTATTTTTCCACTGGGTATTTCTCTCGCTCGTGATCGCGGCGGTCAATATATTGAGGCGTTTACAAAAGGAGCCTGCCGTCACGGCGTACTATGAAAAACAGGGAGATGCGAGATGAAGGATATGTTGACAAGAATAACCCGGCGTATCAAAAAGAATATCATTTGGATCATTGCGCTGCCCGTTGTGTTAGGGGCGGCGGGATATGTATTGCCGTCAAAAATCAGCGGAAACAGCAGTTTTACATCAGAAGCCGCGATCGCCGCGGGAAATTATGATCATCCGCTTTATAACAATACAAAAGAAATCCCGCTCCTTTTGACGAGCGATGCCTTTTTAAAGCAGGCTTTGCCTGATAAAACAGACGAAGAAAGAGCGGCCGTGAAAAGTAAACTGACTGTCGAAACACAATCAGATTCATTGATCACGGTCAGCTACAGCGGCCAAAACAAACAGGAGACCGAATCGGTGTTTCAAGCCGTCATAAAAACTTTTCTGAAGAATGACCAGGACCTGTTTGAAAAACGGGCAAAAGTAGTGCGGCAGAGTATTGCTGCGCTTGAAGGAGAAACCGTCAGCGCGGACGCCAAAGTGGATAAGGAACGATTTTTATACGAATTGAAAAATACGCAGCTGAACCTGAAAGCGGCCGGCGTCATCAATTCAGAGCCGATGAATGAAACGGCGGGACAAGGCATGCCGCCGAAAAAGAAAGCGGTTCTGGGCGTTTTAATCGGCATTGCAGTTGCATTTATGTTCATTGTCATTCCTGAGTTTTTTAGAGAGTCCTTGTAAAAATCTGCGATGGAGATGTGACCATGACAAACTGGAAACCTTTCGTATCTGTCATTACACCGTCTTATAACGCAAGTGAATATATCGAAGACACGATTCAGTCTGTTTTACATCAAAGCCACCCGCATTGGGAAATGATTATCGCGGATGATTGTTCAACGGACGGAACGAGAGATATTTTACGGCAATATGAACAAAAGGATGAGCGGATCCGCGTCGTTTATTTAGAGAAAAACGGGGGAGCCGCGGCTGCCAGAAATACAGCCCTTAAACATGCCAAGGGCCGATATGTCGCATTTCTGGACAGCGATGACAGATGGAAAAAGGAAAAGCTTCAAAAACAGCTTGCGTTTATGGCAGAGCGGTCCTGCGCTTTTTCATTTACGGGCTACAGCGTCATGGAGCAGGACGGAACGCCGACGGACAAAACGATTCAAGCCCCTGAAAGCCTGTCATATGATGAAGCTTTAAAAAACACGATTATCGGCTGTTTAACGGTCATGATTGACAGAGAGCAGACAGGGCAGATTCAAATGCCTGATATCAGAACGCGGCAGGATTTAGCGACATGGCTTTCCTTGCTGAAAAGGGGATTTACGGCTTACGGCCTGAATGAGTGCCTTTCAGAATACAGGCTTGTTCAGAATTCGATTTCAAGCAACAAGTGGAAAGCCGCAAAAAAAACGTGGTTTGTTTATAGAGAAATTGAGCGCCTGCATTTTATCAAGGCTTCGTGGTGTTTTATGCAATATGCGAAAAACGCGGTCTTGAAAAGACTGTAGGCGTCAGAGGAGCTGGGTGATGAAGGTGGAACCGATTATTCACGTAATCGTCGGAGCGGCGGAATGGGGGCATGACCGGCTGAGATACAGACGGCACCGGCTGGCTGAATTTCTCGCCCGGCAAAAAGAAACGAAAAGCGTCATTTGGGTATGCCCGTCTCCGCGAGCCAATGATGGTCAGATGGCCGGGATCGCCGAGGGAATCCGGCAGTTCACTGTAAAGGATCTCATGCAGAAAAAAGCTTTCCGCTTCGGCAGGTATACAGACATGTGCTACAGGCATAAGCTTTCACCATTGTTGAACATGCTGAAGGAAGAAGGAGAAGGGGCCCGCTGCTGCTTATGGTACACCTTCCCCGGTTTTCCGCTGCTGGCAGATCTGTTTCCTTGGGATGAAGTGATTTACGATTGCAGTGATCTGTGGGCCGCTCCGATCAGCGGCCGGTCCGGGGTGCTGTCAAATGTTAGAAGAAACATCATTAGACAGGCGGAAATGAGAATCATTCAGCGTGCCGATTCCATAACATGTACATCTGACTGTCTGCACCGGGAGGTCGGAAAAAAGCTGGAGAATCCGTACCAAAAAGTGTTCACCATTGAAAACGGAGTGGAATATGACCTGTTTTCACGGGAAAATAAACAGCCGGATGAAGACATTTTACGGGGACGGAACGGAACGGTTCTCGGTTTTATCGGCGGAATCAAACCGAAGCTCGATTTTGCGCTTATGGCGGAAACGGCAGATGTGAGGCCTGATTGGACGATTTTATTGGTAGGCCCGAACACGGCTCAGGACGATCCGGATTTCGAGTCGCTTTTGGACCGTCCGAATGTCATCTGGACGGGACCTGCCGCGCCGAATGAAGTGCCGTCCTATATGCAGCTTGTCGACATCGGCATCATGCCGTATAAAAATTCACCTTATAATGACGCGGTATTTCCGCTTAAGCTTTTTGAATTTTTAGCCGCCGGGAAACCGGTTGTCGGCTGCAACCTTTCTTCTACGTCAAAAATCAAAAGGCCTTTCGTCTATGAATACGTTGAAGGCAGTGACCCCGCAGATTTCATCGCGGCCTGCGACGCGCTTCTGGCAGCGGACCGCAGCGGATCATATGAGGCTTTGCGCCGTGAATTGGCCCGGAAACGGGATTGGAATGTTTTATTCGGCCGAATGCTCGAATGCACGGGTATATTGAAAAATGCGCAATCCCATTAAAAGGGAAAGCGCATTTTTGATTTGCGTGTTTCTTTTTGATGATGCTTGTTATAATAACTAGTAAGAATTATAATGGAAGGAACGGTTCAATATCAGAAAAGACTTCATATAATTCCAAAGGAGACTTCTTTATGCTTGACGAACGCATGTTTCGCATAGTTGTTGCGTTTTTTGTCTCTCTGCTAACGGTTTTAATCCTAACTCCTATCGTAAAAAAAATTGCGATCAAAATAGGTGCAGTTGACCAGCCCAGCAACCGAAAAGTACATGATAAAATAATGCCCCGTATGGGCGGCTTGGCCATCTTTATCGGCGTAGCGGCGGGTGTGCTCGCGGCCGGCATATATAATGAAACGAAAATGACCGCCATCACGGTGGGTGCGTTTATTATTGTTATTTTAGGAATCCTTGATGATAAATACCAATTAAGCGCAAAGGTAAAGTTTTTCGTCCAGCTGGCCGTGGCCATTATGATTGTGAGCACGGGACTGAAAATGGACTTTTTCTCCGTACCGTTTTTAACGGAACGTTTAGAATTGGGATGGGTCGCTTACCCGCTGACTGTGTTATGGATCGTCGGTATTACGAACGCGATGAACCTGATTGACGGTTTGGACGGACTCGCTGCCGGCCTGTCGGTCATCGGACTCTCCACTATCGCCGTTATGGCGTTGTCCGGAGGGAAAATCCTTATTCTGTCACTTTCACTTGTCGTGATAGGAAGCACACTCGGATTTTTATTTTATAATTTTCACCCGGCAAAGATATTTATGGGAGATACCGGATCGCTCTTTCTCGGATACGTCATCTCAGTACTCTCATTATTAGGTCTTTATAAAAGTGTTACTTTATTCAGTATCATTATTCCGATCATCATTTTGGGCGTGCCGATTTTTGATACGACATTCGCCGTCATCAGGCGGATTTTAAACAAACAGCCGATCTCAGCGCCTGATAAGTCACATATACACCACCGGCTGATGGCCTTCGGGCTGTCACACCGCACGGCTGTCATTATCATTTATTTAATCGGCTTTATTTTCAGCGTCAGTGCCATCCTGCTGAAAAGCGCGACCATTTGGCTTTCGCTGTTTATTATTTTTGTATTGATTGTATTTATGCAAATCATAGCAGAGGTCACAGGGTTAGTAAATGAACAATTTAAACCATTTACCAAGTTTTACAAAAGATTGGTAAAGAAAAATTAAAAAGAGCAGATCATGCGAATGGTCTGCTTTTTTACTATTCTCTTATTATATAAAAAAACCCGATCCTGCTCAAAGGATCGGGTTTACTCTTAATAGCCTGTTGTGCCGCCGGACTGTGTGCTGTCCGTACCGTTTGCACCAGCAGTACCGTTGGTTGAGTCGGTTGTGCCGCCTGTTCCTGTGCCGCCGGAAGTTGAATCGGTTGTGCCGTCTGTTCCCGTGCTGTCGGAAGTCGAATCAGTCGTACTGTCCGTTCCGGTGCTGTCAGAAGCAGGATCGGACGCCGTGCTGCTTCCGGATGGGTAATCCAAATGTTTCTGCAATTCCTGCCGTATTTTTTCGAGATTGGTCGGATCTGGTTGGAAATAATATGTTCCGCGCGTAGTTGCAGTTCCGCCTAAATATAAATCTGATCCTGTTATGGTCAGTGTATCAATCTTCTTACTGGTAAAGCCGCTGTAAATCTGCTGAAGAGCGAGTCCTTCAGTGATTCGGATATTCGTTTGGACGTTGTTGCTCGCTGTTTCAGCGATTTTATCGATTTTAGCAATATTTCCAGCTCTGGACATTTGGTCGATCAGTGCATTTAGGATTTGCTTTTGGCGGTCATTCCGGCCGAAGTCTCCGCGCTTATCCTGTTTTCTCATCCGCGCATAAGCCAAAGCCTGCTCACCGTTCAAATGCATGTTTCCTTTCTTGAAATAGATCCGTTTCTTTTTACTGACGTCACTCATCTCGTCGAAGTCAAAAGGCACTTTTACATCGACCCCGCCTACCTCATCAATAACATCCTTAAAGCCATTGAAGTCGACAGTGACATATTTATCAATCGGTATGTCTAATAAATCTTCTACGGTTGACACGGTTTCATCCGCTCCGCCCTTAGCAAAAGCCGCATTGATTTTTGATTTTTTACCGGTTGTGTCGCCGGCAAGCGTCACCCGCGTATCACGCGGAATACTCAGCATTTTCATTGTTTTATTTCTCGGATCAAGGGTAACGACAATAAGGGAATCTGATCGTCCGCCTTTTCCGCTGGTGGCATAATTTTCGATCCCCATAAACAAAATGGAGAACGGTTTTTTCTTCATATCGATGACTTTATCCCGAAGTTTTGATTTGTCTCCGCGGGAAAGGGCATCATATGCATTATCTGCCGCATTGATCGTTTTGTATACTTTGTATCCGCCAAACCCGGCAGCGACTAACAAAACGAGGGTAAGCAGCAGCAAAATCCGTTTGAATATGATCTTTCGTTTGCTTTTCTTTTTCTTTCGAACACGCACTCTTACACGTTCAGCCATTACATTAGTCTCCTTTAGGGCTGACGTCTGTTTCTAAATACGTCAGTTCTCCCTCTGTATTCTTACTCTTGCCGTTCGTCAGCTCTGTCATCCATTTTATAAACTCGTCTTTGTCTTTTTCTTCAACGTACGTTTCAAATTCGACATGATCCGCATAATGGATATCTTTCAGTAAAAAAACTGATTCTCTCAGTTCGTTCTCTATCTTGCCGAGCCACGTATAATCCGCTGATGTATGCATAATCCGCATCAGCTTCCGCTCCGTAACTCCTATATGATTTAAGCCTTCAGACACTGACTTCCCATATGCACGAATCAATCCGCCTGCACCGAGCTTTATTCCGCCGAAATACCGGGTAACCACCGCGCAGGTATCTTTCAGACCGCGTTTTTTCAGCACTTCCAGCATGGGGACGCCGGCTGTGCCGCTTGGTTCTCCGTCATCATTCGCCTTTTGTATATGGTCGGTTTCGCCGATCAGATAAGCTGAGCAGTTATGAGTCGCATTCCAGTGCTGTTTTTTTATCTTTTGTATAAATTCCTGCGCTTCCTCTTCAGAAGCAGCACGGCTCAGGTGACAGATAAAACGCGATTTTTCAATCACAATCTCATGTTCACCCGTTTCTTTAACTGTTAAATAGCTGTGCAGCATGATTGCTGGACCCTCCTGACAAGCATTAAAAGACTTGTTTCTACAAATTCGAACAGACTTTAGAATTTTTGCGCATATTTTGGTATCATGAAAGAGTAAGATACTATATAAAAATGTTTTTTTCTAGAATATACGCATTCTTTCATTATAATTCGACATAAATTGCAGTTCAATTACATTTATAATAAAAATACATAACAACACCGTTACGGAGGGAGACAGATGAATAAATCGAAGATGGACTCCAAAGTTTTGGATTCTATACTTATGAAAATGCTGAAAACCGTGGACGGGAGTAAGGACGAGGTTTTTCAAATCGGAGAGCAGTCGCGCCAGCAATATGAGCAGCTGGTTGAAGAACTCAAACAGATCAAACAGCAGGTCTACGAAGTCATTGAGCTGGGCGACAAACTTGAAGTTCATACGCGGCACGCACGAAACCGCTTGTCTGAAGTAAGCAGAAATTTCCATAAGTTCAGCGAAGAAGAAATTCGCAACGCCTATGAAAAGGCGCACAAACTTCAAGTGGAACTGACGATGATCCAACAGCGTGAAAAGCAGCTGCGGGAGCGCAGAGATGATTTAGAACGCCGGCTTTTAGGGCTTCAGGAAATCATTGAACGGTCAGAATCGTTGGTCAGCCAAATAACCGTCGTTCTGAATTACCTGAATCAAGACCTTCGCCAAGTGGGGCTTCTTCTTGCCGATGCGCAGGCTAAACAAGATTTCGGGTTAAGAATCATTGAAGCCCAAGAGGAAGAAAGAAAAAGAGTTTCCAGAGAAATTCATGACGGTCCCGCGCAAATGCTGGCAAATGTCATGATGAGATCGGAATTAATTGAACGGATCTTCCGCGACCGCGGCACGGAGGACGGATTTCAGGAAATCAGAAATCTACGGCAGAATGTGCGGAATGCCCTTTACGAAGTCAGAAGGATTATATATGATTTAAGACCGATGGCATTGGATGATCTCGGGCTGATTCCGACACTGAGAAAATATCTTTATACAACTGAAGAATACAACGGAAAGGTGAAAATACATTTTCAGTGCATCGGAGACACGGAGAACCAAAGGCTTGCCCCGCAATTTGAAGTGGCGCTTTTCCGTCTCGCTCAGGAAGCCGTCACAAATGCACTCAAGCATTCAGAATCAGAGGAAATTACAGTAAAAGTGGAAGTAACCGCTGATTTTGTCGTTCTCATCATTAAGGACAATGGAAAAGGCTTTGATATTAAGGATGCTAAACAAAAGAAAAACAAGTCATTCGGCTTGCTGGGAATGAAAGAAAGAGTAGATCTGCTTGAAGGAACGATAACGATAGACTCTAAAATAGGTCTTGGGACATTTATCATGATTAAGGTTCCGTTATCTCTCGGCCTATAATTTGTTAAATAGAGCCAAAAGACATATTGACCGAACAGCGGCGTATATAGAACAATAGGATAAGGAGGCGTAGCGTGTGACTAAAGTAAATATTGTTATTATCGACGACCATCAACTATTCCGTGAGGGTGTAAAAAGAATATTGGATTTTGAACCTACCTTTGAAGTGGTAGCAGAAGGTGACGATGGAGATGAGGCGGCTCGAATCGTCGAGCATTATCATCCCGATGTTGTCATAATGGACATCAATATGCCGAATGTAAATGGAGTAGAGGCTACTAAACAGCTTGTTGAGCTGTACCCTGAATCTAAGGTGATTATCCTCTCCATCCATGATGATGAAAACTATGTGACTCATGCTTTAAAAACAGGTGCAAGAGGCTATCTCCTGAAAGAGATGGACGCAGATACTTTAATCGAAGCAGTGAAAGTGGTAGCCGAGGGAGGTTCTTACCTTCACCCGAAAGTAACCCACAATCTTGTCAACGAATTCCGCCGTCTTGCGACAAGCGGAGTTTCTGCTCATCCTCAGCATGAGGTTTACCCGGAAATCCGGAGACCATTACATATATTAACGAGACGGGAATGTGAAGTGCTGCAAATGCTTGCAGACGGAAAAAGCAACCGCGGAATCGGTGAATCATTGTTTATCAGTGAGAAAACAGTGAAAAATCACGTGAGTAATATTTTGCAGAAAATGAACGTTAATGACCGGACACAAGCCGTTGTCGTAGCCATTAAAAACGGCTGGGTAGAGATGCGTTAGTCATGTGTGAGAAGACTTGCCTGTTATGGCAAGTCTTTTTTTACAGCTGCATATCTATTAAAATACTTATTAAGTACTTAATAAGGCAGGTAAAGTGATGAAGATTGCAGTTGTAACAGACAGTACAGCATATATTCCGAAAGAGATGAGAGAAGAACATCATATTCATATGATCCCTCTCCAAGTGGTTTTCGGTGAAAAAACATTCCGCGAAGAAACAGAACTCGACTGGAGAAGTTTTTATAAAGAAGTAAAAAATCATGATGAGCTGCCGACTACGTCCCAGCCTTCTTTCGGTGAATTAATCGCATTGTACGAAGAACTGGGCAAAACATATGACGCAGTCATAAGCATACATTTGTCCAGCGGAATCAGCGGAACTTATAACAGCGCCGCCTCGGCAAACACTATGGTTGATCATATTAAAGTTTATCCCTTTGATTCAGAGATCAGCTGTTTGGCACAAGGTTTTTATGCATTAAAGGCAGCACAGCTCATTAAAGACGGTGTTGACTCACCGGAAGAGATTATAAAAGAGCTGGAAGAAATGAAAAAAACAGTCCGTGCGTATTTTATGGTGGACGATTTATCACACCTCCAGCGGGGCGGGCGTCTAAGCAGCGCTCAGGCTTTTATCGGCGGTCTGTTAAAGGTAAAGCCTATTCTTCATTTTGACAATAAGGTAATTGTTCCTTTTGAGAAGATTCGGACACGCAAAAAAGCGATTTCGAGAATTTTTGAGCTGTTTGGGGAGGATGCAAGTAAAGGAATCCCGATGCGGGCAGCTGTCATCCATGCAAACAGGGAAGAAGAAGCGGCGGATATTATACAGGAGTTAAGCGGTAAATATCCTCATGTCGAATTCTATAACAGCTATTTCGGTGCCGTGATCGGAACCCATTTGGGGGAAGGCGCCATCGGAATCGGCTGGTGCTTTAAAAACTAAGTGAAAATCTCCGTTTTCAAGGGCGGAGATTTTTTTATTATTAAGTTTTCGTGATTCGACAAAAAAATTCCCGGCAGGCATACTTTGAGCAGAAAGGAGGCAGGGAGATGTCCGAAGGTGATTCAGAATTTTCAGAGGTGCGGGATTTCTTTTACGGCCGGCGTTTATTGAGATCTGAGATACCGTTTTCAGACCAGCGCATCAAGCGTTTAACAGAAAAAGAATATATAACGGCCGAGCCGTCAATCATCCGCCGGAAAAACCGTTACGTCTGCCAACGATGCGGTCAGTCTGATCAAGCCAGCTTTGCGGCATTTTGGGCGCCCTCTGCCAAAAGGCAGATTACCTATTGCCGTGCCTGTGTCATGATGGGAAGGGCTGATGAACTGACATCATTATATTCTTGGAATCAAGCCCCTGAAAACAGCTGGGAGCCTGTAAAGCTTTCTTGGGAAGGAACACTGACAGACGGACAGAAGCGGGCGGCCGCCGCGCTTACAGATGCGATAAAAGAGAGACAAGAGCTTTTAGTATGGGCGGTTTGCGGATCGGGGAAAACAGAGATGCTGTTTCCGGGTATCGAGTTTGCGCTGAATCACGGTTTGCGCGTTTGTGTCGCAACTCCGCGTACAGATGTCGTACTTGAACTGCTGCCGAGACTGAATAAAGCATTTGAGAAAGTCGAAGTTTCTGCTTTGTACGGCGGCAGCGAGGACAAAGGCCGCTTGACTCCGCTGATGATTTCAACCGCTCACCAGCTGATGCGCTACCGAGACATTTTTGATGTCATGATAATAGATGAAGTAGATGCGTTTCCTTTTTCAGCCGATGAGACATTAAGATTCGCTGTTGATAAAGCGAGGAAGAAAAACAGCGCCCTTGTTTATGTAACGGCGACTCCTTCAGACACATTAAAAAAGAAGGCTGAAGCCGGTTTGCTGAAAAGCGTCCGCATACCGGCCAGATATCATCGGAAACCCCTCCCGGAGCCGCGTTTTTTGTGGTGCGGCAATTGGAAGAAGAAGCTTCAGAAAGGAAAACTGCCGCGCTCTGTAACGGATTGGGTCCGCCAAAAACTTCAATTACAGCTGCCGGTTTTCTTATTCGTCCCGTCTGTACACGTATTGAAAAAGACAACGGATTATTTTCGGAAATTAAACATACGGGCAGAAGGCGTACATGCGGAAGACACATTCAGAAAGGATAAAGTGAAACGATTCAGAGACGGCCGGCTTGACCTGCTGGTAACGACTACGATTTTAGAAAGAGGGGTTACCGTGCCCAAAGTTCAGACATGTGTCCTCGGCGCAGAAGCACCTATCTTTACTGAGAGCGCGCTCGTACAGATCGCGGGCAGAACGGGAAGGCATTATAAACATTTCAGCGGTGATGTCGTCATGTTTCATTTCGGAATTACAAACGGAATGAAAAAAGCAAAAAAACATATAGAACATATGAACAAATTGGCACAAAAAAGTAAATTGTTGGACTAGTTAATTTCAGAAAACGTGATACAGTATACTCATACTTTCCTATGAGGAGCTGTCAGCATGCTTGTCAATTCTAAAGAAATCATATTAAAGGAACTTCTCGACCGCCATATGCCTAAGCTTCATATGAAATGCACATGCCGGGTATGCAAAAATGATGTACTGGCACTTTCACTAAACCGGGCTGAACCGGCATATGTTACAGATAAAAAGAAAGTTGCTTATGCAAAAGCAGAGATAGTTGATAAACAGAAAAATACGGCGCTGCTTGTCATTCTGGCTGAATCAGCGGCGATTGTTTCGGTTAATCCAAGCGAGTTCTGTGAAACTCGGGAAGGAGCGTAATATCTCTGAATTGTTTATTGTGTGACTCACCAATTTCAAGTTCATTGACTTGGAGATCTCTGTTTTCTCTGGCGCCCGAGCAAGAGGTATGCAGCGCATGCAGCAGCCAATTCGAAAAAATTGAAGGCCCCGTATGCAGTATATGCGGGAGGCCTCGGGAGTCAAATGAAAAATGCGCTGATTGTGCGGCCCGGGAATCAAAAACGGAAAAGCGCTTTTTGCTGCGGCAAAACCGTTCGGTATATTTGTATAATGATGCGATGAAGGACTCATTGGCCCGGTTTAAATTCAGGGGTGATGCGAAAATCATTCAAGCATTTGAACGTGACTTTGCTGCCGGCTTTAAAGCGGCATATCCATCAAATACACATACTCTCATCCCTATTCCGCTGAGCGGCGAACGGCTGGCGGAACGCGGATTCAATCAATCCGAGCTGCTGGCCTCTCTGCTCGGAATGCCCGTCATTTTCCCCCTCATCCGACTGAACAATGAAAAACAATCCAAAAAGAGCAAAACAGAAAGGCTGTCCGCAGAAAAAAAGTTTTCAGCAGCCGAAAACTCCGCCGAAGGTATGAACGTCATCTTAATAGATGATATTTATACGACGGGCGCCACACTTCACCAAGCCGCCGAAGTCCTGCTGACAGCGGGTAAAGCGTCATCGGTCTCCTCTTTTACTTTAATCAGAAGCTAAATCATTCTTTTTTTCTGCCGATATAATTGATAGAAATATAAGGCAGATTAAAGAAGGAATAGGAGTTAATACGATGGGTGAATTGGCGAATTGTCCAAAATGCAATGCTTTATTTTTTAAAACGAACCTGCAGACCGTGTGCCAGGCATGTATTAAAGAAGAAGAAAAAGCATTTGAAACCGTCTATAAATTTTTGAGAAAGCAGATCAACAGACAGTCGACGATGCAGCAGATCACTGAGGAAACAGGTGTGGATGAAGAGCTGATCCTCAAGTTTATCAAACAAAAAAGGATTCAGATCAGCCAGCTTCCGAATTTGGCATATCCTTGCGAAAGGTGCGGAAATCCAATCAGGACGGGGAAATTTTGCAAGTCCTGTCAGACAGATATTGAGTCGCAATTAGACCATATGAACCAAAAAACAGCCGCTGAATTCGATGAAAAAAACAGTACAAAAGACACATACTATGCCTATAATACCAAAAACACCTGATTCCCTAAACTAACTGATAACGCAGTCGATAAAAGAATTAGACTGCGAACAGAAAGCGAGAGGAATCCTATGAAAATCAATCAGTACGGAACACAATCCGTTAATCCATACCAAAAAAATTACGAAAAGCAAGCCGTACAAAAAGAGGCTGCAAAGCCGAAGGACAAAGTGGAAATTTCTTCTCATGCAAAAGAGCTTCAAAATGCGTCAGATGCGGTCACTAAAACACGTCAGGAAAAAATCGCTCAGCTTAAAGCGGATATAGAGAGCGGAACATATAAAATAGATTCAAACAGCATCGCTGAAAATATAGTGAATTTCTATAAAAAGCAATAAAAAGGAGAAAGCCAATGTCAGCAAAGCCAATTATTGATCAACTGAAGCGACTTTGCGCACTGCATGAACATCTGCTCACGCTGTCTGAGGAGAAAACGGAAGCGCTGAAAGCAGGTAAAACAAAAGAGCTCTCCAACATATTGACCAAAGAGCAAAAGTATATTCAGGCAATCGGGCAGACTGAGGAAGAACGAATCAGGTTAACTTCTCAGTTTCTCAGCCGCGGTGAGGACAATACAATTGCTGCATGCATCTCCAGAACTTCAGGCAGTGAAAAACAGGAGCTTGAAGGGTTATTTCACTCTTTGTCTGCGCTTCTTGACCGTCTGAAAGAAGTGAATGAGATGAACAAACAGCTCACGATTCAGGCTTTACAATTCATCTCCGGGGCATTCGATATGATCATGCCGGGTGAAAAAGAGAATATGAATTATAAAGAGCCGCAAGCGGCGCGCAAGCCTGTCAGCCGTTTGACATTATTCGATTCAAAAGCTTAGAACGGAGGATTTTCAATGCCATCGACTTTTATGGGGCTCGAAACAGCAAGGCGTGCATTGAGTGCGCAGCAGACTGCATTAAGCACAGTTTCAAATAACGTTGCAAATGCAAATACAGAAGGATATACGAGGCAGCGCGTCACATTACAATCGACGAGCCCTTATCCCGCAGTATCAAAAAATAGTGATCTGACGGCCGGCCAAATCGGAACAGGAGTAAAAGCCGGTTCAGTTGAGCGCGTCAGAGACAGTTTTTTAGACTATCAGTACAGAACTGAAAATACAAAATTAGGGTACTATACAGCCCGTTCCAATTCATTGTCGCAAATGGAAGGCGTCATGAAAGAGCTTGACGATAACGGATTAAACGGATCGCTCAGTTCGTTTTGGAATGCCCTTCAGGATCTGGCGACGAATCCGGAAAATACGGGAGCGCGCTCAGTTTTGCAGGAGCAGGGGAAATCTCTTGCCGAAAGTTTTAACTATATATCTACCTCTTTGACTAACATTCAGGGTGATATTAAAAAGAACCTGGATAACACAGCGGATCAGGTCAATTCCATTCTCAATCAGCTGAATGACCTTAACAATCAAATAGCGGCAGTTGAGCCGAGCGGTATGCTCCCTAATGATTTGTATGACCAAAGAGACAGATTAATTGATCAATTATCTTCTATGGCAAATATAAAAGTTTCATATAATAAGTCGGGCGGACATGCCTTGGCGACTGCTGAGGGCACGGTTAACGTCGAATTGCTGAACGGGAACAACAATTCTCTCGGTACGCTGCTCGACGGTAACACAAAAACAGTTTCAGAAATGAAAATCAACTACGACAAGGACAGCGGCCTCGTGTCGAGTGTGTCAGTCGGCAGCAGTACGGTCAACGCGGATGCATTTACCGGTAAAGGCTCACTTTTAGGTCTTATTGAATCATACGGCTATATGTCAAATGGAGAAGAAAAAGGTCTTTATCCTGAAATGCTGACGGCTCTTGACAATATGGCGCTATCCTTTGCTGACGCGTTTAATGCAGTTCATGAAAAAGGGAAGACCTATACAGGCGAACAGGGTGCAGCATTTTTTGATTTCAGCGGTGATGAAGCGGTGCCGGCAAAAGGTGCGGCAGCGAAAATAAAAGTCAGTGACAAAATTCTTGCGTCTACTGATAATATCGCAGCGTCGTTAAACGGAGAAAAAAGTGACGGCACCAACGCGACAAATCTTGCAGCCGTACAGAACAGCAAGCTGACTATTAACGGTGAAACCACTACAATTAATGACTTTTATGAATCCCTTATCGGAAAGCTGGGCGTTAATTCACAAAAAGCGGCCAATCTTATGAACAACTCTGAAAGCAACACCCTTTCAGCCGATGAACGGAGACAATCAGTCAGTGCAGTTTCTTTAGATGAAGAAATGACAAATATGATTCAGTTTCAGCACGCTTATAATGCGGCTGCGCGGATCATAACGATGCAGGATGAAATATTCGATAAAATTATTAACGGTATGGGCACCGGAGGAAGATAGGAGATAAGTAAATGAGAGTAACTCAAGGGATGATCGCAAAAAATTCTCTTCGATTTATCGGCTCAAGTTTTGACAAGCTCGATCGGCTTCAGCAGCAAGTGTCTACGGGGAAAAAAATCACGAAAGCTTCTGATGATCCGGTCGTTGCAATGAAGGGAATGCAGTACCGTACTCAGCTTGCGCAGGTAAACCAGTATCAGCGGAATGTTTCGCAAGGTTTTACATGGCTGGAAAACTCGGAATCAAGCGTAAACTCGGAAACGGATATTATGGGGAAAATTCGGGACTTGATGGTTCAGGCGAAAAGTGATTCGAACGGTGAAACAGAATTGAAAGCAATCGGTACAGAAATCGGCCAGCTGAAAAAGCAGCTCGTTTCTGTCGCGAATACTCAGGTAAACGGACGTTATCTGTTTAACGGAACAAATTCAGACGTCCCGCCGATCACTGAAAATGCCGACGGCACATATACGTACAACTATGAGAATTATACCGGTGCTTCGGATGTTAACATCAACATCTCAAACGGAGCAGTGCTTAAAGTGAATTCTGATCCAAACTCAGCTTTCGGAGGCGTCGCACAAAATGGAGATAATGTATTTGAATTTCTCAACTCCTTAGAAGCTTCTTTAAGCAAAGGCACGCTGTCCGAAGCAGATTCAGATCAAATTCTGTCAGATATTGACGGTTTTACCGATAAAATGAATGCTGAAAAATCCAATATCGGCGCACGCACAAACCGATTGGAACTCATTCAGACAAGATTGGAATCACAAGCGGCAACCGCTGAAAAAGTATTGTCCGATAATGAAGATGTAGAAATGGAAGATGTAATTGTTGATTATTTATCTCAACAGACGGTTCATAGAGCAGCGCTGTCAGTGAATGCGAATATCATTCAGCCGTCACTGATTGACTTTCTGAAATAATATAACTGACCGTCTTCAATATATAAAAAAGCGACTCACACCAGGGAGATCGCTTTTTTTACTAAAATACTATAAACAGGAGGGGTCTCTGTGCAGATGCCGAGATTGATTATTGACAGTGTGCCTGCTAAAATCGGTATAACCTTTCAAAAGGAAGAAATCGAGATGGAACAGCCGCCCGCTGACCTGGAAATTGAGCAGCCGCCGGCAGAGCTGAACATTGAAAGCACGCCGGCCAAACTGACGATTGACCAGACGAGGGCGTGGGAGAACTTGAATCTCAAATCATTTGAAAAGCTGAACGCTGAAGCCGCCCAAAAAGGTGCGGAAGCCTGCAGCGAGTTTATTGCCAAAACAGTCAGGGAAGGGAAGGAAATGGCGGCTATCGAAAAGAAAACGGGCAATGTGATGGCCCGGCAGGCAGCAGATGTCAGTCCGCCCGATCCATTCGGCGAATTCAGCGACTTTCTGCCTGCGCAGTTTCTCGTCGACATTGACTGCATTCCTTCAAAGCTTACGATTGATATTGAAGCCCGCAAACCTTCAATTGAAGCAGCCGTCAATAAACCTGTATGGAATTATACGCCGGGGAAAGTTCAGATTGATATGATGCAAGACCCTAAGGTGACGATTTCGGTTGACGATGGCAACGCAGAATAAAAGATGAAAGTGGTAAAGGATTGTGAAGCATGATAATTAAAACAAAATATCACGGAGAAATCAGAATAGACGAAGGGCAGATTATCTCATTTGAAAACGGCCTGCCGGGATTTAATGACGAGACTCAATTTGTTGTTCTTCCTTTGTCGGAAGATTCACCGTTTTTGGCGCTGCAGTCTGTGAAACAGGATCATATCGCCTTTATAGTCGCCAGTCCGTTTATTTTCTTTAAAGGGTACGAATTTGACATTGACCAAGCGACGCTTGAGCTTTTGCATATTGAAGATATAGAGGACGTCGAAGTGATGGCGATTTTAACGTTGGAAGAGCCTTTTGAAAACACGACCGCCAATTTAAAAGCGCCGATTATCGTCAATAAAAAGGAAATGAAGGCGAAACAAATCATTTTACATGATGCTTCCTATGAAACAAAACATCTGATAGGAGGAGGATCATGCTAGTTCTCTCAAGAAAAGTGAATGAGTCCATTCAGATCGGGCCGGATATTGAAATAAAGGTGATCGCCATCGAAGGAGAACAAGTGAAGCTGGGAATTGAAGCGCCTCAGCACGTAGATATTCACCGGAAAGAAATCTACTTGTCGATCCTGGAAGAGAACAACAGAGCCGTATCTTTTAATACCGATTTATTACTTAACTTATCCTCACAAAAAAAGTGAGGATTTTTTTATTTTCAATATAAACAATAGAAGCGGCCATCCGATATATATAGTGTAGCCAATGAGAGGAAAAATTTTCTTCAGAATGACGCTGCGCAAATGCACAAGGACGTGCGAAAAACAATTCAGGGAGGAAATACAAAATGAGAATCAACCACAATATCGCGGCTCTTAACACAAGCCGTCAGCTGAATGCAGGTTCAAACTCTGCTGCAAAAAACATGGAAAAATTATCTTCAGGTCTTCGGATCAACCGCGCTGGTGATGACGCTGCGGGTCTTGCGATCTCTGAAAAAATGCGTTCTCAAATCCGCGGTTTAGACATGGCGTCTAAAAACGCTCAAGACGGAATCTCTCTTATCCAAACATCTGAGGGTGCATTGAACGAAACTCACAGCATTCTTCAGCGTATGAGCGAGCTTGCTACACAAGCGGCAAACGATACAAACACAGATTCTGACCGTTCTGAGCTTCAAAAAGAGATGGACCAATTATCATCTGAAGTAACAAGAATCTCTACTGACACTGAGTTCAACACGAAGAAACTTCTTGACGGAACTGCAAAAGATCTTACGTTCCAAATCGGAGCTAACGAAGGTCAAACCATGACTTTGTCTATCAATAAAATGGACTCTGAAAGCCTGAATGTTGGTACGACTTATACAGCTCAAGCTGATGGAACACTTAAATCAGGTGATACAACTATTGCTTGGGCAGACGCAGAAGAAACAGACGGTAAAGTTACAAAAGAAGCCGGTTATTATGATGATAAAGGTGCTCTAGTAGGAAGTGAAAAACTAGAAGAAGGCGAAAAGTTATCTAAAGGTATCGACATCTCTTCTTCAGCTAAAGCTGCGTCTTCAGCTCTTACAACAATCAAAACAGCTATCGACACAGTATCTAGCGAGCGCGCTAAACTTGGTGCGGTTCAAAACCGTTTAGAGCACACAATCAACAACCTTGGTACTTCTTCTGAGAACCTGACTTCTGCTGAATCACGTATCCGTGACGTAGACATGGCTTCTGAGATGATGGAGTACACGAAAAACAACATCCTTACTCAGGCTTCTCAAGCTATGCTTGCGCAAGCTAACCAACAGCCTCAGCAAGTTCTTCAATTGCTGAAAGGTTAATGACGGAAAGATCCTGGTTCTCCAGGGTCTTTTTTTTATTTCTTCAGCTATCTCCCCCTTCAGCAAGCCAAAGAACCCTATTGACAAAATGAAACATTATATTTTGCAGTTACATTATTGAAAACCTTTTAATATGACCGATATAAGAATAAGATCATACATTTATGGAGCTGTGATATGATAAACAGTCGGAAACTCACTGTTGTCATAGAGCCGTCTACGACTAAACGCCGAAAAGGAGAGGGTACATATGGTCACAAGAATCACAGGCCTTAATTCCGGTCTTGATGTAGATTCTCTGGTGAAAAAACTAATGGATGCCGAAAAGCAGCCGCTTAATAAATTAAATCAGCAAAAACAGACGCTTGAATGGAAGCGCGATGCTTATCGGGAAATGAATACCCAGATTGCCGACATGTATTCTACTACATTTAATAATATGCTGATGTCCACAAACTGGAATAAAAAAACAGTAACAAGTTCGGATTCCAGTGTCAGCGCGGCGGCCGTCAGTGCTGAGCAAAATATTTCAACGAGTATGTCTGTACAGCAGCTGGCCACGCCGACGACATATAAATCATCGGGCGCCATCAATTTCACTTCAGGTCAGAGCCAAACATTGAAATTCAATGTCACAAATCCGGGTGAAACGAAGCCGACTGAGGTAAACGTCACGATCGCCGCAACCGATACGATTGACGATGTCATTTCTAAACTGAACAGCTCAGGCCTCGGGGTGACGGCTTTAAAAGAGAAAATTTCCAACGGCACGGATTATGTGGACACGATTGCGTTCACTTCCAATAAAACGGGGGAAGGGTTTACACTTGCCGCAGGTGATGACGCGACCAAAAGCTTTCTGAAAGATCAGCTCGGTTTTGCCGTTGATGATGCGACAAATGAACTGACGGCCAATGCCGAAGGGAAAAATGCGAAGTTTACGTTCAACGGGCTTGAAATGACAAAAACGTCCAATAACTTTACGATCAACGGCATCAAATACACGCTGAACAGCGTGACGGACAGCAATAAAACGGTTACGATTAACAGCACGACTGATACGGACGGGATTTTTGACAACATTAAAGATTTCGTTGATAAATACAATACGTTAATTAAAAGCGCAAACGCGAAGGTGACAGAATCAAAATACCGCGATTATAAGCCGCTAACCGATGAACAAAGAGAAGCGATGACCGATAAGCAGATTGAGCAGTGGGAGGCAAAAGCCAAAAGCGGTTTATTACGGAGCGACAGCACGCTGCAGAACGGTTTGGCGGAGATGCGGCTTGATTTGTACTCAACGGTTACGATTGACGGGAAAAAATATCAGCTTGCCGATTTCGGAATTGAGACGTCTGATAGTTATACGGATCAAGGAAAACTTGTTATTAAAGACGAAGCGAAACTGAAACAGAAAATTACCGAGAACCCTTCTCTCGTGGCTAAACTGTTTAATGCAGACAGCCCTGATACAGCGAAAACCAAAAACCCGGAGGAACAGGGGATTGCCCGGAGATTAAAAGACACATTAAACAAAATGCAGACTCAAATTTCAAAACAGGCGGGTACGGAAAGCTCGGTATCAACCAGCTTTGCCATCGGAAAAAGCCTGAATGAAATAGAAACAAATATTTCCAATATGAAAACGAAGCTGGATGATATCGAAACGAGATATTATAAAAAGTTCAGCGCACTGGATACGGCATTGGAGAAATTGAACAGCCAATCTTCATATCTCACGTCAATGTTAGGATCTTCAACATCATAACCTTGGAGGTTTTATAAAAATGGCAATAAATAATCCTTTTGCTGCTTATCAGCAGACATCCGTCTTTACAGCCGCTCCGGAAGAGCTGACCCTTATGCTTTATAACGGCTGCCTGCGATTCATTAAGCTGGCAAGGCAGGCGATGAAGCAAAACAACCTTGAAGCCAAAAATGAAAATATCGTAAAGGCGCAAAACATCATTCAAGAGCTCAGCATCACGTTAAACCGGGAGATTGAGATTTCTGAACAGATGTCATCCATTTATGATTACATCCGCCGCCGGCTGATCGACGCGAACGTGCAGAATAACGGAGAATTTTTAGATGAAGCGGAAAAGCTCGTTACTGAATTTCGCGACACGTGGAAGCAGGCCATGCAGAGTGAACGGAAAAACAGCCATGGCGCGGGCGGCCTTGCCTGATGAACAGCAATGTCTTTGCTTTGTATAACGAAACGAAGAACATGTACGCCGCGCTGAAGGACGCCCCGGAAAGCGACGGTCTTATCAGCAGCGTTACGGCATTTACGGAGAAAAGGGAGGAGATGCTTGCGGGCATAAAGCCGCCTTTTTCCGAAGAAGAAAAAACGCTGCTTCAGCAGGTGGCCGCGATGGACCGCCTGATTACCGGCGAAGTGAAACGGATTCAGGATGGTATCCGAAATGAAATAAAAACGCTTAAGAAAAAACGAATCTACCATAATACGTATTTCAATCCGTATCATCAAACGACAAGTGACGGCCGTTATTACGACAAACGCAAATAGGTGAGTGTTTTGAGAAGTTTGAACGATTACCATTTGGTGTCAGCCTATTACCAGCTTCTTTTTACGATTGATGAGGGGCTTTGCTACCTGTTGGACACGCAGGATGATTTTTTTAAGACGGAGGGCGAGCGGATTTACAACGATTTGATTCAGGCTTTTTTTCATCTCGATTCCTCTCATGCGCTTCTGCTGTCTATCATTGAGTGCCGATGCGTGGAGACGGCGATCCGCTCATTTGACGAGATCTTTCAGGATTTCAGCATGTTAAATGATTATGATTTCCCGTCCGCCCCTTTTCAGGAGTTTTTAAAAACCATCTTTCTGCCGCATTATAAGCTATGGATGGAGCAGACGCACGACTGCATCAAACCGTATGTTCTTCACTAGACCTGCTGCAAGCGGCAGGTCTTTTGCCTGCGTCTTCTGCATATACTTATAATCCTGCCGGAAGCTGCGGGATAAAACCGACACCATTCGTCATCGTTCACCGAATTTACACATTATTTTAACGTTTCAGCAGGGATCAGAAGGGGTAAAAGAGAAATAGTTACATATCCTTAGATAAAGGGAGGCGTTCTTTGATGAACTACAATATCAGAGGAGAAAACATTGAGGTTACACCTGCGTTAAAGGATCATGTGGAGAGAAAAATCGGCAAGCTGGAGCGATATTTCGAGCAGAGCGTCAATGCCGATGTGAACGTCAACTTAAAATTCTATAACGATAAGGAATCCAAAGTTGAAGTCACCATTCCGATGACTGATCTGGCGCTTCGTTCTGAAGTGCATAACGAGGATATGTACAATGCAATTGATCTCGCAACAAACAAGCTGGAACGTCAAATCCGAAAGCACAAAACAAAAGTCAACCGAAAATTCCGCGAGCAGGGTCTTCCGAAACATTATTTCGAGAACGGCAGCGCTGCTGATACGGGCGTAGCGGTTCAGGACGAAATTGAAGATGACAGCCCGGAAATTGTCCGTCAAAAGCGGTTTAATTTAAAACCGATGGATAATGAAGAAGCGATTCTCCAAATGAATATGCTCGGACATAATTTCTTCGTATTCACCAACGCGGAGACGAATCTCACAAATGTCGTTTACCGCAGAAATGACGGCAAATACGGATTAATTGAACCGACTGAATAAACCCACCCAGCCTTCCGTGAACGCGCGGAAGGTTTTTCTCTATCTTTATCTGCAAATTCTTTGGAAATAGCAAAAGGTATGTTATGATAATGAGAGGTATACATGGACAGAAAATTATCATTTATTCCATGCAAAATCTGCATGTGAACATAGAGGAGCGTTATAGATGCTTGGGATTTTAAATAAAATGTTTGATCCGACCAAACGTGCGCTGAACAAATACGAAAAAATAGCAAATGACATTGATGCCGTAAGAGGAGATTATGAAAATCTCTCTGACGAGGCGCTTAAACATAAAACGGCAGAATTTAAAGAGCGGCTTGAAAAAGGAGAAACAACGGATGATCTTCTTGTCGAAGCGTTTGCCGTCGTTCGTGAAGCTTCCCGCCGCGTAACCGGCATGTTCCCGTTTAAAGTGCAGCTGATGGGGGGCATCGCCCTTCATGAGGGGAACATCTCCGAAATGAAAACAGGGGAAGGGAAAACGCTGACGTCCACGCTTCCCGTGTATTTAAATGCCTTGACGGGAAAAGGCGTTCACGTCGTAACGGTCAACGAATATCTGGCGAGCCGTGATGCCCAGCAAATGGGAGAAATTTTTGCGTTTCTCGGGCTTACAGTCGGCCTGAACCTGAATTCGATGTCAAAAGACGAAAAACGCGAAGCTTACGCAGCCGATATCACGTATTCAACGAACAATGAACTCGGCTTTGATTATTTGCGTGACAACATGGTGCTCTATAAAGAACAAATGGTGCAGCGCCCGCTTCATTTTGCCGTTATTGATGAAGTCGATTCAATTTTAGTGGACGAAGCGAGAACGCCATTGATTATTTCCGGACAAGCTCAGAAGTCCACAAAACTGTACGTGCAGGCAAATGCGTTTGTCCGCACACTCAAGAAAGATCAGGATTATACGTATGACGTCAAAACGAAGGGCGTTCAGCTGACGGAAGAAGGAATGACGAAGGCTGAAAAAACGTTCGGCATCGACAACCTGTTTGATGTCAAAAACGTGGCCTTGAACCACCATATCAACCAGGCTTTAAAAGCCCATGCGGCGATGCAGAAAGACGTGGATTATGTTGTTGAGGACGGCCAGGTCGTCATCGTTGATTCCTTCACCGGCCGTCTGATGAAAGGACGCCGCTACAGCGAAGGTCTTCACCAGGCGATTGAGGCGAAAGAAGGCCTGGAGATTCAAAATGAAAGCATGACATTGGCGACGATTACGTTCCAAAACTATTTCCGTATGTACGAAAAGCTGGCCGGTATGACCGGTACCGCAAAAACGGAAGAGGAAGAATTCCGTAATATTTATAACATGCAGGTTGTATCCATCCCGACCAACCAGCCGGTCATCCGTGACGACCGTCCGGACTTGATCTACCGCTCAATGGAAGGGAAATTCAAGGCGGTGGCGGAGGATGTCGCCCAGCGCTACATGACCGGACAGCCGGTTCTTGTCGGTACGGTTGCCGTTGAAACGTCTGAATTGATTTCTAAACTTCTGAAAAACAAAGGGATTCCGCATCAGGTGCTGAATGCCAAAAACCATGAGCGTGAAGCTCAGATTATTGAAGAAGCGGGACAAAAAGGCGCTGTCACGATTGCGACCAACATGGCGGGACGCGGAACCGACATTAAACTCGGCGAAGGCGTAAAAGAGCTTGGCGGCCTCGCAGTCGTCGGTACGGAACGCCACGAATCCCGCCGGATTGACAATCAGCTTCGCGGACGTTCAGGACGTCAGGGAGACCCGGGCATCACACAATTTTATCTTTCAATGGAAGATGAATTGATGCGCCGTTTCGGAGCTGAACGGACGATGGCGATGCTTGACCGGTTCGGTATGGATGACTCCACGCCGATTCAGAGCAAAATGGTGTCACGCGCCGTGGAATCATCTCAAAAACGTGTCGAAGGAAACAACTTTGATTCACGTAAACAGCTTCTTCAATATGACGACGTGCTCCGTCAGCAGCGCGAAGTCATTTACAAGCAGCGTTTTGAAGTCATTGACTCTGAAAACCTGCGTGACATTGTGGAAGGCATGATCAAGTCTTCTCTGGAGCGTGCGATTGCCGCTTATACGCCAAAAGAGGAGCTTCCGGAAGAATGGAATCTTGACGGACTCGTGGAGCTGGTGAATTCAACGTATCTTGATGAAGGCGCACTTGAAAAGAGCGATATCTTCGGAAAAGAACCGGATGAAATGCATGAGATGATCATGGACCGCATCATGACAAAATATAATGAAAAAGAAGAGAATTTCGGCACAGAGCAGATGCGTGAATTTGAAAAAGTCATCGTATTGCGTGCCGTTGATTCAAAATGGATGGATCATATTGATGCGATGGATCAGCTGCGTCAAGGGATTCACCTCCGCGCTTATGCGCAGACAAATCCGCTGCGTGAATATCAAATGGAAGGCTTCGCAATGTTTGAGCACATGATTGAGTCCATTGAGGACGAAGTTGCGAAATTCGTCATGAAGGCCGAGATTGAAAGCAATCTGGAACGCGAAGAAGTTGTTCAGGGCCAAACGACGGCTCATCAGCCGCAGGACGGCGATGAGGCCAAACAAGCGAAAAAAGCGCCGGTGCGCAAAGTTGTGGATATCGGACGCAACGCGCCTTGCCATTGCGGCAGCGGAAAAAAATATAAAAATTGCTGCGGCCGGACAGAATAGTCTCGACTGTATGAAGCGAACATGACCGGGTCTGCGTCTTATGGCGCCCCGGATCTTTTAATGAGGTGAATGGAATGGAATTATCAGAAATCAGGGCAGAGCTCGAAAATATGGCTTCTCGTTTAGCGGACTTCAGGGGGTCTCTTTGACCTCGAATCAAAGGAAGCCCGCATTGCAGAATTAGATGAAAAGATGGCGGAACCGGAATTCTGGAATGACCAGCAGAAGGCCCAAACCGTCATTAACGAAGCGAACGGTCTGAAGGAATACGTGAACTCCTATCATCAGCTGAGCGAGTCTCACGAAGAGCTGCAAATGACACATGATCTTTTAAAAGAAGAACCTGACCAGGACCTTCAGCAAGAGCTTGAAAAAGAGCTGAAGTCATTAACGAAGGAATTGAATGAATTTGAGCTTCAGCTGCTGCTCAGTGAACCATATGACAAAAATAACGCGATTTTAGAACTTCATCCGGGGGCCGGCGGTACGGAATCCCAGGACTGGGGTTCCATGCTGCTCAGAATGTATACCCGCTGGGCGGAAAGACGCGGTTTCAAAGTTGAAACGCTAGATTATCTCCCGGGAGATGAAGCAGGAATTAAGTCAGTCACACTACTTATTAAAGGCCACAATGCATACGGCTATTTAAAAGCGGAAAAAGGCGTACACCGCCTCGTGCGGATTTCTCCATTTGATTCATCAGGCCGCCGCCACACGTCATTTGTGTCATGTGAAGTCATGCCTGAATTCAATGAAGAAATCGACATTGATATTCGGACCGAAGATATTAAAGTTGATACGTACCGTGCGAGCGGTGCCGGGGGACAGCACGTCAATACGACTGATTCAGCCGTTCGGATCACCCACCTGCCGACAAATGTAGTCGTCACGTGCCAGACGGAACGTTCACAAATCAAAAACCGCGACCGGGCGATGAAAATGCTCAAAGCGAAGCTGTATCAGCGCAGAATTGAAGAACAGCAGGCGGAGCTTGACGAAATCCGCGGTGAACAGAAAGAAATCGGCTGGGGCAGCCAAATCCGCTCGTACGTCTTCCATCCGTACTCCATGGTGAAAGATCACCGGACCAATACGGAAATGGGGAACGTGCAGGCGGTTATGGACGGAGATATCGATATCTTCATTGACGCCTATTTACGTTCTAAACTGTCGTAATCCGGGAACACACCTGCCTTTGGCAAGGTGTGTTTTTTTATCCGTTCTCTTTTTCCATTTTTCACAACAGCGCTTTAGCAAATTAATACGGTATTTGGCTGTTATTTACTTCTAAGCCGGGAAGACTTAAAATGCTATCGAGAGAAAATCGGAGAACGGAGGATTTTGCATGGATGTGAATCACAATAAGCCGCTCCGTCTGATCAAAGATTATATATACATCATGATCGGCGCGGCGATTACGGGGGTCGTGTTTAACGTATTTTTGCTGCCGAACCGTATAGCAGCGGGGGGAGTAAGCGGGATCAGTACCATTTTAGAAACGTTTGGTTTTGAACCGGCTTACGTGCAGTGGATTATTAACATCCCTTTGTTTATCGCCGGAGTGATTATTCTCGGCGGGAAGTTCGGAATGAAGACACTGGTCGGTTCCATCGTTCTGCCGCTCGCTGTCTATTTAACAAGAGATCTGCCTGCCGCGACGACCCATGAACTGCTGGCGGCGATTTTCGGAGGCGTCGGGATCGGAACGGGAATCGGTATCGTGTATCTCGGCAAAGGCTCCACGGGGGGAACGGCTCTGGCGGGGCAGATCATTCACAAATACACGGGACTGTCGCTGGGAACGTGCCTTGCCATCATGGACGGATTAATTGTGCTGAGCGCGATGCTCGTTTTCGGAGTGGAGCAGGGACTGTATGCGATGCTCGGGGTATTTATTTCAAGCAAAACGATTGATGTCGTGCAGGTCGGGTTCAACCGCTCCAAAATGGCTTTAATCATTACGCAGCATGAAGAAGCCGTCAGGTCGGCTGTGTTTAAAGAAATCGACAGGGGTGTGACGAAGATTTCCGCAGTCGGCGGGTATACGGAACATGACCGGCCGATCTTAATGTGTGTCGTCGGCCAGACCGAATTCACAAAACTGAAACAAATCGTCAAACAAATTGATGAGTCAGCCTTTGTCATTGTCGCAGACGCAAGCGAGGTGCTCGGCGAGGGTTTCAAACGCGCGTAAACGGGGTTATAATAGCGAAGGGGTGCATCTTACATATGAAATCAAAATGGGCGCTGCTGGCGCTGGTTCTGACCATGTCCGTCCTGCTGGCGGCATGCGGCGGTTCCAATGAATCGAAAAAAGAAAGCTCTGACAGCTCAGGCGGGTCAAAAGCATCTGCGTCAGCGGGAGAAGAGCTTTATCAGCAAAGCTGTATCGGCTGTCACGGTAAAGACTTAGAAGGCGGCGGAGGTCCGAATTTACAGGAAGTCGGCGGGAAGTATGATGAAGCTAAAATTGAAAGCATCATTAAAAACGGACGCGGCAATATGCCGAGCCATCTTGTAAATGATGAGGAAGCCGCGAAGATCGCAAAATGGCTGTCACAGAAAAAATAACAGAAAAACCTTGCCTGTTATAGGGGCAAGGTTTTTTCACGGTCTGGGAATGAAAAGAAACTGTAATAGTAATATGTCTAAATTTGACGTATAATGAAGTGTACTGAGGAAAAGGAACTTTCAGATTTTTCATCTGTTTCCTGGTAAATCGGCCATAAACCGCTGTACGTTTGCGAACTCTATGGCTGCAAGACATAATTAAAAGATTAGGTGATTTCATGATAGAGATGAAAGAAGTATATAAATCCTATCCGAACGGTGTAAAAGCGATTAACGGGCTGTCAGTCATGATTCATCCCGGAGAATTTGTATATGTCGTAGGACCGAGCGGAGCCGGTAAATCTACTTTTATTAAAATGATTTACAGAGAAGAAAAACCGACAAAAGGGCAAATATTGATTAATCATAAAGATCTCGCGTCTGTGAAAGAAAAAGAGATTCCTTTCGTGCGGCGTAAAATAGGTGTTGTTTTCCAAGATTTCAAACTTCTTCCGAAACTGACGGTATTTGAAAACGTCGCGTTCGCGCTTGAGGTTATCGGAGAGCAGCAGTCAGTCATTAAAAAACGCGTGCTCGAAGTGCTCGATCTTGTGCAGCTGAAGCATAAAGCGCGGCAGTTTCCCGACCAGCTTTCCGGAGGAGAACAGCAGCGTGTTTCCATCGCAAGATCCATCGTCAACAATCCTGACGTCGTTATTGCTGACGAACCGACGGGCAACCTTGATCCGGTAACATCATGGGAAGTCATGAAGACGCTGGAAGAGATTAATAACCGCGGAACGACCGTCGTGATGGCGACACACAATAAAGAAATAGTAAACACCATGAAGAAACGGGTCATCGCGATCGAAGACGGAATTATTGTGCGTGATGAGTCAAGAGGGGAGTATGGTTCTTATGATTAAAATTCTCGGGCGCCATTTGCGTGAGAGTTTTAAATCTCTCGGAAGAAACACATGGATGACATTTGCATCCATCAGTGCCGTTACCGTTACATTGATTTTGGTCGGCGTGTTTTTAGTCATTATGCTGAATTTAAACAACATGGCTAAAAATGCTGAAAAAGAAGTGGAAATTAAAGTATTAATCGATCTGACGTCTAATAAGAAAACGCAGGATACGCTGCAGAATGAGATTAAAGACATCTCGGGAATCCAAAGCGTAGAGTTTTCATCTAAAGATAAAGAGCTTGATCAATTGGTCAAAAGCTTCGGCGACAGCGGAAAGGCCATGAAAATGCAAGATCAGGAAAACCCGCTGAACAACGCGTTTATCGTCAAAACGACAGATCCGCATGATACGCCGAAAGTCGCGAAAAAAATTGAGAAGCTTGATCATGTGTATAAAGTGACATACGGGAAAGAAGAAGTCAGCCGTCTGTTTAAGATCGTCGGGGTGTCACGCAACATCGGGATTGCGTTAATCATCGGCCTTCTGTTCACGGCGATGTTCTTAATTTCAAATACGATTAAAATCACGATTTTCGCCAGAAGAAAAGAGATTGAAATCATGAAGCTTGTCGGCGCGACAAACTGGTTTATCCGCTGGCCGTTCTTCCTGGAAGGGCTGCTGCTGGGGGTATTCGGTTCTATCATACCGATCGCTCTCGTGCTGAGTACGTACCAGTCGATGGTCGCTTGGGTGGCCCCGAAAGTTCAGGGCTCATTTGTTTCACTTCTGCCGTACAGCCCGTTTGTGTTCCAAGTATCACTTGTGCTCATTCTGATCGGCGCGGTTATCGGAGTATGGGGAAGTCTGACTTCCATCCGGAAATTCCTTCGTGTATAAATACAAAAGCCAGTCTGATATAGACTGGCTTTTTTTAATGGTTTCGTTACTGAATGACGGGCAGGGCCGGTGATCCGGGCTTTAATGTAAAGTCATAAGACGATTCGTCACGGTACATCGGGTCCGCATAAATGGAATCCGAATCGTTTGCCGTTCCTTTTTGGTACGCTGTGAATGAATCATATTCTCTGTTCTTCCAATACCAAATGCCGTCTTTTCCCGCTTCTTTGTGATAGACGTTATGATTAACGGTATTGCCTTCGTTTTTCGTATAATCATTTGCGATAAAAATCCGTGAACCGCTTGCCGTCATGATGTTTTTTTCGATCGTGTTCCCTTTTGTGCCGTACTGCAGCAGCAGCTGGCCGCCGTCAAGGTCCTTCGTGTCATTTCGATACATAATGTTATGAGCGATCACCGAATTGATGGTGCCGCCGCGTTTCGTGTCATAGCCTCCGATTGAAATACCGGTGTAAGCATTGCCGTACACCTTGTTATCCGTAATCCGGATATCTCGTGCGTATTTCCCTTTATGTTCGGAAGTGGCTTCAATGCCGAGGTCATTGTTGTAAACGGTGTTATTCTTAATGTCCACATGTTCTGCGCCGTCAACGTAAATACCGCCCGCTGAATATTCATCTCCGTAAGCGGGATTTCCGTAAGAAGAGTTATGGCTCACCGTATTGTTTTCAATGACGCCGTTTCGTGCATAGTCGTTTTGCTTGGACGTTCCTTCGTATCCGATCACGTCAATCCCGATATTGTTATTGTCCCGGATGGTATTGCCGGCAATCTTAAATCCGTCAACATTCCCGTTCAGCACGACCGCTTCGCTTGCGCCGAGCGTCAGTTTTTCAACCGTATTATTTGTGATGCTGACATCCTTCATGGCGCCTGTGCCGTAAAATGCGATGCCGTGTGCATTTCCCTCATCAGCCGTGGTTTTAATGTTTCGGATATGGTTGCCGTCAATGTTGATATGACTGCTTGATCCGGTGACGAAGATTCCCATGGCCGTTGCATCTTCTGATGATACGGAGAGATTCTCAAGCGTAACGCCGTGAATGGTAATGTACTGTTTATTGCGGATTTGAATTAACGGAGTTTCAGAATCGCTTTTTGGCGCAGAATTGCCGCTGATTGAGACATGCTCATTCTGATAGTTCCGAAATGTAATCGGCTTTTCGGCCGTGCCGCTGTGCTTTACTTCAAACGTTTCATCGTACGTCCCTTCCCGAATCAATACGGTTGTCCCGGCCTCTGCCTTTTCAGCCGCATGTTTTAATGTGCGGAACGGCTTTTCTTTCGTTCCTTCATTTTGGTCGCTGCCTGCCGGAGAAACATACAGGGCGTCCGTCTGCATTTTTTCATTGGCCTCTGTTTTTGGCCAGACAAAGGCGGTAATGCCTGCGGCCAGAACCGCCGCGGATAAAATCGATAATTTTATTTTCATATCGCATTCTCCTGTATATTTAATGAATTGCATACAAAATATTATACGTTACCCATATATATGTAACAATCTCGCTTTTTCATTTTTTTGTTGCCGTTACATGAATTCTTTGCAATTTACACATACTATCTCCAGGTTTTCGTAAAAGGACTAAGAGGAGGTAAACGATGAAGCAGAAAATGATCGCAGTGATAGCTGCCGTCAGCATCATGTGCGGCGGAGCCCATATTGCCGGGGCGGCACAGCCGAATTCATCAGACGCAGAAAGAAGCCGGGCAATGGAAAAAATCGAAAAAGCATATGAGCTGATCTCGAACGAATACGTGGAAAATGTAGATAAAGAAAAGCTTCTTGAAGGAGCGATTCAGGGGATGCTGTCTACATTAAACGACCCTTATTCCGTTTATATGGACAAGCAGACCGCCAAGCAGTTTTCCGATTCTCTTGATTCTTCTTTCGAAGGGATCGGCGCTGAAGTCGGTATGAAAGACAATAAAATCATTATCGTATCACCGTTTAAGCAATCTCCGGCGGAAAAAGCGGGCCTCAAGCCGAATGATGAAATCATCAGCATAAACGGCGAGTCAATGAACGGGAAAGGTTTAAACGAAGCCGTGCTGAAAATCAGAGGAAAAAAAGGATCGAAGGTTTCTATTAAAATACAGCGTCCGGGTACTGATAAACAGCTGTCATTCCGGATTAAAAGAGCGGAAATCCCGCTTGAAACCGTATTTGCTTCCCGCAAAGAATCAGGCGGCCATCATGTCGGCTACATCGGCATATCGACATTTTCCGAGCATACCGCCCAGGACTTCGCCGCGGCGCTGAAAAAGCTTGAAAAACAAGGGATTGACGGTCTCGTCCTTGATGTAAGAGGGAATCCCGGCGGCTACCTTCAAAGCGTCGAACAAATTTTAAAGCATTTCATCACAAAAGACATGCCGTATATCCAAATTGCGGAGCGTAACGGCGATAAAAAACAATATTTCTCAACCTTAAAACATAAGAAGCCGTATCCCGTCAATGTCATTACGGATAAAGGAAGCGCCTCCGCTTCAGAAATTCTTGCGGGTGCGTTAAAAGAAGCGGGACATTATGACGTTGTCGGTGACACTTCTTTCGGTAAAGGAACGGTTCAGCAGGCCGTGCCTATGGGAGACGGGAGCAACATTAAATTGACGCTTTACAAATGGCTGACACCGAAAGGCAATTGGATTCACAAAAAAGGCATTGCTCCGACAATCGCTGTGAGCCAGCCGGATTATTTTGCGGCGGGACCGCTTCAGCTGAAACAGCCGCTTCAGCCTGATATGAACAGCGCGGATGTCAAGCACGCCCAAATCCTGCTGAAAGGCCTAGGCTTCGACCCGGGCAGAGCAGACGGCTATTTCAGCAAAACAATGAAAAAAGCCGTTCTGGCGTTTCAAGACCGGTACAAGCTTGATAAAACAGCGGTCATTGATAAAAAGACAGCGGAAAAAATGAATCAGCTGATGAATGAACAGAAATCTGACGAAAAAAATGATTTACAGCTGCAAATGGCGTTAAAATCATTATTTGTAAAATAAATGAAAAGGAGGCGTTTTTTACGTCTCCTGTTTCTTTTGTCACTCTCTAAAAATGAACTAAAAGACATATAATTATGTCGGTTTTGACAAGATATTAAAAAAATTTTCACATTTAAACATTTATAAAGGACAAACATTACCCGATATTTATAGAGAAGAGAGACTTTATGCCGAGTTAATATGTATTCAAAATGAAACTTTTGAAAGTTGCCTCAGTCAGTTTTAGTTCTTACAATAAAAGAAGGTTCTAATAGAGAACAGTTTTAGTTTGGCAGCTGCATTTCAGTATCGAAAGCAGAAGTGTTTGCGGCGCTTCAGCACGGCAGCTGTAATCACCCGTGCTTATCTGGATAAAAAAATGGGGGTTCACAATTGAAGAGGGCAAGTATTGTGCGTGAAAAAAAATATTATGAATTAGTGGAACAACTAAAAGACAGAACAAAAGACGTCACATTTTCATCAACAAAAGCACTAAGTCTTCTTATGCTGTTCAGCAGATACCTGGTCAATTACACAAATGTTGAATGCGTTCACGAAATCAATGAAGAGTGTGCGAAGCATTATTTCACTTACTTAATGAAAAACCATAAACGTTTAGGAATCAATCTGACGGATATTAAGCGGTCCATGCTTCTGATCAGCGGCGTGATCGAGGTGGAGGTTGACCACTATCTGAAAGATTTCTCTCTCTCAAATGTAACGCTGTGGATGACGGAAGAGAGATAGACGTTTGAGATATTCAAGCCAATGATTATTTGGTAGAATAGAATTAAAATGTTTGGCTTGAGGCGGTGAAAGCAGTGTCTGTTCAATGGGGAATTGAACTTCTGAAAAGTATCGGTCTGTTTTTTTTGCACCCGATGTTCTGGTTTTTTATCATCATAAGTCTCGCATGCGGATATTTGCGGATCAAACGTGAACGCCATACGTTTCATACAAAAATCGCGGATATGTATGACGAGCTTATCTTTACATACATAAAAGGACTTATACCGGGTATTCTTCTCTCCATATTATTTTTTGGACTGGGAATTTCGATTCCATTCGGTCTTCTCGGCATAATCGCGGCTGTGACTGCTTTGCTTTCGCTGACGTTCCGTATGAATTGGCTGTCCTCAGCTTATGTTGTCAGCGCCGGCATGTTCATTGCGTTTATCCTTCAGTATACCCACACAGTGCCGTTTGCGGATCGGTTTCCGCAGGCATTCGGCGTGAATTGGGCATCGGCGGCCGTGTTTATGGGCCTTTTGATTATCACGGAGGGAGCGGCTGCCTGCCGTTCAGCGCATCTGAAAACATCTCCGGCGCTTGTCGTCAGCAGCAGAGGCCTGCCCATCGGCCGACAATTGGCGAATCGCGCATGGCTGCTTCCGCTTTTCTTATTGGTGCCGGGCAGCGGGCTTGAGTCACACCTTTCCTGGTGGCCTGTCTTTACCGTGCCGGGCGGCTCTTTCCATTTGATCTGGATTCCTTATATCGCCGGCTTCGGACAGCGTGTGCAGGGGTCACTTCCGGAAGTCAGCATAAGGATAACGGCGAAACGTGTCATGATTCTCGGGGTTATCGTGGCCGCATTCGGGGCAGCGGCCCTTTGGTGGACTCCGCTTGCCGGAGCTGCCGCTTGTATTGCGGTGCTCGGACGCCTGTTTTTATCATTGAGACAGCGGCTGAACGATAACGCGGCTCCGTTTTATTTCTCTAAGCGGGATCAGGGCTTAATGGTGCTCGGCATCATTCCGAACACACCCGCGGACGATCTTGAGCTGAAGATCGGTGAGATTATTACGAAGGTAAACGGCATCCCCGTGAAGCATGTATCGGATTTTTATGAAGCACTTCAAAAAAACCGCGCATTTGTAAAATTGGAGATCATCGGCCTGAACGGTGAGATCCGGTTTGATCAGCGCGCGTCCTATGAAGGCGAACATCATGAATTAGGTATTTTATTCGTGCAGGATGAACACGAGCACGAAGAAATGACAGCATTATAATGTGATTTTTCATAATTATTCGGAATAGTTTCAAGAACTCCTAAACTAGATTTCAAAATCAGCTAGAAAGTAAAACAGCTAAGAAAATTATATTTTCTTAGCTGTTTTATTTTGAAATAATAAAAAAATAAATGAAGGAGAGGTGTGGCTTATTGGAAAGGTTATTGCTAACTCCAAAACCTTTAGAAGATGAATCTTTAGCAGGATATATATTAAGAATAACTGATTATAATGGTTATGAAAATTCTAGTTTGATATATACTATGGCAATATTTGAGGAATCCATGTTGCGAAAAATTCTAATGATTTAAAAAGCATTCTATGAGAAAAATTATACTGGAAAAATCCATTCTATTTCTGGTCCAAAGTTCAATGATGGAAATAAAATACTTTTCCCCATTAATGTATTAAAAGACATTCAAGTCCACAAATACCACTTTTAAAATTCAATTACAAACGTAAAACACCTACCTATTACATGTTTACCAAAATACGTAACTGGTAGGTTATAATATCACCATTACATCTTCACTTTTATAAAGATATCCTTCGCTCCCATCAATCTCAATACCTGAAATCGGCTCAATTCCCATCCCACTTTAATTTTTTCATCATATACACAGAGATGGTATTATGCTTTTCCGTAATTTCTTTTAGAGTAATATATTTTTTTGAAACATCTGTATATCTTCTAATGCAAACCTTTTCCCTCCTGAATCACCATTTCCTATTAAAAATCCTCTTTTTATCCAACTTGAAATTACTGATTGTCTTAACCCTATAATTTTGGCGTTAAGTTTGAGGTAGGAAAGATGTACTGTGAACAACAAGATTGGATATATTCAATTATGACTGAGGATGATATAAGAAAGGGATATAGCTTAAAAGGAACGACTTTTTCAAATCCTCTTGAACGGGGACAATATGATTCAGAAGGAAAAGCGTGTATTACTATGCAAGGGTTTATATATATGCTACATATAGAACTTTTAGATTTAATTGCAAATTCTTACGATTCTAGAAGAGGGGCTACGCCTAGAGAATTATGGGAAAGAGGAATGAAAGAAAATCCACAATTAAAATTTGGAACTATACAGTTAATGTTATTTGTCCCATACATAATTTGTATTTGGTTAATGAATGCCCAAGATGTAACAGTAAGATATCTCCGATAAGAAAAACATTAAAAAAATGTAACTGTGGATTTGAACTGAAATTGTTAGATCATGTAAAGGTAGAAGAGGGTTGTATTAGTTTTGTTCATTTTTTTTATAATTTATATTATGAAATTAAAACCTTTGATACTCAAATAGATGCGATATGGAACCTTAAATTTGTAGAATTACTTAATTTAATGATTACAATTTGGTTAAGGATAGGAGGGTATAATAAAGAGAAGAGGCCAATTGTTGATTTTTCAATGCAAAATGAAGTAACTATTAAAAAAAATCTGGGAGGATTATGGTGGATATATTAATTACTGGGGCAAATAGGGGCTTAGGGCTTGGATTTGTCGAAGTTGGATTAGAAAAAGGGTACCGAGTTTTTGCTGGAGTCAGAGATCCGAATGAACAAAAAAGGACTCAATTAACCAAATTAAAAGAGAAAAATAGCAACCAGTTAGAAATTCTTCATTTAGATGTCACAGACGAGGAATCTGTTCGTGAAGCAGCTCGTAATGTAGGTGAAAGTCTTGATGTGATTATCAATAATGCTGCCATTCTTAATGGAAGGGGTACGTCTATTGAGGATCTTGATATAGAGGCTATCAAACTAGCATTTGATGTCAACACGTTAGGACCAGCCCGTGTGATTAAACATTTTCTACCTTTGCTGAAAAAGGGTGAGAATCAATCCATTATCAACATCTCGTCAGAAGGTGGTAGTCTAACAAATGCATATAGTGGTGATTATCCTTATGGATTGTCGAAAGCTGCCTTAAATATGTTGTCCGAGAAGCTCCATGTAGCATTAAAGAATGAAGGCATTCAAGTCCTTTCCGTCCATCCAGGGTGGGTAAGGACGGAGATGGGAGGAATGATAGCCCCGACACATCCAAAAGAAACAGCAGAAGATATTTATAATCTCATTAATCGACAAGTTCGTATCGATAGTGAATTTGTTTTCGTTGACTATCAAGGGAAACCGATGAGCATTTGATGTAGCACCGTCTGGATGATCAAGAAAATGACTGCTGTATGATATAAGATATAAGTTGAAATTTAAGATTTATACACAAGCGTGCAGAGGCTGTTTGCCTTTCTGCACGCTATTAAATTGGGAAATGTAAAAAAATGATATATTGAGAACAGATCGCATCCTGAAATGCTACATGACATGATAAGAAGGACATAACTTTTTCCTCAAAAAATCGTGTCTTGACAACGGGGGCATTATTGAGTGTTTTTTTAAGTGATTCTGATTATTACTATCCAACCCGAAGGCTAAGGGCGGTGGGTTTAAACCACGACCTTTGAGCTGGAAAAATTTTAAGAATTTTGTTGATATAATCCTTAAATATAATATAATAGAATTATAGAAGCCAATATACATAAATAATTCTCAACATAAATTTTAATATTAAAGAGGCAAGATCAAGACGTTGCATCAATTGTAACAAAGATAATATCGCAGCATAAAAACAATAACTTTTTAAGAGGTGCAATATGAAACCCTATACAAAATCAGTATTAGAGGATGGAGTTAATATAACACTTGATCAATTACTTGGAATTTATGCTAACGAGAAATCAAGGGGAGTTTACTTTACTCAATCCGATGGCTCTGAATTGTTTGAGTCTTATGAAAGTCTTTATTTTAATGCCAAATCCATCTTAGGGGCACTACAAAAGCAGGGATTTCAGAAGGGCTCTTATATTATCTTTCAGACAAACAATAATTTATTCTTTATAAGGTTGTTTTGGGGTTGTATTTTAGGAGGCATGATCCCCGTTCCTCTGTCTGTACCGCTAATTGCATCGCCTGACACTGAAGCTTTCAAGAAGTTAGTGAAAGTAAGTGAGCAGTTGCCGAATGCGTGGATAATTACTGATGAAAGAAATTTAAATACGTTTAGAGAAAGTTATGAAGCCAATAATTTGAAATACTTAGAGTATGAAACCTTAGCATGTAATATGGAAGAGGGGCAATGCGTTACAGTAGATTGTCAGGACTTAGCGTATATACAATATTCGTCTGGCAGCACAGGTAACCCTAAAGGAGTAAAATTAACACATGAAAATCTAGTTTATAATTTGGCACAGATAGTAGATCGTTTGAAACTAGACACAAATGATGTCATGGCTAGTTGGTTACCATTGACACATGATATGGGCTTGATCGGTTATCATTTAACTCCGATATTTGCGGGTATATCTCATTCCCTTCTAAATTCGGGTACATTTTTAAAGAAATCTTGGCTATATCTTCAAAAATGTGCGCAATTAAAAGCAACGGTGCTTGTAAGTCCGAATTTTGGATTAGACTGGATGATAAAGACTGTAAAGGATTCACATTTAGAAAATATTGATTTATCTAGTGTGCGAAACATAATGTGTGGTGCAGAACCAATATCAATGGATACCATTAGACGATTTTATGAAAAATTCTCGTCTTCTGGCTTGCGTGAAAATACGATCCATCAAGTCTATGGTATGGCAGAAGCTAGTCTGGCTGTTACTATTCCTGAAGAAGGACATAATAGAAGTGTATGTATTAACCGTCATAAAGCTCGTATTGGTCAAGAAGTGGAGTATATAGAAACGAAGGAGCCAAATGCAGCAGAGTTTGCCATAGTAGGAGAACCATTATATGAATTAGAAATATTGATTGTAGATGATGAAGACCACATCTTAGGGGAAAATTACATAGGCAATATAGTGATCAAGGGGAAAAATGTATTTGAGGGATATATGAATCATGATAGTTCCCCTTTTAATGAACAGGGCTTCTTCTGTACAGGAGATTTAGGACTTTTACGCAATGGAGAACTCATTGTAATGGGCAGAAAGAAGGATATTCTGTTTGTAAATGGTCAGAATTATTATGCTAGCGATATAGAAAATATGTTAACATTGGCGATCCCAGAGTTGTCTCAAGTCGTTGTGTGTGGTGTTCGCAATCCGTCATCGATCAGGGATGAAATTATAGTATTTGTACATAATCGAAAAGATGCCAAGGCATTTTTGCCACTTGCCCATCAAGTGCAGGATATGGTATTAGAACGGGTTGGAATAGCTGCAGATTATGTAATTCCAATAAAAACGATACCGAAAACAACAAGTGGAAAGGTGCAACGTTTTCTTTTAATAGAGCGATTTGAGAATCATGAGTTTGATGATGTTATCGCAATAGCTCCATATTATTATGAGAGTAGCAAGGAATCTGCAAAGAAGCCAGCATGGAACAAAGCGGAGATTGAAAATCAAATCGTTGAAATTGCAAAAGAAGTATTCTCTATCCCTTCTTTGAAAGTAGACGATACGATTTCTCGGATGGGAGTTAGTTCGTTAACGTTGATTCGTTTCCAGGATGAAATCAATCAACGATTTCAAGTTGAAATCCCCATTGTAAGCCTTTTCAAAATGTCTACTCTAGAACAAATAATTACGATTGTAGGGGAACAACTACAGGTAGAGGATGTCCAAACATCTGAATTAACAGGGAATAAAGACATGTGGTATGAGCCATTTCCGGTAACAGAAATACAAGGAGCCTATTTAGTTGGAAGACAAAATATTATGGAAATGGGCAACATCTCCACACATGCCTATTATGAGTTTGAAACAGAATTAGATATTAAACGCTTAAACGATGCATTGAATCGAGTTTTAGAGCGTCAGCTTATGCTGCGTACTATTTTTGATGATACAGGAATGCAAAAAGTTCGGCGTTCTAATTCTTCTTATGATATTTGTATTGAAGATTTACAAGACTTGTCTTTAGAGGATCAACAAAAACGTATATTGGAAAAAAGAAATCACAGGTCACATTTTGTTTTTCAACAAGATCATTGGCCATTATTTGAGTTGTCTGCATTTATTCTTGGCGAGAAGAAAAATTATCTCTTCCTGGATATTGACTTATTAATTGCTGATGGAGGCAGTTTATTAATTTTAATACAAGAGATAATGGATTATTATGAGAAACCGAATATGGAGATTGAACCTTTAACCTTTCAATTTTCAGATTATGTAAGGGCATTGGAGAGCTTTCGTGAATCTTCCGCCTATCAAAAAGCTCAAGACTATTGGCAAGCCAAAATAGAGGATTTTCCCTATGCACCTCAGCTACCATTAGTTTGTGAGCCAGAATTCATAGAGAGACCAATATTTCAGCGCATGGAGAAGAGTCTGACAACTCATGAATGGAATGTTGTGAAAGGCTTAGCAGCTCAGTATGGTGTAACACCATCTGTATTCTTATGTACAATTTATGCGGAAGTTTTGGGCAAATGGAGCAATCAATCCAGAATGGCACTTAATTTAACTTTATTTAATCGGCAGTCCTTTCATCCAGACGTAATGAAGTTAATTGGAGATTTCACATCAGTTTTACTGTTAGATATTGATTTGTCTGTTCATAGTGCTTTTTGGGAGAGAGCATCTATGGTTCAAGATATATTATTTGAAGCAGTAGACCATCGTTTTTATAGTGGTGTTGATGTTATACGAAATATTGCAAGTAAGAGAGAAATGACTAGTAAAGCGATTATGCCAATTGTATTTACTAGTATGTTATTCGATAAATCGGAATTTACAGATGTTCTGCCAAAATTAGGAAAAATAAAATACGGAATAAGCCAGACCCCTCAAGTATTTTTAGATTTCCAAGTCACGGAAAGAGACGGACAATTAATGATGACTTGGGATTATGCGAAGGATCTGTTTGATGAAGATATGATCAGTGCCATGTTTGAAACGTATCAACTTCGATTGCAGCAAGTTATAGACAATAATCTTTCATCTATGCCGCTGCCTGTAACACAGTCTGAACTACTGCTTGATTACAATGATACACAAGGAGATTATGAAGGGGATTTACTGCAAAGATTAATAGACCAGCAATGCCAGAAGACGCCAGATGCTATTGCAGTCAAATTAGGACAAGATACATTGACCTATGGCGAGTTGGCGAGAAAATCCAATCAGGTCGCTCGCTATTTAGCAGAACAAAACTATGCGCACAATTCTTATATTGGAGTTTGGGCAGAGAGACGAATCGAGACCATTGTAAATACGGTGGGTATTTTAAAAGCCGGCCATGCTTATATTCCTGTGAATCCGGAACATCCTGAGGAAAGAATAAAATATATCGTGGAACATAGTGATATCAAGCTGATGATTCATCCGGATTTATATGAAAAAGAGAACCTGTCCACCTATAACGATGGCGCCTTAGAACTGTTAGAAGGCTGCCAGCAGGATAAAGCCTATGCTATCTATACGTCAGGAAGTACTGGACATCCTAAGGGTGTTGTGATCACCCATGAGGCAGTAGTGAATACACTATTAGATATTAATGAGAGATTCAAAGTAGGCAGCGAAGATAAAATCATTGCCCTATCATCGATGAGCTTTGATTTATCTGTCTATGATATTTTTGGAGCACTCATTAGTGGAGCCCAGTTAGTATTAATTCCAGATCTTTTAGATATGAGTAGCATTCACCAGATCATGATCGAAGAAGAAATCACGATATGGAATTCGGTTCCGGCCATTATGGATATGTATCTGGAAAGCACAAAACAAGACACAGTGCGGAGATCTGCAGCAGAGCGCTTACGTATGGTGATGCTAAGTGGAGACTGGATTTCTCTTGGTTTGCCGGAGAAAATCAAAACAAGAATGCCAAAAGCACAAGTGATCGGGTTAGGTGGAGCAACGGAAGGCTCTATATGGTCCATCTATTTCCCAATCACAGAAGTGAAGCCAGAGTGGAAAAGTATCCCTTATGGATATCCGTTGAAAAATCAACAAATTTACGTACTGGATGATTGTGGAGAAGAATGCCCGGTAGGCGTTCCAGGAGAACTGCATATTGGTGGAAAAGGAGTCGCCGCAGGTTATCTCAATGAAGAAGAGAAGACGAAGGCCGCCTTTATCAACCATAGATTAGGGTATCTGTACAAAACAGGTGATTATGGTGTCATGCGTCAGGAAGGATATGTAGACTTCCTTGGAAGAAAAGATAGTCAAGTAAAGATACGTGGACATCGTGTCGAACTGGGAGAAATAGAACACTGTATCAATCATTTGCCAAATATTCACCAGTCCGTAGTCGCTGATTATAGTGATTCACATGGAGAGAAGCAGCTGTGTGGGTATATTGTTGCAGATGAGACAGTAGAATTGGCAGAAATAAAAAGAGAGTTAGCAAAATATCTGCCTGATTATATGATCCCGGCACAATTCATACAGGTAGATGAGATTCCACTATCTGCAAATGGTAAGGTAGATCGTAAATTATTGCCGAACCCGGAAAAATATATTGAAGAAAGTAAGATGATAAGGGGTTATGAGGCACCAAAGACCCAGACGGAAAAATTGGTAGTAGAGGCATTTGAACATGTACTTGGTATGGAAAGAGTAAGTGTAAATGACAATTTCTTTGATTTGGGTGGAGATTCGATTAAGGCTATCCATATTCTAAACAAGATAAGAGAAGCTGGATACGATAGCTCCATGCGAAATCTTTTGATGGAGAGAACACCGAAGCTAATAGCCATGAATTTATCCACGAAAAAAGAAATTATACCTGCGGAGCAAGGAGAAATAAGTGGTGAGATTTCACTGACACCAATTCAAAACTACTTCTTCGCACAAAATATGATGAATCCTGAACATTTTAATGTATGCCAAGTGTTTAAGGTTCGTGAAAAACTAAATGTCCTGGCACTACAAAAAGCTTTGTCTGCGTTAGTACAGCATCATGATATGTTGAGAGCTACGTACAAAGATAAGAAACAGGTTATAGGGAAAGTAGAAGATAAGAAATGGTACGGCTTTACAACAATAGCATGTGAATCTGAAGAGATTCAGGAAAAAATTAAGACAACGAAAGTAAAGATGGATTTGGCGGAAGGACCATTATTGCAGGCTGTTTTATTTAGTACGCCGGAGCAAGATTATATGATGTTGCTAGCTCATCATATGATAATGGATGTGATTTCCTGGCGAATTTTAAGTGAGGATTTGGAGAAGGGCTACTCTCAAGCTTTGAATCAGAAAGAGATAACATTACCAGCTAAAACCGTTTCCTTTAAAGTATGGAGCGAAGGATTAGCTCGTTACAGCCAGAGTGAAAAGTTAAAGAGAAGGATAGCTTACTGGTCAGAGTTAGAAAATAAATTGGTTGATGGCAAGTTAAAAGAAGATAGCACTGATGATAAATTCGAACCAAAGACAGCCGTGGTATGTCTTAATTCCACGATCACAGAAAAGTTATTAAAAGAAAGTGCACATGCTTATAATACAGAGATTAATGACTTACTTGTAACAGCACTGGGACGTGCGGTAAACAAAGTAACAGGTCAGAGAACGCTTGCTATACAGATGGAAGGACATGGTCGTGAAGAAACAGTAGGGTCTTTTGATTTAGGTAGGACAATAGGATGGTTCACTAGTATATATCCCGTAGTTTTAGAAGAGTTAGGCACTAATATTGCTCAGGATATTCGAAATACGAAAGAGAACCTACGACGTGTGCCAGCACATGGAATTGATTATGGCCTCATAAAGTATGCAGACATGGTTAATTCAGAAGAAATGGATGTGGAAGTGGCACCAGATATATCATTTAATTATCTTGGAGAACTAGGAACAAAGAAAGAATCTGGCGATCCATATTTTGAGTTTTCACAACTGGGTTATGGACAGGATACGGATCCTCGCAATCAATTTGGACCATCCATTAACGTCATAGGTCATGTGCAAAATGGTAGTTTATCTATGACAGTAACCTGCAACAGCAGTCGTTATTTAGCTGAGAGAATTGAGCAAATAGGAAAAGCATATGAAGAAGAACTGATAGCGGTCGCAGAACATTGCTCCCATGCACAGAAGAGTGAGTCAACGGCAAGTGATTTTGGTGAGAGGGTATGGAAAGATAGCGAATTTTGTTATGTACAGGAAGCTGCCAAAAACCGCGGCGAAGAAGTTCAACGTATCTATCCTTTGGCTCCTGTGCAAGAGGGAATGCTCTATGAGAAGCTTTTGGATGAATCCTCTACGAAGTATGTTGTTCAGCAGACGTTGCGATTGACGGAAGTAGATGTAGAGAAGATGCACAAAGCTTTTGAATCTCTAGCAACACAGCATGATATTTTACGTACAAAGATCTGTTATCGGGGAGTAAGTGTGCCAAGACAAGTTGTATTGAAAGAAAGAAATCTGGAATTTAATTATATGGAAGTAGATAATGAATCCGATTATCTTGATTTAAAGGAACAAGATGTAAAACGTGGATTTGATTTAGAAGAAGATACACTAGTTCGTATGAATCTGATAAAAATAAACAATAGTGGATATCGGTTGATCATGACGAACCATCATATTATTTTAGATGGTTGGTGTTTGCCAATTTTGCGTAGAGATTTGTTTAATGCGTATATGGCAACAGACGAAGAGTGTTTAAAAATACCTAATAAGACTGCTTCTAATAAAATGGGCAGCTATGAAAAATTTGTAGATTATATAAATGAAAAAGATAAAGAGCCGAGCCTTAAATATTGGGAAGACCTTCTTCAAGGATATGAGACAAGGGCTGATATTCTACCTATGGGTCGTCCAGAAGAAACAGAAGAAGAGAGTCAGAGTCAAGAGTTTAAGTTAAGCTTGGAGGTAACCGAACAAGCAGAAGCGGTATGTGCCAAGTACGATGTAACATTGAACACGCTAGTAGAAGCTTGTTGGGGCGTTTTATTGGAAAAATACAACTCAACCAATGATGTCGTTTTTGGAAAGGTTGTATCTGGTAGAAATGCAGAGATTGAAGGTATTGAAGAAATCGTTGGTTTATTTATCAATACAATACCTGTACGTATATCGACAACAAACGAAGACACATTTGCCGATTTGTTGAAATCATTACAGGACCAAGCAATTGCTGCAAATGATCACGATTTTCTTCCTTTAGCAGAAATACAGAATCGTACTTTATTAGGAAGGAATCTAATTGGAACCTTATTCTTCTTTGAAGGCTATCAAGGAACAAGTATCAATATTGATGGCAAATTAAATGTGGAATCTGAATATTACCGCGAACAAATCGGGTATGACTTGGGAATGACAGCATTTAAGAGTGATCGTCTTCATTTTAGAATTCTATTCAGTACAAAGCTATATAACAAGGAAGAAATAAACATTATCGGTTCCCATTTGCAAAGACTTATGGAACAAGCAATTGCAGCACCACACACGAAATTAACCGAATTAGGCATGACAAATGAAGCGGAAGAAATGAAAGAATTAGTACAGTTTAACGCAACGGATCGTGACTATCCAAGAGACAAGACCATTGTCCAATTATTTGAGGAACAAGTAGCAAGAACACCCCATAATACAGCAGTGGTATGCGGGAATGAGCAATTGAGTTACGCTGAATTAAATGCTCGTGCCAATAAACTTGCATTAAGGTTACGACGGGAATACCATGTCCAGCCTGATGATTTTGTTGCGATTATAGCAGAAAGAAGTATTGAGATGGTGGTCGGATTATATGCCATCCTGAAGTCGGGTGCAGCATATGTACCAATTGACCCGTTTTATCCAGAAGAACGCATCGAGTATATATTGGAAGATAGCCAGCCGAAAGCGGTTTTAATTGGTCATGGAAAGTATAATATTTCCCCTGAAAAGGTTGTCGACTTATATAGTGCAAGCAATTATGAAGAAGGTGCAGAGAATCCTGAACATGTAAATACTCCTCATGATCTTATTTATCTGGTTTATACATCGGGTACAACAGGAAAACCAAAAGGAGTTATGGTAGAGCATCGGAATATAGTCAATCAGCAGATGTGGACACAAAGAGAATATCCATTACACGAGGGAGAATCTCTTTTAATGAAGACCACTTGTGCCTTTGATGTTTTTGCCTGGGAAGTATTTTGGTGGATGTTAGCGGGTGGTAAACTTGTTATTTTGCAACAAGGAGAAGAAAGTCAAAGTGATAAGATCATCAAGGTAATTCAGGATTATAAAGTCAATGCAATCCAGTTCGTTCCTTCAATGTTCAATATGTTCTTAGAAGAATTAGATATGAGCAAAGAGAGAATAAATACGCTACGTTATATCATTAATATTGGTGAGAAACTGAATGCAGAAAGTGTGAGACATTATAATCAATTAAGGGAAAAAGGACAAGTAAGAGCAGAACTACTGAATCTCTATGGTCCAGCAGAAACTACAGTTAATTCCAGTGGATATCATTGTCCAACAGACTTAAATGTAGATAAAGTATGGATTGGTAAGCCTATTAGTAATACACAAATTTATATATTATCAAATGAAAAAATAGCCGGAATAGGTGTACCAGGGGAATTATGTATTGCAGGAGAAAGTGTGTCGCGTGGATACTTAAATCGTGAAGAATTGACAGCACAGAAATTTATTAAAAATCCTTTTGGTTCAGGAATGATGTATAAAACAGGTGATCTGGCACGGTGGATACCGGATGGAAATATTGAGTACCTTGGCCGTATAGATGATCAGGTTAAGATAAGAGGTTTCAGAATCGAACCAGGAGAAATTGAAAGTACTTTGATGGAACTCGAAGGAGTTAGTGGAGCAGCCGTTGTAGTACGACAAGACAAGCAAGGAGAAAAATATCTGTGTGCTTATGTAGTGGTTCATACAGAAGTAGAAAAATTAGACGAAGATACAATCAAGAGTGAATTACGCAAGAAGTTACCAGACTATATGGTTCCTTTATATATTATTCGAATTGACCAAATTCCATTAAGTCATAATGGAAAGCTGGACAAAGCGGCACTACCAGAACCAGAATACAAGTCTAAGGAATATGCAGCACCAACAAATAGAGAAGAGAAGTTAGTAGTTGAAGCATTTGAGAAAATCCTAGGAGTAACAGAAATTAGTGTCCATGATAGCTTTTTTGACTTGGGTGGTCATTCACTGAAAGTTACATTATTGTGTAATGAATTAGAAAAGACAATCGGTATAAAACTGAAGCTTAGTGAAATATTTGCTTTATCTACACCCAAACGTATTGCAGAAAGAATTGGAAGTTTACAATATGATAGTTTTTCGGAAATACCGAAAATAGCTAAAGCAGAGTTCTATCCTATGAGTTCTGTTCAAAAGCGACTTTATCTTCTCAATGAGATAGTAGGTCCTAGTATTTCCTATAACATTTCGAATGTCATAAAATATGAAAACACTCTGGATAAAGAGCAGCTACAGGGAGCGTTAGATAAACTCTTAGAGAGAGAAGAAGTATTGAGAACCAGCTTCCATCTTATTAATGGAGAGCCAGTTCAAGTGATTCAACCAGATGCGAGAGTAGTATTAGAATACAAAGAAGCAGATACACTAGATATTCAAGATGAATATGATCGTTTTGTTTGCCCATTTGATTTATCCAAAGCACCTTTGATGCGGGTTAAGTTACTACAGACGCCACAAGCTTCATACTTGATGCTGGATATTCATCATATTGTTTCTGATGGAGAAAGTCTGCCTATTATGATGAACTGGATAAGCGAGTTATATGAAGGAAATACTTTATCAATGCCAAGGGTTCATTATAAAGATTTCTCTGCTTGGCAAATGACTCAGGATATTACGAAGCAGGCGGCATATTGGAAGAACGAGTTCTCAGGCGAAATTCCAATACTAAATTTGAATACAGATTTCCAACGTCCTAAGAAAAAGAGCTTCAATGGAGCCGACGTAAAAACTAAGATTGAAGAACCAGTTTTTATGGAAATAAAAGAATTAGCGAAGAAGCATGGTGCTACGGAATTCATGATTATGTTATCAACCTTTATGCTTCTATTGAGCAAGTACAGTCAACAGGAAGAAATTATAGTCGGAACTCCTGTATCAGGTAGAACCCACGTTGATACACAAGACATGCTGGGGATGTTTGTAAACTCCTTGGCTATCAAAGGAAATGTGAAACAAGAGGAGAGTTTTGAACAAGTATTGCTAGGAGTAAAAGAAAAATGTCTTCTTGCGTACGATAATCAGGACTTTCAATATGAAGACTTGGTTGAGGCAGTAGATGTAAAGAGAGATTTATCAAGAAATCCATTATTTGATGTAATGTTTATGATGCCAGAGAGTGAAATTATGTCTGGTTCAAAGAGCATTATGAGTGGAACATGGGTACCAATGGAAGGAAAAGTAGCTAAGTTTGATCTGAATTTAATGGTAATACACACATCAGAGGGTTATGTGGTCAATTTAGAGTATTCTACAGATTTATTTAAACAGGAAACGATAAAGCAAATGTTGGATGATTATGTTTCATTGCTTTCAGAAGTTGTCAAGAATCCAGAAGATCGTTTGCAAAAGCTACTTAAGAAAGAGGATGTTAAGAAAGAGGAGAAAGATTCGACCCAAGCAGAGCTTGATAATCATGCCAATCTTTTGGCACGGCAAGTTTCAGATTTGATGAAAGCATTGCATCAAAGAGATCAAGCCTACTGGAAGAAGAAAGTAGGTGATTTCCCGGATGCACCACAGTTACCGCTTCTTTCTAATGGGAGTGCTGTAAACAACGCAACAGTAAAACGTTTAGAAACGAAAATTTCTGCAAAAGACTGGGCGATTGTGAGAAACAAAGCTTTGGATAACAGAATTGCACCATCTGCGTTATTGTGCACAATATATGCGGAAGTTCTATTTAAATGGAGCAATCAATCCAATATGGCACTTAGCTTAAATCTGTTTAGTAATCAGCCTTTTCATCAAGATGGAATGTCGCTGATGGGGGATTTTGTATCAAAATTGTTGTTGGATATCGATTTATCATCTCACAGACCATTTTGGGAAAGAACTACTGAGATTCAGAATCGGTTATTTGAAGCGTTAAACCACAGATTTTACAGTGGGGTTGATTTCCTGCGTGATCTGGCTGAACATCGTGGTCAAGAAGCTCAAGCTATAATGCCAATTATATTTACAAGCATGCTTCGTGGCGAAGTGGATTCTTTCAATGCCAATATAGGTAGTAGGGGAGAATTGAAATACGGAATAAATCAGGCCCCTGAAGTATTTTTGGACTTCCAAGTTGCGGAAAGCGACGGACAATTAATGATGACTTGGGATTATGTGGAGGATTTGCTTGATGAAGATATGATCCGTGCCATGTTTGAAACGTATCAACTTCGATTGCAGCAAGTTATAGACAATAATCTTTCATCTATGCCGCTGCCTGTAACACAGTCTGAACTACTGCTTGATTACAATGATACACAAGGAGATTATGAAGGGGATTTACTGCAAAGATTAATAGACCGGCAATGTCAGAAGACGCCAGATGCTATTGCAGTCAAATTAGGACAGGATACATTGACCTATGGCGAGTTGGCGAGAAAATCCAATCAGGTCGCTCGTTATTTAGCAGAACAAAACTATGCGCACAATTCTTATATTGGAGTTTGGGCAGAGAGACGAATCGAGACCATTGTAAATACGGTGGCTATTTTAAAAGCCGGCCATGCTTATATTCCTGTGAACCCGGAACATCCTGAGGAAAGAATAGAATATATCGTGGAAAATAGTGATATCAAGCTCATGATTCATCCGGATTTATATGAAAAAGAGAACCTTTCCACCTATAACGATGGTGCCTTGGAATCGCTAGAAGGCTGCCAGCAGGATAGAGCCTATGCTATCTATACGTCAGGAAGTACTGGACAGCCTAAGGGCGTTGTGATCACCCATGAGGCAGTAGTGAATACACTATTAGATATTAATGAGAGATTCAAAGTAGGCAGCGAAGATAAAATCATTGCCCTATCATCGATGAGCTTTGATTTATCTGTCTATGATATTTTTGGAGCACTCATTAGTGGAGCCCAGTTAGTATTAATTCCCGATCTCTTAGATGTGGCCAGCATTCATCAGATCATGATCGAAGAAGAAATCACGATATGGAACTCGGTTCCGGCCATTATGGATATGTATCTGGAGAATACAAAACAAGATACAGTGCAGAGATCTGCAGCAGAACGCTTACGTAGGGTGATGCTAAGTGGAGACTGGATTTCTCTTGGTTTGCCGGAGAAAATCAAAACAAGAATGCCAAAAGCACAAGTCATCGGGTTAGGTGGAGCAACAGAAGGCACTATATGGTCCATCTATTTCCCAATCACAGAAGTGAAGCCGGAGTGGAAAAGTATCCCTTATGGCTATCCGTTGAAAAATCAACAAATTTATGTACTGGATGAATGGGGAGAGGAATGCCCGATAGGCGTTCCAGGAGAACTGCATATTGGTGGAAAAGGAGTCGCCGCAGGTTATCTCAATGAAGAAGAGAAGACGAAGGCCGCCTTTATCAACCATAGATTAGGGTATCTGTACAAAACAGGTGATTATGGTGTGATGCGTCGGGAAGGATATGTAGACTTCCTTGGAAGAAAAGACAGTCAAGTAAAGATACGTGGACATCGTGTCGAATTAGGAGAAATAGAACACTGTATCAATCATTTGCCCAATATTCACCAGTCCGTAGTCGCTGATTATAGTGATTCCCATGGAGAGAAGCAGCTGTGTGGGTATATTGTTGCAGATGAGACAGTAGAATTGGCAGAAATAAAAAGAGAGTTAGCCAAATATCTGCCTGATTATATGATCCCGGCACAATTCATACAGGTAGATGAGATTCCACTATCTGCAAATGGTAAGGTAGATCGTAAATTATTGCCGGACCCGGAAAAGAATATTGAAGAAAGTCAGATGATCAGGGGTTATGAGGCACCAAGGACCCAGACGGAGAAATTGGTAGTAGAGGCATTTGAATATGTACTTGGTGTGGATAGAGTAAGTGTAAACGACAATTTCTTTGATTTGGGTGGATACTCGCTTAATGTAATCCGGCTGTGTAATGAATTAGAGAAGAGTGCAGGGGTAAGGTTACCACTTAGAGAAATTTTTGATTTAGTTACACCAAAAAATATTGCAGAACAAATTAAAAACTCAAAGGTTGTAAATACGTTTGAAGAAATACCAGAAATAGCAGAAGCAGAAAGCTATTCTATAAGTTCAGCTCAAAAGAGACTTTATCTTTTAGACCAACTAACAGGTCCTGGTACAACTTATAATATTCCTTTAGTAATCAAGCTTAAAGTTAAACCAGACAATGAGCGACTTCAGAGAGCATTGGATCAATTAGTAGAGCAAGAGGAAATTTTGAGGACAAGCTTCCATATAGTGAATGGTGAGCCAATTCAAAAAATTTCTTCAGATGCAAGAATTGTGCTGGAGCACAGTGAAGTTAATACAGCAGATTCACAGTATATCCAGGATGAATATAATACTTTCGTCCAGCCATTTGACCTGTCAAAATCACCACTAATGCGTGCAAAAATACTGGATACTCCAAATGATTCATACTTATTTTTGGATATTCACCATATTTTATGTGACGCAGAAAGCATGCCGATTATGCTCTACAAAATACAAGAGTTATATGAAGGAAGAGAATTGTTAACACCACGAGTACAGTATAAAGACTTTTGTGTTTGGCAAAATGCTAGAGATATAACAGAACAGGCAGCGTACTGGAAGAAAGAATTTTCTGGTGATATACCAGTCCTGGATTTAATCATGGATTATCCACGCCCTCATAAACAAAGTTTTAGAGGTGCTAATTTCCGAACACAGGTAGAAGAAAACACGAGTATTCAAGTAAAAGAGTTAGCGAAGAAGTATGGTGCAACTGAGTTTATGGTTTTGTTATCCATCTTTTTCTCTATGTTAGGAAAATACAGTCGACAGGAAGAAATTATAGTAGGAACTCCAATATCGGGACGAAACCATACGGATACCCGAAATATGTTGGGCATGTTTGTAAACACTCTGGCAATCAAAGGGAATGTCTGCTCCGATGATTCATTTGAGGATGTATTATTAGGTATAAAAGAGAAATGTTTACAGGCGTACGATAACAAGGATTATCAGTTCGAGGATTTAGTTGAAGCAGTGGGAGTAAAGAGAGATTACTCAAGAAACCCAGTATTCGATGTGATGTTTGTATTGCAGGACGATGAGAGAGAGAGTTATTCGGATCGAATTCAATTTGGAACGAGGGAATCCGTTGAAGGAAGTATTTCTAAATTTGATCTTACCTTAACCATGATAAGTGATTCAGAAGGCTATAAGATTGATTTTGAATATTCTACAGACTTATTCAAACCAGAAACGATCGAGTACATGGCAAAACACTTCTTAACACTAATTGAAGGAGTTTTAATGTCTCCGGAAAAGAAGCTGCAGGATATTGCCATGGTAGATATGAACGAAGAAGCAAAAATATTGGATGAGTTCAATATGACGGATGCAGAATACCCTGATAATAAGACGATTGTGCAGTTACTTGAAGAGCAGGCTGCCAGAATACCTAATAGTATAGCAATTACATTTAATGGACAACAGCTGACCTATGCACAATTAAATGAACGGGCGAATGCTCTGGCAAGAAAACTTCGAATGGACTATAACATTCAACCCAATGACTTTGTGGTGATCTCAACAGAGAAGTGTTTGGAGATGGTGGTGGGTATATACGCTATTTTAAAGGCTGGAGCAGCTTACGTACCGGTTGATCCATCTTATCCAGAGGAAAGAATTAATTATATCATTAATGACTGTAAACCAAAGGTCGTATTATGCGGTACAAAAGAACCTGAAGCTGACATTCCTATCATGAATCTTCATGATGAGGCAAATTATAAAATGGAATGCAGTAACCTTGTCCATGTAAATCAATCAAGTGATTTGATGTATGTAATTTATACCTCTGGTACGACTGGCAGGCCTAAGGGTGTTATGGTTCAGCATGTAAATGTAGTGCGATTACTTAAGAATGACAAGTTTAAGCTTGATTTCTATGAAAATGATATTTGGGTTCAATTCCATTCTTATTGTTTTGATGTTTCGGTTTGGGAAATATTCGGATGCCTATTAAATGGAGCAAAGCTTGTAATTCCTTCTGAAGATACGGTAAAAGATGGATATGCTTTTGGAGAGCTTTTGCAAAAAGAAGCGGTAACAATCTTATGCCAGGTACCTTCGCCATTTTATGCGTTGATCGATGCAACGACAGGACAAACAATAAATAGTTTACGATATGTTATTTTTGCAGGAGAGGCACTTTATCCAACACATTTGAAGAAATGGCATGAGAACAATAGGCATTGTCGTCTGGTTAATATGTACGGGCCTACAGAGACCACGGTATACGCTACTTATCGCGATATTGATGCTGAAGCCATCGAGAGAGGAATTAGCGACATAGGAAAGCCACTTCCAACATTGAAGATTTATATGTTAAATGGAAATGAACTTTGTGGAATTGGAGTTCCAGGTGAGTTATGTATAACAGGTGAGGGTGTATCTCAAGGATATTTAAATCGACAAGACCTGACAGACGAGAAGTTTGTACACAACCCATTTGGATCCGGAAAGATGTATCGGACAGGTGATTTGGCACGTTGGTTACCTAACGGAAACATTGAATATATTGGACGGATGGATGACCAAGCAAAAATCAGAGGATATCGTATTGAACCACGAGAAGTAGAAAGCCGTTTATTGGAGCTTGAAGGCATAAATGAAGCTGTAGTCATAGTGCGAGAAGACAAAAGGAATGAGAAATTCCTGTGTGCCTATGTAATAACTGAGACAGAAATAGAAGAAAAGGACGTTAAGATCAAGTTAAGTAAAGTATTACCAGATTACATGGTGCCTGCACATATTATTTCGGTTGATGCGATTCCGCTGACAAGTAATGGGAAACTTGACAAAGCCTCATTACCACAGCCGCAGTATAAGTCAAAGGAATATATTGCACCACGAAATGAATATGAAACTCTGATCGTGCAGGCATTTGAGAACATTCTAGATATTGAAAAAGTCAGTGTAACTGATAGCTTCTTTGATCTAGGGGGATCGTCACTGAAAGCAGTGCTCTTGTGCAATGAATTGGAGAAGGCCATAGGAGTAAGATTGTCAATTAGAGATGTTTTTACTTTTGGTACGCCCGAGCAGATAGCGGGAAATATCGAGTCGATTGAGAGCGAGATGTTTGTGGCAATAGAACAAGCTTCAGCAGCTGAATACTACCCTACAAGTTCAGCTCAGAAACGACTCTATCTTCTGGACGAGATGACCGGACCTAATATTAACTACAACGTATCGGACGTTTATGCTTATGAAGAACCGCTGGATAAAGAAAGATTACAGAAGGCTTTGGATAAGCTGTTAAAGCAAGAAGAAATCTTGCGAACTAGTTTCCATGTTGTGGACGGTGAGCCTATTCAAACGATTTCTCCAGACGCAAGGGTTTTAATAGACTACAGCGAAGTGGACGAAATAGATGTACAAACAGAATACGATAAATTTATACAACCGTTTAATTTATCCGAAGCACCGTTGATGCGTGTGAAATTAATGAAGACAACAACGGCCTCCTATCTATTTGTTGATATTCATCACATTATATGTGATGGAGAAAGCCTGCCAGTTATACTGCATCAGGTGAACGAATTTTATGAAAATGATGAAACTGATCATGAATAAGAGGAGAACTTATGAATAAAAATTCTAACCGAATCCAGTATAAAGATTTCAGCGTATGGCAGAATTTTTATGATATCTCAAAACAGGAAGAATATTGGAGGAGGGAATTCGCTGGTGAAATTGCCAGGGTGGATTTGAAGACGGATTTCCTCCGTCCTCAAATCCAGTCTTTCAGGGGAGCCAATGTTGTAGCAAAGGTAAAAGAGCCATTAAGCTCAGGGGTTAAAAATCTAGCCCTAAAGCATGGTGCTACTGAATTTATGGTTACCCTATCTGTGTTCATTTTATTATTAGCCAAATATAGTCGCCAAAAGGATATTATTGTAGGAACTACCGTGTCAGGCCGAGTTCATGCAGATACTAAGGGTATGTTGGGGATGTTTGTCAATACTCTGGTGATCAAGGGAGAAATTAGTCCGGATGAGACCTTTGAGCATTTGATATTAGCTGTGAAGGAGAAGTGTCTGCAGGCTTATGATAACCAAGAATACCAATTTGAAGATTTAGTTGAAGCCGTAGAGAAGAAAAGAGATCTCTCAAGAAATCCGATATTTGATTTTATGTTCGGATTAAAAGAAAAGAAAAAACCGACGGAAATGCAAGGCCTATTGGGCGGAAAAAGTGCATTTATTAAAAGAAATGTTTCAAAGTTTGACTTATCCGTTCTGGTTGAATGTGTGTCAGAAGGGTATGAAATTGATTTTGAGTATTGCATAGATTTATTCAAACAAGAAACGATTGAATATATGGCAAGGCATTATGTAACGCTGCTTGAGGAAGCAGTAACACATCCAGAAAAAAAACTTAAAGATTTGCATATGCTTGATATCAGGGAACAAGAGAAGATATTGGTTGATTTCAATGCAACGAATGTAGAATACTCTCGAGAACAAACAGTTGTCAGCTTATTTGAGAATCAGGTAGAGAAAACAGCAGAACATATTGCACTTAAATTTGATGATAAACAGATGACATATGCCGAGCTGAATGAGAGAGCAAATCAGTTGGCGCGTACTCTTCGGGATTTAGGAGTAGTTCCAAACGATTTGGTGGCTCTAGTTACAGAGCGTAGCATGGAAATGATTGTAGGAATATTAGCAATCATCAAGGCAGGGGGAGCTTATGTACCCATCAATCCGGAATATCCAGATAATAGAATTCACTATATGCTGGAGGACAGTAGTCCAAAGATTGTATTGACGTATAAGAATAAGCTGCCAGGGAAGGTAGGGATTCCGGTATTAGATTTAGAAGATGAGAATAATTATGCTAATGAAACGGACAATCTTTTGCATGTTAACAGGTCTAATGATTTAGTGTATTGTATCTACACTTCTGGTACAACTGGAAACCCTAAAGGAGTTTTAATTGAACATCGAAATGTGGTCAATATGTGGGTCACATATAAGGAAACATTTGCACTGAACGACAAGGATACGGTGCTGCAATTTGCAAATGTATCTTTTGACCAAGCGGTGGGAGATATCTTCCCTGCACTATGCAATGGTGCGGCATTATGCATTGTACCAAAACATTTAACCTATGATATGGAGCAACTACAAAAATATATCGATCGAAATAATGTTACAACAGCTTCATTGACACCTAAGTTAATAGACGGGTTGTGTGTTGACGCATTACCGACGCTTCGTTTGCTGGAGTCAGGTGGAGAGGCAGGTCGTCTAGAAACTTTAAAAGAATGGGCGAAAAAGGTAGAAGTGCTAAACACATATGGTCCTACAGAATCTACTGTAAATGCAACTAGTTTTAGAGTGAATACAGACTCTACTTCCATTACCATTGGACGTCCGATTGCAAATACAAAGGTATATCTTCTAAATGAAATGGAGCTATGCGGTATTGGAATACCTGGCGAGTTGTGCATTGCAGGAGATGGTTTAGCAAGAGGTTATTTGAATCAGCCAGAATTGACAGATAAGAAGTTTATTCAAAATCCCTTCGGTGAGGGAAAACTGTACCGTACAGGAGATTTAGCACGTTGGCAGCCAGATGGAAATATAGAGTATTTAGGCCGTATAGATGAACAAGTGAAAGTCCGTGGTTACAGGATAGAGTTAGGGGAAATTGAAAGTGTATTAAGAAAACAGAGTAACATCACGGATGCTGTCGTTGTTGTAAAAGAAGTTGGAAACGATGAAATTCTCTGTGCATATCTCATTGGAGAGAAGGGTCAAGAATTAATTATACCCGAAATTAAGGAAGCGATAAGAGAAGAAGTAACAGAGTATATGATTCCTGCCTTTATGATACAGATCGATGAATTTCCACTAACCATAAATGGAAAGCTGGATAAAACTAGGTTGCCAGAGCCAGATATGTTAGAAAGCTCGAAATACGTACCACCAAGTAATAAGACGGAGCAAGCAATCGTAGATGTATTTGAGGAAATTCTAGGAATATCTCCAGTCGGCATAGAGGATAGTTTCTTTGAACTGGGAGGACATTCGTTAAAAGCGACGGCAGCCATT
>NZ_JAANHO010000012.1:0-94418 GCF_011800725.1 Bacillus sp. EKM208B | reverse complement strand
CCAATCGCCGATACAATATCGGCAATTGGCTGTATGAAGGTGTTTTGATCCCTGTCTCAAAAACAGGGGTCAGTCCCTTTAGAGCCTGCTTTTTTATTCCCTTTTTAACATTTCTCCAAGCCTTGCTTTCGTTTTCGGCCCGTAAATGCCGTCAGCAGGCAGTCCATACATGGACTGGAATCGTTTGACCGCGTTTGCTGTTTTCGAACCGTAATAGCCATCTATTCCGTTGTTCTTTGCCCCTTTGTCCGGATAATAATAGAGAGCTGCCAAAGCTGTCTGGATCTGTTTCACGGCCGTTCCCTTAGTTAAGGGGCTTGTCACTTTAAAAACGCCCGATGGCAGCGTGTAAGATGATTTTTTTCCTTTTGTTGGAGAGCTGGCCGAGTCCGTCAGCTTTAATACTTGGCCGACTTTGATAAAATTCGGGTCCTTGATACTGTTCAATCTCTGGATGGTGGCCATGTTTACGGCAGTTTTCTGTGCAATTACAGGGAGGACATCTCCCTTCTTGACGGTGTACGTCGCCACGCCAGTCTTTGTTCCTGTTTTTGCTGATAAGGGCTGTGCGATGCTAATGTGCGAACCACGTTTGTTATGAACTGTCCTGGCCCTCCAAAAGCTTTTTTATCAGCCATCGCTTGCTAGCTGCAGATTTTACGATTTTCTTTACCGTTTCCGCAGATTTTAATACGATATACTTTCGGTTACGGTTCCCGTCCTCTAAGCTTCCAAGCGGGTTCAAACTGCTGACCACTTCCTTACCATGGAAGGGGTCAGTAAAGAAATAATCATCAATAAGAAAGCCTAAAAAAATAAACAGGCATGCTGCCTGTTTATTTTTTTATAACCACCGGCTTCTTAAAACAGCCGTTTTAAGCTTTTCTTGAGTGACGGCATTTCGATTTTTTGGTTTTCAAAGAAGTTTTTCAGCATGTATTTGCTGAAGCCCTTCGCTTGGCCGTAAGTGATTTTTCCCGGAAGCGGCGGCTCGTCGCCGATGACGGCGTCGATGACGACCGGCTCATTTGAGTTGAGCGCTTCATGAAAAGCGGGAGCCAATTCCTCGTGTTTCGTCACTTTGATGCCTTTTGCCCCGCAGCTTTCTGCAAAAGCGGCGTAATCCATATTTTGCAGCTGGGTGACGTAGTCAATGTTGCCTTTGACCCGCTGTTCATATTCAATCATGCCTAAATTTTCGTTGTTTAATATGACAACCGTAATCGGCAGTTTATATTTAACAGCCGTCGGCAGGTCCTGCATCACCATTGAAAATCCGCCGTCTCCGCAAATGGCGATGGACTGCCGTTCAGGTTCGGCAAGGCTTGCGGCAATCGCTCCCGGAAGCCCGCATCCCATCGTGGCGAGCCAGCTTGAGACGATAAAGTCCTGCTTCTTCATCTTAAAATGGCGGGCCATCCACACCGTAACCGTTCCGACATCCACCGACAGGACGGCGTCCTCTGCGGCGGCATCCTGAAGCCGGGCAATGACCTGCTGCGGCTTGAGCGGATGAGTCGCTTCGGTTTCATCCTTTTCGATTTCCTTCCACCAATGCTTCATGTGCTCGGTGCAGGCGTCCAAAAATCTTCTGTCTTCTTTATATTCAATGTATTCCGTCAGCTCTTTCAGTCCCAGAGCCGCATCACTGACGATTCCCGCATTGACGGGATAGCGCTTCCCGATTTTCGCCGGATCCGAATCAAGCTGAATGGCAGGCGTATCATCCGGGAGATAATCCCTGTATGGGAACGATGTGCCGAGCATGATCAGCAGATCGCATTCCTCCATTGCTTCGTAGGCGGGCTTTGTGCCGATTTGCCCGAGATTCCCGAGAAAGTGGGGATGGCTGTCAGGCACGACGCCTTTTGCCGGAAGGGTAATCACAATCGGAGCGGCCGCTTTATCGGCGAATGCGAGCAGCTCCTCTTTTGCCGATTTTAACCCTTGGCCGGCGAGAATGACCGGTTTTTTTGCGTTGTTAATATATTGCGCGCATGTCACGAGATGTTCTTTTTTCGGCTCTATATCGGCTTTGAGGTATATCGGCGATGTGTAAACCGGCTCCCGTTTGATTTTTTGCGCGAATAAATCATCAGAAACGGTTAAAACGGCAACGCCTTTTTTGCTGTAAGCCGTGCGGATCGCCTGATTCAGAAGATCGGGCAGCGCTTCTGCCGTATGTACTTGCTGGTTGAACACCGCCACGTCCTCAAACATTTGCTCTAATTTGATTTCCTGAAAGCTGTCACGGCCGATTTCATCGGAAGCCACCTGTCCCGCAATCGCCAGCACCGGAACGCCGTCCGCTTTGGCGTCGTATAAACCGTTCAGCAGATGAACGGCCCCCGGTCCTGCGATTGAAAGGCAGACACCGATCTGCCCGGTCAGTTTTGCCTCAGCCGCGGCGGCCAGGGCTGCGACTTCTTCGTGCCGGGTTTGGATGAATGTCAGGTTATTTCGTTCATGTCTCAGTTCTTCGATAAATTCATTAATGCTGTCTCCGGGAATGCCGTATATATGACCGACTCCCCATTGTTCAAGCAGCTCCGTCATTACGTGTCCTGCTGTTTTACTTGGCATACTGCATCCTCCTTTTACCTGTATTCATCCCCTTTTTCATACGGGTTGAAACACGGGCTATACTCTCAGCTTTTTTCTCAGCAGATCAAGGATGGATAACAGATTTCGGTCTTTAAGGACTGCCTTACGATTTGCCGCCCCATTGAGTCCGTCTTTTATTTGGAGTTTCCTGTTCGGCACCATGAACAGCGGCAGCCGGTTTGGGGAAAACCAGCGTAATGCGGCGGTTTCCGGCCCGTTCATCAGCGGTGTTCCTCCGGTAATGGCTCCGATGAAGACATGTTGTGTATCTTCAAATGCCGGCCTTTCATACTCACCGGCTTTTTTTATGATGGTCACGTTATAACCGGTTTCTTCGAAGGCCTCTCTTACGGCTGCGGATTCAGGTGTTTCACCTTCTGCGATCCTGCCCCCGGGCAAATCCCATAAGGGAATGTCTTTCCGTTTTACGAGCAATATGCCCCGCCCGTCATTTTGAATGATAACAAAAGCGCCTTGAGCCATGGCGTCCTCCTTTACAAAAAAGACCGCGGCATTTCAGCCTGCGGTCTTTGCCGTTACTTTTTAAAATGATACGGCAGGGTGGCGACGATGATGTCCTTCTTCCAAAACAGCCGGACTCGGAGCAAGAAGGCTGATTGGTTGTGAAGGATGGTCTGCCAGCGTTTTTTCGTAATGAATTGCGGAAACAGCACCATCACGGAGAACTGTTCTTTTTTCGCTTTTTGTTCGACCGTTTCCAAAAATTTATCAAACGGGTGAACCAGACTGCGGTATGAGGAATGCAGGGTGACGAGGCGGACGCCGTTATGAAGCTCTTCCCAGCGCTTTTCCACCTTTTTTTCGTTTTCTCTGTCAAAGGAAACATGAACCGCAATGACCTGATCCGATAATGATTTCGCATACTGAATCGATTTTTGGACGACGGTGGTGACACCGGCGACAGGCACGATGACGACGGTTCCCCTGATTTCCTCAGGCTGCTGATCAACGACCCGCAGCTGTTCGCCGACCGCGGTGTAGTGATTTTTAATGACGAAAAACAGCATGACGACAGCAGGCATGAATAACAGCACCGGCCAGACAAGATTGAACTTCGTCGCGAATAAAATACACAGCACCATAAATGAAATGGCGGCGCCGCATGAGTTGATCAGCATTTTTACCGCCCAGCCCTTCGGCTTCTGCCTGATCCACTTGATGCACATTCCCGTCTGCGACAGCGTAAACGGAATGAACACGCCGACGGCATAAAGCGGAATTAAATGTTCCGTGCGGCCGCCGAATAAAAGAATGAGCAAGATGGACGCGATACCGAGAAAGATGATTCCGTTTGAAAATCCTAATCGGTCGCCTCGTACCGTAAACATTCTCGGCATATACTGATCGCGCGCTAAATTAAACGCCAGCTGCGGAAAAGCGGAAAAGCCCGTATTCGCCGCAAGCACGAGAATCAAGGATGTAACGCCTTGAATGAAATAATACACCGTATGCCGTCCGAAAGTTTCCGCGGCGATTTGCGAAATAACGGTCTCGTCATGCTTCGGTCCCGTGCCGTATCCGTACGCCAGCACCGTAATCCCCGTAAATAAGATCGCCAGCAGAATCCCCATCATGGCCAAAGTGCGGGCCGCGTTTTTTGCCGGAGGATTTTTAAAGGCCGGGATCGCGTTTGAAATGGCTTCCACACCGGTCAGTGCCGAACAGCCGGATGAAAAGGCCTTCAGCAGCAAAAACAGCGTGATGCCCGCCACGGGTGTGCCGATCGGCGTGTGTTCGGCCGGATGAACCTGGCCCGTCATGAGCTTAAACAGTCCGACGACGATCAAAAGGACAAGCGCCGCCACAAACAGATAGACGGGATACGCCAAAATGGACGCCGACTCTGACAGTCCTCTCAAATTTAAAATCATAATCAGAATTACAAGCAAAACAGCAATGAGCAAATGATACGGGTGCAGGGCCGGAAATGCCGATGTAATGGCGTCAGTTCCGGCAGAAATGCTTACCGCCACCGTCAGAATATAATCAACAAGCAATGAGCCGCCCGCAATCAGACCCGGCTTCTCACCAAGGTTTTCTTTTGAAACCATATAAGCGCCCCCGCCTTGCGGATAAGCGTAAATAATCTGTCTGTAGGACAGAATCAAAGCTAGCAGCAAAATGAGAACACCGGCTGCGATCGGAATGGAATACCAAAACGCGGCCGCGCTTACCGCAGCCAAAATGATCAGAATCTGTTCCGTTCCGTAAGCAACTGATGACAGCGCGTCTGAAGAAAGCATGGCGAGCGCCTTGAGTTTCGTGAGTTTCTGCTCTCCGGCCGCCTGTGATTTCAGCGGTTTCCCAATCAAAAATCTTTTGATTGAATGGTACATTTGTTGTTTTCCCCTTTTTTTCATTTTCCGTTTGATTTACAAACCCTTACTGCTATGATGTCTCCGAATAACGATTGCATGCCATATTTCAGCACAGCAAAAAGACACAGAGGCAAACGGATGCCCCTGCGCCATAATCGTGCACAGGTTTCATTCATCTCCTCTCATGAACGCTTACGAGGTTAGCTGTCGGATTCGGGCTGATGAGAGTTGGCCCTACCTGAAAAAGGATTCACCCCAAGCGGCATCACGCGCCGCAAATTGGTTCCCCCGCTCTGATTACAGATTAAGCGATATAGATTATAAAAGAGATCATACTCCCGTCCCGTTCAGTTGTAAAGGGGCTTTTATGCTGTTTCAAAAATAAAAAAATCACCGCCAAAAATGGAAATGAAAATACAAAAAAAGAGGCCTGTTAACGGCCTCTTTTTCCTTCATTACTCTTCGCTTTTTTCATGATCCGTTTTTCTTTTTTTCCTTCTTGCCGTCAGCCAGATCAGACCGGCCGCAATGATCATAAGCGCCGCGAAAACAGCAATATACGTAACGTTCAGTGGTGCGGAACGGCTTTTCGTATCAGCCGATGGACTGCTGTCATCGGACTTGATTTGCTGATGATTCGAAAACAGCTGCCGGCCGGCCGTTTCGTTAATGACGGTTGCGGCATCGCTTGTGCTGTCTAAAAAGCTGATCAGCTCTTTTGTGACAGACGCGCCGCTTCCTGATAACGGAGCAAAAACAGCGATGCTCCGGCCGGAGTCCCAAGGTGATTCCTGGGTAAACGCGACTTGTTTCGTTGTCTCATTCAGCATTTGAAACGAAGAAACATCGTACGCGCCGCTGCGGTCTGAGGGCACGAGAAGCTTAGAAGCGTTTGATTTCAAAAGCGGAATTTGCGGCAGGCCTCCGATAAACACAACATTCCGGCCTTTGGCATCCGCTTCCTTCATGTCTGATGCCGTCTTTACGGTAAAGCCGTTTCCGAATGAATCCGCCACCAGAGAAAGCTCTTTCAGTGTCTGCATGTTTACGTCATCCGGGATGACGATCACTGTTTTCTCTTTCCCGCCGCCCGCAAACGGGAGCGGCCATTGCCCGAAATCAGCTTTCTGCGCCGCATCGCTTACCGGATACGTCAGCGTGCTGCTTTTATCAATATAGACCCATTTGTTTTCGTCACGGTCGATACACGGATTGTTATGTTTCAAGCCTGATGTGACAAATTGCAGATCAATGTACCTGCTGCTTCGCAAAAGCTTCGGATCAATCGGGATTGAGACGTGGTAAAAGCCGTCTTTATCTTTATTGCCGAGATCATCAAGACGCACCGCATTCGGCTGTCCGTTGACCATGACGTTCAGCTCCGCTCTCTCGGCGTCATTTGCTGAATCCGCCTTCGTCCGGATCGATTCCGACGTTTTTAATGTAAGTGAAAGCTTGACCTTACCGTCTTTATCAACAGCGGCCGCCGCAGGGTAAAAGAAGTGCTCTGACGCCGTTTTGTTTGATCCGATCGTTACATTTCCCGCGCCGAAGTCCTCTAATGTCAGTTTATTGCCTGTCTTTTCCGCAGCGGGCTGAAGGCGGCCGATTGTCAAAGTATCTCCGCCCAGCTGAGCTGAATAAGCGCTGTCTGTGATGACGCGGATTTTATCCGCCAGCGTTTTGTCTGATTGCGCCGTGACAAACAGGACGGGCTGCCGTTTGTCCCCTGATGTCAGAACCCGTTCAGCGAGAAGAAGTTTGTTGTCTTCCGCTTTGATGTTCCCCTGTTCGAAAAGTTCTTTTATTTTCCCGTTCCAATGCTGATCAGCGCCGATGACAATTGACGGATTGCTGATTTTGCCGGCGTCGGATTCTTTTACATAGGATACCTTCAGCCTGCTGTCTGCCGTTTTCAGAAATGCTTCTGTTTTGACTGCGGCTTCAGCTTCCGCCGAGGTCGGTTTGTCAGGAAGAATAATATCGGTTTCTTCACCCGTATTGCCTGATTGGGCAAACGGATACGGGAAATGGCCGAGATCCGCTCCCTTTGACTTGCTTGCTTCTGAAAGTACAAGGCGGCTGTCCGGATAAATTTTTATCCAGTTGCCTGACGTATCCTGCCTGACGCAGACGCCCTCTTTTAATACGCCGTAAAATCGTAATGATACATTGTGATAGCCTTGGGCGGATTGGCTTTTGCTGAGATTGAGCTTCACCGTTTTCCGCTTGGAACTGCCGTCAAGCTTTATGGATTTGACGGGTTCATCATCAATGACAATGGTTAAAGAAGACGGGGCAATTAATAAGTTTGACGCCTCGTAATCAATCAGAAGCGACTGATCGGCATTCGAAGCTCCCGCAGGAATCTGATAGGTCAGCTCTGCGCTGTCTTTCGCCCCGTACAGTGTCATCAGATCGCCAGTCAGCGCCTGCTGCTCTTTTGCGCCGGCGCTTGTTCCGAGGGCGGAACCGTCCGTTTTCAGTTCCCGGGCCGCGGCCGCCTGCCCGTTATACATCAATAGCAAAAGGCCAGTTATCAATATGATCGCTTTTTTCAAAAAGGTCACCCGCTTTTATTTTGATTGTATCGCTCCGTTTTGTACCACCTGACTTCCTGCTTGAACAAGCGGTGCTTGATCTCTGTGAATAATGACCAGATGACGAGCACGATCCAAGCCTGAGAGTATGTAAAGTACATCAGAAATACGATAAAGAAGTTTTGTTTGTTCATTTCTGTTTTTTCAATGCTTAAAGTAATCATGACCTCAGTCATAAACAGGAAAAAGGCCAGTATCCACAAAATCATCGCCAAAAACCCGACTGCCAGATGCAGGTCGTAAAAAAGATTGATGATAAAAATCGTGTTTGACATGATCACACCGAAGAAAAACAAAAAATACGTAAAAAAGAAATAAAACAGATCGAAGATGATCCGCTTGCGTTTCAGCTTGAAAAATTGGGATAAAAACTTGAGAACGACGTATTGGTTGCCGCGCGCCCATCTTGTCCGCTGACGCCACCAGACCTTCCATGTCTCAGGCTCCTGCTCCCATGTCACGGCCGCCGGGAAAAAGCGGATATGGTAGCCGAGATTATACACGCGGATGGTCAGCTCGGTATCCTCCGCCAGCGCCTTATCATCCCAGCCGCCGAGCTGTTCGATAATGCTCCGCCTGATCGCGAAGTTCGTCCCCGGGATGGTGGCGATTTTGAACCATTTCCATCTGCCGCCCTGCGCCATCCACTGAAAGCAGATGGTTTCAATATTGATAAACTTCGTCAGAATCGTTTTGGGCGCGTTGATGACACGGAATTTCCCGACAACCGCTCCCGCTTTCTCATCATTCATCAGACCGAGAACCAGGTAGTACACCGCCATTTTTTCCGGCGTATTGTCCGCATCATACACGCAGATCACGTCTCCGTTCGATTCCGCGAACCCTGAGTTCAGCGCCGAAGATTTCCCTTTTCCGGCGTTAGGGGGCTTTGTGATGACCATTTTAATGAAGTCATACTGACGGGAAAATTCATTGACGATGTCTCCCGTCCGGTCGGAGGAATTATCATTAACGACGATGATCTCAAGCCTGTCTTTCGGATAATACAGGTTCACCATCGCCTTCAGCGTCTGCCTGATGACGACCTCCTCATTATGCGCGGGAATGAGCACGCTGACCTTCGGGAGCTCCCCCATCTTTGCGCGCCATTTCGGAATGTTCCGTTCGAAGGTCATATAATGCCTGAATCCGCCCTGCATCAGAAACATGTGATAGAGAAGCATCACCCATATTAAACTTAATGAGATAAAAAACAGAATGTTACTCAAGGCTTCTTCTCTCCTTAAAGATTCGTTTTTTTAATGTGGCGCGCAAATAAAGAACGTAGCAGGCGAACATGATGATAAACAATAACACCACGCCGGAGAGAATCCAAAGCGCTTTTTCCAGAGGCGTCTGCTGATGGTGATTGAAAAAGGCCGTTATCGGATGAATCTTGTTTTCCACATGAATGGTTCCGTCTCCGTCCGTTTTGATCCTGACGCTGTCCGACGTTACCGTTTGCTTCGTTTTCTTCAGATCGAGCCACTCGCCGCCGGGAATCCGCTCCATCTGATTGACGAGCTCGGGGAGGTATTTCATGCCGAGATACGGATGGTAGAAACCGCCCGCCACTCCGCCGCCGAAATCAATCATCTGCGAAATATGATTCTCCATATCTCCGAGCGGATTTTCCTTTGAGTTATCGGCATAACCGATTGTTTCAGGGTACAGCGTCATCCCGTCCAGCATAGCCGGCTTTGAGACGAACGGAGGGGCGCCCGAGGTTTTCCACGTCGTGCCGCTGAGCTGCACTTGTCCGAAAATGCTGGAGAAATAAGAAGATGCGATTTTGTAGCCTTCTTCAGACATCGTATAGTGCGGCGCTTCGAATGACAGCGGGTAAAGGCCGAGCTCTGTCAGATCGTCAATCGCCTGCTCCAGCTTCGTTCTCGTGTAGATGTTTTCTTTTTCACGGAAAGGCTTCACATACGCCCGGTACGCTTTTTCATTCGGAAAATCCTGTTCCTTTTCAAGCTTGACCGGAGTATCATCCGCATTTTCTGACGTAATCGGCTGATCCGCTTTGGCATCCCAAAATTCAAAGCCTTCTCCCGTTTCGCTGTATCGGTATGCGTGCGTGTAGCCGTGAATAATGATGCTGCCGCCCATTTGCTGAAGTTTTTTCAGGACGCTGACCATTTTCGGCTTGTCCGCCAGGTATACTTTTTCTCCGTTTTCCGGATTGAGATAGACCGGAATGACCGCCAGAATAAACGGAATGTGTCTTTTATGCAGGTAAGCACCCGCTTCGTAAAGCAATGTTTCATCTGACATCGGACTGATGTCTTCAAGCCGCAAATAAAGGAGGGTGCCGCCCGCTGATTCTCCGAAAGCGCTGCGCAGCGCTTTCGCCGTCAGAAACGAATCATTTAACAGGCTCGTCACACCGAAATAATAGTCAGAGCGCGCCGTTTTCCACATAAAAGGGCGGGTGCCGCCGTCACCGGACCGGTATGTATAAAGGGACTTCCCTTTTACTCCCGATACGCCGAGCACGGACATCCCTTTTTCAAGCGGCATGTCTGTTTTTTCTTCTTTGCCGTAAATGCGGTATACCGTTTCTTTCTCTGTCAGGGACAAACCCGCAAATTGGCGGAACTGTCCGGCGTTATAGCCGATGCTGATAAGCTGCTGCGGCATGCTGCTGATCAGTGACACAAATGATGTGCTGAGCTTTTTTTTCGTGACGCCGTAATAGATGACGCGCCGATTCTTTTTGAGGTCCGCGGCTGTGATGTCTCCGTCGCTTTTCACGGTGACGGCTGATGAGAAATGGCCCGCGGTCAGATCAAGCATTTTGACCTCAGCGGTTTCTTTGCCGTCCGTGCTTGTATAAATAATGAGAATGCCGTCCTTTTTGTCTTTTGCTTCCGCCGTAAGGGGAACATAAACCGCCGAAATCATGAAGAGCGCCGAGAGTAAGAGACGTATCCATTTAGAGTTCATTCATCATCATCTCGTTTTCCAGTTCATTTAAAAATTGCTCGGCCGTTTGTAAATCCTTTCGGTACGCCAAGTAACATACACGGAAGGTGATGGAGACGTATTTACCGTTTTGCAGCCGGTACGTATCCAATTCCTTTTTCAGCTTCGCCAGAACGGCCGGCATGTTTTCTTCAGGCGTATGGGTCAGCACGATGCCGAACCGTTCGGCGGACGGCCTGAATTTTTTGTCTGTTTCCCGAACGCTTGACCGGATTTGGCGGCTGATAAATGCCAGCAGACGGTCGGTCTCTTTTTCTCCGTAGAGGGATTTGAATTCCTTGAAATAATGCATGTGCAGCAGCAAAAAGACGAAGGAATTGCCGTAGCGTTCCGCCCGCTTGATTTCCTCAGAAAGCTCCAGCTTCATCCGCAGATGGTTGTCAAAGCCGGTCACCCTGTCGACGGCGACAAAGCTCGTAATCTCTTCACGCAGCTGTTTCACTGAGCGCTCAAGCCCCTTCGCCAACTCGTGAATCCTTCCCGCTATGTAAGAAAAGAGCAGCAGCGCAATCCCCCAAATGACCAGCACCTGCAGACTTTCGGCACCGGCAGACGCCATAAAGCCCCCGGTCTGAAACCACAGGAGCAGGCTGCCGAGAACAAATAAGACGAGTAAGGTGATGACGAGCGCGTAGATTGCCCCGAACCATATGCCGGCTCCCGTGACAAGCAATGTGATGCAGGTTATCAGAAGCCCTGCGGATTGCTGAGACGCATAGTAAATAAAAAAAGACAGCAGCACCAGCATAACTGCTGTGTAGCTGCACAGTTTTTGTGATTCATTGAATGATATGTTCATTAAACAATTTCCTTTCAGCCAGAAGCGGCAGCAGGTTATCGAAAGAATGTGTATCGCCCCCGCTCATATAGCCGCCGTAATCAGGTTTCAGCGTGTCCAGTGTTTCAAATGAAGTCATTCTTTCATAAAGCGGCTTGATGACAGCCGGATCAGCTTTTTGTTCTGCTAAAAAAAGAACGGCCAGGGCGTAAACGGACGGTGATTCGTATTGAACCGCCGGCTCCTTCGTGTCTGCGATGTACCGTCCGTACAGCTGTCCGCGCGACTTCCATTCTTCTATGATCCATTTTGACAGCACGGTGGCTTTGTCATCGCCCCGCCTCAGATTCACGGCGGCGTACAGCTGGTCGATGACATTCACTTCGCTGTCATATTTGTATTCCTTTGTTTCAGTATTGAACGATTTCGGCAGAAAACCATTTTTCAGAGGCGCAAGATTGAGAACATCAAGGTTCCGGTTTTCCGTTTTCTCATCGATAATCCCCTTTTCTCTGAGCATCTGTAAGGCGCCGGGGTCGACATAGGACAACGTCACGGTCTTTGATGCGGCATTTGAAGCGGCATCATAATAATCCGTAAAATACCCGTCATTCGTATTGTATTTTTCCAGCGCCTTCCCGATCTGCACCGCTGTTTTCCCGTATTCACTGTTACCCCACAGGGTTCCGGCCTCATTCAGACAGTTCATAATTCTGAAATCGTCAATTAAGGCATTGGTGCCGCTCGCTTTATTCCCGTCAATCTTCCACGACACGAGCCCGTTTTTCGTCAGAAACGAATCGGTGAGAAGCTGATATTGCGCTTGAAACTGCCGTTCATCTTTCCTGTTCAGCAAAAATGCCATCCATAGTCCGAGAGACTCAGATAAATATTCCGGCTCACCGGATATGTTCGTCCGGATCATCCCCCGCCCGTTCATCAATTTATGATAAATAAAATGCTCTGCGGGCTGAAGCGGTCCGGACGGTTCGGCCGCCGCCTGTTTTTCAGTGCCGGCCTCCGCGCACCCCGCCGTCAGAACGATCGAAATCAAAAGGATCATCAGACGAAAAACGAATTGCTTCACAGTCTATCCTCCTATTTTACAAATCCTTTTTTAGACCCATATCTTATTTTTTCACAAAGTATTTTTACTATATAGGAAACGATAAAAGAATACTAGCATTTTTTCACATTGGAAAATTTTAAATGGGAGCACCGCCTGCTCACCTTTTCCCTCTTCACAGGATCGTATTCCCATTACAGTAAAAAACACAAAAAAAGGCAGCATTTCGTTACAAATGCTGCCTTTCTCTGATCTATTTATCCAGGCCGAGTTTTTTCAGCTGTTCTGCCAGCGCGTTGTTCATCGGCTCCTCTTTGTTTTGGCTTTTCATATAAGAGTTGATGTCCCGCTTGGATGCGCGTCCGGATTTATCTTTCGCCTTGCGCTTTTCAAAGACGGACAGTTTCTCCCGGTAGCCGCATACACATGCGAAGGTTTGGCCTTCGCCCTGGCCGCGAAGCTCCATTTTCTTATGACAGTTCGGACAGCGGGCGTTTGTTTTTCTTGCCAGCGTTTTCCGGCTGCCGCACTCACGATCCTGACATACGAGCATCGTGCCGCGTTTGCCGTTGACTTTAAGCATCATTTTGCCGCAATCAGGGCAGGCGGTGCCTGAAATGTTGTCATGTCTGAAAGTTTGGCTGCTGTTTTTGATTTCCTTCACCGTTTTGCCCGCATATGTTTTCATGTCTTTAATGAACACGGCGGATTTCAGTTTGCCCGCTGCGATGGCGGAGAGCTTTTGCTCCCACTCAGCGGTTAAGGCCGGCGATTTTAAATCTTCCGGGACGAGCTGTAAGAGCTGCTTCCCTTTTGACGTAATGAAAATATCTTTTTCTTTTTTCTCGATTAAGAAACTGTTGAACAGTTTTTCAATGATATCAGCGCGGGTGGCGACTGTTCCGAGTCCGCCGGTTTCACCCAATGTTTTCACAAGGTTCTTCTCTTCTCCCTGCATAAAGGCGCTTGGGTTCTCCATTGCGGATAACAGCGTGCCTTCATTAAAGCGCGCCGGCGGTTTCGTCTGTCCGCTCGTTTCTTTCAGTGATGAGACAGTGAGGCGCTGACCCTGCTGAAGATCCGGGAGCGTCTGGTCTTTGTCTTCCTCATGATCGTCGTCATCCTCGTACATATCATACACGGCTTTCCAGCCCGGCGATTGAACCGTTTTCCCTTTTGCGGTAAATGTTTCGCCGCCGATATCGGCTGTAACCTTTGTTTCTTCGTATTCGAACGCCGGCATTAACACGGCGAGAAAACGTTTGGCAATCAGATCGTAAAGTTTTCGTTCTTTGTCGCTGAGGCTTGAAAGGATCAGCGGCTCCTCTGTCGGAATGATGGCATGGTGATCCGATACTTTCGCATCATTGACGAATCCTTTATGCGCCTTGACGCCCCGCTTCAGTATTTGATTGACGTACTGTGCGTACGGCTTAACTTCCATGCCGTTTAAACGGTCTTTTAAAGTCGGCACGATGTCTGCGGAAAGGAATCTGGAATCCGTCCGCGGGTAAGTGACAAGCTTATGCTGTTCATACAGCTTTTGAAGCACGGACAGCGTCTCTTTTGCGGAGAAACCGAAGCGCTTATGAGCGTCCCGCTGCAATTCCGTCAAGTCGTAAAGACCGGGAGCGAAGCTTTTCTTCACCGTTTTTTTCAATTCTGAAATGACTGCCGGCTTTCCTTGCAGATCTTTTGTCAAACGGCCGGTCACCGTCTGATCGAACGTTCTTGTCTGCTTTGTTTTTTTATCCTGCCATGTCAGCGTCATCTGATCAGCCGCCGCGCGGAGACCGTAATAAGGAACGGGTTTGAACGCCTGAATATCCGCTTCACGCTTGGCGATCATCGCCAGTGTCGGAGTCTGAACGCGTCCGCATGACAGCTGTGCGTTAAATTTCGTCGTCAGGGCGCGGGTCGCGTTGATGCCGACGATCCAATCCGCTTCCGCTCTGGCAACCGCGGAATGATACAGGTTTTCGTACTCTTTGCCGCTGCGGAGCTTCTGGAATCCTTCTTTAATCGCCTTATCTGTCACAGAAGAAATCCATAGCCGCTTAATCGGTTTGCGGACGTTTGCCTTTTCGATAATCCAGCGGGCCACAAGCTCCCCTTCCCGTCCTGCGTCTGTAGCGATTACGATCTGGCTGACGTCTTTCCGGACAAGCTGAGCTTTGACCGCATTGAACTGTTTTCCTGTTTTTTTAATGACGACGAGCTTTAAAGGCTCCGGAATAATCGGCAGATCCTCAAGCCGCCATGATTGAAATTCTTTGCCGTATCCTTCAGGGTCAGCGAGCGTTACCAGATGCCCGAGCGCCCATGTGACGATGTAGCGGTCGCCTTCAAGATATCCGTTTCCTTTTTTATGACACTTCAGAACGCGGGCCAAGTCCCGGCCGACTGAAGGTTTTTCAGCTAATACAACTGTTTTTGACATGCTTTTCACTTCTCTTTCTTTCACAATCATCCTGTTATTATAACAGACTTCCTCACGCTCCCTCTAATCGAGGACGTTTTTTGTGTCAATTTCTGAGAAAATGACGTGGGTCACGGTTTGGGCATACGGAGAGGTGCGGTTGATGAAGTGTTCGATCGTTTCCAGGCTGTCCGCGTTCATCTTCAGCATATAACACGCCGCCCCGGCGACCCGAAAACAAAATTCAATGTTGGGAATGGATTGAATGTAGGTTTTGAATTGATCGTATTTCCCGTTTTTCACCGTCGCTTCGACAATGCAGGAGATGGGAAGCCCAATCTTTTTTTGATCAATGTCCAATGTATAGCGCTTAATGACGCCGAAGGATTCAAGCTGTCTGACACGCTCTGTGACGGACGGGGCTGACAATTTGATTTTTCTGCCCAGTTCCCGCATGGACAGGCGGCTGTCCCGCTGCAGCTCTTTAATGATGCTCAGATCCACATTATCTAGTTTCATGACTGTAGTCCTTCCTTACCCTTTTGGCTATATTATCAAGAGAAATCCGAAAAATGACAAGAACAACAGGCTGAATTAATAAAGGTTTTTTAGGAACTGACGCGAAATGGTCATATTAGGACTGCCCTTTGCTTATAGTATAGAGGAAAAAAGATGTCCGACAGGAGGGAGCTGTATGTTACACACGCCGATCGGCAGACTTCGCACGATGGGGTTTATTGAAGGAATGTCGCTTTTGGTGCTGCTGTTTATCGCGATGCCGCTGAAGTATTGGGCTCATCATCCGCTCGCCGTCACCATTGCCGGTTCCATTCACGGCGGTTTGTTTATCATTTATCTGGCGGTGCTGGCGTATGCGGCGTTTACTGTCAAATGGCATGTGAAATGGTCAGCCGCCGGTTTTATCGCGGCCTTTATTCCGTTCGGTAATTTTATTTATGATCGCGGCCTGAGACATTATCAATAAAAAGGCTCCTCTGCAGAAGAGGAGCTTTTTTCATGCGTTACATCCATTTCGTCACCCAGGCGATATAATAAGCGCCGGGGATGAATACGAGCTGAGCGAGAAGCGTGCCCGCGACCCTTGATGTGACCATCGTCAATGATGTCCATTTTAAGGAGACGTAGCTGCGCTTGCCCTTCGCCACATCGTCTGCCAGTACGGAAACTTTCGGATCAACAAACACAGCCAACAGCATAGTCGCAACTCCGTTGATTAAGCCTGATGCCATCACGGCCGTCGTGCTGTGCTCAGGCGCCAGAAGGCCGGCGTACAGAGCGGACAGAACACCGATCGTGTAAATAGACGTAATGACCATATTAATGACAAACAAGCGTTTCGGGATCATTCGGAATTGAAGCCCCTTTAAATAGGAGACTGACGGCAGTCTGATATAAGAACGCGCATGCTTCAGCCCGTTCAGTGAAAATCCTTTTTTAAATACCTGCATGACGGAGCCTCCTCCGTCTGCCAAGTGTATAATCGCCCTGGTGAATAACGCGACGAATGTCGGCAAAAGACAGATGCCGAGTATCGTTCCGACCGTGGAGCCGAATATTAAAAATCGAAACTGGGCGCCCACAAGAGACAGGGCGTTTGATCCGGCGGCATCAATCAGATGTCCGGTAAACGGCTGCTGAACCATGTTTGACATGCGCGACACGATGACCATGACATTAAATAATGACAGCGCGGACGCGATAAAACCGACTCTCGCGCCGGAAAGGCGTGTTGCATAGGCAAGCGTTTCAATCGAATGTATCAGCAGCAGAAAACAGAAGATAAACAGTACTTGTGAAGTAATAACGTGCAATGTATGATTCCTCCAAATCTTTTCTACTGATTAGACTCTGCAGACTGCGGCGAGGTTTCGGCCGGTTGCATAAAAAAACCGCCCGGATGCCCGGCGCGGTTTTGTCTTATTCTTTTCTTACGCAAATAAATAATATATGGTTGCCCGCCTTAGCCCGCGGGTGATTCGTATTAACAGTTCCGACAGAATCATTCTTCGAAAGTAAACACCATGGAAGTTCTTGAACACAAGACAACGAAAGCCCTACCTCTCAATCGTCACTGCGGCTCCGAAGCCGCGCCGGTGTGAATTGTAAAACAAAAAGTCTTTTTTCCATCTCTTCGTTAGGGGCGAATGTCAGAAGGAAAAGAATAAGCTCAGCTTTTTTTCAAGCTGTCCTTTGAAGCCTGAAGCTTCTATATCAAAACAGAAAAAAGAAGTTTACTTTCTTTTTTATTTGCATGTTGTCACTTAGCAATTAAGTATAACAGATTGCCCCTGAATGATCAAATGATTTTTAAAGTTCCAGCTCGGCCGGCGTTTTTTCACCCGCGTTCATGAGCTTGATCTGCTTCGGTTCAATTTCAAGAATCACCAGGTTCGGATCGTCTTTTCCGTCAAACCAGCGTTCCAGTTTCGGATCCCACAGCTTTTCTTTTAAATCGGCTGAGTTGTTCAGTTTGGCGGTTCCGGCCACTTCCACATAAGCGTCTCCGAATCCTTCACAGTCATACCCTAACAGAATATGAACATTCGGATTGTTTTCAATTTCTTCCGCTTTATGAGTGTCTTTGCTCGTCGGCGTGTAAATCGTTAAGCCGTCATGGAAAAATGTCATGTAGCGTGAATGCGGTTTGCCTTGCTCTACCGTCGCAAGCGAACCGACTTTATGATGATCCAGTACTTCAAGCACTTTTTCTTTGATTTCATTTTGATTCATGAAGAATCACTCCTTTTTAACGTCTCCGCTGTTACTTTTCCACATTGGGGAGACATTTAAACCAAGAAATGTGCTCTTCTGCCGATCTTCGCTCCATTCCCGCTTCAGCATGCTGTAGTTCACCGTGTCATGATAGGCGCCCTGTACGAAAATGCCTTCTCTCGTCAGTCCTTCTTTCTGAAATCCGAGCCGCTCCGCCACCGCCCTGCTTTTCGTGTTTTTTTCAGCCGCGCTGATCATGATGCGGTTCAGGCCGAGATCCTGAAATGCATGGGTGAGGACCGCCCGGCAGCTTGCGGTGATAATGCCGAATCCTTCATGCTCTCGATCCAGCCAGTAGCCGATCTCGGCTTTTTGATTGACTGTATCGGCATTATGGATGCTGATCATGCCGCAAAACCGGCCCTTCACAAAAATTCCGGCGTCAAACCCATTCTCTTCCGCGTATTTATAGCGCCATTCAGGGATGATCACATCTCGGTACGTATCAATATCAGCCAGTTCTTCCGCCCAGCTGAGCCATTCGCTGAGATGGTTTTGATTTCGCTTCATAACAGAATACAATTCGTCCGTATCTTCTTTGGCAAGCAATCTGATCGTCAGATGTTCCCGGATTTGACAGGAAAACACGACCACACCTTCTTTCCTTTATTAGCCATTATACAGGTAAATTCATTTTTTTCCATACAAAAAAAGATGAGGCGTACAGCCTCATCCTTAAATGCGCGGGTCGGTGAAAACATCGTGATCATCCGTGCTTGTCGATGACATTTCCGTAATGACCGCCCCTTCTTCTCCCGCTTGAAACCAATGTTTCGTATCCGGCGGAATGGTGTATTGTCCGCCCGGCTCAAGCACAATCTCATGCCAGACGGTGTAGTATTCCTTGTCTTCTTCCGGCGGGAGGACGTTTGGGTTCTCTGTCTTTTCACCTTCTACGTAGAGGTACACCTTCCCCCAGCGGCAGCGGAATGTCTCTTGTTTTCCCTTCTCGCCGCCGACCGGCGGATGGCGGTGTTCCGGACACGTCTGGCCCGGGAAGAGCACCAATTCTTTCGAACAGTAGCGGTCGGTATTCACGTAAATAAACAGCTGAAGCCCGGTTTCCTCAAGCTTGCCTAAGCCGTAATCCATGATTTGAATGTCTTCGACTTCATCATCAGTCAGAACGATTCCCGCTTTTTGATAGTATGCATTCACGTCATGTTTCGATATCGTCATGCTTCAGCCCCCTTATGTGGTCACAAATTTGCCGCCGTTGACATGCAGCGTCTGCCCGGTCATATAAGATGATTCATCTGAGGCCAAGAGCACATAGCAGCCGACATGTTCAACAGGCTGGCCTGCCCGGCCCATCGGCGTAGTCTGACCGAAGGAAGCGACTGTTTCTTCTGAGAATGTCGCCGGAATAAGCGGTGTCCAGATCGGCCCCGGCGCCACGGCGTTGACACGGATACCGTCGTTGACGAGCGCTTGCGCCATGGATCTCGTAAAACCGTTAATCGCGCCTTTCGTAGCCGTGTAGTCAATCAGCTGCGGATTGCCTGTGTAAGGATTAATGGATGTCGTATTGATGATCGCGCTGCCCGGCTTCATGTAATCAATCGCTTTTTTAGTCAAATAAAATTGTGAGTAAAAGTTTGTCTTAAAGGTTCTGTGAAGCTGCTCGCTTGTGATGTCTTTAATGCTTTCTTTCGGATGCTGTTCCGCGGCGTTATTCACGAGAATATCAAGACGCCCGAATTCTTCAACCGTTTTTTCAACGGCTTCATTGCAAAAGTCTTCCTCACCGACATCGCCGGGGATTAACAGACATTTTACGCCTTCTTCTTCCACTCGTTTTTTTGTATCTTCCGCATCACCATGTTCATCAAAATAGACGATCGCGACATTTGCGCCTTCCTTCGCGTAAGCAACCGCTACGGCGCGTCCGATACCGCTGTCGCCCCCTGTGATAAGTGCGGTTTTCCCTTTTAATTTATCAGCGCCTTTATATTCTTTGTATTCATAAACAGGCGCCGGATTCATTTCGCTCTCAATGCCCGGCTGGCGGTTTTGTGATTCCGCCGGGAATTCCTTCGGATAGTTTTCCATGTCGAGTTCCTCCTTCTTGTTCGATCTCATATTTCTTGTCTACCTCGGCTGTCTTTTGGATAAACATGAATGAGACAGTTCAAAACGTTTTCGGAGAAAAATGTTTCACATGGAACGCAAGAAAAAAACCCGGCTGGCAGCCGGGTTTTTATTTTCTATTATGAACGTACCGCTTGTTTGCGGAGCACGTCTTTTCTCACTTTTCCAAGGTTGTTTTTCGGAAGTTCGCTGACGAACTCAATTTCCGGAATTTTAAAGGCGGCAAGACGTTCTTGAAGGAATCGGGTCACTTCTTCTTCTGTCAGGCCTTCTCTGCCGTTTGTCACGATGAACGCTTTCGGCTTTTCGCCGTAGAGCGGATCAGGGATACCGACAACCGCCGTTTCGAGAATTCCCGGCACTTGCTGAATGACCTCTTCAATCTGGTCGGGATAAATATTGTCCCCGCCGTAGATGATGACATCTTTATAACGTCCGGTGATAAAGATAAATCCGTCTTCATCCACATAACCGGAATCGCCGGTATGGAACCAGCCGTCTTTCAGCACTTTTCGTGTCGCTTCTTCGTTACCTTCATAGCCTTTGAATAAAAACGGACTTGTCACAACGACTTCTCCGATTGAGCCTTGCGGAAGGACTTCACCTGTTTCCGGATCTACAACGCGGACGTCCACTTCTTCCATCGGTTTACCCGCGGAAGCGGCTTTATCCATTCCCATTTGCGGATTCCAAGAGCTGATGCCCCATGCTTCCGTGCTTCCGTATCCGTGCATGAGCGGGATGCCGATGTCGAGATACTGCTGGATCAGACTGCTTGGCACCTTTGTGCCTCCCGTCATCATATAAACGATAGAAGACATGTCAGTCTGATGCGTTTCCCATGCTTTCAGCAGGTATGTGTAATAGACAGGCAGCGCCATCACGGTTTGAATTTTCTCTTTTTCGATGAGCTTCAAGTTTTCCACAGGGTCCTGATTGTCTGTCATAATGAATGTCGTTCCGCTCATCGTGCCGACCATCTGGCAGATAATCGCGCTCGTATGGTAATTCGGATGGCATGCTAAGAAGCGGACATGCTGCATTCTCCCCGTGTATGCCAATGTCGCGTTTACGTAGTTGTATATGCCGCCGTGAGTGATCATGCAGCGTTTCGGATTGCCGGTTGTACCTGAGGTAAACATCAGCAATGCCGTATCGTTTTCAGACACCGTTTCGACATCCGGTGTATCACCGGAGCCTGTCAATAAAGCGTCAAACTCAGGCGTTGTCTCCGCAGCTGTTCCTGTTACGACCTTCAGTTTAAGAGAAGATGCAAGCGCAGGAAGCACTTCTTCCATGATCTCTTTAAATTCAGTGCTGTAAAAAACAGCTTTCGGTTCACAGGCTGCTAAAATGCCTTTCATTTCGTAAGGTGTTAATTGCCAGCTGACCGGCACAACCACCGCGCCGATTTCGAGTGCCGCAAACATGACAATGGATGCCGCGTGGCCGTTTTTGCAAAGCATCGCCACTCTGTCGCCTTTTTTTATTCCTTTATCAAGAAGCGCTTGTGCAAGCTGGTTGATTCGTTTTCGATATTCCGCGTAGGTCAGGGTATACGCACCGCTTTTTACAGCTTCGATCTCTTCGCTATTTGAAATGTCATGCAGAATCAGATGCTGTAATGTCTCCATATTTTCATCTCCCATAATGATAAATCACAAAAAAACTCTGTCAGATTTTCTTTCTCACGCAACCCATTTTAAACCAAAAAATATAACTTGTAAAACTATTTTGTTTTAGAACTATTCCATCGGTGAATGATACAATAGTCCCGTGTTTTTAGTTTCTTCCCTTCCCCTTACCCTCATACATGCACAAAAAAACACACCCCACATGAGGTGTGCGCTTCCTGTTTACCGCTGTCCTTTCTCCTGAATGAAATGATAAAACAGCTTGTTTAAACGTTTGTATAAATCGGCCTGATCCTCAGTCTGGAAGGCTTTTATACTGGCTTCGGATTCAATGATGGCCGAGCTGACCGCACTTAGTATTTCCGACCCTTCAGCGGGCATATCAGCCGGCGCCATCATCACTAAAGCGCGGCCAACGGTCAGGGAATTTCCGTCCATGCCTTTGACACTGCATGGAGCTGTCAAATCATAAATTTTGAAAAAAGGCGTGACAATTTCTTCATTTTTGAGATGGTACAGCGCCATTGCCGTTCCCGGAATGCCGAGTCCGCCCTGTTCTTCACGCTCTGCAAGGCGCTGTGCGGTTTTTCGGGCATGATGAACCAATCCTTCTTCCTCCAGCATGGCAAACATACGGTTCAAAAACAGCTCATACGCCATGTTTGAATCAATGGATTTGATCGAAAAGTTCCGCAGCACGCTTTGGATAACCGCCGCATAATGCGCCATACGCCCGGCCGCTTCCAGCATATCAGGCGTCTCCGGCTGGTTCTCTTCTCTTCTGCCGTTTCTTTTCTTGTCAAGAATCAGCGGAATCTTTCTTTTGATGTACTGCTTGACCTGATCGGCGTCTTCTTCATTTAAAAGCGGACTGACCATGACATAATCAATGTTTTCATACGGGATCGGCACAGTGGACACGATCATGTCGTATGCGGCGGTATCACGGTCCTTCAGTTCAATAAGGGAAGACATATCAAAGGAACGGATTTCCGGGAGCTCTTTTTTCAGTCTGGATGCGAGCATTTTGGACGACCCGATGCCGCTTGAACAGACGATCAGCGCTTTGATTTTCGCTTCTTCCCGTTTGATTTCCAGGGCGGAGCCGAAGTGCAGAACGATGAAAGCGATCTCATCATCAGGAAAATGAAGCCCCGGAAAGAATTTTTCCATTCCTTCTTCTACGGCCATATACAGCAGGAAGTAGTCGCGTTTAATTTGCTGAGTCATCGGGTTGTACATGTCAATACTCTCTTTTACCCGGTTGATGGCTGGTTCGAGATGGGCGATTAAACCGTCGTATAAAGAGCCGTTTTCCCTCAGATCTATTTTAATTTTTTCTGAAATGAAGCCGATCAGCTGCTTTGTTTGCAAAGCCGTTTCAACTTCAATGTTCTCGGGCTTGAATTCGGTTTTGTATTGGCGGTTGGCGCTCCGTAAATGGATGGTGATATAGCCGATCTCAGCCTCCGGTATCGAAACGCCGAATGCTTTCTCAAGCTCTTTTGCCATTTCGAGCGCGGAGCCGTATTCCTTCGTCTGCTGCAGCGCTTTTAGTTCAGAAGCCTCCATCGTGATGGTTTCTCCGAGTCTGATCCGCTCCATCGCAAAGGTTAAATGAACCGCCAGCGCCATATAGGAGCTGTCAGATAAGGCGATCGAAATTTTTTCCTTGAGCTGGATCAAGAGCCGGTCCATTTTCAAAAGTTCCGCTTTATTTACGACGCCGAACATTTTATCATCAGCGTCGGGTTTTCCTTTAATATTCAATTCAACCGCTTCCAAAAAGCTTTGAATATCAAGGCGGTTGACCATGAGATTGCCGACGATTTTCCGTTTCGCATTTTCCGGTCCCGTCAGCTGAATGCCGAAGCCTCTTTTTCGGATCAGCGTCAAGCCGAAGGGCGCAATCCAAGTCTCCAGCTCATCAAGATCATAACTGATCGTCGCGTTTGTCACTTGGAGTTCGTTCGCCAGGCTGTAGAGCTTGATCGGATCTTGGGACTCTAATAGTGAACATAGGATTAAAAGTTTCCGCTCCTCAGCGCTGTATTCTTGCTGTTCATAGGACAGGTCTGACAGGAGTTTTTGTTTGTCCTCCGGGTTTCCTACCGCTTTCAGTCCTTTGCCGGGCTGTTTATCAAGTGCCAGACCGAATGATTCCATCAGCGGTTTGATGGTTTTTAACTCGCGGTGAACGGTTCTTGTGCTGACTTGTAAAGCTTCCGCCAGTTCATGCACTGTTTCGTACCGGTTCTGCAGTAAAAGATGTTTCATTAATTTTTGTTCTCTCGCTGTCATATACATGAAACGCGCCTCCAGATTTTCTAGTTGTGGGGGATGCGGCACATGGGGGGTGCTTCCGGGGAAAGTGTTGTAATTAAAAATATAAAACGCTTTCAATGATTATTCAACCATTTTCTAATGGCAATTTGGCACTGGTCCGTGTGACAGTATTGAACAAGAAAAATGTGTCAGATAATATGCCGTGATGCTTGGTTCCTTTCATCTGAACGGCTATACTTCAAAGTGACCTTACTTGTTTTTAGACATTGCACACCACATAAACAAACGCCCGGGAAGATACCTTCCGGGGCGTTTGTTTTGTTTATGGAATATCATAACCTTGAACACTTGTATAAACCCGAAACCATTGATCATGGCTGAGTGTGTAAGCTGATGCACGCACCGCGGCGGAAATGCGGCTCTGTTTTCCGCTGCCGACAATCGGCATGATGTCTGCCGGGTGGGTGAACAGCCATGCGTACATGACTTCGTCAATGGAAGCGGCGCCGATTTCTTCCTGTACGGAACAAAGCGCGGCACGGATTCGGACGTCCTTATCTGATTGTCCGGTAAAGACGCTCCCGCCCGCAAGCGGTGACCACGCCATCGGCGGAATGCGTTTTTCCTGACAGAAATCCAGCGTGCCGTCATGAATATTTTCCAGCTCGTACGCCGAGATTTCAATTTGGTTTGTGATGAGCGGATCATCCAAATAGGATTCGAGCATTCTGTACTGGTGCACTTTAAAGTTCGATACTCCGAAATATCTGACCTTTCCCGAGCTTTTCAGCGCGTGAAACGCTTCAGCCACAGCCTCCGGGTCCATAAGCGGGTCCGGTCTGTGAATGAGCAGCACATCCAGATAATCCGTATTCAGATTCAAAAGCGACTGCTCCGCCGACGCTAAAATGTGAGACTTCGACGTATTATAATGATGCGACTTGTTTCCGGGCCGTTCCGGTGATTCAATGACAATCCCGCATTTTGTGACGATTTCGATTCGCTCCCTTATTGAAGGCGAAAGGGACAAAGCGCCGCCGAACAGCTTTTCACACGTATAACCGCCGTATATATCGGCATGGTCGAAGGTGGTGATGCCTTGGCTGATACACCATTCAATCAGATTCAGCAGCTCTCCGTCTGAAACATTCCATTCGTTCAGACGCCAAAGCCCGTGTATCACTCTTGAAAATTCCAGGTCTTCAGCCAATTGAATGCGCTGCATGTGAAATCCCCCTTTTTCTTAGAGCCTCTTGTATCTCTGTTTTCAGGAATTGCCCATGCTGTTTCATTCTGCTTCGGCGGCCGATTTTCCTTTCAGCCCGCAAAAAATCGTCATTTAATGATTCTGAAACTGCTTTTTCGCTTTTTCAACGACGTAATGGCTTCCGCCGCGTTTTTTGACGTCTTGAATCATCATCGCGATCAAGAGGTCTTTCTTTTTATAATCGTAACCGACAAACCAGCCGTTTTCTTTGCCGTCTTTATCTTCTTTAGACGTTTTCAGCTCGGCTGTACCGGTTTTCCCGGCTACGGTAATGCCGCTTACGGCCGGCTGATATGCAGAGCCGCGCGGATCTTCAACGACGCCTCTCAGCCCTTTTGTGATTTCTTCGGCATTGGCTTCCGACACCACTTGCTTATGCCAGATTTGCGGTGTTTTTTCTCCGTCTTTGATCAATGTCGGTTTGACGAGATTTCCGTCTGTTACAAATGCGGTATAGTCAGCCGCTAAGTGCAGCGGAGACATCAGCATCTGCCCCTGGCCGTAGCCCGTATCTCCGAGAAGGATCTCGGAATCAAGCTTGCCGTTAGCGATTGAAGACTTTTCAATCGGAAATTGGTACGGAATCTCTTCATCAAAGCCAAATGTTTTTAATCCTTTTGTAAACGCGTCCGCTCCGGCATCTATGGCATTTTGCGCAAAGTAGATGTTGTCCGATGTGATCAGCGCGTTTTCGAGATCCACTTCATTCAGGCGCTCTGATACGCGTGTGACATGGTAACCGCCCCAGCTTGAATCTTTCTGCCACTCTTTTCCGGTGATTTTTTTCTTTTCTGACGCTTTCAATGTGCCGTTTGTCAGGCCGACTGCCGCGGCAATCGGTTTAATCGTTGATCCCGGCGCATAAAGTTTGTTGAATTTCGCTGAAAACGGATTGTTTTTATCTTCATTCAGCTTTTTCCATTCTTTGCCGCTCCAGCCGAAAATAAAGCCGTTCGGGTCATAAGACGGTGCGCTGACGAGCGCGAGTGTCTCTCCCGTTTGCGGTTCGAGAGCGACTGCCGCTCCGCTGTCATCTTTCATAGAATCATACAGCTTCGTCTGCGTTTTCATGTCAATCGTTACATGAATATCCTGCCCGCTTTCGGCTTTCTTTTCAGCAATGACCTCACCTGTTTGCGGGACGTAAATTTTCCAGCCGGTCGTGCCGCGCAGCTTGTCTTCATATACATTCTCAAGGCCGGCGATGCCGATTTTGGAAGTATCGCTGTATTGGCCGTCTTTCGCTTTTTTCAGCTGCTCCGCTGTGATGGTTTTAATATAGCCGGTCAGATGGGCCGCTTTTTCGCCGTACGGATAGTAGCGGGAGCTGACTTTCGTTTTCGTCACGCCGTCTAATGCGAGCAGGCTTTTGACCTTGCTTTCATCATCCGGTCTGATTTTTTGAATCGGGACATAGGAGTCGTCTTTTACCCAGCCCTGGTTCAGTTTGCTTTTGATATCGTCTTCAGAAAGGTCCAGTTTTTCAGACAGTTTTTTGATCACGCTGTCTTTATCCTTGCCGAGTTTTCCAGGGATAATGCCGATTTCCGGCACCTCGGTATTCACGGCGAGACCTTTTCCGTCTTTGTCGTAAATTTGTCCGCGCTTCGGTTCTTCATTTGCGATCTGCACGGTTTTGTCATCGGAAAGCTGTTTGAAAATAAAAGAAGGATTCCAGTCGATGTTCCATGATTCTCCATCGTCTGTTTTTTCTTTTTTCAGGACGGCCGTGTTTTCAAAAGCGACCTTCCCTGCTTTTGTATCCATGCTGACCTTATAATCGATGTGCTGGAGGTCATCTTTTTTCTTGTCGTCTTCGTCCTGTTTTTCGGCAGTGACTTTCAGATTTTTAACCCCTGCTTGTTCATAAATGGTTTCATATCGCTTTACAAAATCCTTTTTGGATAGTTTTTTCTTTTCATCCTGGGTGAGGCTTTGGTACATCTTATCGTAATGACCGCCGTTCCAGTCTTTTACGAAATCTTTCATTCTGTCTTCGGCCGATTCCGTTTTCGAGCAGCCGATCAAACCTATGATTCCTGCGAGTAAAAGTAATAGGTATAACCCTTTTTTCACTGTCTATTCCCCTGCCTTCCAACTGTTATTTTCTCCTAAACCAAATCAGACTGGCAAGGATTTTTTTCTCATATTGTTTAAAATTTTTTTGTTTTTCCTGCCGTCACGGGCCATATTCTTATACAATGTATCTATTAAAAAAAGGGGGAATTTCAGATGATCAGAGAAGCAGCCATGCTGTATGTAAAAGAAGGTCTTGAGGGGGAATTCGAAGAGGCATTCCGCTGGGCGGAGCCGATTATAGCGGGCATGAAAGGTTATCTGTCCCATTCCTTGTCCAAATGTATGGAAAAGACGCATAAATATTTACTGCTTGTGGAATGGGAGACATTGGAAGATCATACAAAAGGCTTTCGCGGATCGCCGGAATATCAGGAATGGAAAGCCTTACTGCACCGTTTTTATTCACCATTTCCCGTTGTGGAGCATTTTCAGGATCTATCAGACTCAGATCGCGTGAAGCGTAAAACCGATTAAGGAGATTGACCATACAAAAACGGCGGTATAGATATTGAATTTCCCGGAACCGTCGTTTTCTTTCCGTTTTTCCTCCAGCCCCTGAATGAACATGACCGCACCGAGAAACACGAGCATAACCGGCTGTATGACAGAGGTATGTTCCGCATACGTAAATGCGGCGGCCGCAAGTATAATAATCAGCATCGCGAGTGATAGTTTTAAGGCGCGCAGCAAAGCAATCCATCCTTTCTGTTATCATTTTTTGAACACAATTCTATTTCTGTCTTTATCCCCCATTATTCTAGCGTATTTTTTGCGCGGATAGAACGAAAGTCGGACAATTTTAAGTTTGTTTTAAGGAGCACGAAAAGCGCGCTCCCGATGAAAAGGAGCGCGCGTTATGAGCGGGCGAGGCTTCCGTATCCGAGCCCCCGCAGGACGCATGCCATGACTTCATATCCCTTGCTGTTGGGGTGTACGCGGTCATGAGAGAGATATTCATTCATTTTTCCTTTGAAAGCGCTGTGGACGTCGGCGATTTTGACGTGCGGCGCCGATGCGAGTGTGCTGAGGTGCGCATTATAAGAGGATATCCATTTTTCTGCAATGGAGATTCCCGGGAAAGGATTGTATAAATTAAAGACGCGGATCTCATAAGGAGACGGGTGCGGTCCTTTTAAGGCAGCGATCTTGGCTATCATCTTTTCAAAGTTCTCATGGCAGTGACTGGACACGCTGGTGAACACCGAAGCGTCCGATGTTTGCTGATATGCCTGAACCGAATCGATCAAATCGTTGCCGCAGCCTGTAATCGTAATCATATCAGCAGCCTGAATCCGCCTCTGAATGTACGGCAAGGACATAAGCCCGAGAATTTCTCCCGTCTCAAGGCCTGATTTGGCAAAGATGGATACGTCAGTTCTTGTCTGTAAATCTTCTGCCAGCATACGCCCGAACCGCTGGACAAAACCGGCGGAAAACGGCCCGGCCCCCCTCCCCGTCGTCAAAGAATCCCCCAGCGCCGTATAAACAAGTCCCATTTACTTTCCTCCACTCGTTACTATCGATATTGTAATGTACGCGAGTGAAGAAAAATTGGCTCGGTCAATAACCCAATTTCTCAGAAATATGCTGTGCTGCGTTTTTGACCTTTTCGGTTAAATATGGCAGCCTGTCCTCTGAAAACCGGGCTTCGAAGCCGGCGATGCTGATTCCGGCAGCCACCTTACCTTCGTGATTGAAAATCGGCGCTCCGATCGCCGCCGTGTAATCTTCTAATTCCGAATAGCTGATCGTATACCCTGATTGCAAGGATCTTTCAATGGATTGAAGAAGTTCAGCCCGATCCGTCATCGTGCCTGAGGCGATTGCGGCAAGCTTTGTCTTCTGAATGTATGTGTCAATCTCCTCTTTTGGCAGAAACGATAGAATGCTTCTGGCGCACGCTCCCGCGTACAGCGGCGACCGGCGGCCGATTGCCGTATACAGGCGGACGGTTTGGGTGCCTTCAATTTTCTCGACGTAAATGGCTTCATCTCCGTCCCTCATGATCAGCTGAACGGCCTCATCCACTTCGCCGCACAGCTCTTCCATAATCGGCTTGGCTATTTTCCTGATATCCAGACGTTCAGAGACGAGCTGGCCGAATTGTAAAAAGATCAGACCAAGCTGATAACGGCCGTCCGCCGCCCGGGTGAGAAACCCCGTTTCCTCCAGTGAGCTTGCCATGCGATGAACCGAGGTCTTCGGCATTTCCGATAGAGAAACCAGCTCATTTAAGCTCAGGCTCGGTTCAGTCAGAAACAAATGAAGCAGTTCCATTGATTTGATGACGGTTTTGTTTTTGTTTTCCATGGTCTTTAGCCCCTTTGTCAGATCAGCCATTCCATTTTGAGCCTTGCTTTCAGCTCCTTCAGCTGCTGTTCCTTCTCCAAAAGCAGCATTTCCGCTTCCTCCAGCGAAACGGCCCGGAACGTGATATGTTCCCCCGGCATCGTTTGGGCGACGAGAGGAAGATCGGCGGATATGATATGCGCCATCCGCGGATAGCCCCCCGTCGTCTGTCTGTCAGCCAGCAGAATAATCGGATTGCCGTCCGGCGGCACCTGCACCGTTCCGAACGTCACGGCCTCAGATACCATCTCCAGCGGCTCCCGCAATTCAAGCGGAGCGCCCTTCAGCCGGTAGCCCATTCGGTCGGATTGAGGCGTGACCGTATATGACTCTTGATAAAAACGCAATTTTGCTTCTTCTGTAAAAGCGTGAAATTGAGCGCCTTCAAGCACTCGTATGACCGGATTTTTTTTCAGCGGCAGAAATCCCCTGCTGCTGACAGACCAATCAGGCGCTGAGAAACCATGCTGTCCGAAAGAATCGCTCAGACGGTACGCGATTGATTCCGAACATGGCGTCATACGGCCGAGCGGCAGCTCATCATCTTTTTGCAGCGCTCTTCCGCAAAAACCGCCGATCCCCGCTCTGACATACGTGCTTTTGCTTTCCATGACGGCGGGCACGTCAAATCCCCCCGCGACGGCGAGATATGCGCGGCTCCCCATCTTGCACGGCCCGAACGAGACGACGCTGTTTTCCTTTATCAAAACCGGTTTCCACAGAGGAGCGGGCTCCCCATTAATATGAAGGGCAAAATCCGCCCCCGTGACGGCAATAACCGCAGGTTCTGAAAATTCAAAAGAAGGCCCGGGCCCCATAAGCGTAATTTCCAGCCCCGCCTCTTTTTCTTGATTTCCGGCAAGAAGATTGGCGATGCGCAGAGAGATCGTATCCATTGCGCCGCTTCCCAGTACACCGTATTTCTGATACCCCGTCCGCCCCGTGTCCTGAACCGTCGTCAAGAGACCGGGCTTTACCACTTTCATACTCATTCGGCTCCCTCCTTGATGCGGCTGTACTCCTCTGCCGTGATCCGGACGAATTTCACCGTATCGCCCGCTCTCAAAAGACTCGGCGGATGTTCTTCCGGCCTGAAAAGCCGGAGCGGGGTGCTGCCGATCAGCTGCCAGCCGCCGGGAGTGGATATCGGATACACACCGGTCTGCATTCCCGCGATTCCTACTGAACCGGCCGGGATGGACGGCCTTGGCGACGCCTTTCTCGGCGCTCTGATCCGCTCAGACATTCCTCCTAAAAACGGAAATCCCGGCGCAAATCCGAGCATATAAACGAGATATTCGCCTTCAGTATGAATGCGGATGACGTCTTCCGGGGTCAGATCGTTCATCTCAGCGACCTCTTCTAAATCGGGACCGAAATCACCGCCGTAGCAAACGGGGATTTCCATCACCCGGCGCTCTTCTTTGCGGTCGGTCATTGTATGGCTGAGACGTTCCGTCACTTCTTTCTTGACCAGGGCAAAAGGAGAGACGCCTTTTTTTATGTTTGAGACGGCATACACATCATAAAAGATCGTTAAGCTTGTGAATGCCGGAATACATTCAACGAAGCCCGGAAACGGCCGTTCTTCCATACAGGCTGCCGCCGCATGCACCCGGCTGTTGACCTCTTCGCTGATGTGCCCGCCAAAGCGGATGATAACGGCGGAATCACCGTACGGCTGTATATCAAGCGCTGTATTTCCGCTATACTGCATCATTGTCATCACCTCGTTGTATTCTTTCTCACTTTACAGGACAGCAAGCGATTCATTTCGTATATCGGTGATCAGCATGTGCCCCGGTGAATGTGTTATTACGATGTCAGGCTTTGCTTCCATGATCACCGCCTGGGGTGTAACGCCGCAAGCCCAGAATACGGGAACTTCACCTTCCCGCACCGTTACGGCATCTCCGAAATCCGGCTGATGCAAATCGCTGATGCCGATGCTTTGCGGATTTCCGATGCGGACGGGGGCGCCGTGCACGGCGGGAAAACGTGACGTGACCTGCGCCGCGCGGACTGCAAGCCTTTCCGGAATCGGTCTCATGCTGACGACCATCTTTCCCGAAAACGGGCCCGCCGGAACACAGTCAATGTCTGTTTTATACATGGGGACATTCACACCCTCATCGATGTGCCTGATTGGAATGTGCTGATTGATAAGGGCTTGCTCGAATGAAAAACTGCAGCCGATCAAAAACCCGACATCATCATCCTTCCAATACGGCGTAATATCCGTTACCTCTTCAGTAAGCACGCCATGCCGATAAATCCTGTATTTCGGCAAGTCCGTCCGGATATCAGCTCCCGGCGCCGCTATTGCCGGAACGGGTGAACCCGCATCCGTCACGTCAAGCACCGGACAAGGCTTTTGATTGCGCTGGCAGAATAAGAGAAAATCAAAGGCAAGATCCTTTTGCAAAACGACGAGATTGGCTTGTGCGTAAGAAGCGGCCACCCCCGCCGTCGGCCCGGTCATCTGCCCCTTCCTGATCAGCTGTCTGATTTCTTCGGGGCTCATGTCTCTCATATGTTTTTTCATATCATCAGCTCCATAGCTGCGGCATCTGCGTGAATAATGTATAGATGCCCATAACCGCCATGACAACCACTACGATCGCCCCTGCAATCGTGAGCCAGATCGGATGCTTGTAATCGCCGACGATTTTTTTCTTATAAGCGCCCAACAGAATCATCGCTAATGCAAGCGGCAGAATTAAGCCGTTAAGCGAACCGACCGCGACCAGAATTTTGGCAGGCTGGCCGATCGTGACAAAAATAAGAGTGGATACGATGATAAAGCCGATAATTACGCCATGTGAGTGCTTTTCGATTTTTGCCGAAAACGATTTGAAGAATGACACCGATGTATAGGCGGCGCCGATGACAGACGTGATAGCGGCAGACCACATGATGACGCCGAAAATTTTATAGCCTACATTTCCCGCCGCAAGCCGGAATACAGAAGCCGCGGGATTATCAGGATCAATGCTCAGGCCCTTTGAGACGACGCCAAGCACGGCGAGAAACAGGGCAATCCGCATAATCGATGTAATCAGAACGCCTGTGATGGAGCTTTTCGTGACCTGAGGAATGACTTCCTTCCCTTGGATGCCTGAATCAAGCAAACGGTGGCCGCCGGCAAATGTAATGTATCCGCCGACTGTGCCGCCGACAAGCGTCACGATCGCCAGCACACTGATATGATCAGGCATAAAAGTTTTCACAACGGCGTGTCCGACCGGCGGAGCCGTCGTTACGGCAACATACACCGTCAATACGATCATGACGATGCCGGCGATCTGCATAAAACGATCCATGACTTTTCCGGCTTCCTTTATGACAAAAATCAGCACCGCGACCGCTGCGCTGATTAAAGCGCCGATCTCCGGTTTGATCCCGAATAATACTTGAAGACCGAGACCTGCGCCGCCGATGTTTCCGATATTAAACGCAAGTCCGCCGAGCACGACCAGAAAAGCAATGGCATAACCGGCGCCCGGAAGCACCATATTGGCAATCTCTTGGCCGCGCTTTCCGGAAACCGCGATAATCCGCCATACATTGGTTTGCGCGAAAATGTCCAAAATAATAGAAATTAAAATGATAAAGCCGAAGCTTGCCGCCAATGTATTGGTAAACGTGGCCGTTTGCGTCAGAAAGCCGGGCCCGATTGATGATGTCGCCATCAAAAATGTCGCGCCTAAAAGAAGCGACCATTTGCCGGAAGCCTTTCCGGCTGTTTTTTTCTTTTGCTCCATGCTGTCTTCCTCCCTCTGCTGCTCAGTCTTTTGCAAGCGCGCTGATTTGAATGTCTGCCGCTTTTAATTCTTTTTTGATTGTTTTTGCGAATGTGAGGGCGTGGGCTCCGTCTCCGTGAATGCAGACCGTGTCCGCTTTCAGGCTTACAGCTTGTCCCTTACGTGATGTCACCGTGCTGTCTTTCACCATTTGAATCACTTGACCGACCGCTTTTTTGTCATCCTGAATCAGCGCATCCGGCTCTGAACGCGGCGTCAGCGTGCCGTCTTCCTGATAGGTGCGGTCCGCAAACACTTCGCTTGCCGTCCTCAGTCCGATTCGATCTCCCGCTTTAATCAGCTCGCTTCCGGAAAGCCCGAAAAGAATAAGCCCGGGATCAAAATGACAGACCGCCTGAGCGATGGCTTCTGACAGGCCGGGATTGACGGCGGCCATATTATATAAAGCGCCGTGCGGCTTCACATGCTGCATCTCGACACCTTCTGCTTTTAAAAAACCTGACAGCGCGCCGATTTGGTACAGCGTCAGATCATACGCTTCCTCGGGTGTAATCGCGATCTGCCGCCGCCCGAATCCCTGAAGATCGAACAGTCCCGGATGAGCGCCGATTTTCACGCCTTTTTCCGCCGCAAGCGCAACCGTTTTGCGCATCACGCTGGGATCACCCGCATGAAAGCCGCAGGCGATGTTTGCAGATGTCACATAGTCCAAAATCTCTTCATCCAGCCCGATTTTATAAGCACCGAAACTCTCTCCTAAATCACAATTGATGTCAATCTGAAACATAAGATCCCTCCTGTATTGTAAACGTTTTATATTATTATCATTCCGCTATTCGGAATGACTATTCCGAATTATTGGATTTCTCTTCATTATATTTAATTCTGACAGGTTTGAACATCCTTTTGTCAGAAAACCTACCATGGACCTAGTCACAAATCTGACAAAACAAAAAAGAGAGAGCCTCATACTGAGACTCTCTCTTTTTTCTATTATAACACCCAGTGGCGGATCGCTTTGGCGACCCCGTTTTCCGTGTTGACATCAGTCACCCAGTCAGCTGTTTCTTTCACAATGTCCTGCGCATTCCCCATGGCGACGCCGACACCCGCTTTTTCAATCATGGCAATGTCATTCAGACTGTCACCCATGGCCATCACATTTTCCATCGTGAAGCCGAGTTTTTCCGATACCTTCGCCAGCGCAGCCGCTTTGTTGATACCGAGGGCATTGACTTCGATGTTGATCGGACTTGAGTTTGTGATTTCGAGCTCCTTGTATTCCTTGAGCTCTTTCAGCACCTCATTCCGCACTTCGTCATCCTCGATTTCGAATCCGAACTTGAGCCACTGATGATCCGTAATCGTTTCCGGGAATTCCCCTCTCCACACTCTATCGACGGTAGAGGCCCAGAAATTCGTGTTGTGCTTATTCCTCAGATCCCATAATTTTTGAATATGATCGGTATGAAGAAGCTTGCGCTCAACCAGCTCAAAGTTGGAATCCCAGATTTCGCTGCCGTTTGCCGTGATTAAAAAGGATGACAGCTCGAGAGACTCAGCCAGTTCGCGGCAGGTCATCAGCGTGCGTCCTGTGCTGATGACGACGTGAATTCCTTTCGCCTCCGCTTCCTTGATCGCCCGCCGGTTTTCCTCCGGGATGAGCTGCTCGTCATTGAGCAGGGTTCCGTCCATATCAATCGCGATCAGTTTAATATCTGCGTCTTCTCTTTGTATCGGCATATATGTACCTCACTTTTTATAATGTAGTCGTCTCTATTTTAATACATATGACCCGCAGGAACAAAAAACCGCTTCCTGCGTTTGGCGGGGAGAACGTTGAGGAAAAGAAATATTGAGGTGATGGAGGATGAAAGAAAGAAAACAAAAGAACAAACCGAATGAAAATCCTGAACATCATGATTTAACCGATCCGATTCCGCTGGAAGAGCTGAAGGAAAACGCCAATGACGAAAAACACAAACATGACCAAAGGGACAATTCACAAAGTGAAAGAGATTATGATACAAAATAACACGCTTGTCCGAAAGCCGCCGCTCGAGGCGGCTTTTTTTACGATGGCTGGATAAATATGCTGAGTTCAGCTTCCGCCACAGGCTTCCCGGCAACGGACGCTTTCGCCCGGCCGAACACAAAACCGCGCCTGATTCGCGTGACTTCAAACAAAAGATCCAGACGGTCTCCCGGCAAAGCGGCACCTAACCTTTCCGCTTTCTTCACCGCGGATAAGAGACCGAGGCCGTCACCGCCGGTAATTCCCGCGCAAGCCGCCGTTTGGGCCATTGCTTCAACGACGAGCGAAAATGGCATCTCTCTTTGGGATTCAGTTATAAACCAGTCATTTTCACTGATGTTTTTGTAAGCAGCCGCCCATTTTCCGGTTTCACTGTTCGTCGTACCGTCAATCAAAAGAAACGGAAAACGATGGGGCAATAGCTTCTGATTCATCACGCAGCCTCCCTTCCCTCTCATTATAACGCAAGAAAAAACCCGCGTCCCCCGACGCGGGTTCGTTTTTATTGATTGAGCTTTTTGAGCACGATGCCGTGCAGCGGCTCATGCGGCTGAATACCGCAAATGTCTTGAAGAACGCCGCTCGTGCCTTTTTCCGCGATAAGCTTTTGCAGCTCAACCGCTTCCGGATCATCCTGATAGTCAAAGCGCAGGGCGGCGGCGATGCCTTCTGCCAGCGCGTTCGGTTCTTTTATTTTTTTGGCCGGCCCTACTAATCTGTCATTCGCTCCGAGTTTTCTGAGCGGTGATCTGGCGACTCTTGTCACATCATCCGTGATGTATTCATTTTCAAAGCGGCCGATGATTTTTTTCATGTACTGCTCGTGTTCGGATTGCTTAAAGCCGTACGCTTTCACCAAGTACTCGCCCGTTTCTGAAAGTGCATCGTACACGACACGCCGGATTTCAGGATGGCCGATGGCCTCTTTGACGGTTTTTAATCCGCGCTGATAGCCGACGTACGCCGTAACGGCATGGCCGGTATTGACGGTAAACAGCTTTCTCTCGATGAAAGGCGTAAGATCATCCGTAAACAACGCGCCTTTAAGTACCGGCTGGCCGCCGGCAAAGCCGGTTCTGTCTATGACCCATTCAAAAAACGGTTCTACGGATACTTTCAGCGGATCTTCATGGTGCTGAATCGGCACGATCCGATCCACCGCAGAATCCGGGAAGCCGACCGTCCGGTTCACGAGTTCCCGCTCCGCTTCCGTCAAATGTCCGAAAACTTCTTTTTTCAGAAAACTGCTGCCGCTGATCATATTTTCACAGGCAATGATATTGAGAGGCTCAGAGGACGTTCTGCGCTTCAGCCCTTCCGCGATGGACGGGGCGATGAGTCTGAGAACGTTCGGGCCCACCGCCGTCGTAATGATCACCGCTTCATTGATCAGCCCGTACAGCTCTTGTTCTTGCACCGCGCTGTTGATGGCTGAAACGGGGCCGATGATTTCTGTCTGCCGGCCGCCGTCGGCAAGCTCCACGGTATATTCCTTCTTTTCATTGAGAAGGCTGACCATCGTTTCATTCACATCAGCGAAAACTACCTCATAGCCGGAATGATGGAGCAGGGCGCCGATAAAGCCCCGCCCGATGTTTCCCGCTCCGAAATGAAGGGCAATCATGTCAGTTCACCTCGCTGAAAATAGCGGCCAGTTCTTCTTCCGTCTTTGCACTGATCAGCCGTTCGATGTTTTCTTCCTCTGAGCAGATGATGGCGATGTTTGACAGGATGTCTAAATGTTCATTGTTTTTTCCGGCGATACCGAAAACGACCTTTGCCGTATTGCCTTCACCGTATTCCACACCGTCCGGAATCTGGATGACGGAAATGCCTGAATGAAGCACCTCATCCTTCGCATCTTCCGTGCCGTGCGGGATCGCGATGAAATTCCCCATAAACGTGGATGATGTTTCTTCACGTTCGAACATTTTTTCCACATAGCCGTTCGTCACGTAGCCGTTATCAATCAATGTCTGTCCCGCGAGGCGGATGGCATCCTCTTTTGAGTTCACCGTCTGGTTCAGTTTGATGTTCGCTTTAGCCAATACTTCCATGATGAAGATCCCTCTTTCTGTTTGATTAGTTTTTAAGCTTTTCAATCAGTTCATCGTATTTCGGGCTGTTCAAGAAATTATCAACCGAAATGTGCACCGCCTGCGGCAGCTTCGCTTTCGCGCGGTCAGTCAGGTCCTTATGCGTAATGACGATATCCGCGTCATTCGGAAGATTATTGATCGACGTATTTGTCACATCAATATCCAGGTCTGCTTTTTTCACTTTGTTTCTTAAAATGGAGGCGCCCATTGCGCTCGATCCCATACCCGCGTCACACGCGAAGATAATGCGGCTGACTTGGTCAGCGGACATATCAGCGGCGCTGTTTTCCGGCTCTTCCTCTTTGTCTGCCAACGCGGCCGCCGCTTCACTTTTCCTGCCTTTCATTTCCTGCATTTTTTCCGCCGCGGCTGTCAAATCTTCTTCGCCCGCTTTAGACGATTTCAGAATAAGCGCCGAGACGATAAACGATACGGCCGCGGCAACGATGACGCCCGCCAGCACGCCGAGGTAGCTTCCTTTCGGCGTCAGCGCTAAAATGGCGATGATGCTTCCCGGAGATGATGCGGCGACAAGACCTGCGTTAAAGATCGAGAATGTAAGCAGTCCGCTCGCTCCCCCGGCGATCGCCGCGAGGATCAGCATCGGTTTCATTAAAATGTAAGGGAAATAGATTTCATGTATCCCCCCGAAGAAATGAATGATCGCCGCTCCCGGAGCCGTCGATCTTGAAGAGCCTTTCCCAAAGAACATATATGCCAGTAAAATACCGAGTCCCGGCCCGGGGTTCGCTTCCACTAAGAACAGAATGGATTTACCCGCTTTGGCGGCCTGCTCGATTCCGATCGGACTTAAAATGCCGTGGTTGATCGCGTTATTCAGGAACAGGACTTTCGCCGGTTCTACGAAAACGCTTGCAATCGGCAGCAAATTCGCGTGGACAATGACTTCCACACCCGCCGCCAGCAATTTGTTAAGAGACAGGACGACCGGGCCGATCGCATAAAACGCGATAATCGTCAGCACCGCGCCGATAATTCCCGCCGTGAAGTTGTTGATCAGCATTTCAAAACCCTGTCTGACTTTATCTTTAAACACACGGTCTAATTGTTTAATGAGATAACCGCCCAAAGGCCCCATAATCATTGCCCCTAAGAACATCGGAATGTCCGCTCCGACAATGACTCCGATGGCGGCCGTCGCTCCGACGACTCCCCCGCGGTGATCATAGATCATTTTTCCGCCCGTATATGCGATTAAAAGCGGCAGTAGATACGTAATCATCGGGGTTACCAATGTATTCAGCTGCGGATTCGGAAACCATCCCTTAGGTATAAACAGTGCGGTAATAATTCCCCATGCGATAAATGCGCCGATATTCGGCATGATCATACCGCTTAAATAACTGCCGAACCGCTGTATCTTCACTTTCATGCCAGCTTGCTGTTCTTGCTGCATGTTCATTCCCTCCCTGTTTGCTTGCCTTCAGATGAAAATAAATAAGACACGGGGTTTCTCTCTCCCCTGTGTCTTCATCATAAAACGCTTACAATCCCCATTCAATGAAAAGTAAAGAGGAGTTTGGCACAGAGACTGTGACAAATCCTTAACAAAAAAAGACACCTCATCAAAGGTGTCTTACCGCTTTCTGTATATAATGTGTCCTTTTGTGACAACGAGTTTGGCAATGAGCCGCTCACTGACAATAAACACCGGATACGCACATACGAGCGCGAAAATGGCGGCCGGCACATACCGCGCTGCCGGAAACATCGGCATGACGGCGGTTCTGGCCATCTGCACAAGATAAATCAAAAGCACCGTGATCGCAATGGCCGCAGCCATAATCGGAGCGGATACTTTATATTCACGCAATTTCACATGGCAATGCCCGCACTGAAACTGGCACGGGATCATGGATGATCTGACCATGTCGCCTGTAATCGGCTTGCCGCAGTTCGGGCAGGTCGTTTCTTTCATGTTTATTCCTCCATTCAACTCTTCTATTATAACAGAGTCTGACTACGTCTTTTACATTTGTGATTGTTCAACATTTTTTCACATATTTTATCATCAGGCTCTTGTGTGCATTTGTGAAAACATCTACTCTTAGAGGGAGGTTCATCACTCATTCGCATAAAAAGGAGGATGCAGAATTGCTTCCGATTCACAGACAGCAAACCTTGCTTGAATGGCTGAAAGAAGAGGGCGCGCTGAAAATCTCTGACATAAGCGAGAGATTCGGCGTCTCCGAGATGACCGTGTACAGAGACGTCAATCAGCTGGCGGATGCAAACCGGATTATCCGGACACCCGGCGGCATTACGCTCCCGCCCGCTTCAGAACGAAGCGCCAATCAATGCGGCTATTGCCTGCGGCCGATTCAGCATTCGTATTCTGTTCAGCTTATTACCGTTTCACAAGCCGTTGAGCAGATGTGCTGCATTCATTGCGCGATTTTGCGGTATGAGGATAAAAAGGAAGAAGTGTCCCACGTCATTTGTAAAGATTTTCTTCTTCAGACGACGCTGACGGCCGCTTCCGCATACTTTTTAGTCCATGCCGATATTGACCTTCACTGCTGCCGGCCTCAGGCGATTCCCTTCTCAACGCTTGATTACGCAGAACGGTTTCAAAAAGGATTCGGCGGGGTCATTTGCACCTTTGACGAGGCGGCGGACATCATCTTACACGACAGGCAGAAGGGATGCACCTGCAGCAAGACATAACAACAACCAACCGGAAGGCGGTGTCATCATCCATGAGACAGAACAAACGCTGGCTCATCTTTTTGCTGTTCCTTGTTTTGATTCCGAAAACAAGCTTCGCCCACGCCTACATCACAAACTCAAATCCGGGTGAGAACAGCGAATTAAAACAAGCGCCGAAGCAGATTGAAATTGAGTTTAATGAACAGATTGAAGAAGGCTTCCACTCCATTAAGGTCTATAATTCATCCGGCGAACGGGTTGACGCGGGCAAAACGGTGATTCAAAAAAATGATGCCCGCATCATGACCGCGGTATTGAAAAAAAACCTGCCGCATGATATTTACAGAGCGGAATGGAACGCGGTATCGGCCGACGGACATCCGGTATCCGGCGTCATCCCTTTCAGTATCGGAAAAGCCGGCGGAGAACTTCAGGAGCAGACATCATCGCAAGCGGCGCTTCATCCCGAAGCGGCCATCGACCGCGGTATTTTGTACACCGCTCTCTCCCTGTTTATCGGCACGGCTTTTTTCCATCTGTTTTGGTACAGAAATAATAAAGATTCATCAAAAGCAAAACGAACTGTAAAGCTGCTCGTGATTTCTTTATGTTTAACGGGGCTCGCGCTTATCTGCCAGCTCCCGATTCAGACGAAAGAAAACGCGGGCGGCGCTTGGAGCGCCGCGTTTCAGCCGGACTATGTAAAAGAAACGCTTCTGAAAACGGCAGGCGGGTACGTCTGGATGATCCAGATCAGCTTATTTATCCTGCTCGCCCTGTCCATGATCCCGCTGTTGAAGAAGAAAGCATTCCGGTCATTTGCGTACTGGACGGCGCCGCTGTTGTTCTTCTTCGCTTCGCTTTTGGCAAAAGCATTCGCCGGGCATGCGGCCGTTATCGACGAAAAAGCGGTCGGCATCGCAATGGACTTTCTCCATTTATCGGCCGCGTCTGTATGGATGGGCGGTATCGCCGCGCTTGTGCTGCTTCTTTCATCAGAGTGGAGAAAACCCGATAAAACCATCGCTTGGGAAACGGTCAGACGGTTTTCTCCTTGGGCGTTCGCCTCTGTCGGCGTGCTGTTATTTTCAGGTGTACTGAACGGATTTTTCATTATCCGCACGTTTGATTCACTCTTTCACACCGCTTACGGTAAGACGCTCCTTTTGAAAATCGGACTGTTTGTCATCATGCTTGCGCTCGGCGCCGTTCACGTATGGATGACGAAGTTCAGCAGAAAAAGGAGCATCAGCGCAACGATAAAGGCCGAATGGGCACTAGGCATCGCGGTATTATTCACAACCGCCGTCTTCACAAGCCTGCCCAGCCCGCCGCCGCCTGCGCCATTGCCTTTTAACGGCTCAGAAACGATCGGAAACGGGGAAACCCTGTCCTTGCACATTACGCCGAACCAGCCGGGTAAAAATGAATTTCAAGTCATTGTCAACGATCACAACGGCAGCTTGGTAAAAGACATTCAGCAATTTACGGTCACTGTTTACCAGACGGGCTTCAGCGGCAAACAGCATGAAAGCACCTTTGATTTGAAGAAGACGAAGGAAGGCACATTTGAAGCCGCCAACCTATCCATCACCGAAAAGGGAAACTGGAAGATCAAAGTCCACGGGCTGACAAACGATTTTAATGAAATCAACCAAATATTCTCAACGACAAACTAAGGAGTGTATCTCATGTTGAAAAAAAAGGCTTTATTATTCATATCCGCCGTGACCCTGTCACTCGTCGGTTTTACGGCGACAGCAAGCGCCCACGTCTCAGTCAAACCCGCGGAATCCGCGGCCGGTTCTTGGGAAACGTACACGATGAAAGTGCCTGTGGAAAAGAATGAGCCGACAACGAAAGTCGTGCTGAAAATGCCCGCAGGCGTTGAATTTCAGCAGTATCAGCCGATTCCGGGCTGGAAAACATCCGTATCCAAACATGATGACAAAGCGGTCTCCGTCACTTGGGAAGCAAAGGACGGCGGCATTCAGCCCGGCCAATTCCAGCAGTTCACGTTCGTTGCGAAAAATCCTGAAAAGAGCGGAGATGCCGCTTGGGACGCTTACCAATATTACAAAGACGGCAGCATTGTAGAATGGACGGGTGATGAGAAAGCCGACACGCCTCACTCAATTACGAAAATCACGAAATCGGCCAGCGTGACGGATGCGCACGGAGCTGAACAGTCAAACGAAGAAAGCAAATCCGGCGTATCAGCGCTTGATATTGCGGCCATCGTTCTGTCAGCTGCGGCGATTATCCTTTCCATCGCGGCGCTTGTAAAGAAAAAACGCGCGTAAGCAAAAAGCGATCCGGCTCTAAAGAGCCTGCGATCGCTTTTTTTCTTATCCGCGTCCTGCCTGGAATGACGGATATTTTGTCATTCCGCCGTCAGCAAACAGCGTAATGCCGGTTACGTAGCTTGATTCCTTTGAAGCAAGCCAGACGGCGACAGCCGCGATTTCTTCCGGCTCACCGATATATCCCATCGGAATCATGCTTTCCACATCTTTTCTCTGAACGGGATCCGCAAATTTTTCCGCGTTGATCGGCGTATTGATGGCGCCCGGCCCGATGTTGTTGACACGGATGCGCTTCGGCGCGTACTCAAGCGCCAGCGTTTCCGTCATCAATTTGATGCCGCCTTTACTCGCCGCGTAGTGAACAAACAGCGGCCATGGAATCATTTCATGTACGCTTGACATGTTAATGACGTTTCCTTGAATTTCATTCTCTACGTAATATTTAATGGCTTCGCGGCTTCCTAAGAAAGCGCCGGTCAGATTGGTATTGATGACTTTGTTCCAGTCTTTGAGCGGCATTTCATGCGACTGAACCGGATTTTCCATGCCGGCGTTATTGATCATGACATCCAATGTGCCGAATTCCTTCACCGCGGTCTGCACGATGTTTTTGACATCTTCTTCTTTTGTGACGTCTCCTTGAACGATGACCGCTTCGCCTCCCGCTTTTTGAATCTCTTCTTTAACGGTTTGAGCGTCTTTTTCATTACTATAGTAGTTAACCACGACTTTCGCCTGCTCCTGTCCGAAGCGGATCGCCATCGCTTTTCCTAATCCTGATGAAGCTCCCGTAATGGCAACGACTTTTCCTTTTAAATCCGTGTACATGTCCAAACCTCCTGCATTTGTTATGAATTTGATTTCGCAACGCCTAAGAATACCGCGGCCACAATGATCAGGATAATCCCGATGGCAATGGCGACCAGCTGACGCTTCGTTTTGCTCTCACGGAGAATGAAGATTCCGCCGAGCGTGCTGATGACGATCCCCATTTGAGAAAGGGAAAAACTTGTCGCAACTCCGACGCGCGGCTGTGAGATGAACAGAAACATATTCCCGAGCGCCCAGATGATTCCCGGCAGAATGTTCTTGAGGGCGTACTTATTAAACGGTTTATGCTTGTACGTCAGGAGCAGTCCCCCGATGACCATCCCGATCGCCTGCGGCAGAAGCGCTGACCATCCGGATACGCCGAACAGCCGGGCCACAACGACATAGACCAAATAACCGAGCGTGGAGATCAGCAGGATGACAATGCCTTTTTTTAAGTTTCCCGGTTCTCCGTCCGCCCGCCCCTTTTTATCTTCTAAAGATGTGAGCACAATCCCGATGATGATAAAAATAAGGGCGAGAATACCCAGCGTAATCGCGATCGGGGTTGACCATTCTTTGAATACGATCACACCGAACAAAGAAGTCGAGACGAGCTGCATTCCCGTTGATATCGGCATCGTTTTTGAAACGCCCATCAGCTGTATGCTTTTAAGCTGATTGCTTTGGCCGAGCGACCAAAACAGCCCCGAGATGATGCCGACAATAAAAATGCGCCCAGACAGCACCGGGTGGACAAACAGATACAGCACAAACGAAACGATGAGCGCCCCGATTGTCGTTCCCAGCGTCTGGCTGTAAGGCCCGCCGCCTAATTTGACGTTAAATAACACGATGCTCCCCCAAAATAAAGCCGGGAGAAGAGCCAGTAATATATCCATGATGGCGACCTTCTTTCAATCGTATTTGCTGTTATTTTGTCTGGAATCGAACCGATTATTCCCGCAAGATCAAAAAAGCCTGCCGGCGATATTCACCGGCAGACTGCTCAATAAAAAAAGCCCCGCTTAGAAGCGGGGCTTTCTTTTCGGCTCATTAAAGTCCGATAGACATGTATTTGGTTTCCAGGTACGGTTCAATGCCTTCCGTACCGCCTTCACGGCCGATGCCGCTTTCTTTCATTCCTCCGAACGGCGCTTGAACCGCGGACGGACCGCCGTCATTCCAGCCGATGATGCCGTATTCAAGCTGTTCAGAAATATAGATGCCGCGGCGGTAGTTTTCTGTGAAGAAATAAGCCGCAAGCCCGAACGGCGTATCGTTCGCAAGCTTGATCGCTTCATCAATATCTGAGAACGTAACGATCGGCGCAACCGGGCCGAATGTTTCTTCATGCATGATGTTCATGGATGTATCTACGTTTGACAGCACGGTCGGCGTCACGAAATAGCATCCTTTTTCATCGTTTTGGTCATACGTTCCGCCCGTCAGCACTTTTGCGCCTTTTTCCACGGCGTCATTAATTTGGCCGACGATTTTATCGAAGCCTTTTTTGTTGATGACAGGGCCGACGTTTACGCCTTTTTCAAGACCGTTTCCGACTTTGAGTTTCGCAGCTTCTTCACTCAGTTTTTTCGCAAACTCGTCTTTTACGGATTCGTGTACGATCAGCCGGTTCGCACAGACGCAGGTTTGGCCGGCGTTTCTGAATTTAGAGGCCATTGTTTGGGCTACCGCCAGATCAAGATCAGCGGCTTCATCCACAATCAGCGGCGCATGTCCGCCAAGCTCCATTGACATATGTTTTACGGTGTCGGCGCTGTTTTTCATCAGGATTTTGCCGACAGGCGTTGAGCCGGTAAAGGTAATTTTGCGGATTTTCGGGCTGCTGGTGAAGACGTTTCCGATTTCAGCTCCGTCACCGATCACCACTTGCAGCACGTCCTTCGGAATTCCCGCTTCATATGCGAGACGCGCAAGGGCGTAAGCGGAAAGCGGCGTATCCTCCGCCGGTTTGATGATGAACGTACAGCCTGCCGCCAAAGCGGGCGCGGCTTTTCTTGTAATCATCGCATTCGGGAAATTCCACGGCGTGATCGCGGCTACCGGGCCGACCGCCTGACGGGTGACGACAATCCGTTTGCCCGTTGTCGGCGCAGGTACGGTTCTGCCGTAAATCCGTTTTGCTTCTTCGGCGAACCATTCAATATAACCGGCGCCGTATAAAACTTCTCCGACCGCTTCTTCATACGGTTTGCCGTTTTCTTTCGTAATTAATTCCGCAAGTTCTTCTTTATTTTCAACAATCAGCTCATACCATTTTCTCAAAAGTGAGGCACGTTCTCCCGCTGATGTTTTGGACCATGATTGAAACGCTTGATGTGAACGTTCAATCGCTTTTTCAACATCTTCGGCCGTCTGCTGGGGGATGCTTTCGATCGCCTCTCCCGTTGCCGGGTTGTACACTGTTAATTGTTCTGGCATATTGAACATTCCTTTCTCTGCTATAGTAAAGCCATTGAATGCTTGTTGATGTATCTCACACTTTCATGATAGCAGACACATCCGCCGGCATTCCAATAATTGAACTCACAGAGCTGCTTCGATAATGGAAAGGCCTTCTTTGAGCTGCTCATCCGTCACGACAAGCGGCGTCAGGAATCTGATAATGTTGCCGTTAATGCCGGCCGTCAGCAGCAGCAGTCCGTTCTCGTTCGCCGTTTTAGCGATCGCCGCGGCTTTCGCTTTGTCCGGTTCCCGCGTGTCCGGATCTTTGATAATTTCGATGGCCGCCATCGCACCGAGTCTGCGCACTTCTCCGATGCAGGCATGCTCTTTTTTCCACTCGAGCGCTTGATGCTCGATGATCCGGCCGATCTCCTCGGAACGCTGATTCAGCCCTTCTTCTTCAATAATATCCAAGACCGCGAGCGCAGCCGCACAGCCGAGCGGGCTTCCCGCATATGTGCCCCCGAGTTCACCCGGCGCGGCGGCATCAAGCATTTCCGCCCGGCCGATGACGCCGCTCAGCGGCAATCCGGCCGCAAGTGATTTGGATACGGTGATCAAATCAGGAACGGCTCCGAAATGCTCAATCGCAAAATATGTTCCCGTTCTGGCAAAACCGGTCTGGATCTCATCCGCTACAAAAACGATGCTGTGTTTTTTACAAAAAGCGGCGACGTGCTGCACGAAACGTTTTGACGGAATGATGAAGCCGCCTTCTCCCTGAACCGGCTCCATTACGACACAGGCGACGGTTTCCGGTGCAACTGCGGAGATAAAGAAATCCTCAAAAGCGCTGATGATAAAGTCGTCATACTGCTCGTCGCTCATGCCGGCCGGCTTTTGATAATAGTAAGGAAACGGCGCCTGATACACCTCTGAGGCAAATGGGCCGAAACCGAATTTATAAGGCTTCACCTTGCTCGTCATGCTCATCGTCATGTTCGTGCGGCCGTGGAACCCTCTTGTAAATGACACGACAGCCTGGCGCTTCGTATATTTTCTGGCGATTTTCACGGCGTTTTCCACCGCTTCCGCTCCCGAATTGAGAAAAATCGCTTTTTTCGCATGATCTCCCGGCGCAAGGGCGCAAAGTTTTTCGGCCAGCTCAATATAAGACGGATACATCATGACGTTAAATCCCGGGTGAATCAGATCCTCCGCCTGTTTCTTCACGGCCTCCACCACTTTCGGATGGGAATGGCCGACATTCAGCGTTCCGATCGCTCCGGCAAAATCAATGAATCGTCTGCCGTCCAAATCGTACAAAAGCGCCCCTTCCCCTTTTACGGCCATGCCGCGGTTTCCGTTGCCGACCCCCTTGGAAACGAATTGATCCCGTTTTTGCTGCCACTGGGCAGTTGTCACTTCCGTTGATGCTGTTCGACTCATAGATTCCATCCCCCTGCATTGTTTTCTTATCATTCTGACTTCTTTTTGGTATGATGAAAAGTACCAAAATCAATTTATCCATGGTATCAGAAAGGGGCAGGGTCTGGATGCTGACGATTTCCATTGATCATTCGGAAACGGCGGATTATATCTATCAGCAGATCTATCAGCACATAAAAGCGGCCGTTTTGAAGCGCAGCCTGATGCCTCATACAAAGGTGCCGTCTAAACGGGAGCTTGCCGAGACGCTGAAGGTCAGCGTGAATTCAGTGAATTCAGCTTATCAGCAGCTGCTTTCGGAAGGTTATTTATATGCAGTCGAAAGAAAAGGCTTTTTCGTGGAGGAAATTGATACGGTTTATCATGAAGAAGCGCCTTCGCTTCTATTGCCTGATGATTTGAAAGAGCGGGAGACGGATAAGAGCGGCTGGATTTCGTTTTCTCATATGAGCGTGGATACGGCGCATTTCCCTCTGAAAAGCTGGTTTCGCTGTGAGCATAAAGCAGCCGCCCGTTCATTTCATACACTCGGAGAACTCGTCCACCCGCAAGGTTTATATGAAGTCCGTGAAACAATTTCGCGGCTTATTTCCCTGACAAGGGGCGTTACATGCCGCCCGGAACAAATCGTGCTCGGAGCGGGCACGCAAATGCTGGTGCAGCTGCTGACGGAACTGCTGCCAAAAGACGCGCCCTACGCCATGGAGAACCCGGGATATATGAGGATGTACCGGCTGCTGCAAAACCTCGGGAAAAAGGTTGCGACGATCAGCCTTGATGAAAAAGGCATGTCCATGGACGAAATCGAAAAACGCCGGCCCTCTGTATTGATCACTACGCCTTCCCATCAATTCCCCTCAGGCGTGATCATGCCCGCTTCCCGGCGGATTCAGCTTTTAAACTGGGCCGCCGAACAGAACGGCCGCTTCATCATTGAAGATGATTATGACAGTGAATTTAAATATGACGCCGATACGATACCGGCGCTTCAAAGCCTTGACCGGTTTCAAAATGTCATCTACATGGGGACCTTTTCAAAATCCCTTTTCCCAGGTCTGCGCATCAGCTATATGGTTCTGCCGCCCGGGCTTTTGCGGACGTTCAAAGAGAGAACGTATGACCTGCATACGTGCAGCACGCTTGCCCAGCTCGCGCTGAAAGAATTTATCGAATCAGGTGAATATCAGAAACATATTAAAAAGATGAAGCAGCATTATAAGAACATGCGGGAACGCCTCATTTCGGCTTTGGAAGAAACATTCGGAGATAGAATCAGTGTAAAGGGCGCCAATGCGGGGCTTCATTTTGTCACTGAGTTTGACTGCGCCCGTTCAGAAAAAGAGATATTGGCACGGGCGGATGCAGAACAGCTCGATCTGTTTGCGATGAGCCGGTTCCGTCTGAAAACGGGAGGCGATTCAAATAAGCCGCAGCTCATTCTGGGATTCGCCCGCCTGAAGGAGAGCGATATTCAAGAAGGCGTCTACAGACTTTACCGGGCAGTTTTCGGCGCATAAAAAAACCCCCGGAATTCGGGGACTTATTTACCAGCGGTCCGGCTCTGTCTGCAAAATCGCCTCCAGCAGGCCGGGAAACGCCGCTTGTAAATCATCTTTGCGCAGGGAATAATAACGGTGCTTCCCGTCTATGCGCACTTGGGCGATCCCCGCTTCCCGCAGCACTTTGAAGTGATGGGACAGCGTTGATTTAGCGACCCGGACATCAGCGCAGGTTCCGCACGTTTTTTCTGTTGTTTCCGCCAATTGTTTGACCAGCTCTAAGCGGAGCGGATCACTCAGAGCATGAAGAACCTTTGTCAGCTGTAAGCGTTCGGTTTCAGGATGGTTTGGAATGTTCATGAGTCAAATGTAACACATAAAAGCGGCGGGTGACAATTTAGGCGGTGAGGGTTTTTCCTTTACCATTCGCAGCGAACCATGTTACAGTTAGTTCGATAACATTCGAACTATAACAAATTAACCCAATCAGGAGGAATAACAATGATCGTCTTACAGGCTTACATGAAAGTAAAAGCGGATAAACGCGAGGAATTTTTAGGAGAAGCGCAATCACTTGTTCAGCATTCACGCGCGGAAGAAGGAAATGTGCAATACGACCTTTTCGAAAAAGTCGGTGAGGAAAATACATTCGTCATGCTTGAACAATGGAAAGATGAAGAAGCGATGAAATTCCACAACGCAACTGACCATTTCCAAGGATTTGTGGCAAAAGCAAAAGAAGTGCTGAGTGCGCCGCTTGACGTCGTCCGCACAGAACTGTCAGAGTAACGAAAGGATGAATGACATGAACGAAGTCCTTCAAATATTAACAGACCACCGTTCCATCCGCAGCTACACAGATGAACCCGTATCGGATGAGCAGCTGGATCTTATCATCCAAGCAACTCAGGCAGCGCCGACTTCCATTAACGGCCAGCAATTTACCGTTATTGCGGTGAAAGATAAGGAACGGAAGAAAAAAATATCCGCATTGGCCGGCGGCCAGCCGTGGATTGACCAAGCGCCTGTTTTCCTTTTATTCTGCGCTGATTTTAACCGCGCCAAAATTGCGCTTGAAGAATATAATGATACACCGCTTGAGATCACGAACGGTTTAGAGTCCGTTCTAGTCGGAGCCGTAGATGTCGGGATTGCGCTGGGTACGGCAACGGCTGCGGCTGAATCAATGGGACTCGGCACTGTGCCGATCGGCGCCGTGCGCGGCAAGCCTGACGAACTCATTGAATTGCTGAAACTTCCGAAATACGTTTTCCCGGTTTCCGGTCTCGTCATCGGCCATCCGGCAGACCGCTCCGCGAAAAAACCGCGTCTGCCGCAAGCAGCCGTTCTGCATCATGAAACGTATCAAGAAGAAGATGTAAGAACCCATATCGAGGCCTATGACAAGCAGATGTCCGAATACATGAAAAAACGCACCGACGGACAGGAAACAAGAAACTGGTCACAAGGCATCACTTCCTACTATAAGCAGGTTTATTATCCTCACATTCGTGAAATGCTTGAAAAACAAGGATTTAAGACGGATAAATAAACGTATCAGCCTGCCGGAACACTCCGGCAGGTTTTTTCTATTTCTCAAACAAAAGCGTTGACACTATGTAAAAATTTTTGTTAATATTTTCATCATATACTCATTGGTTTTCTGTGAACCGATGGGTTTTCTATTGTGACGAAAGAAGGAATCTGGGCTTATGAATGATAAGAAAACGGATATTCTGCTGGCGGCAAGAAAGCTTTTTTCCGGGAAAAGCTTTTCGTCAGTTTCGATGCAGGCGATCGCAGAGGAGTGCAAAGTCTCCAAAGCATCTTTATATAAGCTGTTTGAATCAAAGGAAGACCTGCTCCTGGAGCTGCTCGACTTTAACCAGAAACAGATGGTAGCCGCCGCTTCATTATTGAATGAAGAAACAAGCCTCTCCCCTGAGGAACGGTTTGCCAAAAAACTGATGGCTGAGCTTGAAGGCTTCAGGCGCAATCAGCAGTTTTTTAATATGCTGATGTACGGAAGCCCCTCTTCCATTAATGAGCGGGTAAAACGGCATATTCACAGGGCCCGCTCCACCTTTATCTGCTGGCATCGCGATTCACTGATTCAGACATACGGCGATGACATTATTCCTTATGTATGGGAGCTGGTGATCGTCCTGCAGGGGCTCCTGAGAGAGTGCATCACGCTGATTAAGCTGGAAAAAGAACCGCTCGCCCTGGAGCCGCTCACGGAGTTTATCATCCGCCATCTCAATCTCATCGTCGAAAACAGGACAACCGAAACCGCTTTGCCTCAGGAGATGATTGACCTTTATATCGCCTCCGCTTCCTCATTTGAGCCGAAAGACAAAACCGTATTGATGGCTGAAAGCCTGAAGGAACTGAAAGAAGCCGTCTCAGCCCTTCCGGAGGAAAAATATGACGCCGCAGGACTCGCTTCCGCGGCGGCTATGCTGGAGAAAGAATCAGCGGACAAACAGCCGCGGGATTTTCTCATCAAAGCGCTCATCGGTTATTTGGAGCAGGCCGGACCGCTGCACCAGCCGCTTGCAGCCGTTAAAACATTGCTCAAACTATAAAGAAAGAAGGAATCAGCTTGAATAAGAGTATTAAAACTGCACCATACAACCGCTCTGTCATCGTCGGGATTCTTTTGGCGGGTGCGTTCGTCGCCATTTTGAACCAGACACTGCTTATCACGGCGCTGCCGCACATTATGAATGACTTCAATATAGACGCCAACAAAGCGCAATGGCTGACAACGTCGTTTATGCTGACGAACGGGATTTTGATTCCGATTACCGCGTTTTTAATAGAGAAATTTACAAGCCGCACCCTCTTGATTTCCGCCATGAGTATTTTCACGGCGGGCACCATTGTCGGCGCATTCGCCCCGAACTTTCCGGTGCTCTTAACGGCCCGGATTATTCAGGCGGCCGGCGCCGGAATTATGCTGCCTCTCATGCAGACGGTATTTCTCACGATTTTCCCGATGGAAAAGCGCGGCCGCGCCATGGGTATGGTCGGCTTGGTTATTTCGTTCGCGCCGGCGATCGGCCCGACGCTTTCCGGATGGGCGGTCGAAGCATTCTCTTGGCGGTCTTTGTTTTATATTATCTTCCCGATCGCAGTCATCGATTTGCTTTTAGCGATTATTCTGATGAAAAACGTCACGACATTACGAGAAACACAGATTGATATTTTATCTGTGATCTTATCGACCCTCGGATTCGGCGGTCTGCTTTACGGCTTCTCAAGCGCCGGTTCATCAGGGTGGACCAGTACTGAAGTGCTGACTTCGCTGCTTGTCGGAGCGGCCGCGCTGATTTTCTTTATCGCAAGACAGATGAAGCTCAAAAAACCGATGCTGGAATTCCGCGTGTTTTCTTTCGGGATTTTCAGCCTGACCACCCTGCTCGGAACGCTTGTTTTCGCGCTGCTGATCGGAACGGAAACCATTCTCCCGCTTTACACGCAAAAAGTCCGGGGCGTATCCGCGTTTGATACCGGATTAATGCTTTTGCCGGGCGCGATTGTGATGGGGATGATGTCTCCGTTTATCGGCCGGGTGTTTGACAAAATCGGCGGAAAAGGCCTTGCGATGACCGGATTCTTCATCATCCTGCTCACGTCCCTGCCGTTTATGAATCTGACGGACTCGACGTCTCTCATTTGGATTGTCGTCGTTTATACCGCGCGGCTTCTGGGAACAGCCATGATTATGATGCCGGTGACGACAGCGGGGATCAACGCCCTGCCGCGCCACTTAATTCCGCACGGCACAGCCATGAACAATACCGTCCGCCAAGTCGGCGGTTCTATCGGTACGGCGCTGCTGGTTTCCGTGATGAGCAGCCAGGCCGCGCACGCAAATGCGTCAACTCCGGCAAACGCCGCCCTGCACGGCATGAATGCGGCATTTGTCGTAGCAGCCTGCATCGCGCTGGCCGGCTTCCTCCTATCTTTTATATTGAAGAAAAAACCGCGTCAGCCCGAGCAGCAGCAGGCCGTTACGCGGTAAACCAAAAAGAACCCGATCACGTATGTGACCGGGTTCTTTTTTTACTTCTCGATTCCGTCTTTTACTTCTTTCACCATTTGCGCCATGGATTCCAGGCCGCCTCCTGATAAATACCATGTAGCTGAATCAAGGTAGACAACATGGTTGTTTTTCACGGCTTTCACCGATTTTACATAATCATTCTCAACCACTTGTTTTGTTGAAGATTTTGTGCCGATCGCTGTTCCGCGGTCAACGACAAACATGTAATCAGGGTTTGTTTTGGCGATATATTCATAGGAAATGCTTTGTCCGTGCAGTGAGGCTTCAATGTTTTTGTCAGCCGGTTTGACGCCGAACACATCATGAATGAAGCCGTATCTTGATTTAGATCCGAACGCGCTGATTTTGCCGTCGTTCGCCATCACCACTAACCCGTTTTTATCCGTGCTGCTTGTCTTTTTCTTCAGATCGGCAATGGATTTGTCAATTTTCGCAAGCTTATCTTTCACTTCATTTTCTTTGTTAAAGATTTTGCCGATCACTTCGGTGTTGTGCTTGAATCTGTCAACGTAGTTTGTATAGTCATCATCAAGATAAATCGTCGGCGCGATTTTTGAGAACTCTTTATAAGAATCAGATTGTCTGTGGGCGATAATGATTAAATCCGGATCAATATCCGCGACTTTTTCAAAATCCGGTTCTTTTAAACCGCCGGTATTGGCGTATTTATCACTTTTATATGAAGATAAGTATTTTGGAAGGTTTTGTTTCGGAAGTCCCGCCACGTGATCCTGTAAACCGAGTTCATCCATCGTGTCCAGCATTCCGAAGTTGAATACGACGACTTTTTTCGGATTCTTCGGCACTTTGACTCCTTCTTTGTTCAGGTCATCTTTGATTGTGATTGTTTCTTTTGATTTGCCTGATGTTTTGTCCCCGTTTCCGCATGCAGAAACAACAAAAATCGTAACTAGCGCAATGAATAGCAATGCGATTTTTTTCATGATTTTCACCTCATCTGGTTTTTAAGAAAAGTACACACCGATCCGCTGACTGTCAATCTCTTGAATCGGGATGGTCATATCATAAATATCTTCAAGCACGGAGGTTTCAATGATCTCCTCCGCCGGCCCTTCTTTGACGATCCGGCCGTTTTTCAGTGCGACGATATGGTCTGAATATACGGATGCGAAGTTGATATCGTGAATCACTACGACGACCGTTTTTCCGAAGTCTTCCACAAGCCGCTTCAACAGCTTCATCATTTCAACGGAATGCTTCATATCTAAATTGTTCAGCGGCTCATCGAGAAAAATATAGTCGGTATCCTGAGCGATGATCATCGCGATAAATGCCCTCTGGCACTGGCCTCCGCTGAGCTGATCGAGGTATTTATCCTTTAAATCATCCAGCTTCATATAACTGAGGGCCTGGTTGATATGCACCCAATCTTCATCCGTCAGTTTCCCTTGGGAATACGGAAATCTGCCGAAGCTGACCAGGTCTTTAATTGTCAGTCTGATATTGATTTGGTTCGTCTGCTTCAAGATGCTGATTTTTTTCGCCAGATCGTTGCTTTTACAGGCCCCGATCTCTTGCCCGTCGACCGTGATTTCCCCGGAATCCGTCTTAATCAGCCGGCTCATGATAGACAGCAGCGTGCTTTTTCCCGCGCCGTTCGGACCGATAAATGAGGTGAGCCTGCCCTTTTGAATGGATAGAGACGTTTTCTCAAGGACGACTTTCCCTCCGTATTGTTTGCTTACATTTTTGACCTCTACCATGATTTATTCTCCTTTAACAGCAGATAGATAAAATAAATCCCGCCGGCAAAATTAATGATGACGCTCAGCGTCGTGGAAAACGTGAACACTTTCTCCACGACGAACTGGCCTCCGACGAGCGCGACGATGCTGATCAGGACAGAACCCGCGATTAAATACGTGTGCCTGTAGGTTTTTAAAAACTCTCTCGCCAGATTGACGACAAGCAGTCCTAAAAACATAATCGGCCCCACAAGAGCCGTAGAGACAGACACAAGAATGGCGACGACAATGAGCATCTGTTTCACAAGCTTATCGTAATCAATCCCCAGGTTGACGGCGTGCTCCCTGCCGAGCGACAGCACGTCAAAAAACCGCGTGAACCGCCAGACATAAATGCCCGTCAGAAGAAAGACAGCACCGGCAAACCATAAAAGATCGGTGTTGATATTGTTAAAGCTGGCAAACATTTTGTCCTGAACAACCTGGAATTCATTCGGATCAATCAGCATCTGCATAAAGGATGACAGACTGTTGAACAGCGTGCCGAACACGACGCCGACAAGCAGAAGGAAAAACACGTTCCGCCCCTCGCCTTTAAACATGAGCTGATACAAAACGAGTGACAAGAGCACCATCAGCCCGACGGAGATGACGAAATTAAGATTTTTGTTCATCATGACGATATTCATTGAACCGAACAGGAACACGATGACGGTCTGAATGAGCATATACAGGGAATCGAGGCCTAAAATGCCCGGTGTCAGTATGCGGTTATTTGTAATCGTCTGGAAGATGACCGTTGAAAACGCGATCGCTCCTCCGGTAAGCATCATGGCAAGCACTTTGAAGCATCGTCTCGGCAGGGAGTATTCCCAATTGCCCAGTCCGTAGAACAGGAAGAATCCGATACATATCATGGCGAGCGCCGCCAGCAGCGTAATTTTTTTATTATGACTCATATGCTTTTCTCCTTAACAGCATATACAGGAAGATGCCGCTGCCGATAACACCGACCATCAGGCCGATGGAAATTTCGTACGGGAAAATGATCAACCTTCCCAAAATGTCGCAAAACAGTACAAAAACAGCGCCCAGCAGAGCGGTGTGGGGCAGGCTGCTCCTCAGGTTGTCCCCTTTGTAAATCGACACCATATTGGGAATGATCAAACCGAGAAACGGCAGCATCCCGACGGTCAGGATCACCAGTGAAGCGATGAGCGACACGATAATCAGACCGATATTAACGACGCGTTTGTATTTCAGGCCGAGATTGACGGAAAAGCTCTCTCCCATTCCCGCCACCGTAAATTTATCCGCATACACATAAGCGATGATCACCAGCGGGATACTCAGATATAAAAGCTCATACCGGCCTTTGACGACCAGTGAGAAATCTCCCTGCAGCCAAGATGACAGGTTTTGGATCAGATCGTATTTATATGCGATAAACGTGGCGATTGAGCTGACGATGTTCCCAAGCATTAAACCGACGAGAGGAATAAAAATCGCATCATTGAACTTGATTCTCTCGAGGATTTTCATGAAAAGGAAATTTCCTGCCAACGCGAAAACGAAAGCGATAGACATTTTCACAAGCGGACTCGCTGACGTAAAAAGCATTAATGAAATCAAAATTCCGAGCCTTGCCCAGTCCATCGTTCCCGCAGTCGTCGGCGATACAAATTTATTCCGGCTGATCTGCTGCATGATTAATCCGCAGATGCTCAGGCTCATGCCGGCGATGATAATGCTCACCAAACGCGGCAGCCGGCTGTCAAACAATGTACCTGCCTGTTCTTTATTTAAATGAAAAATATCCAGCGGCGACAAATCTTCTACACCGATAAATATAGAAGTACACGCCAAAACCGCCAGTAGCAAAAGTAAGTAACGTAGCTTCATGCTGCCTCCCTGCACCCATCACAAACGGTATGACTGATTGCCAAACAACTCCCATATATCCCACTCGTAATGATTATCATTATCAACGACAATTATAATCTTATCATCTTTCCAAGCGCAGTCAATACAGTTTTGCTTTCAAAAGCGGTCATCCGCGGGCCGTACACTAAATTGTCTTACAATCAGTCTATCAAGAATTTGCAGGATTTTCTATAACCTTCATTTGGCTGCTTATCATTTTTTGCACATGATGACACGCTTGAGGGAAACAAATCTGACAAACAGCGGCAAAATTCCTCCATGAAAATACAAATGTTCTCCCCACGTAGAAAAAATCCTTGATTTACATGTTTGAAAGAGAGATAATAAAAATTAAATTTGTGAGAAAATTTAAATATTAGGGGATGTAAATCATGAAAGTTGTAAAATTCGGAGGCAGCTCTCTTGCGTCAGGAGCCCAGCTTGAGAAAGTGTTTCAAATCGTGACGGCTGATCCCGCGCGGAAAGCCGTCGTCGTATCGGCACCGGGAAAACGCTTCTCGGACGATACAAAGGTGACGGATCTGTTAATCCGCTGTGCGGAGCATTATTTGCAAAAAGGTGCAGCGCCCGAGCTTGCCGAAACAGTCATTGAGCGGTACGCCGCCATCGCGCGTGAGCTGAACCTGGATTTCTCTATTATAGAAAGAATCCGCAGTGACCTATTCGCTCTCTTAAACAGCTGTAAAACCAATCCCGAACAATATATGGATGCGGTGAAGGCGAGCGGCGAGGACAACAACGCGAAGCTGATCGCAGCCTACTTCCGGCGCCAGGGCGTGAAAGCGGAATACGTAAGTCCGAAAGAAGCGGGGCTGTTTGTGACGAATGAACCCGGAAGCGCGCAGGTGCTCCCTGAGTCTTATGATCATTTGTACCGTCTGAGAAACTGGGAAGGCTTGATCATTTTTCCGGGATTTTTCGGTTACACGAAGGAGCATGAGATTGTGACGTTTTCCCGGAGCGGTTCTGATATTACCGGCTCCATTCTCGCCAACGGCTTAAAAGCTGACCTGTACGAAAACTTTACTGATGTGGACGCCGTCTATTCCGTCAACCCGTCAATCGTGCGGCATCCGAAAGAAATTAACGAACTGACGTATCGGGAAATGCGTGAGCTCTCCTATGCCGGATTTTCCGTTTTTCATGATGAAGCGCTGATTCCCGCATTTCGGGCCGGCATCCCCGTTCAGATTAAGAATACGAATAATCCGGATGCGAAAGGAACACGCGTCGTCAGCAGCCGTGACAATACGAACGGGCCAGTCATCGGCATCGCAAGCGACACGGGCTTTTGCAGCATTTACATAAGCAAATATTTAATGAACCGGGAAATCGGTTTCGGCCGCAAAGCCCTTCACATTTTGGAGGAAGAAGGGTTGACGTATGAACACGTTCCATCCGGCATTGACGACATCACAATCATCCTTCGGCACAATCAGATGGACTCAGAACTGGAACACAGGCTCGTCACCCGTCTGAAGCAGGAGCTTCAAGCAGATGAAGTCACAGTCAGGCACAATCTGGCGCTGATTATGGTCGTCGGGGAAGCGATGCGCCATAATGTCGGCACAACCGCCAGGGCATCCAAAGCACTGTCGGAAGCGGGCGTCAACATCGAGATGATCAATCAAGGGTCCTCGGAAGTCAGCATGATGTTCGGAGTGAAAGAAGAACAGGAAAAACACGCGGTGCGGGCGCTGTATGACGAATTTTTCGCCGGAGTTTTACTCTCATAGGACACCGCCTCTTTTTTCTCTTGTCCACTAATATCCCTTACAAAGCAGCTTCTTTTACATATTGTATGGTATAGACAATATGGAGGTGAAGCTCATGTCAGGATATTCAGGAGTCAGCTCTTTCGCTTTGATCGTTGTTTTATTTATCCTGTTGATTATTGTTGGTACTGCCTTCGTTGGCGGTTTCTAAGCATCACTCCGTCTATATGAGGACGCTGCGGGTTTTGACCTGCGGCGTTTTCTTTTGTTTTCCGCCGCTGTCCGAGTCCGGCCGCGCAAAAAAAAAGACTGCCGGGAACATTCTCGGGCAGTCTTTTCCTTTGTTCAGGTTATTTTCTTCTCACGTCATTCCTCTTTCAGCTACATGGAATTCAGCCTGATCTGTCTGGCCTGCACCTGTCACTGTAAAAATCGCGGCGGCTGCTAAACAAATAACAAACCATTTAGATTTCAATTTCATACAAACCCTCACTCCTTTGTATTTGTTTCCTTGCCTCTTCGACTTTCAGAAAATAGTCAGAAGAAATTTTAAAGCAATTTTGTTCATAGTAATATTTAGCTGCTTCTAGTGCTAAATCCTCTATATCGGCGTATAAATTTTTATCTTCCAGGTAACGGAAACATGCGCTGATTGTTTCCTCATCCGGTTTCGCCTGATACAGAGCCTGCAGCCATTCGAATTTTACCGTGTAAACGGGATCGTCTGTTTCTTTAGCATATTCATATCCCCGCTTGTGATATTCCGACGCTTTTTCTTTTTTTCCGAGTTTAAAGTAAATGAGTGTGATTAGAAAATATGCTTGAGGAAGAGAATTGACGATTCTTTGTGATTCAAATGTATCGACCGCCCGTTCAAAGTACGGAATCGCTTCGCCGATGCGGTCTTGATTGTAGTAGCACAGTCCGAGGTTATACAGCGCTCTCCCGACAAGCTGCGCTTTTTGTTCTTTTTCGGCCATTTGCAGAGCGTGCTGAAAATGTTTGGCCGCCTGTTCAAAGCGCCTTTCATCCATTAAATTGACGCCGAATACAAAATGGCATTGAATGATCCGGACGTTATATGTGTCCTGCTCTACGTAAATTTCATAAGCGTTTTTTATATGTATCAAAGAAAAATACGTTTGTTTCATATGATAATAAGCTTCGGCCACTTTAAAATAAAACTCCGCCCGTTCCACGTGGTCCGATACGAAGGCCAGTTTTTTCTCAGCTTGTTTATAATATGTAATCGCTGAGATAAATTCTCTTTTATCAAATTCAAACATGCCTTTGAAAAAGTTGACGTAATAATCGAGAAGCCCTTTGAGGCCGGCCTGGCTGTTATCAATGTTATCAAGAATTTCCGACAGGGTCGGCTGGTCTTCTATCTTCAGTTTTTCCAGCGGCTCCAAGTAGTCCAGCATCAGCTGATGGCGAAATTCCATGAGGGAATAATAAAGCACTAAGTTCGAATCAGGCTCCATACGGTCAAGCTCTTGTTTGATCTCGGCTTTCAAGATCTCCGCATCCGGCACGCTGAATGTTCTGATGTATCGATACCACTCGTTAATTTTCTGCCCGACTGCTGAAGAAGGAATTAACCCGCTCTTCATTCCTTCACCCTCCCCATCCAAGACCTGTTTACCAGTTATTTTATCACGTTTCCGTCTCTTTCCATCCCGAAAAACACGCAAACTTTGTTTCGGCAGAGCGCAATTTTCCGAGTGGAGTTAAAACAGACGGCGGCCAGACGAGACCGCCGGTTTCAAGATTATTCATTTTTCGTATTCAGCGGAAGGCGGATTGTAAAGGTCGTTCCTTTTCCTTTTTCGCTGTCAATATCTATCGTGCCCTTGTGCATTTCGACGAGCTGCCTGACGATGGACAGGCCGAGTCCGTATTCGCCGTATGCCGTATTCCTCCGGGACACGTCCGCCTTATAAAACCGCTCCCATATATGCTCAATTTCCTCTTTGGAGATGCCGATCCCGGTGTCTTCGATTTCAATCACCGTTTCTTTATAGCCTTCATACCCGCGCAGCGTGATGTCTCCCTTTTGCGTAAATTGTATGCTGTTTTTCGTGATGTTGACGAGAATCTGGATCAGCCTGTCATAATCGGCGAACACTTTGACGCCGTCCTCCACTTGAATACGCAGCTGATTTTGTTTTTCCTCCGCCTGCTGATTGAGATGCTCTTTAATAATTTCAAACACCTCGATGAGCGGCAGACTGAGCTTGTCCAATTTGATTTGCTGGGATCTGATTTTTTCATAATCCAGGTTTTCTTTCACGAGCCTGAGCATCCGCTTCGTTTCTTCGCTGATCAGCGAGAAGCATTTCTCTTTATCTTTTTCCGGGATGGTGTTGCTGTTAAGCCCCTCCACAAGTCCGTTAATGGTCGTCAAAGGCGTTCTCAGCTCATGGGAGACATCGGCGATAAATTGGCGCCTCCGCTTTTCAAGGCGGTCAATCTGCTCTCTCGATTGCTTCAGATTTTTGGCCATGGTGTTGAAATCGGACGCCAGCATGCCGATTTCATCGCCGCCGCTGTTCTTGAGCGAAATATCGTAATCACCGGATGCCACTTTTCCGGTCGCATCCCGCAATGTCTGAATCCGCTTGACGTGAAATTTAGATAAAAGCCAGCTCAGCAGAATCGTGATGATAAGGGTGCTGATGATCGCGTAAATCATATAGCGGTTGACCTGGCTGATCATCTGCTCGACCCCTCTGACGGGAGACACGAGCAGCACCGCTCCTTTAAATTGATCGTTGATAAAAAGCGGTTTTGCGACAAGCGATACTTCCAAGCCTTCCGTATTAAAACGGTTCATTTCCGCTCTGATCTGAACGGTTTTCCCTTGCTTCAGCATGTGCCACTCTTTACTTTTCAGCTTCTCGCGCGGCGGCATATCGTCAGGAAAAAAGTAAGGCTGCTGATGTTCATCAAAAATAATAAATCTGGTCTCGCGCGTTTTTAACATGTCCTGATACGGATACAGGCGGCGCAGATCAAGATCGCGGCTGTTCAGCTCACTTGTGATCTGTTGGGCGTAAGATGACAGCTCATCCACTTTATTTTGATACGCAAAATCTTTCACAAAGTGCGAAAACAGGGAAATGATGATGAAAAAGGCCAAAATCAAAATGCTGACATGGCTTAACAGCAGCTGATATAAGTATTTAATCCTCATCAAATTTGTATCCTACCCCCCACACCGTGTATAAAAACGGTTTTTCGTCACTGGACAGTTTTTTGCGCAGCCGTTTAATATGAACATCAACCGTACGTTCATCGCCGTAAAATTGATAGCCCCACACCTGCTCAAGCAGTTGCTCTCTCGAAAAAACCTGGCGCGGGTTTTGTGCGAGATAAAAGAGCAGATCGAATTCCTTCGGCGTCAGATTCTCGACAGGTTTTCCGTGCAGAAACACTTCCCGCGTCTTCTTATTGATTGAAAAACACGCCGTTTCGATCAAGTCGTCGCTTTTTACGGCCTGCCCCGTCGCCCGGTATCTTCTGATCACCGCTTTAATCCGCGCTACTAGTGTCAGCGGGCTGAACGGCTTGGTGACATAGTCGTCGGCCCCCATTTCAAACCCGATCACCTGATCAGACTCCGTGTCCTTTGCGGTCAGCATAATAATCGGCACACTGCTCGTCTCTCTTATTTTCCGGCAGATCGTCACTCCGTCCATGGATGGGAGCATAATGTCCAGAATGACCAAATCCCAGTCCTCTTCCGTGAACCGCTGATAGCCTTCCACTCCGTCATGGACAAATTCGGCTTCAAATCCTTCTTTAAAAAAGAACATTTCCGTCATGGTGCATACGCTTATATTATCTTCTATCATTAATATCTTCATTTGTTCCTCCGCTTATCTTGACGCTTTTTCTTATAATAGCACCATTTTACCCGGATGTTTTCGGGTTTCACAAATGTTAGTTTTTATTTCATCACCCGGAAATAGTTTGTTCATATTTTTTTCATACATTTCTCCTACTATATACATATCGGATGGCCGGTGCTAAAGAAGGCCGGTTTTACAAGATCTGACATCCATACGGAGGAACAGACATGAACTTTATAAAAAGAGCCTTTTGGAGCATGAAGGCAAAAAAGGGAAAAACATTTTTGCAGCTGGTTGTGTTTTCAGTGATTTGCATTTTTGTCCTGTCCGGTCTTGCGATCCAGTCAGCGGCAAAGAAATCAAGCGAACTGGCAAGGCAGCAGCTCGGCGGGAGCGTCACACTCCAGGCTGACCGCCAAAAGCAAATGGCGCAGCAGCAAAAAGACGGTGAAAAGAGGACGTTTGAATCAACACCGATTTCCGTCTCAGATGCCAAGAAGCTTACATCTTTACAGCATGTTAAAAATTACAACTTCCTCACGACAGCGTCAGCAAATGCAGAAAGCTTTGATGCGATAAAAAGCTCAGGCGAATCAGCCGATAACAGTTCCGGCGCCGGCCGTTTTCAAGGCGGCGGAAGACAGATGATTTCAGCGGATATCTCGATCGAAGGCGTGCTCTCTACGGCATTGCTTGATGATTTCACGGACGGGAGCTCAAAAATCACTGACGGACGCGCCATCACAAAAACAGATGCGGACACAAAAGTCGCCGTGATTAATGAAACGCTGGCAGATCAAAACAAGCTGAAGGTCGGAGGCTCCATTACCGTTTCCTCAGCAGCGGCTGATTCTGTGAAAACGAAGCTTAAAATTGTGGGAATCTATAAAACAACATCATCAGGAGACGATCAGGCACAGCATTTTTCATTCTTAAATCCTGACAATAAAATCTATACGCCTTACACCGCCGCGGCGGCGTTAAAAGGGTCTGATAACAAAAACAAAATCAGCTCAGCCGTTTATTATATGGATGATGCCAAATATATTGACTCATTCGTTGCGGCTGCGAAAAAAACATCTGTAGATGATAAAACCTACGCGCTGACGACAAATGATCAGGTGTATCAGCAAATGGTCGGCCCGATTGAAAATGTCGCGTCATTTTCTAAAAACGTGGTATACCTTGTATCCATCGCGGGCGCGGTCATTCTTGGGTTGATCGTGATGATGTCGATCAGGGAACGTAAGTATGAAATGGGTGTCTTGATGGCGATCGGCGAAAAGCGCTGGAAGCTCATCGGACAATTCTTAACGGAAATTCTGGTTGTCGCGGTTATCGCCATCGGGATCGCATCCGTCACGGGCAGCCTTGTGGCGAATCAGCTCGGAAATCAGCTTCTTTCCCAGCAGGTCAGCTCAGCCGGTGATTCGCAGCAAACAAGCGGCTGGGGCGGAGGAGAAATGCTGCGGGGAGGCGGCATGTTCGGTCAGCATTCATCCGGCGCGGATGTCATCAGTACAATGCAGGTAAACGTCTCGCTGAATGACCTTCTGATTCTTGGCGGGATCGGCGTCGCAATTGCCGTCATCGCCACATTACTGCCGTCTGTATCAGTCATGCGGCTTCACCCTAAAACGATCCTGACCAAGCAGGAATAAGAGGAGGCAGCATAATGAGCCTATTAACCTTTCAACAGACCGGCTACTGGTACCAAGACAAATCACAGCCGCTGTTTCAGGATATAACGATCAGCTTTGAAAAAGGGAAGTTTTATACAATTGTCGGCGCCTCCGGAACGGGAAAAACAACGTTTCTGTCTCTGGCGGGCGGCCTTGACACACCTAAAGAGGGAAGCATCCTTTATAACGGAGAAGACATCTCCAAAATCGGATTAACCAAATTCAGAAATCAATATGTCTCTATCGTCTTTCAATCTTATCATCTGATCCCGTATATGACGGCGCTCCAGAATGTCACAACGGCGATGGAGATCACCGGCTCTAAGGAGAACAACAAAGATGCGTTCGCGCTCAGCATGCTGAAAAAAGTCGGCTTCACCGAACAGCAGGCCCGTCAGCGGGTGCTGACATTAAGCGGCGGACAGCAGCAGCGCGTTTCAATTGCGCGGGCTTTCTGCTGTGACACGGATTTGATTTGCGCGGACGAGCCGACGGGAAATCTCGACGAGGATACGTCAAAGGAAATCGTCCGGCTCTTTCAGGACTTGGCGCATAAAGACGGCAAATGCGTCATCATGGTTACGCACGACGAACAAATTGCCAAAGTTTCGGATATCAACATCCGCTTATTAAGAGGAGGTTTCACGGTAAAAGAAAACGGCACGGCCGTTTCCTGATACCGCGCCCCTGCCAGCGCAGACAGGGGCGCACCCTATATCCCCCTATTCAATAGAAGTGAACGTAAAAAGAGCGAGGGCTGCATCCCCCCGCTCTTTTTATTTATATCAGCTGTAAATAACGGTCCATATTTGATTGTCGGGCTGCTTTGATCAATTCTTCCGCCTTTTCCTCTTCCCCCGGCAAAGCGAGCCGGAGTTTGTCTTCAATGTCTTTTTCAGAAAGGCCGTTTCCCGGCGCTCCCTTCGGACAGTCGATACGTGTTTCATAGACATGACCGCCGGAAGCCGTAACCCGTACAATTGTAAAACGGCCCTTCGGAACGGCGTTTTCAGCCGGCTGAATTTGGTCATCGCAGCTGCGGTGAATCCGCTCAAATCCTTTTTGAAAGGATTCCGGAATCGGCTCGGAGGTGAAATGTTCAACTGAAAAATCCTTACCGTGCAAAGCTAAGGTGATCACATATTCCACGCTGAATCTTCCCGCTTCGCCTGTTTTCGGACGCTGTTCTGTCAATGCGGCGTCACCGCCCGGCGGATAAATCACGTCGATCCGTTCCGTTTGGCCGAAAGTGAGACCATGTTCGGCCTTCAGCTTGAGAATGGCGTCCGCCGCATGATGAGCCGCCGAGCAAAACGGATAAACCTTAAACCAAAGTCCCGGGCTCACAATCCGCCAAGGTTTTCCCCACCCGTTTACAAGCAGGGTTTCTGCCCGTTCAAGATCGCCGTACAGTCCGAAAAAACCTTTCTCCCCGTCGAGCGCATGAACTGAGCCGCCGAAACCGGCCTTTGCAAGCTTTACGGCGAACAATCCGGCTTGAGCGGCCAGTCCGGCGTGGAGCGGCTTCATTTCTGTCCCGAATTGCACTCTCATGCCTCCGGAACGGGCAGCCGCAAACCCGATTGCTTTCTGCAATTGGGTTTGATTCAGATTCTCCGCGAATCCGACGGCGCATGCAGCCGCAATGGCACCTAACGTTCCTGTATTGTGCCAGCCTTTCTCGTAATGATGCCTTCCAGCTGACTCACCGAGCCGCGCCATCACTTCGATTCCCGTCACATAAGCACCGAGAAAACGGCTTTTGTCTATACGGCCGGCTGATGCGGCTGCAATCAAAGCCGGAAGGATGACTGCGCTCGGATGTCCTCTTACATCAGAATGAACATCATCAAAATCAAGCGCATGTGCGATGAAGCCGTTAATGAGCGCGGATTGGGACGGCGCGGTTTTTTGATTTCTGCCGATAAGCGGCGCTATCGGCACCCCGCCTTCTTCTTCGGCCAGTTTTACCAGCTTTTCAACTCCTTTATCCCGTCTCCCCGCAAAGGCTGCCGCTGTAAAATCAAGCAGTCCTTTGCGCGCTTCTTTCATCGCTTCAGCGGATGTTTCCGGCACAGACGACATGACGGCCTGAGCAAGCCCGGCCGTCAGATTTTCCGTATTCAATCCGTCTGCTCCAATACGTTGACGGTCAGCCGAGCGAAAAACTCAGCCGCTGCCGGGAGCGCTTTTTCGTCGAGTGTGAAGGCGGGATGGTGCCATTCTTCTGTTCCGTTTGTTCCCATCCAGACGAAGAAGCCGGGGATTTTTTCTTGATATAATGCGAAGTCTTCGCCGCCGGGCGACTGTTCTGCCCGAACGGTTTGAAGCCCGAGATCTTCAGCCGTTTGTTCCGCCGCCTGAATGAAACGGGCGTCGTTCATCACTGACGGAAGGTAGGGATACCAGCGGAATTCGGATTCTGCCCCGAACCCTGCCGCGATTCCTTCGGCAACCCGCTTCATATGTTTCGGAACAGCGTCACGCGCTTCCTTTTGAAACGTCCGGACGGTGCCTTCCATTTCAACATGGTCCGGGATGACATTCCAAGAGCTGCCGCCCTGAACTCTTGTGATGCTGACGACGGCATTGTGAAGCGAGCTGATATTTCTGCTGACAACTGATTGCAGGCCGCCGATGATCTGTCCTGCCGCCTGAATCGGATCAATGCTGTTGTCAGGGATTCCGGCGTGGCCGCCTTTTCCTTTAACAGTGATTTCAAAGCGGTCGACACTCGCCATCAGCGGGCCTTCTTTCAGACCGACCGTGCCGACGGGGAGGTCAGGTTTGTTATGCATGCCGAATATCGCCGATACACCGTCAAGCGCGCCGGCTTCAATGACCTGTCTTGCTCCGGCGGCGATTTCTTCCGCGGGCTGAAAAATAAACCGCACCGTTCCTTTCAGCTCATGCTTTCTCTCATTTAATAAGAAAGCCGTGCCGAGGATAGATGCCGTATGGAAATCATGGCCGCAGGCGTGCATCACGCCGCTGTTTCGCGAAGCAAACGGAAGGTTTGTTTTCTCTTCGATCGGCAATGCGTCGATGTCCGCTCTGACGGCGATGACGGGGCCGCTTTTGTCTCCTTTGATTTCAGCGATCACTCCGGTTTGAAGTTTCGGCACATCAAGAACCGTGACTCCTTCTTCCTCCAGCCAGCGGCGGATTTTATTCGTCGTTTCGTATTCCTCGCCTGACAGCTCAGGGTGCTCATGAAGGTCGCGGCGGATATTGATTAAACGTTTGTTTAATGATTCATACGTTTCATTTGCCATTTCTTCTTCTTCCCTTCTTAGACAAGTTCGGCGGGCTCTCCCACTTGCTTAATGAATTTTTTCGTCCGTTCGTTCTGCGGATTGTCAAACAGCTCTTCCGGCGTTCCCTGTTCGATGATGCGTCCGTCTGCCATAAAAATAACCTTGTCGGCCACTTCACGAGCAAAAGCCATCTCATGCGTGACAATGATCATGGTTGTCTGTTTTTCGGCAATTGATTTGATGACTTGGAGCACCCCGGCTACAAGCTCAGGGTCAAGGGCCGAAGTCGGTTCATCCAGTAAAATCGCGTGAGGATCAACGGCCAAGGCGCGCGCAATCCCGATCCGCTGCTGCTGCCCGCCTGACATCGTAATCGGGTAGCTGTCCGCTTTGTGTTCTAAAGCGACTTGCCGCAGCAGATCCATACCGATCTGTTCCGCTTCTTTTTTCGGTTTCTTTTGCGCGGTGATCAGCGCCTCTGTCACATTTTGCAGGGCGGTTTTGTTTTTGAACAGGTTGTAATTCTGAAACACCATCGCCGTCTGCTGGCGAAGCTTATGAACGTCTTTGCGCGAATAGGACGAGGCATTCAGCTTTGCATCACCGATTTCAATGATGCCGTCATCCGGGCGCTCCAGCAGATTCAAACAACGGAGGAGCGTTGATTTTCCCGAGCCTGACGGGCCGATGATGGCCGTGACTTCGCCGCTTTTGATCTCAAGATCGATCCCGTCAAGTACGGTAAGGTCTTTAAATGCTTTTCGAATATGTCTGACTTGTATCATCCTGAGCCTCCTCCTATGTGCGATAAGGCTTGCTGATCGCCCGTTCGAGCAGATCCTGCAGCACACTGTAAATAATCGTAAGAATCCAGTACATGACCGCGACGGCTAAATACGTCTCAAAATATTTGAGGTTGCCTGATGCGTACATTTTTCCTTGGGCGAACATTTCCATCACTCCTAATGTAAAGGCGAGCGATGTTTCTTTTAACAGGCCGATAAACGTATTTCCCGTCGCGGGAAGCGCGTTTCTGACGGCTTGCGGGAAAATGATCCGTCTGTACGCCTGGGATTTTGTCATTCCGACAGACAGACAGGCTTCAAGCTGCCCCTCATCGACTGAGTTGAGCGCCGCGCGGAAGATTTCAGCCAAGTAGGCGGCATTTTTCAGGCTTAACCCGATAATCGCCGCAGTTAACGCCGTCATCTTGCTCATTCCGGGAAACAGCTGAGGCAGGCCGTAATAAATTAAGAAAAGCTGCACGAGCGTCGGCACGCCCCGGAAAAATGAAATATACACCTTTGACAGCTGGTGAAGCACAGGAACACGATTTTTTGTGATAAGCGCTAATATAAGGCCGCCGATCACGGCAAATACCATGGCCGCGACGGCCATAAGTAATGTGATCGGCAAGGCTTCGATTAACGCGGGAAAAGCTGAAAACATAAATCCCCAATCAATGCTGTTCATTCTCGATTTTCACCGCCGTTTCTTAATGCTTTGCTTCCGTTGTGATATCTTCGTTAAAGTACTTTTCAGACAGCTTTTTCAGCGTGCCGTCTTTCCGCAGGTCTTCAATGGCTTTGTTTACTTTTTTACGGATTTTATCGTGAGCCGCATCTTTCGCAAACGGGAAAGCGACTTTTTCATAGACAATCGGGTCTCCTGCTAATTTCAGAGGCAGACCGGTCTTTTTGATCTGGGCGATCAGGACGCTGCGGCTGTTTACATAAGCGTCAACCCGTCCGTAAGCCACGTCTTTCAGCGTACCTTCTTGTGTTTCATATGTTTTAATGTTGATTTTTTTATCCGGGTCCTTGCTCTCAAGGTTTTTCGCGTGGTTTGAGCCCAGAACGGCCGCCACTGTTTTTCCTTTTAGATCGTTGACTGATTTGATGTCTTTGTTATCGTTTTTGACGACGATTTGAGTGCCCGCATACGAATACGGTTCTGTGAAGTTATACGTTTTCTTGCGTTCGTCCGTGACAGCGACCTGGTTAGAGATGGTATCGAGTTTGCCGGTCTGGAGCTCTCCCATCAGACCGCTGAATTCAAGCAGCTTCCAGTCCAGTTTCATGTTGATTTTTTTCGCGACGGCTTCCATGACATCCACGTCAAAGCCGGTCAGCTTGCCGTTTTCTTTATATGCGAACGGATAGCTTTGTCCGGTGGCGCCTACATGCAGTACGTTATCGCCGCCTTCGCTTTCTTTTCCGTTTCCGCATGCTGATAAGACCGCCAAAAGCGCGGCAGACAGCAGCAAAGCCCATGTTTTCTTCTTCATTGAAATCCCGCCTTTTCCTATTAAAATGTTAATCCTGCAATTGTTTTTTTAAATAAATGGTGATGTGCCCTTTTCCTAAATCCTTTTCGCCTGCACGGACGTAGCCTTTCCGCTCGTACATGCCGATCAGCCACGGATGCTTGTCCGCTGTGCCCAGTGACACGAAAGGCGCTTTTAATGTATCGCGGAGCACTGTATTCTCCAGCCACTCCAGCATGTCCGAGCCCGTCCCTTTTTTTCCGGTTTCAGGATCGACGGCGAACCACCAAATATGAGGGACACCATACGGCCCGGGATTCGGCCCCCACGGCATCCGCAGAGAAATCGTCGCCAGAATCCGTCCGTCTTCTTCCAAAACGTAACAGGCGTTTTTTTGTATGTTATTCAAAACGAGCTCCTTATCCGCCGTGGCAGCGGCAAAGTTGATGCCGAGCTTGCGGATCGGTTCATACGCCCGCAGTGTCAGTGAAAGCAGCTCATCAGCGTCTGCCTCCGTTGCGAGCCGGTATTGTCTTGACATGATGAGCCCTCCTTTAGCCGGCATATCGGTTTGCCGGTTTTTCCAGTCCGAAATGTTCTCTGAGCGTCGTTCCTTCATACTCTTTTCTGAACACGCCCCGTTCTTGTAAAATCGGAATCACTTTGTCTACAAAAAGAGTGAGACCTTCAGGCAAAAGCGGCGGCATGATGTTAAAACCGTCACAAGCTTGTTTTCCGACCCATTCTTCCATCTTATCGGCAAGCTGTTCCGGCGTTCCGACAAAGATATGATGGCCTCTTGAACCCGCCACATATTTGTAAAGTTCGCGGATGGTCATGTTATCGCGTTTGGCCATCTCCTGAACGAGCTTGAACCGGCTTTTAACGGCATTCGACGCATCCGCATCCAATTCAGGCAGCGGGCCGTCAAGCGGGAAGGCGGAAAGGTCGACGCCGCCCAGATAGTTTTGCAGAATGTTCAGGCCGACAGACGGAATGATGAGGTCTTGGAGCTCTTCATATTTTGCCTTTGCTTCTTCTTCGGTATCGGCGATAACGGGAAAAATTCCCGGCATGATCGCGATTTTTTCAGGATCACGGCCGAAAGAAGCCGCTTGTTCTTTAATAGATTGATAGAAATCCTGCGCGGATTCCAAATGATTTTGCGCGGTGAAAATGACCTCCGCCGTTTTGGCGGCCAGCGCTTTTCCGTCTCCTGATGATCCGGCCTGAATAATGACCGGGCGCCCTTGAGGTGTGCGGGCGACATTTAACGGCCCTCTCACGGAGAAATATGTTCCTTTATGGTTCAATTCATGCATTTTGTCTTTATCAAAAAATGCTCCTGATTCTTTGTCACGGATAAAGGCGTCTTCCTCCCACGAATCCCATAATCCTTTGACGACTTCAACGAATTCTTCCGCGCGCTGATATCTGAGATGGTGCTCAAGATGCTTTTCGCCGCTGAAATTAAGCGCGGTCGATTCAATCGAAGATGTGACGACATTCCAGCCCGCGCGGCCGTTGGAAAGATGATCAAGTGATGCAAATTGCCTCGCGATATGGAACGGTTCGCTGTATGTGGTAGATGCGGTCGCCGTCAGACCGATGCGGGATGTGACCTGAGCGAGCGCCGACAGCAGCGTAAACGGCTCAAAGCGCGTCAGCACATTCGGATGTGATTTGCCGTCTATTGATAAACTGTCCGCCAAAAACAGCATGTCCAATTTCCCCCGCTCAGCCGTTTTCGCCAGTTCTTTGAAATAATCCAAATTCATGCTCGCGTCCGCCGGTGCCTGAGGATGTCTCCAAGAAGCGACATGATGGCCGGTGCCCGCGAGAAACACACCGAGTTTGATTTCTTTTTTCTTTGTCATGATGGATCTCCTTCTATTCTGAAATACGGTTCGGAAAATATTAACACCACTAAACCTATATTTCCTAGTAATTTTATAAGAATAAATCAAAATGTACAATTGTCAGGCAAGTTTGTCAATGCATTAAGACAAAAATCATGATATTTAAAAAAACCCGGCGCACCGGCCGGGTTATTTCTTCGAAACTGTATAGACGGTCCCTTTGACCTTTTTCTTAATAACGGCAATGATAAGCAGCAAAACGGGGAACAGCACTTGAAACGGAAGATGAATATAGATCGGCACAATGTTTAAGCCTTCATTCATGTGTTCCGAAAAATTGCTTGCGATGCTGATGGAGAGAATCAGCACCCCCAATCCGACCGGGAAGACCAGCTGGGACGGATTTTTTTCTTTAAACAGCGTGGACACGCCCACGACAACCGCATATGTAAAAAGGCTGACTTTGAAAAAACCGCCGATGACGAGCACGAGCATGAAAAAGACATCCAGCCGGTCTAAAAACTCTTCCACTTTAATTGTCTGTATGGTGCTCAGCAGCGGAAATTGAGAGCGGAGCATTAAGTTGACGTCCAGCACACAAATATTAATCGCCACTGACATTGCCAAAATCAGGCCGCTGATGATAATCGCCAGAAATCCGGTTTTCTTCACCTTTTTCCGATCTTTTAAATAAGGGAAAATCATGACAAACACGATTAATTCACCGAACGGGATGAACATCGTCTGTTTAAACACGGAATAAATGACCGTTCCTGCACCCTCCGCTAAAACGGGCTGGAGAAATCTGAGGTTTATCGTGCCTGAGCTGATAATGAGGATCAGCCCGACGGCTGTCAGGAAATACATAATGCCAAACAGCAGCTCGCCGGCTCTCGCTATCACTTCAATTCCCTTTCTGACCGCAAATATCGCGGCGATCATCAGCATGGCATTCACAATTAAAAGCGGCGTGTCCTGGTAGGCGAAGGTGACAAGCATTTCGCCAAAATCCCGCAATACGCGGGCCGCGATATAAGCAAAATAGAGAATATAAAGAAGGGAGACAGCCCAGCTCAGATGTCTGCCGATCAGTTCGTTCATGTAATCTCTCGGAGAAGACTCAGGAAAAAATTGATACAGCGCCTGATAAACGTAGAAAAGTCCGAGACCGATAACGCACCCGAGAAGCACGGACAGCCACGCATCCCGCCCGGCCATCGTGCCCGGCGGGATCAATAACGAACTGCCCAATTCAAACAAAATGATCATAATAAACAGCTGACGCGTGCCGATTTTCGCATTTTCCATACGCTTCGCTCCTTTCTCCTCAAATCAATCATGCTCAAGCTTGTCTGAGAGAGGATTATTCCGCAAGCCCGTTCTTCTGATAATGACTTCCGTTTTGACATCTACGGGGAGATTGGGGAAATATTCTTCATCCCACTTCCCTTTGAACTTTTTCCATTTGTCCGGATGCTTCCGATAGATCAGGTCTCCGAAGCCGACGAAGTCATTCTTATGGGCTTTTATATCTTCAATCGATTTGGTGATATCTTTCTCAAGCTGCACGCTGAGCGCCTTTTGCATCGTCATCAGCACTTGCGGATCAGACAGATGGAAAGGGTATCTGACAGCGTCCACCAGCCCCTCGACCTGAGCATGCACGTGAATATTCGGTTTTCCGTTCGGAAAAGTGGCCGTCACCTTTGTATTCTGGCGGGTGACCTGCAGACTGATTGCATGCTTCACGTTCTTCCAATCCGCATTGATGAACGTATGTTTGATCCTATTGAGCAGCCATACAGCCCCCACACTGTCGTCATCCTCAATCCAGTAATCCAGCCTCCCATCCTTTTTGAACACCGCCAGTCCGTCCGCTGACAGCACTGCTTTCGGTTCAGTTGTCTGCGTATTTTCCATCGTAGGACCGGCTTTATCGTCTCCGTGCATTTCATAACCAGGAATAAACGGCGACCCGGCCGGAGAAGCGAGATCAATCAGAACGTCCTGAAGGCTGGTTTTAATGACTCTGCCGTATTGTTCCTGCGTGAAGCTGAGCGTCTTGTTCACTTTATTGGAAGGGATTTTATCAATCGGCGTCAGCACTTTAATAATGTCTTCAGCCTTGCAATTATGCGCGATCACAACGGTTGCGGTCGTCCTGAATTCGGTGTCGCGGTCAAGATTGTCCAGAATAAAACTGAGCCCTTCCTCTTTCGCCAGTTTTTCACTGAACACCACGAGATTCGTATGGGCAAAATAGAGCCTTCTGGACACTTTCATCGAGCCTTTTCTCAAAGCTTCCGTCATATTGTCTCCGGACACCGAATAGACGGAAACCGGAGGCCGGTCTCCCGCTCCGCCGCCCTGCAGGCCGCCGGCCACATTCCCCGGATTGATAATTTGGAAATGAAGGACATATTTTCCTGTTTTGGTCCGGTCAATACCGATGGCGGAGATCACCGCCAAATCGGTCAGCTCCCTTTTATCCCAGCATCCGGATACAAACATAAGGGAAACCATCGTACAAAGGATAAGCATCCATTTACGTCTTTTCATTACCGTCGCCCTCTTCTAGATCTTTATTAACCATCCCTCTGGAAGTCTCCGGTTTCGGTCTTTGATGTTCCCCTTGGCGCCTGTTGTTTTCCTGCACGAGCAGTCCCGGCCTTTTTTCATCCGCCCATAACGGGGCGCGGAGGAGGGAATCTTTCAGCCCGCCCGGGGTTAAAGGAGCGAGCGGGGACATATACGGAAATCCGAATGAACGCAGGCCGCACAGATGGACAAACATCATGATAATGCCCAGAATCAGCCCGTAAAATCCCATGACCGCCGCCGACAGAATAAAGAGAAACCGGATCAGGCGCGCAGATATCGCCATGTCAAAAGCCGGGGTAGCAAAGCTGGCAATCGCCGTCAGGGCGACGACGATAACCATGGCTGGGGAAACAATGCCGGCCTGTACGGCGGCCTGGCCGATGACAAGCGCTCCGACTATGGAAACGGCGGAGCCGACAACTCTCGGAAGCCGGACACCCGCCTCCCTGAGAATCTCAAAGGCCACTTCCATCGTCAGCGCTTCAATCACAGCCGGGAACGGCACGGTCTCCCGCTGGGCCGCGATGACAATCAGCAGCTGCGTCGGAATCATTTCCTGGTGAAAGGTCGTCGCCGCCACATAAATCCCCGGCGCCACCAGTGAAATGAAGAAGATCAAAACCCGCAGCACCCTGATGCTAGTGGCGATATCAAATCGTGAATAATAATCCTCAACGGATTGAAAAAATTGAATAAATAATGCCGGCGCGAGAAGAACGAACGGCGTTCCGTCCACGACAATCGCAAATCGTCCTTCCAGCAGATTCCCCGCCACAACGTCCGGCCGCTCTGTATGATATACGGTGGGAAACACAGAAAACGGCGCGTCTTCAATGAGCTGTTCAATGTAGCCGGATTCCAGAATGCTGTCGATGTCAATGTGCTTCAGCCGCTTGCGGACTTCCTTAATCAGCTTTTTATCGCAAATTCCGTTAATATACATCAGCGCGACATCCGTATTCGTTTCGTGTCCGATCTCCATTTTTTCAACCCATACATCAGGCGTTTTTACATACCTGCGGATCATGGAAATATTGGTTTGCAGAGATTCAGTGAATCCCTGCCGCGGGCCGCGGAAAGAGACCTGGGTGCTCGGCTCTTGAATGGACCGGTGCTCTCCCCCTTCCGTGCTGGCGATCAGCGCCTTGTCAGCCCCGTCGACAAAAATGAGCGTGCTGCCCGCCACCAGCCCGGCATAAAGACTTTTCCATTTTTCTTCCTCTTTCACCCCGCCGATCGCAAGCGTTTTATCGTATATCAGGCAGACCGCTTGTTCCGGCTGAACGGACGGGATGTCAATTAAATCCTCCAGAAGGGATTGGCTGACAAGCTGTTCGTCTACCAAACCGGCGATATACACAATTGCGGCCGGAAGCTCTTCTTTTCCGATTTTCAGCCGGCGGATGACGACATCGGCACTGTTGCCGAACCTCTCAGACAGTTTCTTCATATTTTGCTTTAAGCTGAGGGAGATCGGCTCATCCCGCTCTTTGTCCGGCTGGCTGTCCGCTTCTTTTCTGCCTTCATTGTCACGGTCGTTTTGATCGGCTTTTTTTTGTTTCTTCTGCTTAAAAAATGGCGGCATATCGCAAAAAACCTTTCCTCGTTTTTTTCATATTCTTCCTGTACGGCAAAAGATTATGCACGGCGGAAAGTCTGTATAAGTTCTGCGTAATCGAAAAGGATAAAAAGGGAGAGTGATGCACATGAAAATATTGGGGGTTTCATTTTTTTTGCTTGCTGCCTGTCTGATCATTTCACTAACGATGGATATGCTGCAAGGTTTCAGTTTCTATGGAGCGGTCCAAAACAACCTGTCCGCTTTTAAATTGACCACCTTCTCAGAATGGCTGATGCTGTTTTTATTCGCCCTCTTTTTAATCAGAGAAATGATCGTTTTATATAAATCAGGTAAAAAAGATGCCTGACAGGCGCACGGCTGTATTGTGTCAAAAAAGAACACATCCCTCCTTCTTTCGGAGTTCATGTGTTCTTTTTATGTTTCCGGCGCAGGTTGTTTTCAGATGACGATATTTCCGCTTTCCGTATCTGTCGTGTGTTTCACAATGACGCCCTTGATAATGCGGTTGCCGATGATTTTGGTGCTTGCGGAGGAATTGGTTTGGATGGCGGAAGCAGAAGCGGCGGAAAGGTTGTTGATGGTATTGCCCGACACGAGGGAATTGGAGGCTCCATTCAGATAGATGCCGATCGGGCTGCCCGCCGTTCGGTTGATCGTGAGCGTATTGTCTATGACTTCATGCGTGCCTGAGTTCAGATACACGGTAACGATAAGCGGTGATGATTCAAAGCGGTTGCTGATGACAGAGGTTCCCGAGGATGTTGAACTGAACACGGGATAGTTTTTGTAGCTTTTGAAGAGATTTCCCTTGATGACAGCCCTGGCGTCATTTGTCACAGATACGGCATAGGACTCCGCGGCCCCCTGATACGCATTCGGAATCAGCGTATTTCCTTCAATAACGGCATTTCCGCCTGTGACCCATATGCCCCGGCTGAACGATGTCAGCACATTTTGTTTTACGGTGATATTGCCGGCCGACATGCTGATTCCGTCTGTCACCTGATTCAGAGTGTTATTCGTAAAGACGGCGTTTTCCGACAGCGTCGCCCGCATCCCCGTGCTTCGTCTCGTTTCGGAACGTCCGTTTTCAATGACATTGCCGTCAACGGTCACATCTTCCGCCTGATAGACGGAAATGCCCGTATTTTCAAATTGATTGATTTTGTTATGGGTGACGAGGACGCTTTTTCCCCTTACATCTATTCCGGTGGAAAAACCGGTAATCAGATTGTTGGAAATGACGGCATTGCTGCTGTCCTGTCCTTGTGACACACCTTGTCCGGCAACTGCGGTCCTTGAGCCGCCGTCTGACCGAAAGAAGACATTGCCCGAAATGACGGTATGTGCCCCATACCCGTAGCTGATTGTGTTATCGGAATGATTTCCTTCAATTAACACATTATATCCGTTAAAGTTGGTGACTGAGCTTGCGGCGTTTCCGGAAAAGAAGTTGTTGCGGACCGTAATATGAAGAGCTTCTTCATAATCAATATCGCCTTCTCCGTACGATTCAATATCGATTCCGAATTTCGGAGCCGTTCCGTTCCCTTGTCCGGCGTCTTCAATCACACATTCTTCCACCGTAACGGTATGGCAGCCGGTGATTGAAATGTTGTTCCGCCTTGACTGCCTGATCTCACAGCGGCGGATGGTCACCTGTTCTGAAGTTTCGTAATCACTGTTTGTTTTTAACCCGAGCGGGCTGACAATTATGCCGTCTCCCGTAAAATCGGAAATCTTCACATTTTCGATCAGCACATTGCTGCTGCCTTCAATACAGATTCCAAACCCCCATTCATGGGTCGAACGCAAAGGGACATTGGTATACGTGTGTTCATCCCGTTCCCCGATGATCCGGCCGCCGGTGATGGTGACATTTTCACGCCTGCCTATATAGAAAGCCGAATAGCCCCAGGAGCTGTTCGGCGCCACTTTAATCGTGCATTCCGGATCTAAAACGATGGTGAGATGGCTCGGCACGTTAATCCCGGCGTTCCGAAACGGCTGGCTGCTGTCCCCGCCAAGCGTGCCGTTGATTTTATACGTTCCCGGCGGAAAAAACACCGTATGACAGCCTTCGCTGACGGCTCTGGCCAAGCATTGGTTGATGGCGCCCGTCACGTCGGTTTTTCCGTCTGCCGCCACACCGCAATCCGTTATATCCAATATACGATTCGGCAAGTGATAATCTCCTCCTTCCTCTCTTATTGTCATCTTATTCCGCCATATCCCGCTCCGCCTGTACATACTTTAAATTTTATTAAAAAAGTTTATAAAGATAGTTTAGTCAGATAATATAACAAAATAAGTCATTGGAATTAGGAAAATTCGTCTATATTCAACGTTTTAATATCTTTTCATTCTGGAATTTTTTGAATTCAGTATAAATTATATTGACACAAGTATTATATAAGAATATGATTTTTGTAATACACTTTTTTAAGAAAGGGTTGGCTCAGGTGGCATCTATTGATAAGGACTCTATAACAGAAACTGTGCCGCAACGAGGCTTTTTCGGTCATCCCCGCGGCTTGTTCACACTGTTTTTCACCGAATTTTGGGAGCGTTTCTCCTACTATGGTATGAGAGCCATATTGCTTTACTATTTATACACGGAAGTCGCTCATGGCGGTCTCGGCTTTGATAAAACGACCGCAGTTGCCATCATGTCCATATACGGGTCTCTCGTATACATGTCGAGCGTCATCGGCGGATGGCTGGCCGACCGGGTATTCGGCACGGCAAACACCGTATTTTACGGCGGAATTTTAATTATGTTCGGGCACATCGCTCTTGCCTTCCCTGGCAGCACGGCGGCGTTTTTCACCAGCATGGCTCTGATCATTATCGGAACCGGCCTGCTTAAACCAAACGTATCCAGCGTTGTCGGAGATTTATATACGAAGGAAGACGAGCGCCGCGACTCAGGTTTCAGCATCTTTTACATGGGCATCAACCTCGGCGGATTGCTTGCGCCGCTAATTGTCGGAACACTCGGACAGAAGTACAACTACCACTTAGGCTTCGGATGCGCCGCGGCCGGTATGTTCCTCGGACTGATTGTTTTCGCTCTTACGAGAAAGAAATACCTCGGCAAAGCAGGCTCCAATGTACCGAATCCGATTTCTAAATCATCAGTGATCGGCACGGGAATCGGAGTGGTCATCGCAGCAGCCGTTATCATCGTTCTGATCCAAACCGGCTGGCTGACGATCCAGCGTGTGATTGACACCGTCAGTATCCTCGGCATTGTCATTCCGGTTATTTACTTTATCGTGATGTTCACAAGCAAAAAAGCGACGAAAACGGAAAAATCACGGCTTGCGGCTTATGTTCCGCTGTTTGTTGCAGCGGCAATGTTCTGGGCGATTCAGGAGCAGGGCGCGACGATTCTTGCTTTATATGCGGATCAGCGCACGAGACTTTCCTTTGCGGGCATGCATCTTGAGTCTTCATGGTTCCAGTCTCTGAACCCATTATTCATTGTTATTTTCGCGCCGGTGTTCGCCTGGATCTGGATGAAGCTCGGCAAACGCCAGCCTTCAACACCGATTAAATTCGCGATCGGCATTATCCTTGCCGGATTATCATTTTTAGTCATGGTGCTTCCGGTTATGGGCGGAAGCGGCGAGCTTGTGAGCCCGCTTTGGCTTGTGCTCAGCTTCCTTTTGGTTGTGCTTGGTGAGCTTTGCCTTTCACCGGTCGGTTTATCCGTCACAACAAAACTTGCGCCTGCCGCTTTCTCAGCGCAGACGATGAGCATGTGGTTTTTAACAAACGCCTGCGGTCAAGCCCTGAACGCAAAAGTAGTCGGTTTGTTTGATAAGATTTCTGAAGCGGCCTACTTCGGCTCAATCGGTCTTGTTTCGATCATTCTCGGTATTATTTTGATTCTTCTGTCTCCCGTCATTAAACGGGCGATGAAAGGCGTACAATAAAAGAAAAGCCTGCGGAATCGTCCGCAGGCTTTTTTATGCGTCTATCGTTTTAACTCCTCAAGTATTTCTCTCCATCTCTTCAAGACATCTTCCGGTTCGTGGAGCTGGATGGCCGGTCCGGATGTCAGATCCGCGTATTTCGCCCGATCTTCCTTGACGGTGAACACGCGGCAGCTGAACCGTTCCCGCTCGTGTTTCGCCTCTTTCAGCGGCGGAAGCGCCTCACATTCCAATGTGACGTAATATGCGGCTCCTCCGTGCCAGGCGATGAAAAGCGCTTGTCCCGAATGCAGCAGGCTGCTTACGGTCGTCGTGTTTTTCCATAAGGCGAGCCGAAGATTTGTTCTGCTCACGGCCACGATTTCACCGGCGCTGATCATGGCCGCGTGCGGACGGCCTTCTTTTGTCACGGATTGGAGCACAAATGCGTCGTGCTGCTTTTTTTCAAGCTCCGTCCCGTCTAAAAGCGTGTAAAGCGCCTCCGGCAAGTGCTCCGTCAGCATTACGCTTTTCTTTCCGGAACAGCGGGAACATGTGCGGCCGTCTCCGTTTCTTTCGGATCAATTTTAAATGCCGGGTTGAATGCCGCCGGATTCGTGATGCTTTCCGGTTCACAGGATCTCCATGTGAAAAAGCAGGTTTGGCATTGGTAAATTTCCCAAGCGCCTTTGACCGGCGATTGGCTGACGGTTTCTCCTTTTTTCGATTCACAGCGCGGGCATGTTTTCATTGCAATCTCATCCTTTCTTATTGATTCATTAAGTCCATCAGTTTTTGTTCCCACTCTTTCGTTGTCAGCGGAGAATCAAGCGGCTGCGAATAATGGCCTCTTGTTTCCGGCGCGGCAGGCGTTGTGGCGTCAAGAATCATTTTGTGTGTCATCCCTGCCGGATCAGACCCCGGGTCAAGCGGAAGGACGGACAGGTCAGGAATGATGACTGCATCGTGTTTCGGATGCATTTTCGTTGAGAGCGCCCACATGACTTGCGGGAGGTTAAACGGATCGACATCCTCATCCACGACAATGACCATTTTGCAGTAGCCGAGTCCGTGCGGCGTGGTCAGGGCGCGCATGCCGACCGCCTTGGCAAAGCCGCCGTAGCGCGTTTTCGTGGAAATAATGGCGATCAGCCCGTGCGTATACATCGCGTTCACGGCGACAATTTCGTTCGGATAAGCTTCCTTGAGCTGCTGGTAAAGCGGCACGCACGTATTAATGCCGATCATATAATCGCACTCCGTCCACGGCATGCCTAAGTATAAATGTTCAAAAATCGGATTGTTTCTATGATATACCCGTTTGATTTTGATCACCGGCATGCTGCGGCCGCCGGAATAATGGCCCGTGAACTCACCGAAAGGTCCTTCGTATTCCCGTTCTCCCGCAAGGATCTCTCCTTCCAGAACGACTTCAGCGCCCCAAGGGATGTCTAAATCAGACAATTTAGATTTGACGATTCTGTAGGGCTCCCCTTGAATCGCGCCGGCCATTTCATACTCGGATTGATCGTATAACAGCGGAGTTGACGCAGCTGTCGTAATCACCGGCTCACAGCCGAGCGCGATCGTAACGGGAAGATTCACGCCGCGTTCTTCAGCTTGGCGAAGATGAATCGCAATATCATGCTGAGGCACGGGCTGAATGCCGAGGCGGTCTTTTCCCTTTACCTGCATTCTGTAAATGCCGACATTCTGCTTGCCGAAATTGTCCGGATCTTCAAGATCGCGGGAAATGACACACGCTTTATCCAAATAGTAGCCGCCGTCCCCCTGGTTGATTCTGAATAGCGGAAGGATGTCAAATAGATTGATATCTTCCGTTATTTCATTTTCATGAAACGGCGCGGTTTCTTCCCGTTTGACCGGCATCGGAAATGCATCGTACCGTTTGGCAAACTCAAAGAATTGTTCCTTTACAGGCGTATCTTTCGGCATGCCGAGCATCATCGCGTGATTCGGCCACGAGCCGATGACATTCAGAGCCACCTGCGCATGGTGATGTCCGTAAATATTGTTAAACAAAAGCGCAGGGGTTTTATCCCCGAGATTGCTGGCTGCACGCGCAGCGGCACCCAGATCCGGCTCCGGTTTTACCTCTTCGTTGACTGTTAAGAGCTGCCCTTCTTTTTCAAGAGCGGCGAGAAATTCCCTAAAATCCTGATAGGCCATTATCAGATTCCTCCTTTTTGTTTTTCAATTCCGTACCACCGTTTCGCTTCCGGCAGACGGATGCCGAACTGATCGAGCGTCCGGAACACAATATGGTCGATCAATTCATCCATGTCAGCCGGCTTGTTATAAAATGCCGGCATCGGCGGAAGAATGACGGAACCCATTTTTGTAAGCGTTAGCATATTTTCTAAATGGATTTGGCTGAGCGGCGTTTCTCTAGTCAGCAGCACAAGTTTTTTCCGCTCCTTCAGGATGACGTCAGCCGCCCTTGTCAGCAGATTGTCAGCCATTCCGGTGCGGATGCTTGCCAGTGATTTCATGCTGCACGGAGCGATGATCATCCCGTCCGTTTCAAACGAACCGCTTGAAATCGCCGCCGCCTGGTCTTTGTGAGAATACGTATAGGATGCGAGTTTCTCGACATCTTTTAACGTATAATCGGTTTCATGTGTAATGGTGACATTTGCCCAAGGAGACACGACAAGATGGGTTTCGATCTCCGCAGCTTTTAAATATTCTAAAAGCCTGATCCCGAATATGGCTCCCGTTGCCCCGGTCATTCCGATGACGAGCTTCATATTGACCCCTCCTTTACGCTTGAAATGTGGTGTCAAAACCATCATACTCCTGATATATCCATATGAAAAATATTCGTTAAATCTATGTATCATACCTTAAAGGTATAAAAGAAAGGAGCGCGTTCTCATGGATATCCGGCAATTGCGTTATTTCATCACCATTGCCCAAGAGCAGAAAATCACGACGGCCGCCAAAAAGCTTCATATGGCACAGCCGCCTTTAAGCAGACAGCTGAAACAGCTCGAAGAAGAATTGGGCGTCATTCTGTTTGACCGCAATAAAAAGAAACAAATGACCCTTACATATGAAGGAAATGTCTTTTTGAAAAGAGCGAAAGAGATTCTTCATAAGTTTGAGGATGCCATAATCGAGGTACAAGAGCTGAAGGAAGAAGTGGCCGGCACACTTGCCGTCGGGTCAACCATTTACTGCGCAGCGCTCATGCTTGAGAAAGTGTCACAGATGAAAGAGCGGTTTCCGCATCTCACCTTTAACATTTGGGAAGATGAACCCGTCTCACTGCTCGAGCTTCTGGAAACCCGGCAGATTGACGCCGCCGTGACCACCACCTTGATTAAAAACGACGGCATTGAATCGAAGGAGCTTGAAGACATTCCGTGTGTATTGGTGCTGTCCGAGCATTCAAAACGACTGTGCGGTGAAACGATTAAACTGAATGACATCGCCTCTTTGCCTCTGATCCTTTTGCGTACCGTCAATGGAAGAGGTGTGTATGACCAAGTCCTCCAAGTTTGTGAACAGTACGGTCTCGACCTTCAGGTTGTCTGTGAATGTCATGACTCCGCGACGCTTTTGAGCCTCGTATCGTCAGGGTTCGGCGCCACGATTCTGCCTTTGACGATGATTCCCGTCCATATGCGCTCGCATGTCAAAACGGTTATCATCGAAGACAACCCGTTTGTCATGACACCGTCCGTCATCTGGAGGAAAGACAGCTACCTGCCGAAGCCTGTCAGACAGTTTTTGGAATTATTTTGATCTCAGAACACGAAGAATTCCCGCTTATGAAAACCAATTACTTGACTCATACTAAAAAAAAGTTATCCTTTACAATTGGGAGCTATTTTTTCTCAATAAAACTACTCAGAAAAGTGGGGAATAAAGAAGATGAAAAAAGCATTATTCGCTTTGTTCATGATGGTCAGCATCGCGGTGCTTGCAGCCTGCGGAAACTCACAGGACAGCGGATCTAAGTCAAAAGACGGCGATCTTTGGGCTTCTGTCAAGAAAAAAGGCGTACTGACCGTCGGCACAGAAGGAACGTACGAACCGTTTACCTTCCATGATAAAAAGAGTGACAAACTGACCGGATATGATGTTGAAGTGATTCAAGAAGTCGCGAAACGCCTCGGTCTGAAAGCTGACTTCAAAGAAACGCAATGGGACAGCATGTTTGCCGGATTAAACGCGAAACGGTTTGACGTCGTCGCCAACCAAGTCGGCAAAACAGGCCGTGAAAACCAATATGATTTTTCTGATAAATACACAACGTCAAATGCAGTCGTCGTGACGAAAAAAGACAGCACGATTGCGAAAGAGGCTGATGTCAAAGGAAAAACAGCGGCTCAGTCATTAACAAGCAATTACAATAAATTAGCGAAAGAAGCCGGCGCGAAAATTGAAGGCGTTGAAGGCATGGCTCAATCCCTTCAGCTCATTCAGCAGGGCCGCGCTGATCTGACTTACAACGATAAACTTGCCGTACTGAACTACTTAAAAACGTCCGGCAATAAAAACGTGAAAATCGCGTTTGAAGCAGGCCAGCCGCAGCAGACGTATTTCGCATTCCGAAAAGGAAGCGGCGAACTTGTGACTCACGTCAACAAAGCATTAAAAGAAATGAAAGAGGACGGGACTCTTTCTAAAATAGCGAAAAAATGGTTCGGCGAAGATGTTTCTAAGTAACATGCCGGAGCCCGTGATTGCAACAGCCATTCCATGGGATTTGGTGCAGCAGTCATTCTGGCCGATTCTTTCCGGGGGAATCTATTACTCGATCCCCCTTACCATTCTTTCCTTTATTTTCGGAATGATCATCGCGCTGATTACGGCGCTCGCCAGAATGTCAAATATGAAACCATTGAGATGGGTGTTCAGCGTATACGTATCAGCGGTGCGCGGCACTCCTCTTCTCGTTCAATTGTTCATCATTTTTTATCTGTTCCCGACATTTAATATTACGCTGGACCCTTTCCCAAGCGCAGTCATCGCGTTTTCATTAAACGTGGGCGCCTACGCTTCTGAAATCATCCGGGCATCTATTTCATCCGTGCCGAAAGGGCAATGGGAAGCCGGTTATACGATCGGCATGACCTATCGCAAGACATTGTTCCGCGTGATCCTGCCGCAGGCGTTTCGCGTGTCCATTCCGCCATTATCAAATACATTTATCAGCCTGATCAAGGATACATCTCTCGCGTCACAGATTCTCGTCGCGGAGCTGTTCAGAAAAGCGCAGGAAATCGGCGCGCAAAACCTTGATCAAATCTTGGTCATCTATATTGAAGCCGCCTTTATTTATTGGATCATCTGCTTCTTGCTGTCAATCGTACAGCATGTGATCGAACGGCGTCTCGACCGTTATGTGGCCAAATAAGGAGGTTTCGATATGCTTTCCGTCAAAGGATTAAATAAATCATTCGGACAGAATGAAATTTTAAAAAAGATAGATATGGAGATAGAAAAAGGGAAAGTCATCGCCATTCTGGGGCCGTCCGGTTCAGGAAAAACGACGCTTCTGCGCTGTCTGAACGCGCTTGAGATCCCCAATCGCGGCGAGCTGGCATTCTCAGATTTTTCAATAGATTTCTCCAAAAAAGTGAAGCAGGCTGATATTCTCCGCCTCCGCCGCAAATCAGGCATGGTCTTTCAGGCGTATCATCTGTTTCCTCACCGCACGGCGCTTGAAAACGTCATGGAAGGACCCGTTCAAGTGCAAAAGCGCGACAAGGAGCAAGTCAGAAAAGAAGCGATGGAGCTTCTGGAAAAAGTCGGACTGAAAGACAAAATGGATTTATATCCGTTCCAGCTTTCCGGCGGTCAGCAGCAGCGGGTCGGCATCGCCCGCGCGCTTGCGATTCAGCCCGAGCTGATGCTGTTTGACGAACCGACATCAGCGCTTGATCCGGAGCTGGTCGGCGAGGTGCTCAAAGTGATTAAGGATCTGGCAAACGAAGGCTGGACGATGGTTGTCGTCACGCATGAAATCAAATTCGCGCAGGAAGTGGCCGATGAAGTCATCTTCATTGACGGCGGCGTCATTGTGGAACAAGGACCGCCGGCCCACATTTTTTCCGCGCCGAAAGAAGAACGCACGCAGCGGTTTTTAAATCGTATACTGAATCCTTTGTAGGAGCGGGAGAAGAAGCGAAACACTGATTTCGCTTCTTCTTTTTTTTGGCGGTTATGCTACAATGACAATTAATGAAATTTTATGAAAGAAGGGACCTCTTTGAAGCGGGAATTCTTGATGCGCTGGACGTTTTATTTTGCCGGTCTGTTGATTTTGTCTTTCGGGGTATCGTTAACCATTAAAGGAAAAGCTCTCGGCATCAGCCCTTGGGATGCCTTTCATTATGGGCTTTTTCAGCATTTCGGGCTTTCTGTCGGACAATGGTCCATCGTGGTCGGCGCGGTCATCGTCGCTTTAACCTGCCTGTTCACGAGGACGCTCCCGAAAATCGGTGCTATCTTAAACATGGTGCTGATGGGAATGTTTATTGATTTCTTTTCGTTTCTGCTTCCTGAGGCGCACGCTTTTTCCTTAGCGGCCGTGTTCTTTTCTATCGGATTGCTGCTGATCGGCTGCGGCGTCGGTATTTACGTATCAGCAGGGCTCGGCGCGGGCCCCCGGGACTCTCTGATGATGCTGATATCTGAAAAAACGGGCTGGAACGTACAATGGGTGCGGAACGGCATTGAGCTGACGATTCTTGCCGCAGCCTGGATGATGGGCGGACCGATCGGCGCCGGAACCATTATTACGGCTGTTTTGACGGGGCTGATTCTGCGTTTTTCTTTGCCGCAGTCCTCTAAACTGTTAACATACGCGATCTCCGGGCGGGCAACGTCCGTTCATTAAAAACAAAGCCGAAACGGTTTTGTTTTTTTATTTTCGGACAGCTTTCGTCTGATATGATAGGATGGTTTTGACAATATTTTCAGACGGAGGATCTGGACATGAAGATTTACGGAGTATATATGGACCGCCCGCTTTCTGCAGGGGAAGAGGATCGGATGATGGCGGCCGTGTCCGCCGAAAAGCGGGAAAAATGCCGGCGCTTTTACCATAAGGAGGATGCTCACCGCACCTTGATCGGCGACATGCTGATCCGCACCGCTGCGGCGAAGGCTTACGGACTTGATCCGGCCGGGATTTCATTCAGCGTCCAGGAATACGGAAAGCCGTACATCCCCGCGCTTCCGGACATGCACTTTAACATTTCCCACTCTGGGCGCTGGATCGTGTGTGCCGTTGATTCAAAACCGATCGGCATTGATATTGAAAAAATGAAGCCCGGCACGATTGATATCGCCAAACGGTTTTTTTCACCGACGGAATACAGTGATCTGCAAGCGAAACACCCCGATCAGCAGACCGATTATTTTTACCACCTGTGGTCGATGAAAGAAAGCTTTATCAAGCAGGCCGGAAAAGGGCTTTCCCTGCCGCTTGATTCATTCAGCGTCCGCCTTAAAGACGACGGCCATGTGTCCATTGAGCTCCCGGACGGGCATGAACCTTGTTTCATCCGCACATATGAGGCGGACGAGGAGTATAAGCTGGCCGTTTGTGCGGCGCATCCCGATTTTTGTGACGGGATTGAGATGAAAACGTATGAAGAGCTGCTGTAAGCATAGAAAAAGGAGGGTGTCCCCCTCCTTTTTTGTCAGCCTGATATTTCCGCCTGTTTCTGCAGCTGCTTTGCTTCTTGATAAATTTCTTCGAACAGATCCGCGATGTGTTCTTCTTCAACACATGAAAATGCGATTCGCAAATCGGTTTCATTAATGGATATCGTTCCGATTCCTCTCTTTTCAAGCAACGACACTCTCAATTCGCCGGCGTTTATGTCTTTCAGCCGGACACACATGAAATAACCCGAGTTAAACGGATAAGGCGTCCATACGTCTTCATAGTGCTTGTTTTCTGCAAGAACGGCTTTCACTTTGTCAGCCCGTTTTTTCATGATGTTATATTTCAGCGATTTTTCTTTCTCGTATTCCGGTGACTGCATCGCCCGCAGCATAAACGTTTGGGACGGGTGCGGGGCGCTTGAAATCGTTCCCCTGATAATCCCTTTTGTTTTTTCCTCGAGCACGCGCAGCGCTTTTTCGCTTTTTGTGCTGTACGTAATAAAACCGACGCGGAATCCCCATGCGTAATTTTCCTTCGTCGCGCCGTCTATTTTCACGCAAAGCACCCGGTCGTGCACTTGGGCGAGTTTGCTGAAGATGGATTCCTGAATGGCCGTTTCATCGTAAAACAGATTGTAATACGCATCATCTACGAGCACGACAATCTCTTTGCCGGCCTCCGCCGCCTCCAGAATCACGCTGACGATTTCTGACGCTTCCTCTTCCCCCGGCGTATAGCCTGTCGGATTATTCGGGAAATTCAGCACAACAATCGCCTTTTCTTTCTGCTTTTTCAGCAGCTCGGACAGCCCCGCCGCATTAAAACGCCCATCCTGCTGAAAAAGCGGGTACGTCTCAATGGATGCCTTGCGCCGGACACCGAAAATGAAATTGTAATTTCCCCAATATTTATCAGGCAGAAGCAGCGCATCCCCTTCATTGACGAACAAGTCGGCAGCAATGCTCAGTCCGTGTGTTAAAGCGTTTGTCACGATCGGCGTGCTGATGTCTTTGCCGGCTAATGAAGGATTTTCGAGACGCATTTTTTTCAGCCATTCCTGTCTGAGCGGCTCTTTTCCCTGCGGCGGAGCATAATCGTAGATATCATCGGGGTTATAGGCGGACAGTGTCTCTTGAATATGGGAAAAGTGCATGGACTCGCCTTGTGAGGTGGCAATCCCGATCGTGGCGTTATACTTTCCGGCCTTGGCTTTCGCTTCCGCCGATTGTGTCAGCACCCCTTTCGGATAAAACAACTCTCTGCCCAAATCAGAAAGCATATGAAGCACGTGCGGGTTTTCTTCAGATAATGTTCTGTTCAGCTCTTTTGCTGCATCATTCATGTACGACAATCCCTTCAAAATTATATTCCATCAAATCATAACATAAAATTTTTGATAAATGAGAAAACTCACGGGCAGATTTTGTTACAAAAAACAGACAGCGAATGCTGTCTGTCATATCCTATAACAATTGGCCTGCAGTGCTCCTGTTAATAATCTCATAGATTCGTTCCGCCACTTTTTCAGTTTCACTTAATATGAACATGTGGCCGTCCGAAAACTCATGAAATACGGGATTGCCGGCCCATTTTTTCCATCCGTCCGCATCTTTGATACATTTTTTATCTTTCCGCCCGTTAAAAATATGGACGGGTGATTGAATGATGTGAGAATCAGACGGACGGAAGCTTTCAAGCGCGCGGTAGTCGGATCTGAAAGAAGGCAGGAAAAATGACATGACCTCCTTATTCTCCACTAACTCCTGCGGCATTCCGCCCAGTTCAATAATATGGGCGAGAAATTTTTCATCATCAAGATGAGACACTTTTTTCCTTTCCACATGCGGCGGCTGAATGGCTGAGATGATCACGGCCTGCGGGTAAATCCCCTCCCGCTCCAGCTTTTGCGCCAGCCTGAAAGCGACCATGCCTCCCATACTGTGGCCGAACAGCACAAACGGGCGGTCAGGATGGAGATTCAACTCCTGCTTGTATAAACTGACAAGCTGTTCAAAATCCTCAACGGGGGACATTTGATTTGTTCCGTGTCCCGGCGGTTCCGCGGCAAGCATCTCACACTCACCTTGAAGATAGGTGTGGAGCGGGCGGAATGATGCGGAATAGCCTCCTGCGAACGGAAAACAGATAAGCTGCGTTTTTTCCGTGGTATCGAACGATTTAAAGAGCTGGACCATTGGCGGGCTTCCTCCTTTTCTATCGTGAAGTTGTCAGCTTCAGATGTTCCTCCCTTAGGAATTCGAGCAAATATGCCGCATTCCTTTCGAGACATTCTCCCTGAAGCATTTCTGCGTGAGTGCCGCAGCCTTTTTTCACACGGTATTCACCTGTCGTGGCTTCCTCCCACGCAGCGAGCCACGGTGGCATCGCAAAGTCCGGTTCTGACGTTAATAGATCTATATCCGCATTAACCGTGCCGGTACTGACGGTATGCACGAAATAAGAATAAAACGCGTTTGTTTTTTTGGCGAGACCTTCTTTGACGGCTTCGTTATTCAGCGCTTCATTGTCCCGGTTTACCTTCATCAGCGCCTGGACATCACTTTCTACGGTGCGGCCTTCTAAGTCGCTGACGCCTTGTTTTTTATAGGAATCGACCATGATCAGCCGCTCCACTTTACGTCCTTCGGCTTCAAGCTGTTTGGCCGTTTCAAAGGCGAGCGTGCAGCCTGCCGAGTATCCGAACAGCTTGACCGGTCCTTCCGGCTGGAGCTGATTGATCAGCTCTGTGTAGCGTTCGATGCGGTTGTCTTCTTCGATAAAATCAAACGCGCAGATTCGATAGCCGGACAGCTGTTTTGCCAGCGGCTGGTACATCAGCCCGTAACCGAGAACCGGCGGGAACGCAAACAGTGTGTCAGACTGATTTTTATTCATGATGGTGAGATCTTTCATTCCTTTTTCTTCACCGTGAAGCAGATAACCGGCAATGTCTGCGATTGTCGTCGCTTCGAACAACAGCTGCACCGGGATATCAGCACCGAGCTCTTTTTTAATGCGCGACGCTGCCGTCATCGCTTTTAAGGAATGGCCTCCGAGCGCGAAGAAATCATCATGAATCCCGATCTGCTGTCTGCCGAGGATGTCGGACCAGATGTGCGCAATTGTTTCTTCCGTCGCGTTTCGAGGCCCGATCCATTCTTTCGCCGGCTGAGCCTGATCCGGTTTCGGCAGCTGCCGTTTATTGACCTTCCCGTTTGTCGTTAACGGAAGCTCCTCTAAGAAAGTAAAGGTTTGCGGCACCATGTAAGCAGGAAGCTGTTTTTTCAAGTGCCTCTTTACGTCATCAGCTGAAAGCGGCGTCCGGTTCACGAGGTAGGCATTGATTGATGCATCTCCGGACTCATGGCGGTCTGCAACAACGACCGCATCTTTCACACCCGGGTATTCCTGCAGCTGCTTTTCGATTTCTTCAAGCTCAATCCGGTGTCCGCGTATTTTGACCTGGTCGTCAATACGCCCGGCGTATTCAATTGTTCCATCCGGCAGCCAGCGTGCTAAATCCCCTGTGCGGTAAAGCGTTTCTCCCGGCTTGAACGGATTTGGGATAAACGTTTGCTTCGTCAGGTCATGACGGTTCAGATACCCTTTTGATACACCCATTCCGCTGATGCACAGTTCACCGACAGCCCCAAATGGCTGAAGCTGATTTTGCCCGTTCAGAATATAAACACTGGCATTGCTGATCGGCTTTCCGATCGGCAATGAGGAAATGGAATCCGGTATGTCGTGCACGACGTGAGCTGTCGCAAACACCGTGCCCTCAGTCGGCCCGTAGCAATTAATCAGCTTGCCAGGCCCCATGATCTCAAGCGCCTTTCTGACGTGAGGCACTGACGCGCGCTCACCCCCGAATAACACACAGCGAAGCCCCTTCAGCCACTCCTCTCCCGCATCGGTGAGAAGATTAAAAAGTGCGGTTGTCGCAAACATGACATTGACATTCTCCTGCCGGATCAGATCAGTGAGCCGTTCTGTATCAAGCAGTGTATGTTCATCTGCGATAATGAGCCGTGCCGCATTCAGTATTGATGCGTAGAAATCAAAGGTAAATGCGTCAAAGGCGTAATTGGAAACAGATAAGAACGTATCTTTTTCAGAAAATGCCATGTAATCTACATGCTTGACCAATCCTTGAATATTGGCATGAGTGGTGATATTGCCCTTCGGCTTTCCGGTTGTGCCGGACGTATACATAATATACGCCGGATCATCGGGATCAATTGCGGCTGCAGGATCGCTTGCCTGTTCCTCAAACCGTGCCCGATCATCGATGATGAGTGTTGTTCCTGTATACGGCAGCTGAGCCGCTTTTTCTTTCATCTCCTGATGTGTCAGCAGACAGGCTGCCGCACTGTCAGCCAGCATATACGAGATTCGGTCTTCCGGCAGCTTCGGATCAACCGGCAGATAAGCCGCTCCTGCTTTTAATACGCCGAGAATGCCGATCACCAGTTCAAGCGAGCGCTTCGTGTACAACGCGACAACGGAGCCTTTGCCCGCACCTTGCTTTTGCAAACGGCGCGCAAGACGGTTCGCTTCCTCATCTAATTCACGATAGGAAAGAGTCTGGCCGGAATACGTAAGCGCCGGCGCATCAGGATTTACATTCACCGCTTCCTTGAACCAATCCGTCAGAGGCTTCGCCTGATGAGTCTGAGCCGGCGGGTTTAAGCCGGTAAGCAGAAGCTCTCTTTCCTTTTCATCAACAAGGCTGATCGTATTGACAGGCTGATCCGGCTTCTGGATGAGCTGCTGAATCGCTGTGAGAAGCTGAGATTTTAAGCGCAGGATAAACGCCTCATCAAACACATTCCCGTTATAGGCAAGCTTAATCAGCATCTCATCACCTGGAGAAGCCATCAGGTTGAGATCATAATTCGATTTCTCAAAAACGTGTACATCCTCCATATCAAAGCCGTTTTCACTGTTCTCTTCATTTTTTGCATCCTGAAGCGGATAATTTTCAAACACAATGATGTGGTCAATCAGCTTTGGCTGATCGGCCTGGCTTTGGATGTCATAGAGCGGCACATATTGATGCGGCTCAGACTGCAGCGATTGCTCCTGCAGCTGCTTGAGCAAGCCGTTAAATGTGGTATCCCGAGACAGCTTCACCCGCCTCGGAACAGCATTGATAAACAGCCCGACCATATGTTCAACGCCTTTGATTTCTGCGGGGCGCCCGGAAACGACTGTGCCGAAGATCAAATCGCCGGACTGCTGGTAGCGGCTGATTAATACACTCCAAACCGCCTGCAGCGCCGTACTCAAAGTGGTATGCTGCGATTTTGCAAGCTCGGTAAATGCTTTTGTTTCCTGCTTCGGCAGTGAGAAGAGCAGCTCTTTCGGATCGTAGCCGTCCTTTTGTTTCTTTCTTTGCTCCGCAAATGTCGTTTGTCCTTCAAAATCTTCTAAGTACCCGCGCCAGTAATGCAGTGATGCTTGTTTATCCTGCTTTTCAAGCCACTTGATATAGTCTTTATACGGTTTGACCGGCGGCAGGCTGTACGGCTTTTGTTCGCGCAGGGCATTGTATACCTTAAACAGATCCTGCACGACGATGCCGAAGCACCAGCCGTCCAAAATGATGTGGTGGTAGCTCCACACCCATTCAAAGCTTTCTTCCGATTTTTTAAAAATGGCTGCCCGCATCGGAATATCCCGCGTCAAATCAAAGCCCTTGATCTTATCCTGTTCTTTGTATTCATTGATTTTGGCTGTTTGCTCGCTGTCCGTTACATGTGTCAGATCGATTTCTTCTATCTGAAACTGACGTTTTTTCAATACGACTTGGACCGGTCTTTTTACTTTTTCGTGAATGAACACGGTACGAAATACATCGTACCGGTCCATGATCACATTCATGCTTTCTTCAAGGCATTTGATATTCAAGCTGCCTTTTACTTTCATTGTCATTTGTTCGATATAAAAGCTTTGGCCGGGATTCAGGAGAGTATGAAACAGCATTCCCTCCTGCATCGGCGACAAATAATACATGTCCTGAACCTGATCTTTGCTGAATTGGCTCATCTGCTCCGCTCCCCCCTTCTGTGATCTGTTTTTGTCACGTTAAATTCTCCTCAAGCATGTCAAAGATGTCTCCCATTTCATCCATTTCAAGATCCTGCGCGCTGAAATCGCTCGGCGTAAATTCTTTCTCTTCTTTGGCCGTGCAATGGCGGATGATCATTAAGAGATTGTCTTTAAACCGCTGCATCTGTGTTTCGACGGTGCTTCTTTCATATTCTTCCTGATTGTATGAGCAGGAAATGACGAAGCGGCCGCCTGTAACCATCCCGCTGAAGCTCAGTGCGTATAACGCCTCTGACTCTTCGCTGACTTGACGTCCCATATCATATGGAGACGGCTCAAACCATTCCGTTTTCACTTCATTGTCAAACTGCCCTAAGTAGTTAAAACTGATTTCAGGCGCGGCGCCTTGTTCTGTTTCATCGGATGACAGATACCGGAGAATCCCGTATCCTACACCTTTATCAGGAACGCGCCGCACCGTCTCTTTTACCGTTTTAATGACGGAAGAGACTCCGTCTTCCTTGCTGATTTGCAGAATCAAAGGATATTGGGCAGTAAACCAGCCGACCGTCCGTGAAATATTGACATTCGGTATGATTTCTTCCCGGCCGTGTCCTTCTAAGTTGATGCCGACTTTGCCGTTTTCCGTCCATTCACCGATCGTTAAGCCGAGCGCGCTGAGCAGAATGTCGTTGATTTCCGTTCCGTACGGATGATGAACATCTGTAAGCAGCTGTGCCGTTTCTTCCTCAGTTAATTCACATTTCACGGCCGCCGTATGTTTGACGAGCCGTTTGTTCGGATCATGGTCTTTCGGCAGCGGCCGGAGTTCTTCCGCATCTGCCTGTGCCCAATAATCCGCCTGCTTTTTCAGCTCTTCTGATTGCGCAAATGTGTTCAGCGCCTCCGCCCAATCTTTAAAGGAGTGGGTTTTTTGCGGGAGGACGATGCTGTTTTGCTGCTGCGCCTGTTTATAACCTGAAGCGAAATCCTCAAGCAGAATTCTCCATGAAACCCCGTCCACGACGAGATGGTGAACCGCGATTAACAGATGATCGCCTTGTTCTGTCCGGTATTGCTCCGCTTTTAACAGCGGGCCGTTCTCCAGATCAAGACTGCCCTGAAGATGATCGGCAAGCCGCTGAATCTGGCTTTTCAGCATATCCTCGTCAGTTCCGTACAGATCAACGATGTCAAAGCTTGCCTTGCATTCTGTGACAGGGAGGTATGTCTGAATGATGCCTTCCCTTTCTTCACGGTAAACCATGCGGAGCGCATCATGGTGTTCAATCAATGCTTGCAGGGTTTTTTCCACCAGGTCCGGATCAAAGCCGTCTTTCGCGTGAAGCATGACGGATTGATTCCAGTGGTGTTTGTCGGTAAAGTTTCGTTCAAAGAACCAGCGCTGGATCGGCGTTAACTCCGCTTCGCCTTCGACAGGGCCCTGGTCGGCCTGCTTGCCTTCCGTCCGCTCCACATAAGAGACGAGTTCTTCGATGGTCGGGTGCTGGAAGAGGTCTTTCATCTCCAATTTATACCCGTGCTGGTTCAGGCGGCTCGCCATTTGGATACCTTTGATCGAGTCGCCGCCGAGCGTGAAGAAATTATCGCTTACGCCGATCTGGTCAAGACCGAGCACTTCCTGCCAAATGTCGGAAAGCAGCGTCTCCATCTCCGTTTCCGGCGCTTTGTACGCGGCGCTTCCCGCTTCAATGTCAGGCGCCGGCAAGGCTTTTTTGTCAATCTTGCCGTTTGCCGTGACCGGAAGCTCGTCCATCTCCACCCAGAACGCCGGCACCATGTAGTCAGGCAGCGTGTCTTTCAGCGCGGCTTTGAGCGCTTCAATATCGTCCTGCTGAGGCGCGACATAGGCGCAAAGCGCGGTATTGCCCGCTTTGTCTTCCACCGCCGTCACCGCTGC
>NZ_JAANHO010000011.1:0-126523 GCF_011800725.1 Bacillus sp. EKM208B | reverse complement strand
TATGATCTTGCTCTGGCCGATAACGTACCATACAATGTGGTTGACAGCCAAAACCTTAAAAATGAACTTTTGACCAATGCAAAGAAAATCCCGGATGGAACGAGAAAGCCGTTTACTGGTCAAGAAATAAACCTTCCTTAATTAAATAAAGAAAAGTATGGTGCCTTTGAGGTTAAGGGCAAGGTAAAAGCAAAGGGAAAAGTTAAAGACATAAGCCGCAGAGTGTATACTATGAAAGATATTGATATGAACCAAAAAAATCGTAAAGGCCTTACGAATCTTCAATTAATGAAAAGTGGAAATGCTCCTTTTGCAAAAGATGGAACCCAAATTAATTTGCATCATTTGATCCAAGAAGAGCCTGGTACTATGCTGGAGATACCTGAAAGCTGGCATAATAAGTACAGTGATGTTTTGCATGGATTAAAAGGGAATGGACAGAGTTTTAGAAATGATCCAGTACTTGATAAACAATATAAAAGTTTCAGAAGAAGGTATTGGAGATGGAGAGCTCAGCAATTTGAGAACAAGAATAAGAGGTGAAAGTTTAATGGATTATTCGAAAATAAAAACTTTCTTTGATGAAAATAAAGAAAATTCTATTCTCACGGGAGGAGTCACTGAGGAGCGGATTAGAGAGATAGAGGAGGATCTCAATGTAACCCTTCCAGACAGCTATAAGTGGTTTTTAACTGAGTATGGTTCAGGGGGAGCATATGGAACAATGATACTCGGATATGACTCTCATGGTGCTGAAGTTGTCGAACAGACTAATGAATATAAAAAATATTATAACCTTTCCGATGGTCTTGTAGTGATCGAATATGTAGATGAATTTTCTTATTGTCTTGACACTAACAAGTTGAAAAATGGTGAATGCCCTGTCATTCTTTGGGACAACCAAGAGGGATATGGTAAACAAGTTGGTAGTACATTCCTTGAGTTTTTAATAGAAGAACTTGAAGAAGCGAAAGACGACTGGGTCGATGATGAGGACTGGGACGATTAAAACTAAAAAGAAGGTCTATAACTTGTTTTTCCATAGCATATGAAGGAGTATTAAAATGAGCTTCACTAAGATCGAACAAAAGTTGAAAGAGTTTACGATTGATGCTAGCACAGATCCTAGCATTAATACAAATGAACAACTCAAAGAGCTTGAAATGAACATAGGAAATCAATTACCTTCCGACTATAAGGATTTTTTGAAGGGATATGGAGGCTGTTATTTAGATAGTAAAAAAACAACAGATGAAGTTGAGTATGACGTTTGCTACAAACCATTAGAGAAAGATCCTTGGATGGGCAAGGAAGATGATACACAATTATTAGAGAACTTCTATGGTTTAGCTAACGATCATAACAGTCTCCAAGAAGCAATCAATACTTAAGTTCCATTTATATGTCGTTAAAAACAATATACAGTTACCAAAACGAAAAGAACCTTGTTAGAGACAGGTTCTTTTTGTATTTGAGTTGAATTTATCAATAGAATTACCGATAAATAACGTGAGAAATAATACCAGGTAGTTACAGAATTGAAAAATGCTTAGGTGTGTAATACTTGCACTAGCTGTCACTTTGATACAGAAGCTGCTGAAGCTTCAGTCTTCAGATTCTTCCGTTACATCTTAAAGGCCCCTTTATGGGCTCAAATTCAACCGTCATTAAAGCCAAAGGCGGAAGGAATTTGTTATACAAAGGTGAAGCAAACATATACAAATATGATGCTATACTTGGGCAAAACAGGGTAGTGATAGACATTGAAGTTACAATGAACGAACTTCCTTCAAATGAGATTCAAGTTGAAGGACTTGGAAAAAATGAAAATCATTTATAGTAACGTTGTAAAATTTGAGAGAGGGTGAATGCTATGGAAGGTCTAAATAACTCTTACAATTGAGAAATCAAGCAATTCACGCTTATAAAACATCTATTTAATTTTAAATCGGCGTTTCAGGTGAACTTTATATCATTTCTGTTTTAGTAAACATATTTAAAAACGAAATAAGAATTAAAATATGCAGGCAAAGCGGCGAAGCATATCGCATAAAGGTGTTATCAGATGTATGACCGTGCCTAAAAATAAAACTTATGAAGAAAGGAACTCTAACTTGAAATCAAATTTAGTTTCGTTTCTATTAGCACTGTCAGGATTTATATTCAGTATTTATATGCAGTCAATGGCTTACTGGAGCAATGACTCTATGTTGTGGTATTGGGTCGGTGCGGTTTTGTCGTATCTATTTGCTGCAGGATCAGTGGTTACTCTGATTCTTAACAAAAACAAAGATTCAATTCTAACAATAAGTTGTCTCATTTTAATGATTGTAACCGTTATGCTTATTTTAGTCACAACTTTTTGGACGACTTTTATCATTATTGCATGGCAATCTGGGATGTGAGGCTAAGGGGAATATGATCTTCTTAGTATTTTTTTATTCCTGGGATTAGAATCCCTTTTTATTATTCTTTCAAATTAAATGTAACAATTCTAATATTCATACGTTCTAAATGATAAAGGCGGGATGTCATGAAAAAACGTAAAGTCATTAAAACATTGCTGGTTATTATCACTGTTCTCATAATAGCAGCCGGATGTGCACTGTTTTCTTTAATTTCAGGAGAAAAAGTCAAATATATCGGCTATAGCCAAAGCAAGACGTGGGAAGCGTCAATCGAAAAATCAAGCAAGACCTCTATCGGCCCTAACTATTTCTTGAATTTGTATTACAGAGGTAATAAAGTGAATGAAAAGAACACGGTGATTAAGAGATTAACATTATTTGTTGACGGCCGGAAATATGGTGAAGATAAAGACTATCATCTTTCAGAATACACCGGAGAGAAATTAGAAGGCGGCGGAACGGGAGAAGACCATATTCAGACGTTTGAATATATGCCGGAAAATGAAGTGATCGGTCATGAAATCACTGTTGAAGCAGTATGGAAAACCGGTCATGAGTCCTATTCAGAAAAATTCAACCTGAAAAGAACGCATTGGTATGACTGAAAGAATAAAAAGAGGGCGGTATAACCCTCTTTTTGACGCGGAGCCTTTATTTTTGTCTGTTTTTCCTCGATTTGCTGAAGTCGATAAAAGAGGCATTGGAGCCGATAAAATTACTTACTAAGACATACATAAAGAAACCATTAACAGGTCCCTGCCGGCGTCCGTTAAAAAGAATGGATAATGAGATAAGCAATACAGCCGCAAGCAAGTCTGCAGCCAGACTTATTTTACGGTGAGACCGGAAATATTCTCTTAATCTTCTGATCTTGTTCAAAGCTGACACCTCTTGATGCTTATGTATAAGAAAATAATACCATTGAAATATATGTAACATCAATGAATAAGGTTGGAAACGGAGGGGTTCAAAGTTGGGGCGATCTTGTGTAAAAGAAAGGATCAGGATGAATGTGACCAGCATCCACCCTGATCAATGGGGTTCACAGTGTTCTATTTCATTGTATTCCAATCGGAATAATATTACAAGGGTGAAAAAGAAATAAGCGGAATGTTTTCGGCTTCTTCTGCCTCTGGAGCGGGAAACGGAAAGTGAGATGTTTGAATGAAAATAAATGATTATCTGAAGGAAAGGTTTCCTACTTTAAAATTAGTGCCCGGCATTTATCATCAATGGGATGTGGGAATTCATTTTTCTCTCGGCGGCAATATGTATCAATTTAATGAAAGCGGTGCTTTGAATCTTGAGTATTTTCAGCTTGTTCATCATCAAACCGCCGCACTTTTCAATGAGCTGTTTGAACATAGCGATGACTTGTTTCTTGTTGCTAACGTGTATAAGCACAAAACTCAAGGTAATCACGCGAGAAAATTAAAGGTTTATCAGCCGTTTCTGAAGTGTAAGGATGATTTATATCGGATTCAAGTGAAGACCTGTCAATGCCCGGTCGAAGAAGAATATGAAATGCAGCAGTTTTCTTTATTATGTAAACGGAAAGATCTGCGTATCCCCCAATTACTTAAGGCAGCCGTCCACGAAGATTTTCCGCTGAAGCCAAGGTTCGGGGGCTGTTCCGTTGGGTATCCTGATGTTTTCTTTGTGAATATGACAAAAGATATTATTTTCTTTCTGTATGATGACAGAGGGTGTGAAGTCATTGCTCTTGATGCCGGAAGAATACGAAAGCTTTATGATCAATATCACGATTGGATTGAATTGGACTGAAAATGAACACATGATTTCAAATCCGCTTGTGCCGGCTTTGTTCTTGCCTAGTCGGGCTGCATGAGTGTAATGGGCTGAATTGAAGGGCGCCAGAAACTTTTTTTCCTCTCATACCGACCTTCTGCATGTTAAGCTTCTGTATTTATTTTGAACGAATTCCTATTTGTAAAACGGCTGAATAGAATAACATAAAAGCTTTTTTACACAGTGCAGGAGGAGAGAAATGTGAGGGCTGAACACCGTGATTGTATGGAAATTGGAATTTATTCATTTGCAGAATTATATCCCGATCCTCTGACAGGGAAAACAGTCAGCGCAAAGCAGCGGATAGATGAATTGATGAAGCTGGCGAAACTTGCTGACGACGCAGGGCTTGATGTATTCGGTGTAGGCGAGCATCATCGTCTTGATTATGCGGTATCTTCGCCGCCGGCCATCTTATCAGCGATTTCACAGATCACTGAAAATATTAAGCTGACCAGTGCCACGACTGTATTATCCACCGCAGATCCCGTCCGTTTATTTGAGGATTTTGCAACGCTTGATCTGATTTCAGACGGCCGGGCGGAAATCATTGCGGGACGGGGCGCATTTTTAGACTCGTTTCCTCTTTTCGGTTATGACGTAGGCCATTATAAAGAACTGTTTGAAGAACATATTGACCTTTTTTTAAAATTAAATTCCGGGGAAGAATCGGTTACCTGGAAAGGACGTTACCGGCCGCCGCTGCGCGAGGCAGAAATTTCTCCTCGGCCTTTTCGCGGAAGCATTCCGCTATGGTTAGGTGTTTCGGGGACTCCGGAAAGCGCAGAACGGGCCGGGCGTGCAGGTGCGGGTTTGGCATTAGCTGTACTGAGTGGTGATCCGGTGTCATCTAAGCCGCTTGTTGACAAATACCGGGAAGCGGCTTCTAAAGCCGGTCATCCTCCGGAAAATGTGAAGGTTGCCGTAAGCGGACATATGTTCATTTCAAAAACGAATGAACAGGCAATACAAGAATTTTACCCGTATCATTCAAATTACTGGTCTCATGTTCATTCATATCACGGGATCGATGAGCCTTTAACGAAGGAAGATTTTGAACGGGCGTCCGGAAAAGAAACAGCTTTATTTGTGGGAAGCTCACAGCAGATCATTGAAAAAATCATGCATCAATACGAGTTATTCGGACATCAGCGATTTCTCGCGCAAATCGATATAGGAGGTATGCCGTTTAAAAAAGCCGCGGAAAACATCGAACGATTAGCAGCGGAAGTAGCACCGGTTATCCGAAAAGAAACCGGCAAATCCAGCGAATGAAGTTCTGAGCAAAAGGGGCGGGCCGGTCAATCGCGGATTCGACAACAGAATCGGCCCGGCTTTTTCTTCATGATTATAAAAAACAAAGGGAAAAGCGCGAACCTCATTGCTTTTTCCTATCAAGAAAAGGAAGGTCATTTCATCCTCCATCGTGAAGTGTATATACCGAAAGGTTTTTATTAACAAAAGAGGGAGGATGATGCAGTAATGAAGGGTTTAGTCAAAGCTGCAGTTTTAACTGTTACTCTTGGTATTGGAGGCGCTTTCTATTCAAGTGATGCATCTGCGCACGGGTATATAAAAGAGCCCGTCAGCAGAGCGTACATGGGGGCATTAGAGAAACAAACATTGGGCTGGACGGCCGCTGCGCAGAAATATGGCTCCGTCATTGATAATCCTCAGTCTGTAGAAGGGCCGAAAGGGTTTCCGGCTGCAGGTCCGCCGGATGGAAGAATTGCGTCTGCAAATGGGGGATCGGGACAAATTGACTTCGGTTTAGACAAGCAGACTGCAGATTATTGGGTAAAACAAAACATCCGCGGCGGTTTTAACACCTTTACTTGGTACTACACGGCCCCTCATGCGACATCAAAGTGGCACTATTATATCACCAAGAAAAACTGGAATCCGAATAAACCTTTGTCAAGAGATGAATTCGAATTAATCGGAACGGTAAACCACGACGGTTCCAAGGCAGATACGAATCTGACTCATAAGATTTTTGTGCCGACTGATCGAAGCGGGTATCATGTCATTTTAGGGGTATGGGACGTTGCGGATACTTCCAATGCCTTCTATAACGTCATCGATGTAAACCTTACACAATAATCTATGAATTACTGATCGGCTGCATGTTGATACATCGGCCGATCTTTTTAGTTTTTATGTGTGAATGAAAAGGGGAAAAACAGCAGAGCGCCATAAACATTTCATTTATGGCGCCGTACGATCATGGAGGTGCTGCTGACATGGATGCGGAGGTAAGAGGATTCTTAATAACCGCCGAGGAAAGAAGCCCCAACGATGATTAATAAAATGAATAGCACCACGATTAACGCAAAGGAGCTACCATAACCACCTGAGAATCCCATATAATCTCACCTCCTAAAGAGGATTAATACATATTATGCCGAAATGAAAAGTTTGATAGGGATGCTAGTTTACTTTTTGAAAAAAGGGTTTTAGTCTATATTTCCTTTACATGACCATCCGTTAAAATGAGTAAAAGGAGGAATCGTACTGCTTCCTGTAATAGAAACGGGTAGGCTCATACATTGAGAAGTTGCGAAGAGGGTGCGCAGTTGGCTTGTTTTTTAAAAAATGAAAAAGTAACAAGCTATTAGGATTGGAACCTTTTGATTTAACGGAACAGGCTGAAGAAATGATTGGTTGGTTTCAAGAGCAGTAGCGGAATGTGATGAGGAATAGAGAAAAAAGATGCGATGGGCATAATCGGAACCATGTATCAAAACGGACTGCCCCATGATACACGTGTATATTCTATACTGAATGAGATCGTTAACGAATAAATTGAAAATTCGTCGTTTTGTCAAGTGTTCTGCGGTAAATAAAAAAAGCCGATGAAGGCTTAACATTGATTAGACGCTGTAAAGCATTCTTTTTGCTATGCTTTCTGCAGACGGAGTTTGATTGTAAGAAACGATTCCGATAATCACTAACAAGATGATCAACACCAATATGCTCCACAACACTATTTTTAAAGACTTTGACATGGTATACCTCACTTTGAAAGACTTTACCGGGGCTGCGATCGGAGCCCGCACTTCAAGTATAGTCGTTATAACGGTGAAAAATGTGCAGTCCAGTTAAAAAAACTTGCGGGCGCTGCCGCAAGTTTTCACCGTATTAAGGTCTGTGGAATTCAATATGCTGATTATCACGATCGAACCACCCTCTGAATGCCCAATTGATCCAGCCCCCGTCTCCTTTGTTATCGAAGGACCCGTCTTCGAAGACCCAGATTCCGTAAGTAATACCGTCATAAACGGCTGATCCGTAAAATTGAACGCCGTTAAACCGGTCTTCATATTCTTGATTTAAATTGAACACCATGACATTGTACTTCTGTCCTGATGCGTAAAATGTTGTTTCCATGACATTTTTTACCCAGCCGGTTCGGTTTTGATCTGACTTAACCGCTTCAGCAATGCGATCTGAGATTCCGAGAACATCTACGTTTACGTTCAGCCCGGCATCAACACCTGCTGCTTTTACGTTTTGGTCTGCTGTTTGGGATAATTTACTTTCTAACGGATTTGCAACGGGTGAAACGTGAGGCGCGTTTGCGTGTTCAGACTGACTGGCTGCTGAGGCACTGGCTGTGAAAGGAATTGTTAGAGATAAAGCTAAGCATGATCCGACTATCGTTCTGGCGATTTTCATGGCAATGACCTCCTGAGGAAATTTTTAAAAATTGTTGCAAATTCATGGTATCGCAGAAAAATTGACCAAGCAAAGAGTAGATTTTCTCAAAAGTCATGTCATTCTATTTGTGTTGTTTTCTGTAAATGAAATACTTTTCATTAGGCGAAAAGGGAAGAAAATAATAGAGTCTTTTTATGTATTGTGATAGGATGACCGGATTTTGGGTGAAAATAGCCCGGAGAAACGCCATAATAAGAAAAACACCCGGAGTTTACCGGGTGTAAAAATGTTGATATGTCAAGTTAGCAGCATTTTTTACATTTTTTGCATTTTCTTTTATAAACAACGATGTAATCATAATCAAGATGCTTTTTATCTTGTTTCTTCTTTTTTTGTTTAGGCTGTTTTGGGTGGTGATCATAATGTCCGTTCATATCCATATCCATTCCCATACCCATATCCATACTCATATTCCTCCTTTTTTCATCTGACGGTAGTATTCTATGACAGAAAGCATGGATGGCTTGGACAAATGAAACGGTATGCTGAAAAAGAGGCATCTCATTCGGTATAAAAAACAGGATCATACCCGCCCGATAGAAAAGAGAGGAGATGATCCTGATATTGAGTCCCTATTTGATAACCGCAATTGCAATGCCGTACCCTTTTTCAGAACTGTATAAGGCTGTCAGTTTCAATACCTTCCAGCCTTCTGCGGCTTTAGTCCCGATTCCGTTATGAGCCGTGATATAATCTCCCGGGCTGACCGTACCGTCGACCCGTACGTAATGCCGGCCGTTGAGTCCGACAATGTGCCATTCGTCTCTGGCCGCGCGTGCTTCATAGTCAGCTTCAAGAGCCGGACTGCAGTCTGGGTTTTGTTTCGGCACGCGTACCGTTTCTCCTGTTTCTTCGTCAGTCACATTTTCGTATATGAAACCGCCGAACTCGTTTGTCAAAAAGCGGCTTTGCCATCCGAAGCTTGCGGCTCCTGAGATAAAAGCGGCTGTTTCTGAAATGACGCCGAGCATGTAATCTCCGACGTGAGCCAATTCAATTTTTTCGCCTTTCACTGTGACGATCGTCCCGGCGGGAATTGTCTGGCCGGTTACACTTTCAAAATATTCTCCATACCCTGACAGGGAAGAGGTGACAGCTCCGGCGAACGTACCGTGGCCGCCCGCTGAATCCAGTTTCCATTTGATGGACTGATGCCCTCCGGCAACCGTGTATGGTTCTTCCAATGTAATGCTTTCTGATGACAGAATCGTTCTGGAGACTTTGCTGCCCGTTATATGGACATTGTTTGAAGCGGCGATAAATGCCCTTGAACCTTCAGAACTTGAACCTCCGGAAGAGCTGATGATCGCATTTCTGTCACCTCTGGCCGTAATATCGCCTGTTCCCGCAATAACGGCGCTTGTCGGGTTGAATGCAAAACCGGAGCTGGTCGCGAGCTGTGCGCCTCCCTTTAAATTGACGGGGATCTGCTCATAAGTCTGTCCTTTTATAGATGCGGCCGCGCTGTAACCTTCCGCTTGCACCCCGAGAATGACGGCCTGACTGTTAGGGGACGTAATTCCGACCGAACCGCCGTCTCCGATCATCGTACCGTTCATAATATTTACGTTATATTGGCCTCCGCCGATTGAGATGCCTTTAGGAGAAGACTTGTATATATCAAAATTTGAAATTTTAACATAATCGGTTTTATTTGATCCGCCGGATATATTGATGTCAACACCGGCTTGTGTAAAGCCGCGTATTTTAATGCCGTTAATCGTAATATTTTGACTGCGGTATTGAAGAGCCACGACTGGATTCCCGCCATAGTCGTATGAGGGATCACCAATAGCTGTGAATCCGTTTACATTAACGTTTTTATAGGCAGAGATGACCAGCGCCCTCGGGGTCACACCGTCATAGAGAGCATTAAATACCGGTTCAATCGCGGTGCAATCGGTTAAAGTAACATCATAAGCCGTCGTGCTTTCGGGGTCTGAGGCCTGATGATGGCCGATATGACGAATATCAAATGAACGTACATCACGATACGAAACATGACCGATAATATGAACATTTTGAGAAGCCGGCCAGAGGCTGTGCGCCTTTACCTCAATCCCGCGGATATTTCCGCTCGTATAGTTATTTAAAAGCCATACATGTTTAGAGCCGTCGTCAATTTCAATGCCGTTCGAGTTTGCGCTGCCCTCAGCATGCTCTGTGCCGCGGGGGTTTCCGGAATGGCAGTTGGAAATGAAAATATACTCGCTGTAATGGGTGGTAATGCCGTCGTCTCCGGCGCCGTATGCCACACAGTTATCAATCCATATATATCGGCAGCCGTCTTTCGTCCATTCTGTTTCAGGCAAATGATCGTAAGTCGGAGATGTAATATCAATACCATGGAGACCCGCGTTAACCGTTTCAACATTCTTAATCCAGCCGTATTGCACATTAGCAAACGTTAAACAGCTGGAAAACTGTCCTCCGGGGTTCCTGACCCCGCATTGACGATCAGGATTCCAGTCTAAAGTCATGTTCTGGACAAAAATATTACGGTTTCCATTATCGTAATCATCGTTAGTAATGACCCATTCGTATGCGGGAGTGTCCTCATGAAGCTTAAGCACGGTAATCCCCTGTCCCTCACCGGAAATGGTAGTCCATGAGGGGAGTTTTATCCCTTGAACCAAAAATTCTCCTGCGGGGACATTTACTTTGACCCGGCCGTTCCCGATCGCTCTCCGAAAGGCTTCCGTATTGTCCCGGCCGTCAGGGACCGCTCCGTAGTCCTCCACATTCACTTCCCGGGTGATTTTATTCATAAGCATTTCGTATTCTGTATCAAGCCGTTCTTTTAAAAGTGAGGTGACCATTCCTTCCGCCGTCACCCGGGCATCTGCGATCTCAAGATTATCATCCGTTGCGGAATGCTTAATAAAATTCTGCATCCTTGCTTTGAGATGCTCCAATTCAGAGGGCTGTGCAGGGCGAGACTGCAATGGGGCGTTTAAAGACGGATCAGGAAAGTTTTTAAATTGAACCATTCTAAAGACACCTCTTTCTTTTGATATAAGCGCCTGAGGCAGGGGACAGAAAAGAGTCGCGCACCCTTAAAGCGCTTATTCTTCAAATTCTTTATTCAGAACGAAATTCCTTTTGAAACCAAGGTGAAATTTTAAAAAAGCTCTGTTGAAAGAACGGATATAAAGCTTTGCATTATTGTAATTGAAGCTGTCATGTGAAAATGGAGGAAAAAACTGATAGGAAGGGCCCTCATTTTAGGTTTATTCTCATTGACTTCGCCGTGCTTCCTCTTCGGCTGCATATACACCAAAATCAACATTCTTATCAGTTAAATGGTATAATGGGGCACGGATTGGTCATCAATACGACTGAAATAGGGAAGCAAAAGGAGCAGCGAACATGACTTTACAAATCAAAATTAAATATTCAGATGATACGCAAACGAGAATCAGTAAAATTGAACAGGGCGATTGGATTGATCTGCGGGCAGCTGAAGATATCACAATCAAAAAAGGTGAATTCAAACTTATCCCGCTTGGAGTTGCGATGGAACTGCCGGAAGGATATGAGGCCCATGTCGTACCGCGTTCAAGTACATATAAGCATTTCGGTATCATTCAGACAAATTCAATGGGAGTCATTGATGAATCATATAAAGGCGACAATGACTTTTGGTTTTTTCCTGCATTCGCACTTCGGGATACCGACATTTCCAAGGGGGAGCGGATCTGCCAATTCAGAATCATGAAGAAAATGCCTGAAGTGGAGCTGATCGAAGTAGACAAGCTCGGGAACAATGACCGCGGCGGACTGGGATCAACAGGCACGAAATAAAACGAAAAAAGACTGCTTAACAGCAGTCTTTTTTTTATGGAAACAGCAGTTACATTCAATTTGTTTCGGGGATTCTTGAATTGGGAAATCATACGTCACGTTCGAATTTGACTTCGAAATAAGCGGCCGCTCCGTAACCGTCTATGCCAGGAGCAAATATTTAAGCCTTCCGTCTCTTTGAACAGAAAGACTTTTTTAGGTTAAAGGATAGAAGTTGTTTTGATGTTTTTATTCTTCAAGATGAACGGAGGTTTTGTCCAACGTATATAATATTGTGACAAAAGTGTAAACAAAAGAAAGGATGATGTTATGGCAAAAAGGGTTATAAGAGTAGACCGTAAAGCAGCTGGCAAAGAGGCAGAGCAGAAGAAACCGTCCAAAGTCACCCTGTTCTGCCGTTCGCTTCAAAGGCTGAAGCATTTGTATTGTAACATAAACATACAAATGCCATCAATAACCAAAAAAGGAATTTTAGTTTTGATTTTACCGTTTTTGCTTCTGCCGTTCTTTCGGGCTAATGCCGCTTCAGATATTTACGGCAGTTTCGAGGAATTAAAGCTGAATGAAGATCCTTCCGATTTTTCCATTTCAACGCGAGAGCATAACCCTTCTGTCCTCATATTAGCTATACACGGCGGAGGCATAGAGCCGGGGACCAGTGAGTTAGCCAGAGAAATTGCCGAAAACCGGAGTTTATATTTATTTGAAGGGTTAAAATCAGCCGGTAATGCGGCTCTGCATTTGACAAGTTCGCATTTCGATGAACCTAAGGCCGTGCAAATGGTGAAAGAGCACTCTAATGTCATTTCATTGCACGGTTACGGCAGTGATGATAAAAAGATAAAAATCGGCGGTACAGACAGAGAACGGGCCGAACTTTTGACCGATGTGCTGAAACGGCACGGGTATCCTGCCGTTCTTCTCGGCATAAATGATAAATATGCAGGCGTCAGTCCGAACAACCTTGCCAATCAATCTTCATCCGGATTGAGTATTCAAATCGAAATGAGCACCGGCTTCAGAAAATCACTATTTGACACTTTTACGCTGAAAAGCAGAGCATCCACACAAAACGGGACCTTTTATCAATTCACAAAAACGATTTCTGATTTTATCAGTGACAATTATGAATAAGCACGCCTATTTTGCCGGCGGGGCTTTTTCTTTTGAAATTTATGAAACTTTAAGTTCTTAAGATCGTATACATAATTGACAGGATGAAAGAAAAGAGGTGGGCAAATGAAAGTGATGATCGGGTCTATCATTCTTCTTGTCATCATCGGATTCGGTTTATGGCTGATGCTTAGTCCAATCTTTAAACAAGTGGGAAGCAGAGCCAAAAAATTCAAAAAGTCATGGGAGGAAGAAGATCAGCATGAGCGAAAATAAGCGCGGAAACACAAAAAAAATTCTCGGCGGTGTGATTATAGGTGCAGCCCTTTTAATTGCGGGCGTTACAGCGTCACTATTCATTGAAAAAATACCGAACGGTTATGTCGGGGTTGTATACTCACCGAATGGCGGGGTAAAATCCGACACATTGGACCAAGGCTGGCACTTAGTCGGTTTATTTAATAAAGTAACGGAATATCCGGTGCGTATGCAGACAGTGAATAATGAAAATATAAAAGTGGCAACCTCAGACGGTAAAAATATAGAAATGGATATCGCTTACAACTATGTCGTGCAGCCTGATAAAGTAGTCGATCTGTTTAACAAATTCGGCGCGGTAAACGTTGAAACGATTGAAAATACATATTTAAAAACAAGGCTGTGGGATGCGGCGCGAAAATCAATCAGCAAATACTCGGTTATTGACACATACGGGCAAAAATCTGCAGAAGCCGCTGCCGATGTTCAAAAGAGATTTGCTGATGATATGAAGAGTCTTGGATTTTTAATTGATGATCTGACGCTTGGCGTACCGAAGCCGGATAAAGCCACACAGGAAGCCATCGATGCAAGGGTGAAATCTTCACAGGAACTTGAACGGACACAAACTGAAATTAAAATAGCCGAAGCCGAAGCGAAAAAGAAAAAAATTGAAGCGGAAGGGATCGCTGATTATAACGAAATCATAAAGAAATCAATGTCCGATGAAATGATCAAATATAAATGGATTGAAAAATGGGACGGAAAAACGCCGAAAGCGACAGGCACAGACTCACTGCTGCAGCTGCCGCTGGACGATCAGAAGCAAAAATAAAAAGTGAAGGAGGCGATTGCCTCCTTTTTATGTTTTTTCCTGAGGGTCTTTTTCCGGCACTAATTCTTCAGACGCCTCGGTTTGATAGCTCCATAGCGTGCTATCCGTCTCTGTTGTGTCCTGATAATCTTCGGGAAGTACATATTGCTGCAAATACCGGTGAAAAAATGCCTCGAAAACAGAAATGCAAAGTGCAGAGATAACCGATGCCGCGGCAGGCGAGACATTAAATCCGCCAATGTTCATAAGGAATATCCATAATACAATGAATGAAATTCCGAAATCAGCTGCAACGGCTGTGAAATTGCTTGTTCTCGGCAGAATCATGCAATCACCCGCAAAATAAGTAATTAAACTTAAGATCACTGTAATAAACAGAACGTTTAAAAAGGTTACTTGGTACATAAGATCCAGAACAATGTACAGTAAAGCAAGTGTGAGCGCCGTTTTAGAAGCGAAAGCAATTACGTGTTTCATTTGAACCACCTTCGTTATTTCGTTTAGTCTTCATTGTAAGCAATCCGCAAATTTTTAAACTGGTATATAGTGGTTATAAAGTATGCGTTTTAATAAAATGTGAATAGACATCACAGGATTCACAAGTTAAAATATGTAAAAAGGGGGATGCAAATGAAAAAATACTGGATATGTATTGCTGTTTTTTTATTATGTTTTAGCGGAATACACTCAGCTAAAGCGGCTACCACTGAATTCGGATCAAAAACAAGCTTCACTTTGGAAGGAAATGCAAAAGAGTTTCATATTGAAAATCCGGGGGCTGTAGCTGCCGACGATTACTTTTTAGGATATAAGTTCACCATAATGAACAACTCTTCGTGCGGTTTGAGCATGAAACTCCAGCGGATGGCGCTGAACGGAAATTTTTATACATTAAACTCTAAAAACTACAGCGGCAGCTGGTTAAACCTTAGTGCCCAGGATAAAAAATCAATTGATCCGTATCACAAATACAGAATTCTGGTTGAAAGTTCTTCAAACGTCTGTGGCCCCGCCTATATTAAAGGGTTATACGGTGTAGAATATTATCATTTTGATTGAAAATAGATACTCGCTAAAGGCAGCGGGTTTTTTTATATTTAAATATAACCTATTGTACTATGTACTAAATATTCATATATAAATTTTGATGCGCCCGCCCAAAAGAAAAGATAAACAAAAACAAATTCATCACGCACAAATATACAAAGTTGAAAAACGGATGAAAAGTTTCTCTAGGGAAACATTATTAGTTGACTTCAAAAGTGTGATGTCGGATAATAAGAATGTAAGTTTTTCCTCCTTAGCAGATTCGTTTCTTAAGCCAGGGCGAATCTGCTTTTTTTATGCAAAAAAACCCCTCTGTAAGGGGTTTTTTACGATAAATGAAGTTTAATAGAATTAATGTACGGCTCTGAATACGCCGATAACTTTCCCCAAAATGCTTACGTTTTGCAGGATAATCGGCTCCATCGTCGGATTTTCCGGCTGCAGCCGCACATAATTGTCTTCTTTATAGAAGCGCTTAACCGTCGCTTCATCATCTTCGGTCATAGCTACGACGATTTCTCCGTTATTGGCCGTGTTCTGCTGTTTGACGATGACGTAATCTTTGTCAAAAATGCCGGCGTCAATCATACTTTCTCCCATGATTTCTAACATAAAGACATGTTCGCCCGGAGGAACCATCCGGTCAGGAAGCGGAAAATACTCGTCGATATTTTCAACAGCCGTAATCGGAATACCCGCCGTCACTTTCCCGATGACCGGAACGTTTACGACCTGGCTTTTCGGAATTTGGACTTCTTCTTCATCCAATACCTCAATCGCTCTCGGTTTAGTAGGGTCCCGTCTGATCAGGCCTTTTGTCTCCAGCCGCGCCAAATGGCCGTGCACGGTTGAACTGGAAGCCAGTCCTACTGCTTCTCCTATCTCTCTTACAGAAGGCGGATATCCTTTCGTTTTTACCTCTTCTTTAATAAAACGCAGGATATCAAGCTGCCTTTTTGATAGCTTCGTCATATTTCGCACCTCAAAACGTCGATTTTAAGTAGATTATAGCATGATTTTCCTGACAGTACAAACATAGGTTCGAAAAAACGATTGACAGAAACGTTTGTTCGTATATACTGAAAGGTATAAAAAGCGAACAAACATTCTTATTGGAGGTTGTTTACATGGCGAAAGAATCTATTATATTTGTCGGACTGTTTACTGCGATTTTAAGTGCCGCTATTTTACTTGTCTCATGTGCGGGAAATGATCAGTCCCTCAGCCAATATGTTAAAATAAAGGTTCAGGACGGCGATACACTCTGGTCACTTGCGGATCATGTAGCAGAAAAGAAACACATTAATAAAGAAGATTTCATTGAGTGGGTGACGGAGAATAACCATCTCCAAACTGCTGATATAAAGCCCGGAGACGAACTTATTCTTCCGGTTAAGAAGAAGCATCCGGCCGTATATCAGCTGGCCATTGTCAATTAGAGAGGAAAGAGAGAAATGAAGGCGCTCATTTATGCCCGCGTAAGCACAAACAAAGAACAGCAGCAAACGTCATTAAAAAGACAGGAAGAGGAGCTCAGTGAGATCGCTGCTGCAAACGGCATGGAAGTCGTGAAAGTCATTTCTGAGAAAGCCAGCGGTTACGAAATGGACCGCGACGGAGTATTTGAAATGCTTGATGAAATTAAAAAATCACATATTGACGCGATATTGGTGCAGGACGAAACGAGATTGGGAAGAGGAAACGCCAAGATTGCGCTTTTGCATTGCATTTACAGGGAGAACGTAAAGATATATACGACGGCTCATAAAGGTGAACTGGAGCTTTCCGAAGCTGATACGATGGTACTTGAAATCGTCAGTATTGTTGAGGAATATCAAAGGAAAATTCACAATATGAAAATCCGGCGGGGAATGAAAAGAGCCGTGAAAAACGGCTACAAACCTGAACGGAATCTGAAAAACAGGCATGAAAACAGCGGAAAAGAAAAAAAAGAGGTTCCGGTTTCGGAAATTATCAGGCTGAGAGCCAACAAGCTTACCTTTGCAGAAATCGCAGCGACCTTAAGAGGATTCGGCTATGATGTGTCCAAAGCCACGGTTCACCGGCGGTTTCAGGAATATACCGCAGATACAGAAGGCAGCTGACGCGCATCAGTTGTAAAAAAGACTGCGTTTTAGTAGTATATAATCAACACGCACCAAAGGAGCTTATTATGATTTCTAAAGAAAAAATCGCAAGAATTAACGAATTGGCTCAAAAAGCTAAATCAAACACAATAACGGATGAGGAAAAAGCTGAACAGCAAAAGCTTCGCCAGGAATATTTGAAAGGATTCCGCTCCTCAATGAAAAATACGTTAAAGAGCGTAAAAGTGATTGATCCGGAAGGCAACGATGTCACCCCTGAAAAATTAAAAAGAGAACAACAGAAAAATAATCTTCATTAAACAGAAAGAATACGGCAATACGTATTCTTTTTTCGTATATACTAATATCAGGATGTGCTTTACGACAATTTTCAACAAGTTTATCTCAAATTTAAGCTGAAAGAGTTGAGAAAAAGTCAGCATCGCTTTATGATGAAAAGGTACAACAATAAGGAAGGGGATTATAATGGATACAATTGAAAAGAAATCAGTTGCCACCATTCGTACACTATCTATAGACGCAATTGAAAAAGCGAATTCCGGACATCCGGGCATGCCGATGGGAGCCGCTCCGATGGCATATACATTGTGGACGAAATTTATGAATGTAAATCCGCAGAATCCGGGCTGGTTTAACCGCGACCGCTTTGTTTTATCAGCAGGCCACGGTTCAATGCTTTTATACAGCATGCTGCATTTAAGCGGATATGACCTCAGCATTGAAGACTTGAAACAGTTCCGTCAATGGGGAAGCAAAACACCGGGACATCCGGAGTTCGGGCACACAGCCGGAGTAGACGCAACGACCGGGCCGCTTGGACAGGGTATTGCAATGGCAGTGGGAATGGCAATTGCAGAACGCCATCTGGCTGAGACATATAACCGTGATTCATTCAACGTAGTTGATCATTATACATACAGTATTTGCGGAGACGGCGATTTAATGGAAGGCATTTCTTCCGAAGCCGCTTCTCTTGCAGGCCATCTTGAATTAGGCCGCCTGATCGTATTATACGATTCTAATGACATTTCCTTAGACGGCGATTTAGATCGTTCTTTCTCTGAAAATGTAAAGCAGCGTTTTGAAGCAATGAAATGGGAAGTTCTTTATGTTGAGGACGGAAACAACATCGACGAATTGACGGCTGCAATTGAAAAAGCGCGCCAGAATGATAAAAAACCGACTTTGATTGAAGTGAAAACGACAATCGGTTTTGGTTCTCCAAACCGTGCGGGCACATCCGGCGTTCACGGCGCTCCGTTAGGACAAGAAGAGAGCAAGCTGACAAAAGAAGCGTATGCTTGGACGTTTGAAGAAGATTTTTATGTTCCGGAAGAAGTATACGGGCATTTCAATAAAGCTGTAAAAGAAGCCGGCTCGAAAAAAGAACAGGAATGGAATGAACTGTTCGCGGCTTATAAAGAAAAATATCCTGAGCTTGCTGAACAGCTGTCACTCGGCATGAAAGGCGAGCTTCCTAAAGACTGGGATCAGGAAGTTCCCGTTTATGAAAAAGGCAGCAGCCTTGCTTCCCGCGCATCTTCAGGTGAGGTGCTGAACGGGATCGCCAAGAAAATTCCTTTCTTTGTCGGGGGATCTGCTGACCTTGCGGGTTCAAATAAAACGACAATCAAAAATGGAGGAGACTTCACGGCCAAAGACTACGCCGGGAAAAACTTCTGGTTCGGTGTCCGTGAATTTGCGATGGGCGCTGCATTAAACGGAATGGCGCTTCACGGCGGCCTCCGCGTATTCGGCGGCACATTCTTTGTGTTCTCTGATTATTTAAGACCTGCCATTCGTCTGGCGTCATTGATGGGTCTTCCCGTCACTTATGTATTCACACATGACAGTATTGCCGTAGGAGAGGACGGGCCGACTCACGAACCGATTGAGCAGCTTGCTTCTTTACGCGCACTTCCTAACCTTTCTGTGATCAGACCTGCTGACGGAAATGAAACCGCAGCTGCATGGAAGGTTGCCGTTCAAAGCCAAGATCATCCGACAGCTCTTGTATTGACACGCCAAAACCTGCCGACGATTGATCAGCAGGCTGAAGAAGCGTATGCGGGCGTGGAAAAAGGGGCTTATATCGTTTCCAAAGCCCAAACGGAATCACCGGCCGCTCTTCTTTTAGCGACAGGTTCTGAAGTCGGACTTGCGATCGAAGCTCAAGCGAAACTGGCTGAAGAAAACATTCACGTATCTGTAGTCAGCATGCCGAGCTGGGACCGCTTTGAAAAACAATCGGCCGAGTACAAAAACAGCGTGCTTCCTCCGAATGTGACGAAACGTCTTGCGATCGAAATGGGTTCAAGCTTCGGATGGGGCAAATTTACCGGTCTTGAAGGAGACGTTCTCGCAATTGACCGTTTCGGTGCTTCAGCTCCGGGAGAAACAATTATGAAAGAATACGGGTTTACTGCAGAAAACGTGGTTGACCGCGTGAAAAAACTTTTAAACAAATAACGAGACAAAAGAGGATGAGTCAAATCATCCTCTTTTTCCTGTTTATGCGACAAAAATAGAAGGGGCGGCATAACAGTAATAGACAATTCTTTCTTTTCTCCTTTTGTATAATAGAAAGCAATAACGAAGCGCTGTAAAAGGGGATGAGGAAATGGAACGTCATTACTATACGCACCTGATAAAGGATGAGTTTGCGAACCACTACTTCGGGCGGGAAACGGCTATGTTTGAGTTGTTTCGAGACTATCATTGGACAGACCTGACACCCCAGAAATATCAAATGACAGAAAAGCAAGTTCAATATATAACGGAACCGATTCCGGTGATACATATGCATCAGCGTCTCCAGCTGCATTTAAACCGAATGAGTTACAGCCGTTTGGATTCCATTTACCGGCTTACACTGCCCGGAGAAAAGGGCCGCGCCACCTTCATGATGAAAGACAGTTTAATTGAGATTGCAGCTTCGGGAGATTATGAGGCGGAAACGATTTTCTTTGAGATTCTGCGTAAAATCAGCCCCTGTTTTCTTGCAATGGATTTCAAGACACGGCGCTACGGGTGGTTAAATCCGGTCAGAGAAAGAAATTTTGTCTAAAAACGAGGAAAAAGAGATGTAAATGTTGTATAATAGCCTTTGGTTTAGTACACTTTAAACTAGACAACATGAAGGAGGAAATAAAATGACTTTATGGGTTGGCATCCTAGTGGGCGTTGTCGCATTGCTCATAGGTGTTGCACTCGGGTTTTTTATTGCTCGTAAATATATGATGAGCTATTTGAAAAAGAATCCGCCTATTAATGAACAAATGTTACGCATGATGATGATGCAAATGGGAATGAAACCTTCTCAAAAGAAAATTAATCAAATGATGAAAGCCATGAATAATCAAGCGAAATAATACGTACAGATTATGATATAGAGATACATGGTTATAAAAATAAAAAACCCGGAGAGGGTTTTTTATTTTGGCGTCATGTTTCACCCCAACTGCCGGTGTGCAGTTCTTTTTGATATTGTATGAGAAGGTGGTCAAGCTCCTGGCTGAGTTCTATCGTAATGTTTGATGTCATTCCGTTTGTCATGACGATTTTAAGCAGCTCTGCCCGTTTTTTTTCAATTTCATTTAATAGATGCTCTCTAATCACAGGGATATATCCTTTCATACATAAATCTTTCACCTGAGTCGCTATTATTATATCCACATTTATACTGCTTTTCAAATAAGAAGGAGTATAATATCTCGATGTCAAATTAAATTATATAAGCTTTTTCTATAAAAAGTAATCCTTCTCGGGAAAGTGTTAAAAAAATGAAATGATTTTGTCATAACTCGAAGGGAGTGTGTCATCGTGAGTTTTAATTACTTTCTGACGTTTGGGGCCGGATTTCTGTCTTTCATTTCTCCATGCTGTCTGCCGTTGTACCCCGCCTTTTTATCTTACATAACTGGTGTCAGTATGGACGAAGTGAAAACAGAAAAAGTGATGCTGCAAAAGCGCGGCCTCGTGCATACACTTTGTTTTTTGCTTGGTTTCTCCGTGATTTTTATCGCATTGGGATATGGAACTTCGTTTATCGGCAGTTTTTTTACCCAATATCATGAAGCGATCCGCCAGTTTGGCGCCATCATGCTGATCCTTTTCGGGCTGATTACTGCCGGTGTGTTTCAGCCGAAATTCATGATGAAAGAGCGGCGCATTCACTTTAAGCGCCGTCCGGAGGGGTTTATCGGTTCGGTTCTGATCGGTCTTGCGTTTGCAGCTGGCTGGTCGCCGTGCAGCGGGCCCATTTTAGGAGCGGTATTTTCGCTGGCCAATACAAATCCTTCTTCAGCAGTGCCGTATATGTTTTTATATGTTCTCGGATTTGCGATTCCTTTTCTTGTTCTTTCATTTTTTATTACCAGGATGAATTGGATTCGCAAGCATCAGCTGCTTATCATGAAAATCGGCGGCATTCTTATGATTCTGATCGGGGTTATGCTGTTTTTTAACTGGATGAGCTACATTCTGATCGTTCTGTCAAATCTTTTCGGAGGATTTACGGGTCTGTAACGGATTAATAACTTTTGAACTATTATATACCCTTTTGTTTTTGGTACAATAAGACTAGTTAATGTTAAATATGTGGAGGGGAATATGACACGAGTTTTAGTTGTAGATGACGCCAAGTTCATGAGGGTGAAAATCAGAGAGATTCTGGAATCGGCGAATTACACAGTGGCCGGGGAAGCGGCTGACGGTGAGGAAGCTCTGGCAGTATATCAAAAAATCCGTCCCGACCTGGTGACTATGGATATTACCATGCCGGTCAAAAACGGTATACAGGCGCTGCAGGATATTTTAGCTTTTGACCCGAAAGCCCGGATCATCATGTGCACCGCCATGCGGCAGCAGCGGATCGTTCTGGAAGCGATTGAATTAGGCGCTAAAGACTTTATCGTTAAACCGTTTGAAGCATCTAAAGTGCTGGAGGCCGTAGGGCGGGTAACGGGAACGTAAACGTGTTCTCTTTTCAAATTGGTTTTTTTTATGTTTTTGGAGTATAGTATATAGTATCAAACTCCGTGCAAGCAAAGGAATGATAAAGATGATGATTATAATTTCATCCGTTATTGCAGCGGCCATGGCAATTTCCGTGATGATCGTCAGGATTAAATCCTCCGACAAGCCCGCTTCACCTAAAAAAATAATTCTCCCGCCGATTTTCATGAGTACGGGAGCGCTTATGTTCCTTTTTCCGATTTTCAGAGTGACGGGCGAAGAATTTTTGGAAGCCATTACGCTGGGCGTAATCTTCTCTATTTTTCTGATTAAAACATCTAAATTTGAGATTAAAAATAATGAAATCTATTTAAAACGGTCAAAAGCGTTTGTGTTTATCCTGATTGGTTTGCTGGTTATCAGAATCGCTATGAAAACCATTTTGAGCACGACGATTGATTACGGAGCTTTAAGCGGGATGTTTTGGATTCTTGCTTTCGGAATGATTGTCCCGTGGCGCATCGCGATGTTTTTGTCTTACCGCAAACTTTCGAATGAACTGAAGACCGCTGATATTCAGATGAATTAAAACCTTTCCGTCCGCCGGAAAGGTTTTTTATTTGAGCAGGGCTTGATAAGGAGTAAGATCAATCTGTTTTTCACGGAGATGCTTTTTTAAAAATTGATGATCACGCTTAGGAGTGGCCAGTATGTAACCCCTGATGATTAAATCACGGTTTATTTGTTCAGCTTCCTCCGCTAAGGAAAGTTCACCGATTTTTCCGGCGATTTTCGCTTTTGCTACATCCCGAAAGAGCTCCGGCACGGGGGCGACCAATTCATCCAAAAACGCCTTGTCACCCTCATTCCATAAGTGCTTGCTTTTTTCAATATAATAGTCCTGCCAATCCAGTTCTGACCGGCCGTCTTCTTTCGGCAAGCGTTTTAAAAATTTTCGAAACATAAAAAACCCGCCGATAGACAGCAATCCGATCATCACGATGACCCAAAATAAAATAAACCACATAAACCAGCCTTCCAGCATTGTTCTATCTCCTCCTTACTTTAACCATATTGTAAACGAAGACAGAATAGAAGAACACATGAAAAAAAGAATAGAAAAAATGATAGATGTCCAGTCATTCCGGTTGCTAGAACATATTCTATCGTATAGTGATTCTGCTATTTGGCCATGGGAGATTCACTTTGAGGGTATATGACTGATATGACCGGACAAAAAAGCCGCTTCCATTGAGGGATGAAAGCGGTTTTTTTATGTTATAGAGGAAATTGAAAGGAAAAAGAGGCAGGAGTCTCATTTGGCTCCTTGTTCATGGAGACGGTCAGAATATGGTTGGTGAAATCAGTGAAAATATGTTTGTCATTCAGATAAAAAGGAAGCATCATTTGTTTGTTTAACGTCCGTTCAAGCGTTTTAACAGAGAGCATAAACTCATTTCCCGAAAGAGTGACGGTTATCGCTTGCACCTGCTTCAGCGCCGTCAGGTCGGCTTCAATGATATATTGACGGCTTGTTTCATATAGATCGATCGGCAGCGTCTCGTCATACCAAGCATACGGGTCCTCGTAAAACTGCCGCAGCCATTCTTCCGTATCATCAAATTCTTCAGCGTTTTTTGAGTGATTCATGGAAGCATCCCTCCATATTAAAAAGCCTTGCTATAACGTATGCAGAAGCTTTGAATGGGTGAATGGCACAAAAAAACAGACACCGGGGTCTGTTTTACATATCGTGGCTTGTATTATGTTTTTGTCTTGTATGGTTGCGGTTTTTCACTTTTTTGCTTCCGCTCAGCGGTTCCGGCTGGCCGGGGTTATGGCCCTTCGGAGCATTTTTATGCATATCTTTACTCGTATTTTTATTTGTCATGTTAAAGCCTCCTTTTTAAGGTGTTCCGGCTATTGGTTTGTTTTTCTTTTTTTATTGTTCTGCCGTTCTTCTTCCGTCAGGACGAGCTGGTCATTTTCTATATAACCCGCGCCTTTGCCTTGGCTTTTCGCATCATTCATGCCGTTAATTACATGATTGGATTTCCGTTTTACCATGATCATCACCTCAACATTAATATGGCTCTTTACAGCCCGTTGTATGAGGCGGAAAATCGGACAAAATTTACCGAAAATCATACTGATAAGACGATCTTATTGTATTTAATAAAAACATTGATATTTACTTATGTATGATTTTATACTAAGATGAAATTGTGAGAAAATTGTGATGGAATGTGAACATTCATCTAAAGAACGATCTTGATCATTGAAGGGGGATTTTGGAGAATGACAAATCAGCAAAAAGTCGCAACACAAGACGTTTTCCAAGCAAGAAAAACATTTTCTTCAAATGGGAAAACATACAACTACTATTCATTAAAAGCATTGGAAGACGCAGGGGTCGGCAATGTTTCAAAACTTCCTTATTCTATTAAGGTTCTTTTGGAATCTGTTTTGCGTCAGGTAGACGGACGTGTCATTACAAAAGAACATGTTGAAAATTTAGCAAGATGGGGTACTGCTGAATTAAAAGATATCGATGTGCCGTTTAAACCGTCACGGGTTATTCTACAGGACTTTACCGGCGTTCCGGCCGTAGTTGACCTGGCATCTTTAAGAAAAGCCATGGCCTCTGTCGGCGGAGACCCTGATAAAATCAATCCTGAAATTCCGGTTGACTTGGTCATTGACCACTCCGTACAAGTCGACAAAGCCGGTACGGAAGACGCGTTAGCCATTAATATGGACTTAGAATTCGAAAGAAATGCAGAACGTTATAAATTTTTAAGCTGGGCAAAGAAAGCGTTTAACAATTATCAGGCTGTTCCGCCTGCAACAGGTATCGTTCACCAGGTAAACCTTGAGTTTTTGGCAAGTGTCGTTCATACGAAAGAGGAAGACGGAGAACTTGTGACATATCCTGATACATTGGTGGGAACAGATTCCCATACAACAATGATTAACGGAATCGGCGTCCTCGGCTGGGGTGTCGGCGGTATTGAGGCGGAAGCGGGAATGCTCGGCCAGCCTTCATATTTCCCTGTTCCTGAGGTCATCGGCGCGAAACTTGTCGGAAAATTGCCTAACGGAACGACGGCGACTGACTTGGCGCTGAAAGTCACTCAAGTGCTGCGCGAAAAAGGCGTAGTCAATAAATTTGTTGAATTCTTCGGTCCTGGTGTTGCTGAGCTTCCGCTTGCGGATCGTGCGACTATTGCCAATATGGCGCCGGAATACGGAGCGACTTGCGGATTCTTCCCGGTTGACGAGGAAGCACTTTCTTACCTGCGTCTGACCGGCCGTGAAGAAGAGCAGATCGATATTGTGGAAGCATACTGCCGCAACAATGGTTTATTCTATACGCCTGACGCGGAAGAGCCGATTTTTACAGACGTTGTGGAAATTGATCTGTCAAAAATCGAAGCGAACCTTTCAGGACCGAAACGTCCGCAGGATTTAATCCCGCTTTCCGTTATGCAGGAAACGTTTAAAAAACATCTTGTCAGCCCGGCCGGCAACCAAGGATTCGGAGCGGATGCTGCTGAAGAGAACAAAGAAATTTCATTTAAACTTAACAGCGGCGAAGATGCGGTTATGAAAACAGGGGCGATTGCAATCGCTGCTATTACAAGCTGTACGAATACATCAAACCCTTATGTATTAATCGGTGCCGGATTGGTAGCCAAAAAAGCGGTAGAATTAGGCTTGAAAGTGCCGAATTATGTTAAAACGTCACTTGCACCGGGGTCTAAGGTTGTTACTGGATACTTAGTCAACTCAGGCCTGCTTCCTTACATGAAGGAGCTCGGCTTTAACCTCGTAGGGTATGGCTGTACGACATGTATCGGGAACTCCGGCCCGCTTTCTCCAGAGATTGAAGAAGCGGTTGCTAAAAATGATCTCTTGATCACTTCTGTCTTGTCGGGTAACAGAAACTTTGAAGGCCGGATCCATCCGCTTGTCAAAGGAAACTACCTTGCGTCACCTCCGCTTGTTGTCGCATACGCATTAGCAGGCACTGTGAATATCAACCTGAAAACGGATCCGATCGGTGTCGGAAATGACGGACAAAATGTTTATTTCGATGACATCTGGCCGTCCATGGATGAAATCAATTCTCTCGTCAAACAGACTGTTACGCCGGAATTATTCCGCAAAGAGTATGAAACGGTATTTGACGACAACCAGCGCTGGAACGAAATCGAAACGACGGATGAAGCGCTGTATAAGTGGGATCAGGATTCCACTTACATTCAAAACCCGCCGTTCTTTGAGGAAATGTCTGTAGAGCCGGGAAAAGTTGAGCCTTTAAGAGGACTTCGCGTTGTCGGCAAATTCGGCGATTCCGTGACGACTGACCACATTTCTCCGGCCGGAGCGATCGGAAAAGACACACCGGCGGGCAAATACCTGCAGGAAAAAGGCGTTTCTCCTCGTGACTTTAACTCTTACGGCTCACGCCGCGGAAACCATGAAGTCATGATGAGAGGAACATTCGCCAATATCCGCATTAAAAACCAAATCGCACCGGGTACAGAAGGCGGATACACAACACATTGGCCTACCGGGAAAGTGACATCTATTTATGATGCCTGCATGCGGTATAAAGAAGATAAAACGGGTCTTGTCGTCCTGGCCGGAAAAGATTACGGAATGGGCTCTTCACGTGACTGGGCTGCAAAAGGAACAAACCTGCTCGGCATCAGAACAGTCATTGCCGAAAGCTTTGAAAGAATTCACAGAAGCAACCTCGTCTTCATGGGTGTGCTGCCGCTTCAGTTCAAACAGGGTGAAAACGCGGATACACTCGGCTTAACCGGTAAGGAAGTCATCGAGGTGGATGTTGATGAATCTGTACGTCCGCGCGACTTGCTGACTGTCAGAGCAATCAGTGAAGACGGTACGGTAAAAACATTTGAAGTTGTTGTCCGTTTTGACAGTGAAGTGGAAATTGATTACTATCGCCACGGCGGCATTTTACAAATGGTGCTTCGCGATAAAATGAAACAGTAGCAGAATGAACAAAGGAGAGAAAGCAGTCTGCTTTCTCTCTTTTTATGCGGGAGGCCTTGAGATGCTTGCGAAATGGCTGGGCGGAATATTACTTATCGGGTTGTTAGTGTATGCGGGCTGGAACATTTATTCTGTACAAAAAAGTCCGAAAGAAGGGACAGAAGAAGGGATGAAAGCCCCTGACTTTACACTTGATACATTGTCAGGAAAAAGCATCTCCCTTTCTGATTATAAAGGAAAAAAAGTGCTCCTCAATTTCTGGGCGACGTGGTGCAAGCCGTGCCGAATGGAAATGCCCGATATGCAGGAGCTGCAGAAAGAATATCCTGATATTGCGGTAGCAGCCGTTAATTTTACGTCCTCTGAAAAAAATATACAGGCTGTGAAATCATTTGCTGATCATTATCAGCTGACATTTCCTATTCTGATTGACAAAAGCGGAATTAACGGAGATTTCAACGTGCTTTCTTATCCGACAACATACATATTAGACGAAAAAGGAACCATTCAGCACATTCGCGTAGGCACGATGACAAAAAAAGAAATGAAAGAAAAACTGGATCTCAAATAGAGGTTCAGTTTTTTTATTGTGAAGGGCTTAGGTTTTGAAAAATTGGAAAAAATGAATGAAAACACGGAGGTGAGAAGATTGAAAAAAATGCGAAAACGTTCTTTTCATGAATTGGTTATGGAAAATAAACGTGAGCTGATGACCAATACGGAATATTTGAATCAGCTTGAAGAAAAGCTGGAGCAGCGGTTCAAACAAAAATAACCTTTAATTTGCAGTCATGTTTGCACCTCCTTTTGCAAAATATACTCTTAAGGAGGGATGAACATGGGCATAAACAAGAAAGACGGCCAGCCGCAATACGCTCCGAGCCACTTAGGGACAAAACCCGTTAAATATAAACGCAACAAAGGGGAAAAGTTTCATGACAAGTCAAACGGACATCCGATTGTCATGCAGACGAAAGGCGAATAACATCATCAAAGGAGAGCAGACATTATGACAAACAATTATCAAAAACCGAATCCGGATGACCGTTCCGATAACGTTGAAAAGCTGCAGGATATGGTGCAGAATACAATTGAAAATATAGAAGAAGCCAAAGAATCAATGGAATTTGCGACAGATGAGGAAAGACAGCGCATTCAAGAGAAGAATGCCAGACGCAATGAAAGCATTGAATCGTTCCGCAGTGAAATCCAGGATGAATCGGCTGCAAGAGAAAACGGCTATCAATCATAATAAAAACCAGGGAAACCTGGTTTTTTTCTCTTTCCGGCTCGTTGTGATAAAATGGGGCTAATCTGATAATAAGGGAGCAGAGAACGTTGCATGTGTCAAAAAAAGAAATAGAAGTGCGTTATGCGGAAACAGATCAAATGGGCATCGTCTATCATGCCAATTACTTAGTCTGGATGGAGGTCGGCAGAACGGCGCTGATTAAGGAACTCGGATTTCTTTACAAGGATATGGAAGATAGAGGTGTGCTGTCCCCTGTATTGGATATCAGCATTTCTTATAAAAAGCCGCTCCGCTACGGAGAAACGGCTGTCGTACATACTTGGATTGAAGAATATAACGGATTTAAAACCGTTTACGGCTACCACATCTATAATCCGGATCAAGAACTTGCCATCAAAGCGACATCCTCTCATATATGCGTTGATAAAGAGAGCTTCAAACCGATTCAGTTTCGCAAGGCTTTTCCTGATTGGCATGCCGCTTACGAAAAGGCAAAAAAATAAGGAGCGGCTGCACTTATGGCATTTGGAATTACGCGTAAGGAACTGGAAAGATGGAAGCGGGATGTATCGGAAGGGAAAATCGCTTTTTTAACGCATTACTGGCTGGACGACCGCTTTCCGGAGGCTAAGACCGTGACGAAGGCCGGTTCAAGCGATCTCAATAAACTGATCAGATGGGGAGCGGAGTACGGGCTGAAGCCGGAGTGGATTCACCATAAAAATGAATTTCCCCACTTTGACCTGCTCGGTGATACGCAAAGAAGCATATTAGAAAAAGAACGTCTGACTGATCATCTCAAAAGGTTCAGGCTGTAAAAAAAAAGAACGCATCCGCTGCGTTCTTTTTTTTACACATAATCAAATACCGGCTCTTCTGCCTGATCTGAATATGTGACTGACAAATCGTGATTATCAAAGTACCATAAGTCGCTTTCTTCAATAAAAAAGGTAATGCCTTCAACTTCCGTGCTGGTGCCGATGTTCATCGGCCGGTCTTTTAAAATGCCGAGAGAAAAGCCTTTCTGAACGTTGCTGCATCCCCCGTAACGGACAAAGAAACGGACGTGGTCGCCTGTTTCCAGATCGAGCTCTTCTTTGTACCAATCCAGCGCGCCTTTCGTTACTTTCATGTTCATCCGGAACACTCCCTTTTTGTTTCTCATATAAAGAAATTATCTCTATTATAAACGCATATGGCATTTTGATGTCAAAATTGAAGTTTCATCAAAACCATTTGATCTTCGGTTCTGTTTTGTTTATAATCCGTTTGATGTTTGCCCTGTGTCTGTAGATAACAAACGCGGTCAAGAGCGTCACTACGATTAATAAATAAGGGTCTTTTACAAACAGACAGTAAATAATCGTATAAATCCCTGTTAACATTGAAGACAGAGAAACAAATTTCGTAAGGAATAAAAATACGAAAAATACTGCAACCATCGTAACGAATAACAGCGGAGCATAAAACAGCAGGACGCCCCCTGATGTGGCTACGGCTTTGCCTCCCTTAAACTTTGCGAACACGGGGAATACATGGCCGATTACTGCTGCCACCCCTGCGAGAAGAGGATGAATGGGGACGTGCAGCAAATATGGGAGCGCCGCGGCCAAGGTGCCTTTTAAAATATCGGCTGCGATGACAACAGATCCCGCTTTAACGCCAAGCGTGCGAAAAGCATTTGTGGCGCCCAAATTGCCGCTTCCGTGTTCTCTAATATCGATCCCTTTCGCAAGTTTGCCTACGATTAAACCTGACGGGATGCTGCCTATTACATAGGCCAAAATAATCAATAAAGCAATCAACATCTACATTTCTCCTTTTCAATGTCCCTTCACTCTATTTTAACACGAGTTGTTACCGTCTGATGACAAGTTTTTTGAGAATTAAGCTGACAAAGCGCTTTTTTTGATTCCGGCGAAGCGGTCATGTACAATATATCAAAAGGAGATGGTAAAGATGCAAAATCCTTCAAAATCAGAGATTAAAGAAATTCTGGACCGGAGCAAACGGATCGCAGTCGTCGGGCTGTCAGACCGTCCCGACCGGACTTCTTACATGGTTTCCAAAGCGATGCAGGATGAAGGGTATGAAATTATTCCCGTCAATCCAACGATTGATGAGGCGCTTGGCGTTAAAGCCGTCGCTTCATTAAAAGACGTGGAGGGACCGATTGATATCGTGAATGTGTTCAGACGCTCTGAGCAGCTTCCCGGCGTTGCTGAAGAATTTTTACAGACGGACGCTCCCGTTTTTTGGGCGCAGCAGGGTCTTGCAAATGAAGAAGCGTATCGCATGATTACAGACAAAGGACGGACGGCTGTTATGGATTTATGTATAAAAGTCGCCCGCGCTGTTATAAAATAGGAACAAAAAAGGCAAAAATCCTTGGCAAATCAGGGGTTTTTGCTTTTTTATTGAAAGAATACTCTTTGCGTATGATGATGAAACAGATACAATAAAGCATGAACAGCTTTTTTAGAAACCCCTTTATACGGGGGTTTACAGTCTGTTTGCGATGGCCGGCATAAAGCTATATAATAGAAAGCGAACTCATGTTCTTATCCGCCGAAAAGGGCACCAAAAAGATGAAAAGCCGTTCGAATGTATGTCTTGCGGCCTAAAAAACGAGCCATTCGCTTAAATATGTTGCGAAATCAAGCATATTGGTTATAATTGTGAGTCCGAGGAGAATTGGACCGAAGCTTGCGCATACTGAAAAACAAAGACATGAAAACATTTAAAAAAGAGAATGATTAAGAGCAGGTTTTTTGAAAGGGGTTTGTACGTTTGGCTAGAAAACAGCAATTTGATTACAACGAAGATGCCATACAGGTGCTTGAAGGCCTGGAAGCCGTCAGAAAACGACCGGGAATGTACATCGGTTCGACGGACGCACGAGGCCTGCACCATCTGGTATATGAGATCGTCGACAATTCCGTCGATGAAGTTCTTGCCGGCTACGGAGATCATATTATCGTAACGATACATAAGGACAACAGCATCTCCGTACAGGACAGAGGACGCGGAATGCCGACCGGGATGCATAAGCTCGGAAAGCCGACGCCGGAAGTTATTTTCACCGTGCTGCATGCCGGGGGGAAATTCGGACAGGGCGGCTATAAAACAAGCGGCGGTCTGCATGGTGTCGGCGCATCTGTCGTAAACGCGTTATCGGAGTGGCTGACAGTTACTATTGAGCGTGACGGATATGTTTATAAACAGCGGTTTGAAAACGGCGGCAAGCCCGTGACTTCACTTGAAAAAATCGGAACCACCAAAAAAACGGGAACGCTTACCCATTTTAAACCTGATCCGTCAATGTTCAGCGCAACGGTTTATAATTTTGACACGCTGTCAGAACGTCTGCGCGAATCAGCTTTCTTGTTAAAAGGTTTGAAAATAGAATTAATTGATGAACGGAACGGCGTAAAAGAAGTATTTTATTATGAGAACGGAATTGAAGCATTTGTCGCTTATTTAAACGAGGAAAAAGACGCTTTATGCGAAGTGGTTTCCTTTGAAGGCGAGCATCACGACATTGAAGTCGATTTCGCGTTTCAGTTTAATGACGGGTATTCAGAAAATATGCTGTCATTCGTTAATAACGTCAGAACAAAGGACGGCGGCACCCACGAATCAGGAGCCAAAACGGCAATGACAAGAGCGTTTAACGAGTATGCGCGAAAGGTCGCCCTTTTAAAAGAGAAAGACAAGAACCTTGAAGGCGCCGATATCAGGGAAGGTTTGTCCGCAATCATTTCCGTGCGTATCCCGGAGGAACTGCTGCAATTTGAAGGCCAGACGAAAGGGAAGCTTGGCACAAGTGAGGCGAGATCAGCCGCGGATGCCGTCATTTCCGAGAATCTTGCTTATTTCTTGGAAGAAAACCGCGATACGGCGACCCTGCTTGTCAAAAAAGCGATTAAAGCAAGCCAGGCCCGTGAAGCGGCCCGTAAAGCGAGAGAAGAAGCGAGAAGCGGCAAAAAGCGAAAAAAATCAGAAGCGACGCTGAGCGGAAAACTCACACCGGCCGGTTCCAGAAATCCGGCGAAGAATGAATTGTATCTGGTGGAGGGAGACTCTGCGGGAGGTTCTGCAAAACAGGGAAGAGACCGGAAATTCCAAGCCGTGCTGCCCCTTCGCGGAAAGGTCATCAACACAGAGAAAGCAAAGCTTGCAGACATCTTCAAAAATGAAGAAATCAATACGATTATTCATGCGATCGGAGGCGGTGTCGGCGCAGATTTTGATATAGACGACATCAACTATGACAAGATCATCATCATGACGGACGCGGATACCGACGGCGCGCACATTCAAGTCTTGCTGTTAACGTTTTTCTACCGCTATATGAAACCTTTAATCGAGCACGGAAAAGTCTTCATCGCCCTTCCGCCTCTTTACAAAGTGAGCAAAGGGAGCGGTAAGAAAGAGATTATTGAATATGCCTGGTCCGACGAAGAAATGGACGGCGTTTTAAAGAAAGTCGGCAAAGGGTATACCATCCAGCGCTATAAAGGTCTGGGAGAAATGAACGCAGACCAGCTCTGGGAAACGACGATGAATCCCGAATCGCGAACTCTCGTCAGAGTCAAGATCGACGATGCTGCACGGGTAGAGCGCCGCGTAACGACATTAATGGGAGACAAAGTAGAACCGAGAAGAAAATGGATTGAAAAGAATGTTGCCTTCGGATTAGATGAGGAAAGCAATATTTTAGAAAATGAAAACTTGTCGGTCGCTGAGGAGGTTTAATAGTGGCACAGCCAGAATTATTTCATGATTTACCGTTAGAAGAAGTAATCGGCGACCGTTTCGGACGCTACAGTAAATACATTATTCAAGACAGGGCGCTGCCCGACGCTCGTGACGGTTTAAAGCCGGTGCAGCGGAGAATTTTATACGCCATGCACGCAGACGGAAATACATTCGATAAAAATTTCCGTAAAGCGGCGAAAACGGTCGGAAACGTTATCGGTAATTATCATCCGCACGGTGACAGCTCCGTTTATGAAGCGATGGTGCGGATGAGCCAGGATTGGAAAGTGCGGAATGTGCTGATTGAGATGCACGGCAACAATGGAAGCATTGACGGTGATCCGCCGGCTGCCATGCGTTATACGGAAGCGAGATTATCTTCTATCGCGTCAGAGCTTTTGCGTGATATTGATAAAAATACGGTTGAATTCGTTCCGAACTTTGATGACACTAGTAAAGAACCGGTTGTTTTGCCCGCCATGTTCCCTAACTTGCTTGTCAACGGATCAACCGGGATTTCAGCGGGCTATGCGACTGATATTCCCCCTCATCATCTGGGTGAGGTCATTGATGCCGTCATTAAACGGATTGAATCTCCGGATTGCACCGTCGATGACTTGATGCAGGTGATTAAAGGGCCTGACTTTCCGACAGGAGGCATTATTCAAGGAGTCGACGGCATTCGGAAGGCTTATGAAACCGGGAAAGGCAAAATTATTATCCGCGGCAAGGCTGAAGTGGAATCCGTAAGAGGCGGACGGGAGCAGATCGTCATTACAGAAATTCCGTTTGAAGTAAACAAAGCCAATCTCGTAAAGAAAATGGACGAATACCGCATAGACAAAAAAGTCGAAGGCATTTCTGAAGTCCGGGATGAAACTGACCGCACGGGGCTTCGGGTGGTCGTTGAGTTAAAGAAAGAAGCCGATGCAAAAGGCATCCTGAATTTCTTATATAAAAACACTGATCTGCAGACAACATATAACTTTAATATGGTCGCCATACATAACCGCCGGCCGATGCTGATGAGTCTTACAGCCATCCTGGATGCGTATATTTCCCACCAGAAGGAAGTAGTGACAAACCGCTCCGTCTTTGAATTGCAAAAAGCAAAAGAGCGGCATCACATCGTTGAAGGACTGATGAAGGCACTGTCTGTGTTAGATGAGGTCATAGCGGTCATCCGGGCAAGCAGCGACAAGAAAGATGCGAAACAAAACTTAATGTCTAAATTCGCATTTACGGAGCCGCAGGCCGAAGCGATCGTATCCTTGCAGCTGTATCGTCTGACAAACACGGATATTACGGCGCTAAAAGAGGAAGCGGAAGAGCTCAGCAAGAAAATTCAGGAGCTCGAAGCCATTTTAAGTCATGATAAAAAGCTGTTAAAAGTCATTACAAGCAGCCTGAAAAAATTGAAAAAGACCTATGCTGACAGCAGACGGTCTGTCATTGAAGAAAAGATTGAGGAAATTAAAATTAATCTTGAAGTCATGGTAGCCTCTGAGGACGTATATGTGACAGTCACAAAAGACGGCTATGTAAAACGAACAAGCCAGCGGTCATTTGCCGCTTCTAACGGCCAGGATTTCGGTATGAAGGATACTGACAGGCTGATTCACCAATTTGAAATGAACACAACGGATGTTCTCCTGCTCTTTACCAATAAGGGAAGCTATGTTTATTGTCCGGTTCACCAGCTTCCCGATATCAGGTGGAAAGACATGGGGCAGCACGTAACGAACATCATCACGATTGACCGTGATGAAACCATCGTGAAAGCTATACCGGTAAAAGAATTTGATCCATCTTCATATTTATTGTTTATGACGAAAAACGGCATGGTGAAAAGAACTGAAATGACGCATTACAAAGCGCAGCGTTACTCGAAAGCGCTTGTTGCCCTTAACCTTAAAGGGGACGACGAGCTGATTGATGTTCATGTCACAGACGGCGGCAGCCAGCTGTTTATCGCCACCCGCCTCGGGTACGGTTTATGGTTCGGTGAAGATGAAGTAAATGTAGTCGGTGCCCGTGCGGCCGGCGTAAAGGGCATAAATTTAAAAGACGGTGATACCGTCGTATCAGGACAAATCCTGCATGAAACAGATTCGCTTGTCCTCGTCACACAGCGGGGAGCAATCAAGCGGATGAACCTATCTGAATTCGAAAAAACATCCAGGGCGAAGCGCGGTGTCGTTATGCTGCGTGAGCTTAAAAAGAACCCGCATCGCGCAGTCGGCGTATTCGCGTGCGCTTTGGCCGACATGATCGCTGCGGAAACAGAAAAAGGCGAGAGAATCGAAATCGCCGTGAAGTCCTTGCGGGCGAATGACCGATACAGCAACGGTTCCTTCTTTACCGATGAAGATGAGACAGGGCCGGTAACAGATGTATGGCGTATCCCCGCGTCTGATGTTTAAGAGTAAAATTAAAATAAAAAAACCTCCGCTCATTGAGCGGAGGTTTACTATTTAGCTTTCATGGCTGCCGAATAAGTCAGTGATAGCGTGAATGACTTCGATTCCCTGCCATACAAATAAATTCAATGCAGTGAATGAAAACAACCCTAAAATCACCATTCGTAAGATAAACAACATGTTTAACAACCTCCTCATTTTATGTTACATAGATAGGCGATGTTGAACATGAAGCTCATCGAAATACGAGGACTGATAAAATTTAGCGATTAAAAAGCTTTTCTTTCGCTGTCTTCTCCGGGAAGCGGGGCGTCTCCTGTCTGATATCACGATCAGTGAGACAGAAGCGGCAAAAAGCGCCGTCAAGATATATGAGCCCGTCAGCGATTTTTTCTCATCATCAGCATTTTGGCCGGCCTTCATTTCGTGCATTTCCTGCTGGTCGGCTACCGCTTTAAAATGATGAGCAGTATCAAACGCATGGGGAATGGAGAGCAAATGAAAGCTTGCAATCGCTAAAAATAAAATAGAAGCTTTTAAAAACAAGATTTTTTTCAAATGTTCTCCCCCCCTTCATAAGTCTGAATATTTTTATTATAATACCCTAATTTAAATGTAAAGTAAACATATTTATTAAATTTAAAAAAATATTATCCTGGTTAAGTATATACCATTCCATCCATCTTTTCATCTCTTTTATCTTAAAGACCTATTTGTTATGATATGCACGCATTCCTTATGACGTGACAACATTTTTCGGGCTGTAAGATAAAAAACGGGGCATGACAGCAAAAGACGTGATGAAGAAACCGAAACATTTTCTTAAAAAAACTTCTCAACCACGGTCGTTGTGATATAATAATACTCGTTGTGTTAAAAGATCTAACATATGCAGCAAAAATGACAGTAAAAGATACGTAAAAGGGAGGTTAAACATGGAGGCTTTCATCAGTGAAATCATAAATGTTCCAAATGATTTTATTTGGAAGTATCTTGTTTATATTTTAGTCGGGATCGGATTGTACTTTACGTTCCGTTTTCGCTTTATTCAATTCCAATACTTTATTGAAATGTTTAGAATCGTCGGGGAGAAGCCGCAAGGAAATAAAGGAGTGTCTTCAATGCAGGCATTCTTTATCTCAGCCGCTTCTCGTGTCGGAACCGGAAACTTGACCGGCGTCGCGCTGGCGATTGCAACAGGCGGTCCCGGCGCAGTATTTTGGATGTGGATCGTAGCGATTGTCGGTATGGCTTCCAGCTTTGTGGAAAGCACCTTGGCGCAGCTGTATAAAGTGCGTTCCGGTGACGAATTCCGCGGCGGTCCGGCATATTACATGGCAAAGGGACTGGGCGCCCGCTGGCTCGGTATTTTATTCGCCGTATTGATTACCGTTTCTTTCGGACTTATCTTTAACGCCGTGCAGTCAAATACGATTTCTGTCGCGTTTGACGAAGCATTCCATGTGAATAAAACAGTTATCGCAATCATTTTAGCTGTATTAACGGCTTTCATTATATTCGGCGGTCTGAAACGTGTTGTTTCCGTCTCGCAATTAATCGTTCCGGTCATGGCGGGTATGTATATTCTGATCGCGCTGTATGTCGTGATTGTAAATATTACAGCGGTACCTGAGCTGTTTGTTACGATTGTGAAAAATGCGTTCGGTCTTGAACAGATCGTCGGCGGAAGCTTAGGAAGCATCATTATTATCGGTGCGCAGCGCGGCCTGTTTTCAAACGAAGCGGGTATGGGAAGCGCGCCGAATGCCGCAGCGGCTGCACATGTGTCGCATCCGGCTAAGCAGGGATTAATTCAGACCCTCGGTGTGTTTTTTGATACATTTATCGTTTGTACATCGACTGCCTTTATCATTTTATTGTACAGCTTTACGCCTAAAGGCGACGGCATCCAAGTGACACAAGCCGCACTGCAGCACCACCTCGGCGGATGGGCGCCGACATTTATTGCGATTGCGATGTTTTTATTCGCATTCAGTTCTGTCGTCGGCAACTATTACTATGGTGAAACGAATATTGAATTTATTAAAACAAGCAAAACATGGCTTAATATTTACCGCGTATTCGTCGTAGTGATGGTGGTATACGGATGTTTGGCTGACTTCCAGATCGTCTGGGACATGGCAAACTTGTTTATGGGACTCTTGGCTCTCATTAACTTAGTGGCAATCTTATTGCTGAGTAATGTAGCCTACAAGATCTATAAGGATTATGCCGCTCAGCGCAAAAAAGGTCTTGATCCCGTATTCAAAGCCGAGAATACTCCGGAGCTCAGGCATATTGAAACATGGGCGGAAGAAGAAGGTACAAGCCCCGAACGTAAGACTGCTAACTGAGGAAACATGCATACAATTTTCAAAAAACCCCTTACATTTTGTTGTGAGGGGTTTTTTTATGTGAAAAACCGGGTTATTTTTGCCGAAAACAGATTTTTTTGAATTTGTTGTATTTTTCTCTTGTGTGTGTAAGGGCTTTCATATAAAGTTTAACTAAACCGGTTTACCAAACCGATTTAGTCTTAAAGGAAAGGAGTATTAATGTGGCTTCTGATTATGGCATTTTTACGATCGGTGATGCGATGATCACCTTAAATCCCGCAAGCACAGGGCCTTTGCGTTTTGTTACCCATTTTGAACGAAAAGCAGGAGGAGCTGAACTGAATTTTGCGATTGCATGCGCCAGATTGAATCTGCACTCAAAGTGGGTCAGCAGGCTGGGGAAGGATGAGTTCGGCAGAGTGATTTATCAGTTTGCCAAAGGAGAAGGAATTGATGTGACTGACGTCTCCTATGTTGAAGGCTTTCCTACATCTTTAAATGTCAAAGAGATCAGAAATGACGGTTCAGGCAAGACGTTTTATTACCGTTTCAATTCACCAATTCTAACTCTTGCACCGGAAGATATAACAGAGAATATGTTTGCCGGCATTCACATCGTTCATCTTACCGGCGTGTTCCTCGCGCTTGATAAGAAAAACCTTGAAATTGCTGAAAGGGTGCTTTCCATCGCCAAAGCAAGGGGGATTCCCGTATCTTTTGATCCGAATATCAGGCTGAAGCTGTGGACGATTGAGGAGGCGCGTGCGGCATTTCATCAAATCTTTCCGCATACTGATATTCTTCTGGCGGGCCGGGACGAAATGAAACAGCTGACAGGTCTAAGGGAAAATGAGGCATTAGCCCGGTTTGCAGAGACCTATTCAATCAGTCAGCTTGTCATAAAAGACGGTGAAGCAGGTTCTGCGCTGTATCATGATCATAAGTGGGTTCACAAAGAGGCTTTCCCGGTTGCGCCTGTTGACACGGTAGGAGCGGGTGACGGCTTTAATGCCGGTTACCTGTACGGTTATCTGCATGGTTTTGAACCGGAAAAACGTCTGGAGCTTGCCAATGCGGTCGGTGCGCTCGTCACCACAGTTTCCGGTGACAATGAAGGGCTTCCCTATCTAGAAGAGGTTCTGTCATTTGTAAACAAAGAGACTGTGATTGAACGTTAGCAAGCACAACTTAAAAAGCGGGTGAGAAAATGAAAGCGGTTCTAGTACGGAAAGCTTTTGATCTGGTGGTGACGGAATGTGAGAAACCGTCTGTTGTCCACGCGGATGATGTTCTTGTCAAGGTGAAGCGGGTCGGAATTTGCGGATCAGATTTGCATATTTATCATGGGACAAATCCGTTAGCGTCCCTGCCGAGAGTAATCGGACATGAAGTCACAGGGGAAGTCGCAAAGACCGGTTCTCATGTCCGGCGTTTTAAGCCGGGTGACCGCGTAGTGATTGAACCGATATCTTATTGCGGAACATGCTATGCCTGCCGGAAAGGACGTCCGAACGTCTGCAAAGCGCTTTCGGTGTTCGGCGTTCATGAAGATGGCGGGATGCGGGAATATACCGTGCTTCCGGAAAAGCAGCTGCATGTCGTTTCGCCCGATCTGCCCTGGGAGGAAGCGGTCATGGCAGAACCATATACGATCGGCGCCCAGGCCGTTTGGAGAGGCAGAGTCGAGAAGGAAGATACCGTTTTGATTCAGGGGGCGGGGCCGATCGGAATCTGCATATTAAAAATGGCAAAGCTCAAAGGCGCTTCCGTCATGATAACCGACTTGAATGATGAACGCTTGGCATTCGCTGAAAAAAACGGTGCGGACGTTACCGTCAACGCGCAAAAAGAAGATCCCGTTTTGCGGGTGAACGAATGGACCAAAAATGAAGGCGCCAATGCCGTCATTGATGCCGTCTGTCTCCCCTCAACGTTTGAAACGTCCATTGACGCGGTTTCTCCGGCCGGTCATGTGGTTGTGCTTGGTTTTGATGAGAGGACTGCCGGCATTTCTCAGCTTCCGATCACAAAAAAGGAAGTCACGATAACCGGTTCAAGATTGCAGACGAATCAGTTTCCGTACATTACAGACTTACTGAATAAAGGCCTGTTAACGCACGGCGGTCTTATTACACATACATTTTCAGCAGATGACGTCCATCAAGCATTTCAGTTGATCGAACAGCACCCGGGCAAGGTGGGAAAAGCAATCATTACGTTTGATTAAAGGAGGAGCGAGAATGCTGCCTAAGTACGCTATTTACGAAAAACTTCTGCATGCACAAGTGGTGGCTGTCATAAGGGGACAAAACAGCCAAGAGGCGCTTGAGGTTTCAAAAGCGGCCATTTCAGGAGGTATCAGCGCCATTGAGCTTACATACACAACTCCTGAAGTGGAAGATGTCTTTAAGGAACTCCGGCATCAAGATATTCTTCTTGGAGCCGGCTCTGTAATGGATACAGAAACGGCGAGACACGCCATTTTATCAGGCGCCTCATTTATCGTCAGCTCTCATTTTGTAAAAGAGATAGCATCTCTATGCAACCAGTACAGCGTACCGTATCTTCCGGGATGCATGAGCGTGTCTGATATGGCTTTGGCGCTCGAAGCCGGATGTGATGTGGTAAAGCTGTTCCCCGCTAATTCGTTTGACCCTTCATTTATCAAGTCGGTCAACGGTCCTCTGCCGAATGTCCGCATTATGCCGACCGGGGGTATCTCATTAAACAGCATGAATGACTGGCTCTCTGCCGGAGCGGTCGCGGTGGGTGTGGGAAGCGACTTGACAAAAGCATATCAAAAGGGCGGCTATGAAGCTGCCGTATCCCTCAGCAAAGAATACGTCTGCCGAAAAAACGAATATACGGGGGTGTAACATGAATATCACGTTTCGCTGGTATGGCCAAGGTAATGATACGGTGACTCTTGAACATGTCAGACAAATTCCCGGGGTCAAAGGCATCGTCTGGGCTCTTCACCAGAAGCCCGCGGGCGAAGTATGGGAAAAGGAGGACATTGAAGCGGAAGTCAGAGTCATTCAATCCTATGGGTTTCATGCAGAGGTCGTGGAAAGCGTGAATGTTCATGAAGCCATTAAACTCGGTCATGAAGAACGCGGACAATATATTGAGCACTATAAACAGACCATTCGCAATCTGTCCGAATTCGGTGTGAAAGTCATCTGTTACAATTTCATGCCGATATTTGACTGGACGCGTACCGATATGTTCCGCGCGCTGGAGGATGGGTCAACCGCACTGTTTTTTGAAAAAGCGAAAGTGGAAAGTCTATCTCCGGAGGAACTGATCCGCACGGTTGAAGAATCTTCTGATTTGACGCTTCCCGGGTGGGAGCCGGAGAAAATGGCCCGGATCAAGGAACTGTTTGAGGCCTATCAAACGGTTGATGAAAAACAGCTTTGGGCCAATCTTGAGTTCTTTTTACATGAAATTCTTCCTGTAGCGGAGGAACACGGCATTCAAATGGCCATTCATCCGGATGATCCGCCCTGGTCAATTTTTGGCCTGCCCCGTATTATCACCGGTGAGAAAAGTTATGAAAAGCTGCGAGAGATTTCACATTCACCCGCCAACTGTATTACGTTATGCACGGGTTCGATGGGAGCGGATCCCGCCAATGATATGGTGAAGATCGCCAAACACTATGCGGGAGCTGCGCCGTTTGCCCATATACGAAATGTGAAAATCTGCGATAACGGTGATTTTACGGAAACTTCGCATCTTACCAGTGATGGGTCCATTGATATTACCGGTGTGGTAAAAGAATTGCACGGCCAAGACTATAAAGGATATGTACGGCCTGATCACGGCCGTCATATCTGGGGCGAACAATGCCGGCCGGGTTATGGTTTATATGATCGCGCCTTAGGAATTATGTACTTGAACGGACTGTGGGATGCGTTCTCGTCTCATGAGAAAGGGGTGAAGAGATGAGACCGATTCATGAATGTTTATCAGGAAGAACCGCTGTCATAACAGGCGGGAGCGGTGTTCTCTGTTCAGCAATGGCAAAGGAGCTTTCACGGCAGGGGATGAAAATTGCGATCGTCAGCCGGAATGCTGATAAAGCAGAGCGTGCGGCGGGCGAGATTGCTGACGCTGGAGGAACCGCGGTTTCTGTACCGGCTGATGTTTCAGCCCGTGATTCGCTCGAAAAGGCAAAAGATGAGATTATCAGCCGGTTCGGTTCTGTCAATCTTTTAATTAACGGAGCCGGGGGAAATCACCCTGATGCGATCACTGCCAGTGAGACGTATGAAGAGGATGAGCAGGGCACATCATTTTTTGATATGGACGAAACGGGGTTTTCCAGCGTATTTTCAACCAACTTTACCGGTGCATTTCTGGCATCGCAAGTGTTTGGAAAAGACCTTTTGAAGGCGGAATGTCCCGCGATTATTAATATTTCTTCTATGAGTGCGTATACACCGATGACAAAGGTGCCTGCCTACAGCGCGGCCAAGGCGGCGATTCAGAATTTTACGATGTGGATGGCTGTTCATTTCGCAAAAAAAGGGATGCGGGTGAATGCCATCGCTCCGGGTTTCTTTTTGACAGCGCAAAACCGTGAGTTGTTATTACAGGATGATGGAAGTCTGACAGACCGATCCAATAAGATTATGGCACATACACCGATGAAACGTTTCGGGAAACCGGAAGACCTTCTGGGAACGCTCCTGTGGCTTTCGGATGATTCATGCTCGGGCTTTGTCACCGGGGTCACCGTTCCCGTCGACGGAGGTTTTATGGCTTATTCCGGAGTGTGACAGAATCCATGTCCCTGTCAGATTGTAAACCATTTACTTCTGACTTATACTAGTGAAAAATGAAGACAGACGGGGATGAGTCTATGAAAACCATTACAATTTCTGATGTGGCGAAATATGCAAACGTATCTAAAAGCACCGTATCTCAATTTTTAAATCAGCGCTATGACTATATGAGCGAGAAAACGAAACAAAAAATAGAAGCGGCCATTCAAGAGCTGAACTATCAGCCGAATTTCGTCGCCCGCAGCTTAAAACAGAAATCAACATTTACAGTAGGTGTGGTGGTTGCTAATATTCTTCACACCTTTTCCACTCAGGTCATCAGGGCGGTGGAAGACTATTTTCATGAACAAGGATTTCATATTATTGTCTGCAATGCGGATGATAAACCGGAAAAAGAAAAGAAATATATTGAAATGCTGCGGGCCAAGCAGGTGGACGGAATTATTATTTTTCCGACGGGCGAAAATCTCTCTTTATATGAAAAGATGAAACGCGATACGTTTCCGGTCGTGTTTATGGACAGAACCATTGAAGAACTCGGGATTCCGACAGTGATGCTTGATAATCATCATGCAGCCGGTCTTGCCGTTGACCGGTTTATCGAAAGCGGCATAAAGAGAATCGCGATTATTACGACGTCCATTATTCGGGAAATCAGTCCGAGGGTAGAAAGGATTGAAGGGTATAAGAAGGCGCTTGACCGCCACGGAATGATAGTGCGGAACGAATATATCAAAACAGCCGATGCGGCTGATATTTCCAATGTTTTGTCAGAGCTGTTCTCACTTGAAGAGCCTCCGAAAGCGATATTGGCGGCAAACGATATCGTTCTTGTTGAGGTGCTGAAGTATATGAAGGAGCATGATATGACAATTCCGGATAAGGCAGCCGTCATCGGAATTGATGAAGTTCCTTTTGCGGGTTTTTTTACTCCTCCGATTACGACGATCGTTCAGCCTGCGGCAGAAATGGCGCGAAAAGCGGGAAGCCTTCTTCTTCGCCAGATACAAGAAAAAGATGGCGGTGAAAAACGGATTCACCGCTATAAACCGGCGCTGCTCGCAAGGCAATCCGGATAACCGGTTTCATTGCATAAACCGGTTTACTCCGGCAATTTTAATATCTGAATATTATGAAATAAGAGGGAGGGATTTTATGTTCTCAAAGGATAGATTCCCTATTATTCTTCTTTTATTTTCAGCCGGGGTGATTAACTATTTAGACCGCTCAGCGCTGTCTATTGCAGCGCCGTTCATACAGCAGGATCTCACATTGTCGGCAACCCAAATGGGGCTGATTTTCAGCAGTTTCTCTGTCGGATACGCTGTGTTTAACTTTCTCGGCGGTGTTGCATCTGACCGGTACGGGGCTAAATTGACATTGTGTACGGCGATGATCGTTTGGTCTCTTTTCAGCGGAGCGGTTGCGCTTGCTTTCGGATTTGTAAGTCTTTTGATTATCCGTGTTTTATTCGGTATGGGGGAGGGGCCGCTGTCGGCTGCCATAAGCAAAATGGTCAACAATTGGTTTCCTCCGTCTCAGCGCGCCACGGTCATCGGCCTGACAAACAGCGGAACGCCGCTCGGCGGAGCGATCTCCGGCCCGATTGTCGGGATGATTGCTGTGGCGTTCAGCTGGAAAGTTTCCTTTGTCCTGATCATGATCATCGGTTTAGTCTGGGCGCTCATCTGGTTTAAATTTGTCAAAGAACGGCCGGCGCCGACGGAAGACGCCCCGGCAATGAAAGCAGCGATTCAATCGCATGAGCAGCATATCCCGATGACCTTTTATTTGAAACAAAAAACGGTTCTCTTCACGGCTTTTGCCTTTTTCGCCTACAACTACATTTTATTTTTCTTCTTAACATGGTTTCCGAGCTATCTGGTGAAAGAACGCGGTTTAAGTGTTGAATTTATGAGCGTGGTGACTGTTATTCCCTGGATTCTTGGATTTATCGGTTTGGCGGCAGGCGGAATGATTTCTGATTATGTATTCAAAAAAACCGCCGGAAAAGGGGTTTTGTTCTCACGGAAAGTCATTCTTGTCACTTGTCTGTTCGCTTCCGCTGTACTGATCGGATTTGCCGGACTTGTTACCACTACCGTAAGTGCCGTTATTCTCGTTGCTTTATCAGTCTTCTTTTTATATATAACGGGCTCTATCTATTGGGCGGTCATTCATGATGTGGTTGATCAAAGGAATGTCGGGTCAGTCGGCGGCTTTATGCATTTTCTTGCAAACACGGCCGGTATTATCGGGCCTGCTTTAACCGGCTTTATCGCGGACAAAAGCGGATCATTCTCGGGGGCGTTTTTGCTTGCAGGCGGATTAGCCGTTTTGGCCTCGGCTGCGGTAATCCGTTTCGTGCGTCCGATTATCATTCAAACCGCTTCTGAAGATAAAAAAGACACGATACCTTATTCATAAGTCATCAAAGTCACTGAGGCTGTCCTGCCGATAACGGGATGGCCTTTTCGTTCTGCCGCTTGATCTGTTCCTATGATAATATAGGAATTGTTTACAAAAGAAGGGAAGAAGAGGGGGCATGAAACAGAAGCCGATATATGTCGAAATCTATATTGCATCTGATATAGAAACGCTTTGGGAATATACGCAAACCCCGCATCTTCATAAGGAATGGGATCTGCGTTTTTCTGACATTACATATCTTCATAGGCTGCCAGATGAACCGCAGAGATTTCTATATGAAACACGAATCGGTTTTGGGCTGAAGGTATGCGGCACGGGCGAATCAATAGGTGACATAAGGCCTCGCTCGTCAGAAAGAGTGTCTTCGCTCGCTTTTGCCTCTGATCATCCGCTGTCACTTATAAAAGAAGGCAGGGGCTACTGGAAGTATATAGAGCGGGATAACGGACAAACCGCATTTTTGACTCAATATCAATATGAAACGGCCCGCGGTCTGCCGGGAAGTTGGATAGACCGGTTTTTATTTCGTCCTCTGCTAAGCTGGGCTACCGCATGGAGCTTTGATGCGTTGCGGCTTTGGATAGAACAAAACAGACATCCGAAGATATCAGTCCGTTTCGGGTTTGTCTATGTCTGTATGTGTCTCGTATTCAGTATGTATTGGTTTTTTCAAGGCTTTCATGATGGCTGTGCCGATGCAGAGATCGTGAGGGGAGCGCTGGAGACAGGGTTAGGGGTATTATGGCTGCTTCCCATGCGGAGAAAGTGGCTGATTCACACCGGGCAGTCAGTCTTCTTTTGTGTAACGGCACTGCTATATTCCGGCGGCGGATTCGTGATCTCATTAGGAGTGCTTACGATAGCCGGCATGATTCTTAAGCTCAAGCTGCCGAGCGCCTGGCATACAAAGCGAAAGAGAGAAGTGAAATGACGGATTCAATGTATGAAAAAACGATTACTCATTATCAATCACTGCACCCGATGCTGCAGAAACGGTACAGATTTGACGGATCACGCACGTTTTGCGGAGAAGGCGTTATGTCAGAAATAAAGGGAGGTTCTTTTCTTGTCAGAATGCTTTTAAAGACAGGTGTTTTTTTCAGATGTTTTTTCTCAGAGAGGGGAAACGATATCCCTTTCACTATCGAAAACAAAAACAGGCAAAATGGCGTGGAATGGAATCGTACCTTTTTCTTTAAAGGCAAAACGCGTTTTTTTGATGCGGTCATGGAATATGATGAGCGGGAAAACAGAATTCTTGATTACTTCGGCAAACCTCACATCCTACTGTCTGAACTGCATTTAGAAGCGTCTTCAGAAGGAGGGCTTGTTATTACATCCGGAAGGCAGTGGCTCCTGATAGGCGGAAAGAAAATCCCGCTTCCGGCATGGCTGTGCGGCAGTTCAACCGTTTATGAGGCTTATGATGAGGAAATGAATTGCTTCAGCATAAAGGTTCATGTGAAAAATCGGATACTCGGCACGCTTTTCTCTTACCGGGGGACTTTCCGGGAAACAGAGGGAGAAACATGCTGAAGCGTCATCTCATGGTAAGCGTGATTTGCTTTTTGGGATTTGCGGCGGCTGAAGCTCCGCATATATCAGCTGCTGAGACGTTTGTTTTATTTTCCGTACTTTTTTTCGTTCCCGCTGTATTCGATTTTGCTTTTCGGCCGTCAAAGGCCTTAGAGAATGTGTTGTTACGGAGTTATCCTGTTGCCGCTATATGTGCGGCGCTTGCGCTTGTCACAGACTTCAGTTTTTTTGCCTTTGTGTGGCTCATTTATACGCTTGGGCTGGCACTGTATGCTGTCCGGCGGCTGATGAAAACAAATATTCACAGAACAGAAGAGATGTCTGTTATGGCAGGTTTCATTTATTTGGCGGGGGGCGGATTCTGGTTCTTCGCATATGTCCTTGAGATTCCCGTCATGAATTTCGGCCCGCTTATCGTTCTGCTGACGGCGGTGCACTTTCACTATTCCGCTTTTCTCATTCCGATCTTTAACGGATTGCTCGGCAGGATCATACGGGAGAAACGCGAACTTTACCGGTGGAGCACGGTCATTATTTTGATTTCGCCGATCCTTATTGCCTTGGGGATTACATTTTCAAAGACACTTGATGTGATTGCTGTCGCTCTGTATCTGGCGGGTCTGTATGTAAATGCATATCTCGTCTTTAAGGCGCCGTTTGTTACGAAAACAGGCAGGATCTTGATCAGGAGTTCTTCGGCTGTGTTAATGATCACAATTGCTTTTTCTTTGATATATTCGTACGGTGTCTACCGCGAGGAGGCAACGCTCACGATCAGCCAGATGATTTGGATTCACGGGGCCGTCAATGCATTCGGCGTTATCCTGCCGGCTTTGGCGGGGTGGAGGTTGGAAAATCCGAGACCGTTTGATGAGGGCAGTGATAGAACGTTCAGCCGTATTTACGGGAAGAGAACGATAGGCAAAGAATTTTTGACTGATATTCATGCAGCAAATGACATCCATTATACCGGCCTTCTGAATCAGATGAGAGAACTGCATTCTGAAGACTTTTCAATTGAAAAACTGGCGCCGGCCGTTATTTCCTTTTATGAAGAGACAATTGATTATGACATCATGGCAAAAGTGACGTGGAGCAGATGGTTTCGTCCGTTCGCGCGCGTGTACGAGCCGTTCAGCAGAAGAGCGGGGCAGATTCACCTGTCCATGAATCCGGATTGGTATATTATGCACAGTGATATCATAGGCGTTGACTCTGACAAAGACGGCAGAAAAAATGTCCGTGCGTGGATCAGAACAAATGAAAAGCAGAAAACCGTTTTTACTGCGCTGTATTCAGAGTACAGGGCAAAAGGGGAAGGATACATGAATATATCTCTCCCGCTGCCGTACGGCCAAATGACGGGCATTTTAAAACCTTATGCGCGTAAGCAGAATCTTGTTTTGACAAGCAGACGGCGAAAAAGCGGAGCGGGTGATGAAGGGATTTATCTGCAGACGAAATGGGGGGCGTGTCATCTTCCGCTGGCAGAGACATTTCTTATTTCAGCCCAGAGCGAAACAAGCCTGAAGGCCGTTCATCATATGTGGCTGTTCGGACTGAAATTTTTAACTGTGCATTATCGGATCACTCACGCTTCCGCAGGTAACCGAAGCAAATAACAAGCTGCAGAGCCGTCTGTTCATCAGGCGGCTTTTTCTCATCTGCATGGGTTATATTCACCATTTTATTTGCGAGCTATTTTGCGGCGGATGACACGAAAGGAGTCATCCGCTGGATCTCATTTATTCTCGTGTTAGCTCAGCTGTCAGGGATGGGCATGAGCGGTTATGTTGTCAGTGAATGAGGATGGGACGCAGCCTCGGTCTTGCCAGTCTTTGCCTGTCTTTCATGATTCGCGAAATGAAAACGACCGCAAAGATACCTGTTACATTGAGCGGTATGGTGAAGGCAGCCGGGCATATGTCCTTGCTGAAAATCTCGTTTTTATCCATTTTAGCCCATGACATGATTTTTACGAAAATGTTTGGCTTCACAACGGCATATGCGCTGCGTATAGGTGTCAGTGAGAAAGAAATCAGCTTGTTGTATGTGGGGATCGGATAAAATTCATGACAATATATGTTTAGTGAAAATAAGTATCCTATCTACAAAATATGACAAATTCCCTTTGTACAAGATGGTAAAATCAGATTACCTGCTAAGTGAGAAAGCAGCAGGCAATAAATCATAAGGGGGCAATATTAATGTTAAAAAGTAAAATTAAAAAAATAGCCGGTGCGGCTGTAATTGCTGGAGCATTATTAGTTTCTGTGTCGCCAGCAAAAGCAGAAACTCTTCCGGGATTGATCTGGGTCATGGACAAATATACTGACGCTTTTAAATTCGACATGTTTATTAAAAACGGAAATGAAAAATGGGTTTATGTTTACACAAGATTATCCGATGGCAAAGTTGATGTGGAAGAAGTAAAGTGTGAAACAATTTATAAAGATCGATGCTATGTAAAGCAGTAAGAAATAAATACAAATCGTAATACATCCTATTTTTTTAATTCTGTCTCACCAACTAAGTATACTTAAGATAACGAGACAGAATTTTCATTAAAGATTTAACTTCCTAGAATATATATTATGTAAACTAGATAAAATGAAATTCATATCCAATAATCTATCTTCATCATTTTAATACCAAAACCTCTACCTCCTCAATAAATTAAATTGGTCATAGAGGTTTTTGAATTAATGAGCTACCATGAGGACGAAACTGAAAATCTATTCTTTCTCTTTAAATTATATTCACCCATAATAGATTAACATGGATAAAAATAAACCGAACCTGCAGAAATCTTTGAATTAATCATAAAATCTTTGTTCTCTAAAGCTTTTTTAATTTGGTCTTTTTTATAAGGAATATGAATAGTTGGTACCTTTAGCATAGAGTCTTTAAAAACAGGGACTCGACTCCATAAATTCACCACTTCTGATCTGAAAACCTTTGTAGTGCAGTCGATGATGTCACTCTTTTCGGAAAGTTCAGGGTATACAACGATAACTGGTAGCCCCTTCACATTAATACCGTAATCAATTTCTTCTCGCAAAGCTTTGCTGTTTTCAGTATGCTTACTTAAAAAAAAGATTATATTTTTTGATTGATCTAATCTTTTTCTTAATCTTGGCTTTAATGTTTTCTCCCAATCACTACCGTCCCGTACATTGTATGTTTTATCGTGGGAGTCATTAAATGGGTAGTTATTATCTTTTCCTTTCCATGCTCTTAACATGTTATACGACACAAAATCCTTGGTTGCATTAGCCCCTAAACTACTTTCACTAAACGGTTCACTGACATAGAAAGCAGCATAATTTCCATTCCTATAACCCATTCTTCTCAAACTCCTTTAACTTATAAAAATTGATCTTCTTGTGATCATTTTTGTACAAAAGAATTGTAACTTTGGCTGGTTCTCTAAACTTTACTTTACTGATCTGAAATGTCCACAACATTATATGTAATAGTTCATTGACTCCAACATCAGAATCCACATGTCTTGTTATTCCAGAACCTAATAAGGGGATAAACACTTCTTTGCTTGCATGTAATGTATTGATTTCATTCCATACATTAAGCATGCAGCTTGCATATTCATTTAGTTTTAATTGGGCACGATTTTCCCTATCAAACTTCGAAAAAGCAACTAGAAAAAAATCCATATCTTTAAAGACTGATCCCAAGCTGTAACGTGTTGTTTTTCCTCCAAAAGGTCTTTCAACATTTTTTTCTTCAATTTTAAGTTTTACGTCATCTTTAATTTTCTGATCCAACTCAGTGATATCTTGATGTGAATAATAACGCTTTATATATTGACCATTTAATGTTTCGCGGGCGATTATTACGTCATCTACTTGAGTGTCAAAATACTCATTAAATGCAATGACTTTATAATTATTTCTTGGCACTTCAAAAATATCACCTTTTTTAATTTCAACTTCGGAACCATTGAGATTAAGAGTGATATTATTCATAAAAAGTAGTCTAATGAATTGAACAATTATTATGACTAGCGACAACCCTACTAATATAAGTAAAATAATTAATCTACAACGAGCATCCAAGTCTAGAAATGAAATGAATGTACTCACACTAGTTGGAATAGTCAGAATTATACTCAGAGCCCACCTTCTAAATGTCTTATCTCTTATTAATTCTTTAAACTTCCACATAAAACCTCCAATGTTAGTATTGCGATCACTACCTATTATATTCATATTTTCAATTTATTACAATGAAAATATGAATATAGAACCATGACATAAATCTTGTGTAATGATTATGTCTTATCTAATAATGAAGAGCGCCTTTGACTAGGCCCTCTTCAGTATTAGATTTAAATTGAACATCTGTTCAGTGAATCACATCTACTCCTTGGCTTTCTTGAGATTGCTAACAACATTTGTACAGGCCCATATACTGTTTCAGAGTTTCATCCGCCACGTAAACCTCCTTGTATTGCTGTTAAGATGATAAAAGCGGACATCGTTGCTGATGTCCGCCTAAAGCTTAACTAATTGGGTTCTGTTCCCCAAATCAGTTTTCCTTGATGATATAATGTGATTTTTTTCGTTGTTTTAAACGTATTTGATTGGAAAAAGGAATAATCGCCGCTTTGTGCATAATTGCTCCAGTCATCATTGTGAAGACGAAGCTGAATATTCCCTGTGCTTGCTCCCGGTGACAGCGTTCCTGTTTTAAACCCCAGTTCCAGATAGGTATCTGCACCTTGCTTAGGTTTATGCAGCGTCACAAATTTGTGGGTCAGATTGCCGCATCCAATCTGCGCGTAGTCACAGTCAAAGTCAAAGTTTTGGCCTTTGTTTTTCACGTTATACCAGTAACGGGCAGTGACATCTTTTAAATCCACCGTCGCATCGCCGTTATTTTTTATGTGAAGCTGCGGGCGGATTTGATTGCTGTTCACACGCCCATCCCCTGCTTTGTATTGTACAGAAATACCTTTTTCCTGTGTGGGGTTATCTTGTGCTGGCGTTTCAGGGCCGTCCTTCGTCGAACCTTTGGTACCGCGAATGTTTTCTCTTGCGAATGTTCCTGAAGCAGTTAAATCTGTCAGCGGCCAGCCGCCTGTTTTAGATGCTCCCGGCTTTAAAGCCGAGGATGATTCCTGCTTATCAGAAAGATTCCAGTTCACCCAGCTGATGTTCTTGCTGTCGAGATAATTCAGCCATTCCCGCGATTGGTCAAGGAATACACCGCCATTTCCAGACGCATCGCTTGTTCCCCATTCCGTCACGAAAATAGGCGCTCCTTTACTGAGTGCATAGTTTGCTTTATCCCGTAAAGATTGGCCGTGTGTGCCGGCATAAAAATGAAGCGCGTACATGACGTTTGCATCTTTTAGCTGATCATCTGCAGCATCATTCACATCCTGGCTCCATGTACCGGTTCCGACAATGATGATGTTGTCTGGATCATTTTTGCGGATAACGGAAATCACTTCTTCTGCATACGGTTTAATATCACGCTTCCAGTTCACGTCACCGTTTGGTTCGTTTGCAATTTCATAAATGACGTTTGGCGTGTTTCCGTAAAGACTTGACATCTCCTTGAAAAATTCTTTTGCCTTCTCTTTATTTTGGTTTGGGTTGCCGTCATTTAAGATATGCCAGTCAATGATGACATATATCCCAAGTTCTTTTGCCGCTTCAACCGCTTCTTTTACTTTATTTTTCACGGACGGGTTGTCAATATAACCGCCATCTGCCGTATACATTGCCGCGCGGAAAACGGTGATGCCCCAATCGTCTCTCAGCCATTTTAAGCTGTCTTTATTGACGAAATCGCCATACCATTGCAATCCATGTGAACTGATCCCTTTCAACTGTACCGCTTTACCGTCTCGGTTTACGAGTTGTGTACCTTTTATGCTAAGCTGACCATTCTTGGCTACTGGCGTTTTTGTCCCTGCTGCAGATGCCGGCGAAACCGGCAAGCCGCCCATTGTCAATACCGCAATCAATAAACACATAATAAAAATAGAAATTGACCGTTTCATATCTGATCTTTTCCTCCTTCGCATCATTTATGCTCTTCACTTCTTATGAGCTCGAACTCATTGTAAAAATCTTTCTCATGATTGTCTATCAACCTAATTTCTTGTTTTTGGCAGATGTAAAAGCCTGTCAATTTGCTCTATCTCTATTGAATAAGACATACCTGACACATATAGAACAAAGAAAACCGGACTGAACCGGGACTTTACACGTCATTTTTCAATCGAATCGGAAAATTAAATGTATTTCCACCGTAGACACGCTGAATGTGATGAGTCTCAATATGGCATTGAATCTTATGATTGCTGTAAGAAGACGAGCCCTTGCCCGTCCTTGTTAATGTAAGGTTGATGTAAGGTTCGGATTAATACGGGTTAAGGTTGGAGTTGTACAATAAGATTGTACTTCAGTGAGGGATTCAGCCAGAAGAATTCCCCCTTCAATAAATCATAGAGGTGAAAAGGTTTGAGAGAAAATAAAATTTTGTCTTCATTATGTTACTTCAGTATATTTTTTGCGCCGTTTCTGTTTCCGATTATCGTCTATTTCTTAGGACAGGACGATGTGAAATATCATGCGAAAAAATCTTTGTGGACGCATCTGATTCCTTATTTGATTTTTGGAATTGGCATCATCGCTTCAGGTTTACTTGGTATGAATGACATCAGGCACGCCGGGCCTTTCCTGCTTGCGACGTATGCTGTTACATTCCTTGTGGCGATCTATTTTTTCATTTGGAACATTGTCAAAGGAATCAAAGTATTTTCGGAGCAATAGGAAAAAACGGTTCTGTTATTAATCAGCAGAACCGTTTTTTTGTATAGTCATTATGATAATTGTATATCTATCGTTGTCCCTTCTCCCGCGGTGCTGTGAATGGTGATGTCCCCTCCGTGCTTTTGGATAATATCCTTTGCTATGGCCATTCCAAGACCAGAGCCTGCATGCGTCGTTCCTGTATTTGTCCCCCTGTAATAGCGATCAAACACTTTTTCCAGCTCCTCTTCTTCTATCCCTTTGCCATTGTCCTTAATTGTCACATGAGTCCGTTCTTTTTGTTCAAGCCGTACAACGATCTTCACATCAGGATCATTGTGAACGAGGGCATTTAAAATGAGATTCGTGACCGCTCTCCGAATCAATATCGCATCAAGATTCAGCATCAGCTTTTCCAGGTTCGTTTGAAGCTCAATGGACTTATCCGCATATCTAGAATCGTTTAACATATCAATTAACGTTTCCCGCAGCAGCGATACAAGGTTTACCCGCTCTGTATGTAACATCACATCGTTGTTTTTCAGCCTTGTCGTTAAATTTAAATCTTCCATCACATCTTTCATATAGAGGGATTTACTCTCAATGATCTGGGCGTACTCTCTGATCTGTTCGACTGTTAGATGATAATTTGGATCTTGGATGATTTCTGCATAGCCTTGAATAGATGCTAATGGTGTTTTAATGTCATGAGAAATATGACTGATCCACTCTTCACGCATTTGCTCTAATTTATCTTTTTCTTTTTTGCTTGAAGATAGTTGTTCCGATAAATGATTGACATTATAGAAGACATCTTTATAAATGCCTTTGGATTTCATTTTGATCGTATAATCTCCATTAGCTAACCGCTGGATTCCTTGAATGACACGGCCGAGCGGTTTTGTGAGCTGCCGGCTGAATAGATAGCCGATGAGTAACGCGATCAATGCATCTATTGATAATAATATGATGGTCCCTGCATTGAACTTCGTCACAAATTCCTTGGTATCATATGAGAGGACATATTTTCCGAGAGAGGGATTTTTAAACCCTATAAAGTAACTGTACTCCTTGCCGTTTACTTTTTTTCCGCCGGCGTAAATGGTTGATAATAATTGTTCATCCTTATATTTATGTAAATTTACAATTTCAATAGGCGTATATTTTTCCTTCAGTCCTTTAGGTTCTCTATCATGATAAACATCCTGTCCGTTTTCATCTAATATTTGAATCCATGCATTCTGCTCTTTTAAAGCTTTTTGGCCCTCTTTGTTTACTGTGATACCATTGTTCGATAACGTGACATATTGTCGGAATGATCTTGTGAAAGTTTCCGGTGTACTTTCTTCGTTATGTTGGCTGTTCGCCTGGAAAACGAGCCAAAACATAAAAATAAATAAATTAATGAAGACTGTAATGATGGTCACGATAATGACAGAGACCATATATCTGCCTGTTAATCGCCAATTCATCCTTACGCATCCTTTACAACAAATTTGTAGCCTAACCCTTTCACAGTGACGAGAAAGTCTGGTTTTGATGGGGTGTTTTCTATTTTCTCACGGAGCCTGCGTATATGAACCATCACCGTGTTGTCAGAACCGAAGAAATCTTCTCCCCATACAGCTTGATAGAGTGTTTCTTTACTGATCACCCGATTGGGATGCTGCAGAAAATAGGTCATAAGCATAAGTTCTTTAGGTGTTAACTCAATAGCCGCTTCATTTTTGGTGAGCTCAGCTTGTTGTTGGTTTAATTCAAATGGCCCTTTTTTTATTACGGTTCCGGTTTGAGAAGGCTGTAAGTAAGAGACCCGTCTCAGCTGCGCTTTGACCCGATATGCAACTTCCTTAGGGCTGAAGGGTTTTGTAATGTAGTCGTCCCCGCCGATGGCAAGTCCTACAATTTTATCCGTTTCCTCCCCCTTTGCAGACAAAAAGATAATAGGAACGTGTGAAATGTCTCTTATTTGCTTGCAGATATCATAGCCTTCACCGTCTGGCAGCATGATATCCAATATCACAAGATCGGGATTTTCTTGATGAAATTGAGCCAATCCGTCACGGGCAGTCGAAGCGGTCACTACGCGATCAATGCCTTCTCTTATTAATACGGTTTTGATCAGTTCCAAAATTTCTTTTTCATCGTCTATGATTAATACTTTGCTGTGAAGCCGTGACATATATTGATCACTCCTTGAAGTCATTGTCATTATTATACCCAATGTCCGTGTATCGTTAAAAAAATCAACACTTCTCTCCCACAGAAAATAAGCCAATTTTCTTTTTCGAGTAAGAAAATTGGCTTATTGCAATGCTGATGCCTTTAACGCTTTACAACAAATGTTGTCACGCTTTGAGCCGGAAGATGGGCCCAAAAATGATTGTCCGTTACTTTGAGATCCGTTCCAGGTTGAAGATTGCTGCTGCTGCTCGTGATCCATCTGGATACTTGCGAAGCAGTTCCATTCTGCAGTACAAAGTTTTGGTTGACCCCTGTGTTATTTTTATTAATGGCAACAATCACGACTTTATTGTCTCCTTTATAGGCTGACACGTAAACATTCGGTTCAGGATTTTTCGTTGCATCAATCCTTACATAGCCAGGGCGCACAAATTTTGAGAAATGAGCCATATTGTATCCGCGTTTGCTGATCATCCCATCTTCTTTCATAGGGCCGTATGATCTGCGGATGTACCACCACACATAAGCTTGAAAATCTCCCTCTACCATTGAATGATGAATATGCTCTGAAACACCTAAAGCTTCAGGCCAGCGATCCGCTGAATTGTTGTCACTATTCGGATAGTATACCTCCGTCATCCATAGCTCTTTCCCTCCTCCTTTTTGTTTGAAAAGAGGATAAGGGAATTGGCTGACCTGAGTGCCGTACAGGTGGGTTCCGAGGATATCCATATTCCTAAGCGCCTGCGGATCGTTCAAAATGGGGTCCGATATATTTTTCAGGTATTGAAATGATTCTGGCGCAATCACACGGGCATTAATCGAACCGGCATTCTCTCTCATGAAACGCAGGATTTCTTGGGGCGTCCACCATGTCCATTCGTGAGCGTAATCAGGTTCGTTTTGCATAGAAATCGCATACAGATTCACACCATTACTCTTCATGAAATTAACGAAATCGTTAAGGTGCTGCGCGTATGCGGCGTACTTATCGTATCTCAGCCGCTTAGCTGATGTGTCACCATTATGATTGAAAGTCTCAACCATATCGTTTGGCGGATTCCAAGGGGAAGCAAAAACGATTGCTCCATGTTTGATCGCACTCTTTGCAGTCTCCACTTCCTTGTACCAATTGTTTCTATTTTCATCTACATGAATTCTTAAGATCGAAAAACCTAACTGATTCTGTCCATTGCCAAAAGCGGTCTCCCGTTGGGCTGCAGTCAAGTCTCCAATCCAAGCCGGGTGGTTCATTCCTCCAAAACCGCGAATCACTTGTCTTTCTGCAGATATATTAACTGTTGCATCACTTGCTGCTGAAACTTCAGTAACTCCCGGTCCTAAGAGCATGACGGACAGCATTGTGAAACATACCAATAATACACAAATTGTTTTTTTTACGCTCGACATCATTTTTCCCTCTCCTTCATATGTCGTTTATGGACATAGAAAACGTACCTTTGTCTCCCTTTGCTTATCTTTGTGTAAACTGCCAGTAATCAACATTAAACAAGTTTCCTGTACCAGTTCCGGTAAATACAAAGAATACGTTGTGAACACCGGATGCGCCGCTTACCGCAGTTTCTATTTCTCTCCAGGATTGCGTTCCGCCTGTCGAAGGGACATTCAAGGTTCCGACAAGCTTACCGTTTGCACTGTCTAGCCGCACTTCTATTTTTCCGCCAAGAGCGGACGCTACATTTGCTTTGAACGTCTTGGCACCGCCTGACCCGAAGTCTGCATTTCCAACAGCAATCCAGTCTCCGTTATGAATGTTTGTGACATGTTGATTATTGACCGGCCCGCCGGGTGCTGAGGATGCCTCTGTCAAAATCCGTCCGTTCCAGGCAAACGTTTCCGCTTCTACCCGGTGATACGGATTCAAGTTGGATAGCTGTTTGACACCTGCAAAATTTGCCGCTACCTCTTGCAGGGAGCCATCTGGATTATGCACAAGCTTATTAATATGGGGAGAACGGTATCCTTTGCCGGCCCCGTAAAGAGCGGAGCTGACAGTTTGAGTATGATACACCACATACCACTCGTTTTTAAAATTGAAAACAGCATGGTGATTGTTCCCGCCGCCTCCGAAAAATGCTCCCGGATTTTTCAGAAAGTGCCCTCTATACGAAAAAGAATCCATAGGACTTGAGCTGGTCATATAGCCGATCTCACCTGGAGGTTTATCGGCCGGGTGAGCGCCCCCGAAATTGATACAATAGGAATAGTAATATTTTCCGTTATACTTATGCATTCCCGAATCTTCAAACATAAAAGGCGCATCAATGGTCGATGCACTTCCGGCAACACTGGTCATATCAGGCCCTAATTTCATGACTCTTGCTGTTTTAGGATTGGCCCATTGCCCCTGTGCGGGATTTGAACCGCCCGGAACGCCTCCGCCGGCATATAGGTAACCGGTACCGTCATCATCTACGAATACTGCCGGATCAAAAAGCCATACAACACCGGACATTCCTGGCGTATTTGGCGTTACCAGCGCTTTTCCGATCGGATCTGTCCATGGGCCGGTCGGGCTGTCTGCGGTGAGAACCCCGATACCTCCGCCGCCGTTTGCGAAATAAAGGAAAAATTTATCCTTACCATTGATCTTTTTCACCGCGGCTGACGGGGCCCATGATGCTCCTGCCCATTTGGCAATCCCCCGGCCGCCATTCGCCCCATTGGCACCCGCTGCGGGGATCGCTCCGTGATCTGTCCAGTTCACCATATCCGCTGAAGATATGACGGATATTTTATTCAAATTGGCAAATGAATTATCCTTAATCGTGCCGTCGCTATTATATTCATAGTCATCGCTTGACATATAGATATAGACTCTTCCGTTATAGGTCAGCGCAAACGGATCTGCGCCCAGATGATGGTCGATAAGCGGATTTGAATTCCCGGCATGTTTTGCAATTGGAGTGCTTACCGCATTCGCATATTCCCCAGGTAAACAGCTCAATAATAAAGCAAGAATCAATAAACATACGCTGCACTTTTTCATCAGCTTAACATCCTCCTGTTTCCGCATATTAGGTTTTTAAAAAATATGATAACAACAGGTCATGAAGAATGTGTAAAATGAATGATTTTTAGAGTGAAAACGCTGCAAATATCTGACCCTCTTTTATGAAAAATGCCGCCGATTGCAGTCAGCGGCATTTTGCTCTGGATCATTTACATTTTGTCAAACTTCGTGTCGCCGGCAAACGATCCTATTGACAGTTGTTCTTCAAGAACAAGTCCGTGATGATGCCGTTCTTCAATCCTTTTGATAATAGATCGAATTGCATCCGTATTTTCTTCGATATTGTGAGGGTCAAAGATCGTCACATGGTCTCCTTTTAATTTGTACTCAAGGTAATGCTGTGCGGTTGATTGCGTCCATCCTCTATCGGTCAACTCGCCGCATTGAAAATGATGAATGTTGGCGTTCACCGCGCCGGAATTGATCAGTTTATTGTGATATGTGAGATAGCTTCTGATTTTATCCTTAATGGAAGGAATGGTTAATAATTCTCTATAATAATCCGGAATGATATCCAGATTCCGATGAATGATCTCTTCGGTTTCCTCTTCCGAAAAATAATTCACCGAAACGGCTCTTTTAGAATCAAGCATCATAATGTCCGATACGATGCGTCCGCGCTTCTCCAAGGCTTTGGCGACCTCAAAAGCCAAATTCGACCCCGAGGAGTAACCAAGTAAAACAAAGGGCCCTTGTTCCTGAATGCCTATCATGCTTTCTGCATACCGGTCAACGATCTCTTGCTCGTAAGACGGCTCTTCTAGGAAATCAGCGGCATAGACGGTGCAGCGGCCGTCAAGTCTTTTCGCCATTTCATTATAGACCAGCCCGTACCCGATTAAAGGCGGGAAACAGAACACAGGGATTGAACCGTTCTGATTCATCTTGACGAATACGTTATCCGTCTTGGACTCGAAAACTGCCGCTTGAATGGCGCGTGCCATTGTTTCGATGGTAGGAAAATCGTATACGGCTTGATAATGCATTTTGATTCCCATACGGTCGTTGATTTGATGAATAACTTGCAATACTTTGAGCGAATGGCCGCCAACGTCAAAGAAGTTATCTTTAATTCCCGGGTCGCTGAGTGCTAAAATGTTCTTCCATATCTCGGCCAGCTGCTTTTCAATTAACGTTCCGGGCGCTTCGTATTCGGTTCCGGTGAGCCTATTTCCCTCAGGAGCCGGCAAAGCTTTTCGATCGATTTTTCCATTTGCGGTTATCGGCATCTTCTCCATTTGTACAAAGTAAGCCGGTATCATATAAGCGGGCAGTTTGTTCAGTAAATGACGCTTCAGCTGCGCCGTATTTAATGAATCGTCTCCTGACAAGTAGGCGCACAGCTGCTTTGAGCCCTCTTCTTCAATCGCGATGACGACCGATTCTTTGACAGATTCCAGTTGCAATAAAGCCGCTTCGACCTCGCCAATTTCAATCCGGTAGCCCCGGATTTTCACCTGATGATCAATTCTTCCCAAATACTCGATATTGCCGTCAGGCAGCCACCGGGCGACATCTCCCGTTTTGTACATTTTTTCGCCTGCGGCAAACGGGTGTTCAACAAATTTCTCAGCCGTTAATTCCGGGCGGTTCAAATATCCTCTGGCCAGTCCCTCTCCTGCCACATAGAGCTCGCCCGGTATGCCCATTACCTGAATGCGCTGATATTCGTCCAAAATATACGCTTGCAGAGTAGGAATAGGTTGTCCGATGTTGCTTCTGCCCTCGTCGATTTCCCGTTCCGTGATTTCTTTATATGTGACATGAACGGTGGTTTCGGTGATGCCGTACATATTGATTAATTGGGTTAAAGGATATTTAAGCTTCCAGTCTTTCAAGAAGGATGGATTTAACGCCTCTCCGCCAAATATGATTTTTCGGATGTTTAAATTGGATTCGGGATCTTCTCTCTCCTCCTGCATCAGTTGATAGAAATAACTCGGCGTTTGATTTAAAATGGTCACAGCTTCCGATTTTAACAATTGCAAATACCTTTCCGGGTTTTTTGCTATTTGTTTCGGAACAATCACTAATTTGCCCCCATACAGCAGCGCTCCGTACATTTCCCATACTGAAAAATCAAAGCAGAAGGAATGAAACAAAGTCCAAGTGTCCGATGCGTTAAAATCAAAAACATTTTTGTTGTTAAATAACAGACGAACCACGTTTTTATGTTCAATGAGCGTGCCTTTCGGATTCCCCGTTGTTCCTGATGTATAAATAACGTAGGCTAATTGATTTGGCATCACGTTCAGATTGAGATTAGATGCTTCGGCGCCGTATGATGACGGATCGTCAAGGAAGACAGTATGACTTTGATAATCGGTATCTTCCAGAAGATGATGCTGCAATAATAAGATAGAGACGTTAGAATCCTCAAGCATATAATGGATGCGTTCTTTCGGATAATCCGGATCGATCGGTACGTAAACGCCCCCGGCTTTCAAAATAGCAAGGATGCCTATCACCATCTCCGGTGAACGTTCCGCCATAATGCCGACAAGCTCCTCGGCCTGAAGTCCTTTGGCAACCAAGGTTCGGGCCAGCTGATTGGCGCGTTCATTTACTACCCGATACGTCAGCTTCTTATCTTCAAAAACAATCGCCACGTGCTCCGGCGTTCGCTCCGCTTGTTCTTCAAACAATTGATGAATCGTCTTTTCCTTTGGATACTCCGCCGCCGTATCGTTGAACTTGTCTATCAGGAGCGAACGTTCATCCGCTGTTACGATATCAAGGTCTTGTACGCGAATTTCCTGATCGTCCGCCATTTGCTTCATAATTTGCATGAAATGCGTCTGCATCCGTTCGACACTTGCTTGATCATAAACATCGCGATTGTATACAAAACGAATGTCAATTTCTCCATCCGGCATCACGATAAAAGTAAAATCGTAATGTGTATGTTCTTCCATATGAAAATCGAGAATGTCTAATGCGTTGTCATCCTGCTTCATATGTTCTATTTGTTTCTCAACCGGGTAATTCTCAAATACCATAATATGATTGATCAACTGCTGCTTTTGCTCAGTTTGAGCCTGAATGTCATACAGCGGAAATGTATCATATTTTTGAGAAGCCAGTGCCCGCTCCTGATTCATTTTCAATACTTGTGCAGCTGTCATTTCAGGCTGCGTATGAATACGTACGGGAATAGTATTGATAAATAAACCGACCATGGTTTCAATTCCCGGAATTTCTGCCGGTCTGCCGGATACGACCGTGCCGAAGACGACATCCTGACTCCCGTTGTATCTTTGCAGCAATAAGCCCCATGCGGTTTGTATCCATGTATTGACGGTGACTTGCTGGCGGCTTGCGGCCTGTTTGATTTCGTCTGTGAGCCGCTTTCCTAAACGAAACTCATGCTCACCTTTTTCGTATCCTTTCGCTTGGCCGGAAGATTGTTCTTGTAACAAAACAGTTTGCCCTTCATAACCTTCTAAATAGTTACGCCAATAGGCTGACGCCTGCTTGTGGTCTTGTTGATCCAGCCATTCGATATATCGGCTGTATGGAGTGACGGTTCCCCGCTTCGGCTGCCTTTGCTCGAGTATCGCATAATAGGTTTCAAACACTTCTTTCGTAACAAGAGGCAAACACCAGCCGTCCATTAAAATATGATGAAAGCTCCATATCAATCGCGCTTGGTCTTCCTCTGTCCGCAGGATCGATACGCGCATTAAAGCATCCCGGGTGAGATTGAATCCCCGCGCCTTATCTCTTCTTGCAAAATCGGCAATAAACTCGCTGCGCTGGTGACTGTTCATGCTGCGAATATCTTCAACGGCCGTTTCAATCGGCTTTTGCCGGAATACAATCTGTAAAGGCTGATCTTTCCATTCTGTATAAAAAAGAGTCCGAAGAATGTCATATTTTTCGGCAAGATGCGCCAAACTCATCCTGAATGCATCGATATCCAAGAATCCTTTCAGATCAAAAGCGGCTTGTTCAAAGTAAGCTTCGGAAGCCGAATCGATCAAGCTGTGGAACAACATTCCTTTCTGCATCGGGGTTAATGGGTATATATTTTCAATGTCACCGAGATGACTCGTTTGCTGCACAAATTGATCCAATTCACCGATCGTTATACCTTTTAACGAAATATCGCTTGGCGTCAGGTGAATTTGATCTTGAGCATCACAATGTGCGATGACTTGCTGCAGGCTGTTTTTTAAGAGATCGGCACAGGCTTCCATTGTTTCTCTCTGATATTGTTTGCCGCAATAGCTGATGGCCAGCGACAATCGGCCGTCTGAAATCATGCCGTTGATATCAAGTGTATAGGTCAAGGGACGGTTGTCACTGGCTGTTTTCCCGCTTGAGTAAGGGGATACCTCCATCTTGCCGTTCCGGACATCTTGATCAAATTGACCCAAATAATTGAAACGTATTTCCGGATGTCCGGTCCATTCATGTGCCTTCGGGTGATCGGATAAATATTTGATCAGGCCGTAACCTATTCCTTTTTGGGGGATCTGACGCAAATTTTCTTTCACTGTTTTAATCCGCTGCGGGATATCCTGATCAGCTTTGATTTGAAGCGAAACCGGATATAGGCTTGTGAACCATCCCACCGTACGCGAAATATCGAGATCCGGGATGATAGACTCTCTGCCGTGTCCTTCAAGATCAATGAGAATGTCTTCATGTCCGGTCCAACGATGAATAGCAATTCCCAGACCGGTCAGTAATAAATCATTCATATCGGTCGAATAAGCCCGGTGAGCGTTTTTTAATAAACGTTCGGTTTCCTCAACGGTCCATTGAACGATGACCGTTTCCCGGTCTTTGGCCAGACCGGTCTCCTGTTCATTGTCCTTTGGCAATGTATGCTGCGGATTATGTTTCTGTCTGAACCAGTATTGATTTTCCGCTTCGAATTCCTGACTTTCTGCATAACGATTCAACTGTTCAGCCCATAACAGGTAAGAGTCCGTTTTCTTCGGAAGCCGGATCGCTTCGCCGTTTTGGAGCTGCTCATAAGCTGCCGCTATATCCTCAAGTAAAATCCTCCACGATACGCCGTCGATGACCAGATGATGAACCGCAATCAGCAAATGATCTCCCTCTTGACACCGGAACAATCCCAGTTTCATGAGCGGTCCTTCGGCTAAATGAATGGATTGCTGAATCTCATTGGAAATGGTTTCTATCGTCTGGGACACATTTTTTTCTTCGCCTAATGAGATCACTTCAAGGTTGAACAGATCACCTTCTTCGATCCCCCGATTTCGGGCTTCATATCCATCTTCTGTCGGAACATAGACCATGCGCAAAGCATCGTGATGCTCTGTGATCTTCTTCATGACGTCCCGAAGCTTTGATTCATCCAGTCCCTCTTTCCAATAAAGCATAACCGCTTGATTATAATGGTGTAATTCCGGGTATTTCAGGTCAAAAAACCAATGCTGAATCGGTGTCAGCAGCGCCCGGCCTTTAATTTCTCCTTGTTCTGCGATTCGGGTTACCGGCTCTACGTATGGAACAAGCTCGGAGATCGTTGGGTATTTAAACAAGTGTTTGATTTCAAACTTATACCCGGCTTGGTATAATCTTGAGGACACTTGAATCGACTTAATGGAATCGCCCCCCAATTCGAAGAAATGATCTGAGATTCCGACCCGTTCTAAGCCTAAGACCGACTCCCACACCGCGGCCAGTATTTTTTCCAGTTCTGTTCGAGGAGCTTCATAGTTCATGCCTGTAAGATTCTCTCTTGGAGAAGGAAGGGATTTACGGTCTATTTTCCCGTTGAAAGTAAGCGGCATCTCTTCCAGCTGAACGAAATACGCAGGTATCATATAGGATGGAAGCTGCCGGGACAGCTCTTCACGGAGTTCGCCTGCAGTTAAAGCATGTTGTGCGGTATAATAGGCGCACAAGGATGTTTCCCCATCGATTTCCCGGGCGATAACGATGGCTTCTTTGATCGCCGGCAGCTGAAAAAAAGCGCCTTCGACTTCGCCGATTTCAATGCGGTAACCGCGGATTTTCACCTGGTGATCAATCCGGCCCAAATACTCGATATTGCCGTCCGGCAGCCATCTTGCCAAGTCTCCCGTCCGGTATATCCGTTCTCCTGCTGCAATCGGATGGTTTACAAACTTCTCGGCCGTCAGTTCGGGACGATTCAAGTAGCCCCTTGCAAGCCCATCGCCCGCTATACACAGTTCTCCCGCCACACCGGTCGGCTGCATATGTTCCAAATCAGCATGTAATATATACAATTGAATGTTGGAAATCGGTTTGCCTATCGGAATCGATGCATACGTTTCTTCCGTCTGGCAATCAAAGTATGATACATCAATTGTTGCCTCAGTCGGTCCGTACAAGTTGATGATTTGAGCCTGGCTCACCGACGTGATGATGCGTTTGAAGCCTGCGACATGTACAGGCTTCAAAGCCTCACCGCTTGCAAACACATGTCTTAATGATTCTAATTTTTGTTTCAACATCCCGCTTGGCTTCTGATCCATGGATTCCAAGAAGGCATGCAGCATCGCCGGTACAAAATGCATTGTGCTGACACCTTTTTGTGCAATTGTATCTAAAATCAGCTCGGGATTCTTTTCTCCTCCGCTTGGCAGCAGCACCAGTTTAGAACCTGCCATCGTCCACCAGAACAGTTCCCACACTGATACATCAAAGGTGATCGCAGTTTTTTGCAGAATTGCATCCCGCTCATCGAGAGGGTATTTTTCCTGCATCCACACCAGCCGATTGATGACCGACCGGTGCTCAACCATAACCCCTTTCGGCTTGCCCGTTGAACCCGATGTATAAATAACATAGGCCAGATGATCCGGACCAGCAGCCGGCTCTACATTCGACCCGTCTTCACAAAAGTTTTGCGGATCTTTCATATCCAGCACTTTTCCCGTAAAAGGTACTCTCTCTTGCGATTGATTCTGCACGAGTAACAACTTCGTATCCGAATCCTCCAATATGTATCGAACCCGTTCCTCGGGATAGCCCGGGTCAATCGGTACATACGCCCCGCCGGCTTTCAAGATCCCGAAGATCCCTACAATCATATCCAGGGAGCGTTCGGCCATAATCCCGACCGGCTGATCCGGCTGCACGCCTTCAGATTGCAGTGTCCGAGCGAGTTGATTCGCCCTTTCATTCAATTCACGGTACGTCAGACGGCTATCCTCGTAGACAACAGCCGTTTGATCAGGGGTACGTCCCGCTTGTTCCTCCAAAAATTGATGAATCGTTTTTTCTCTTGGATACTCTGCAGCCGTTTGATTATAGGCGATGAGTTGATTTGTCTCTGAGTCTGACAGAATATTAAGCTGTCGGATCATAAGGTCGGGTTGGAATAACAAGATCGAAAAAATCCGGTTTACATGTTCGATCACTTGCATCATATACTGGCGATCATAAGCTTGTTCATTATAAGTTAACTTTAAATGAATCGAATCATTTTCTATGGAAAACTGAAATAACGTATCAGCAGCAGCCGTTTCTATAAAACGAATGGGGTGAAGCTGATCTAGTGATACGATCGTGTGGATCATTGGCAAATGATTTGAATCGTAGTTCAGATTTAATGGACCGACCATTTTATCGAAAGGAACGTGCTGATGTAAGATGGCTCCGTTCAGCGTATGCTTGAATTCATTAAATATGGATTTAAACGTGCCATCCGCATTTATGTTTTGTTTGATTAACATGACTTGATCTAAACGAAGGTCTTCATCGGTTTCGTCTTCAAAGGTCGGAACACCTACAATAACGCCCTCTTCCCCCGTATATTTGTACAAAAGACACTCGATTCCGACCAGGAGAACCATATAAACGGCCATTGGCGATTTATTCGTCATCTTCATGATGCGCAGGGATACATCGGAGCTCAATGAACTGTGAATACGGTTGGGTGCACTCGACGCATCGTGCTCTATTGTTGAGTCCGACATTTGAAACGAAGGGATTGCACTGGGACGATCTTCCGCATCGAACATGCTGCTCCAGAACAACTCCTGTTGCTTAAATTCTGACATTAATATCCCTCCAGTAAGTTTTAGCCGGCTGATGGCTGTCCCCGTAAAAACACCATGCCGGGGACAGCCGGTACCGGCCGTTTTTAGAAATTCAATTCGATTTCGCTTGCAAAGTGTTCACTTTTGTTTACTTTCTCACTTAATTGAATTTCTTTTAAAGGAATCGATGGGTCTTTTATGATCGCCGACAGAATCATGGCGTAATCCTTGCTCAGCGTAGCGATGGTTTTCTGTTTGAACAGCTTCGTGCAGTACTCAAAGCTTCCTTGTATCTCGTGCGGATTCATCACGAAGGTCAGCTGCAAATCAAATTTGGCCGCCGTATTTGTTTGTTCATATGGTCTCACCGCGAGAGAGTCCAATTCGATATCCGTTTGTTCCGTATTTTGCAGAACAAACATCGTATCGAATAACGGATTACGGCTTAAGTCCCGTTTCACTCCCATTTTCTCAACTAATTCTTCAAAAGGATATTCTTGATTTTCATAAGCTTTCAGCATCGTTTCTTTTGTTTCCGTTACATAGTCCATAAAGGTCTTTTCTCCAGCCGGGGCCGTACGGATGGCCAGCGTATTCACAAACATCCCGATAATATGCTGTAAATCTTCATGCATTCTTCCCGCAATAGGCGTACCGACGACGATATCTTCCTGACCGCTGTATTTGGCCAGCAGTATGTTATAGGCTGACAGCAAGATCATGTAAGCGGTCGATCCGGTCAATTCTTCCATCTGTTTTATCCCCTGGACCACGGTCTCATCGAGAGCGAAATTGTATCGCTTGCCTTCAAATCTTCGAATTCGCGGTCTGGCAAAATCTTTCGGCAGCTCAAATGGCGGGAGTTCCTCATGAAATACGTTCAGCCAATAGTTCTCCTGCCTCTTGATGCGTTCCCTCTGCTCCGCCTGCTGCTGCCATACAGTGTAATCTTTGTATTGAATCCGGAGCGGGGTTAATTCTTTGCCGTCATACAATTGAATCAGTTCTTCAACAAAAATATTCATAGAAGCGCCGTCTGAAACGATATGATGCATGTCAAACATGAAAACATGTCTGTCCTGTTCTAATTCGATGAGTCCGGCCCGAAGCAATGGAGCCTGACTGAGATCGAAAGGCCGCACGAAATTGCGGAACAGCTCCTCGACCTGCTCATCAGCTGCTTTGTACCTTTCTATAGAGAAATCCGCCTGCGGCTTGATCACCTGCACCAGCTCTCCGCGGACCATTTCAAATCCGGTTTGTAGCGATTCATGGCGCTGGATCAGACTTTGGAACGCAGATTGTAAACGATTCATGTCGATCCTGCCTTCCAATGTCAAAATCCCCGGCATGTTGTAACTTAGTTCTCCGCCTTCAATTTGTGTAGACAGGTAAACCATCTTTTGTACAGAAGATACAGGATAAACATCTTTGGCTTCTGCAACAGGGATTTCATCCGGTCCGCTGGTTTCCGCGCCTGCAATGACCCTCGCCATTTCTTCAATCGTCGGGTATTGAAACACTTCTCTCAATGAAATGCTTTTGTCGAATTGCTTATGGATCTTGGTAACGAGCGTCATCCCCCGTAACGAATGCCCGCCGAGATCGAAAAAGTTATCTTTGACGCCGACTTGTTCTACCTTCAATACTTCTTTCCAGATGTGAACCAGCTGCTCTTCCGGTTTTGTCCTTGGAGCAACATAGTCAATCCCGGTCTGCAAGCCTGCTTCAGGCAGCGGTAACGCGCTGCGATTCACTTTTCCATTGGAGGTTAACGGCATTTGCTCCAGCTGCATCAAGTATGAAGGAACCATGTAGCCTGGTATTTGATCGGAGAGTTTTTCTTTAAGCTGATTGATCGGCAGTGACTTCTCCCCTGTATAATAGGCATACAAATCGCTTTGCCCCTCTGCATTTTCTCTGGCCAGGATCACCGCTTCTTGTACATGCTCGATGTTGAGAAGAGCGGCTTCCACCTCGCCAAGTTCGATCCGGTAACCGCGAATTTTGACCTGATGATCCTTTCTTCCGGCATATTCAATGTTTCCATCCGGCAGGTAACGGGCAAGATCGCCTGTTTTATACATCCGCTCTCCGATTACAAACGGATCGGCCACAAACTTTTCGCCCGTTAATTCAGGCAAGTTCAGATACCCTCGTCCTACTCCGTCTCCGGCGATGCACAGCTCACCCTTTACACCTATAGGCAGCATCCGATCATGGGAATCAACAATATACACACGGTTGTTGCCCAGCGGCTTGCCGATCGGCACGTAACCGCCGTCGTCAGCGGATGCCAATGTCCCCGGTACGATATGAAAGACCGATGCATCCACACAGGTTTCCGTCGGACCGTATACATTGGTTATGAGCGGCATTGATGACCCGTTCGAAGCAAACAATTCAAGCAATTGCGCCGCCGTCGCCTGCGGGAGCGCCTCTCCTCCAATAAGCATGTGCCGGATCGTTACCCCATGAAGGCTGTCTGCAGCGATAAGCAATTGCAAATGTGACGGTGTTCCGTCTGTTACGTCAATGCGGTGGGTGCGATAATAGTTTGACAAGGCATAACCGTCTGATACTGATGCTTTAGGGACGATATACAGTGCATGTCCCCCTAACAGTGCCGCGAAAATTTGCTTGACCGATGCGTCGAAATAGTACGGTGCCAACAGAGACACACGCAATCCCGAATCATAAGCACCGTACACTTGTCCGCGGAGCCCCTCCATCAAATGAAGGACCTGGCGATGCTCAATCAGCGTGCCTTTTGGCTTGCCGGTTGTGCCTGATGTGTAGATCACATACGCCAAGTGATCCGGTCCGGCTGCCGTCACCAGATTCGAGCCGTCCCCGCTGTTCATTCGTTCGTCATTCAGCAGTAAAATCTCTCCGGCAAAGGATACACGATCTTGTAAATGGGGCTGTGCCAGCAGAACCTTTGCTCCTGAATCCTCCAGAATATAGCGGATGCGTTCCTGCGGGCTGTCCGGATCCATCGGCACATACGCGCCCCCGGCTTTCAGGATCGCCATAATCCCCACGATCATTTCCAGAGAACGTTCTGCCAGAATACCCACAGGCTGGTCAGGCTGCACGCCTTCGCTTCTTAAAATCCGCGCCAGGCGGTTGGCCCGCTCATTCAGCTCACGGTATGTGAATCGGCTTTTCTCGTAAACTGCGGCCGTATGTTCCGGCGTGCGCTCCGCCTGCTCCTCGAACAATTGGTGAATTGTTTTGTCCCGTGGGCAGTCTATCGCCGGTTGACCCCATCTCTCCACAATCTGCTCTTTCTCCTTCGCGGTGATCATCTCCAGCGATGAAAGCGGCGCCTGCGGATCATTCGCAATCGCCTCGATCAATTGGATAAAGTGCTTTGCCATGCGTTCCGCAGTTTCCTGCTTGTACAGCGCCGCCGCGTAACTGATCATACCTGTAATTCCGTCTTCATTTTCTGCCGCTTGGAACGTCAGGTCGAACTTCGCCATCGCATGGTTGTCCGGATAAGGGGTAAAACGCACATCATCGAGGCTCAATTCTCCCCGTTCTGTGTTTTGCCATATGAACATCGTGTCAAACAGCGGATGGCGGCTGAAATCCCGGGACACATTCAGCTTGTCCACCAGTTCGTCGAATGGATACTCCTGGTTTTCGTACGCTTTTAATGTATGCTCTTTGACTTCCTGCACGTACTCCCGGAATGTTTTTTCCCCGACCGGATTCGTTCGTATCGCCAGTGTGCCCACGAACATGCCGATTAAGCTTTCCAAATCCGAATGGGTTCTTCCGGCAATCGGGCTGCCTACTACGATGTCTTCTTGCCCGCTGTATTTGGCCAGCATGGTCGTATAAGCAGCCAGCAGCACCATGTACAGCGTGCTTTCGCTCTTCACCGCCAAGCCTTTCAGCTGTTCCGTCAACTCCGGTCCGATGACAAACTCGATTTGTCCTCCTTCAAAGCTCCGCGCAGCCGGTCTTCCGTAGTCGGTTGGCATATCCAGCACCGGAACCTCTCCGCTGAACATATCCAGCCAGTACGCTTCCTGTTTCTTCATCCGTTCGCTTTGCATATCCGACAGCTGCCACGCCGCATAATCTTTATACTGAATCCGCAATGGCGGCAATTCTTTTCCTTCATATAATGAAACGAACTCTTCAATCAAATTCTTGATAGATACGCCGTCTGAAATGATATGATGCATGTCAAACAGCAGCAAATGGCGGTCTTTTGCAAGCTCGATCAGTCCTACCCGCAGCAGCGGCGCTTTCTCCAAGTCAAATGCCCGCACAAACCCATGAACGAGGGCTTCCGCCTGTTCTTCTTTCGCTTGAGTGAATTCCACTGCAAATGGGACGTCGTCATAGATCCGCTGCACCGGTTCTCCATCTATCAGTTCAAAGCCGGTACGCAGCGTTTCATGGCGCTGAATCAGCTTGCGGATCGCCTTCTCGACAAGTTCCCGATCCAGAGCTCCATCGGCTCTCATGACACTCGGCATGTTGTAGCTCAGCTCTCCGCCTTTCAGCTGATTCAAAATGTACAGCCGTTTCTGCGCCGAGGAGACGGCATAGTATTCTTTTGCTTCAACGGTCGGGATAGATGTATATGCTGTGTGTTTCATTCCGGTAATCGTTTCTGCCATTTCTTCAATTGTTGGCGATCGGAACACTTCCCGCAGCGGCAGGCTGACCCCCATCTCTTTGTGCAGCTTCGCCGTCAGCGTCGTTGCCCGCAGCGAGTGACCGCCGATGTCGAAGAAATTGTCTTTCACGCCGATACGCGGAAGTCCAAGCACCTCTTTCCAGATATGCGCCAGCTGCGCTTCCGCCGCTGTACGGGGAGCAACGTATTCGCCCCCCGTTTGCACGCCTCCTTCTGGTGCCGGCAATGCTTTGCGGTCGACTTTTCCGTTTGCCGTTAACGGCAAACGCTCCAGTTGGATAAAGTACGACGGGATCATATACCCCGGCAGTTCCTGCGACAGCGCTATTCGCAGCTCGCTCACCATCAGCTCGGTGTTCGCTGAAAAGTATGCGCATAGCTGCTTTTCTCCGTCTTCAAGAGCGGTGACTACTGCTTCCTGTACCGACCCTATCTTTAAGAGCTGAGCTTCCACCTCGCCGAGTTCGATCCTGTATCCTCGAATTTTCACCTGATGATCGATCCGTCCCAAATATTCGATGTTACCGTCCGGCAGCCATCTCGCCAGATCGCCCGTCCGGTACATCCGTTTGCCGGGTTCGAACGGATGATCCACGAACTTCTCCGCAGTCAGCTCCGGACGGTTCAGGTACCCCCTCGCCAGTCCGTCGCCTGCGATGCAAAGCTCTCCCGGTACTCCGACTGGCTGTAGACGCATTGATCCCGGTGCCATCATATACAGCTGTATATTCGAGATCGGCTTGCCGATCGGTACTGATGCATACGCTTGGTTCGCTTCGCAGTTGAAGTACGAGACATCGACCGTTGCTTCCGTCGGGCCGTACAGGTTGATCAGTCGGGCGCCGTTCACAGGCGTAATAAGGCGATGAAATCTTGCCGTATGTGCCGGCATTAATGCCTCGCCGCTTGCAAACACTTGCCGCAACGTACGCAGCTTGCTTGTCTGTCCGCTCGCCGTCTGTGTTTCCGCAAACTTCAGGAAGGCGTGCAGCATCGCCGGGACGAAATGCATTGTCGTGATACTTTGCTCTTCTATTGTGTTCCAAATCACCTCAGGGTCTTTCTCTCCGCCGAGCGGAAGCAGGCACACCTTCGCACCGGTCAAAGCCCACCAGAACAGCTCCCATACCGAGACGTCGAAGGTGATCGCTGTCTTTTGTAAAATCGTATCGCCGCTGCCGATCGGATAAGCCTTTTGCATCCACATCAACCGGTTTATAACCGGACGATGTTCAACCATAACCCCCTTGGGCTTGCCGGTCGATCCGGACGTGTAAATTACATATGCCCTATCGCCCGCACCGGACAGCGGCTCCAAGTTAGAAACGTCATCATCATAAACGGAAGTATCATCGAGATCGATGACCGTTCCTGCAAAAGCAACCCGTTCTTTCACGTGACGCTGTGACAGCAGCAGGGTCGCTCCTGAATCTTCAAGGATGTAGCGGATGCGTTCCTCCGGGTAATCCGGGTCGATTGGCACATAAGCGCCTCCCGCTTTCAGGATTGCATAAATCCCGACCATCATTTCTAGAGAACGCTCAGCCATGATCGCAACAAGCTGGTCGGCCTGTAGGCCTTCAGCTCGTAAAGTGCGTGCTAGTTGATTGGCCCGTTCATTTAACTCAAGGTAAGTCATACGCTGCTCCTCGAATATAACCGCCTCATGGTCCGGCGTCCGGAGTGCTTGTTCCTCGAACAGCTGATGAATCGTTTGTTCACGTGGGTAATGCATTTCGTTAGACTGAAAACGGCTGTGCAGCTGTTCTTTTTCTTGCTGCGTCAGAAGTTCCATTTCTTCTATTTTGACAGAAGGCAGCTGCAATACTTGCTGCATAAGCTGTTCAAAATGTCCGCGAATCCGCTCTGCCTCTGATAGTCCATATTCATTTTGGTTGAAATCAAAATGAATGGTGAGTTGTTCGCCAGGAATGACAACTACATTAAAATCGTAATGAGTATGTTCTTCTATATGGAAATTCACGATATTTAAATCCGCAGCATCATGACCCTCTTCGACTTGCTGCCCTATCGGATAATTTTCAAAGATCATGATATGATCAATTAAGTTTTGCTTTTGTTCCGTTTGGGCCTGAATTTCGTATAAAGGATAGGTATCGTACGATTGGGAACCCAGCGCGTTTTGTTGAACCATTTGCATCGTATCAGCAAAAGTGCTGTCTTCATCGCAGCGGATGCGAACCGGAATGGTATTGATGAACAGGCCGATCATCTGTTCCACATCAGGAATTTCCGCCGGCCTTCCCGACACAACACTGCCGAAGACAACGTCTGCGGACCCGCTGTATTTCTGTAATAAAACTCCCCATAACGTTTGGATCAACGTATTTAATGTAACCTGATGCTGATTTGCGATCTGCTGTAATTGTTTTGTCTGTTCGTGATTAAATCGGCAGATCACATTGGCATAGGCGTATTCTTTTTGTTCATGCTGCTCTATTTTATGAAGAAGCGTGGTTTCACCTTTATATCCTTCAAGATACCCGCTCCAGTACCGCTTTGCCGCTCCCTGATCTTGGCGGTCAAGCCACTCGATATAGTCGCTGTAAGGAGCTGCCGATGACGGTTCTGGTTCCCTGCCTTCCTGTAAGGCGCTATAATGATCAAACACTTCCTTCGTGATAAGAGACAGGCACCAGCCATCCATCACAATATGATGGAAGCTCCAAATCAAATGATATTTGCGGTCTTCCATACGGAAAATCGCTATGCGCATCAGCCGATCCCGAGCCAAGTCAAATCCTTTTGCCTTATCTTCTCTTTGATAGGCTGCGATTGCATCCTCGCGCAGGTGCTCCTCTCTATCACGCAAATCTGCAAAATGAATTTGCGGTGTTTGCGTTTTATAGACAATTTGTAAAGGAGTATCGTTCCAGCCGCTGTAAAAACGGGTTCTGAGCACGGCGTATGTTTCAAATAATCGTTCAAGGCTTGCTTTAAACCAATCAATCTTTAACTCTCCCTGCAAATCGAACGATGCTTGTTCAAAATAAGAACTTGAGGCCTCGTCCAGCAGGCTGTGGAAGAGCATTCCTTTCTGCATCGGAGTGAGCGGATACACGTTTTCAACCTCACCTGCATGCGGCAGTTGAATGAGGAGCTGATCCAATTCGTCAATGGACATGCCTTTTAACAAAATATCGCTTGGCGTCAGTTCCGATTGTTCTTTATGAACGCAATGCGTAATGATGGTCCGCAGGCGGCTTTGAATCGTTTCCGATAACCGCATGATCGTTTCTTTTGCGTACTGTTTGCTGCTGTAGCTGATCGTAAGCCTCAACCGGCCCTCGGTGATCATTCCGTTTATATTCAATACATACGGTCTTTCTTGATTTCCGCTTGAGTCTGAACCGCAAGAATAAGAAGATAATTGAACCCCATGCTGCTGTAAATCTTGGTCAAACTGTCCCAGGTAGTTAAAGCTGATCTCAGGATTGAGTTTCGATGGCATTCCGCCGCTTAAGTACCTTGCTATTCCATATCCGATCCCTTTATGCGGAATTTGGCGCAATCCTTCTTTGGTCGTCTTGATATAATCAGAGATCTCTTTGCCCGGCTGCGCGTGCAGCACAACCGGATACAGACTTGTAAACCACCCGACCGTGCGGGAGATATCTATATCCTGTATAATCTGTTCTCGGCCGTGTCCCTCTAAATGAATCGGAATTTGTTCCAGTCCTGACCAATGCGATATGGAAAGACCCAGAGAAGTTAAGAGCAAATCGTTTATTTCCGTGTTATAAGCGCGATTCGCTTGTTTTAATAAGAGCTCCGTTTCCTCTTTCGTCCATTCCACAGCTGCTGTTTCACTGTCTTTTGCAGTTGTATGAGTTTCATGAAAATCTTTAGGCAGCGGTTTGACTTCGGTTTGTTCGATCTTTGTCCAATATTCCTGTTCTTGTTTTATGGTTTCACTTTGCGCGTATTCTGAAAGTCTCTTAGCCCATAATTGGAAAGAGTCTGTTTTTTGCGGCAGTTGAATCACTCGCCCGTTCTCGGCTTGCTTGTAGCCGCTAACGATATCTTCCAGTAAAATGCGCCATGAAATCCCGTCTATAATCAAATGATGGATGGCAATGAGCAAATGATCTCCATTTGCGCATTGAAACAACCCGGCTTTCATTAACGGCCCATCACTTAAACGCATACTGCTTTGTATCTCATCAGCCTTGGCTTCAATTGTACGCCCCGGATCGGAATCTTCTTTCAGATTCAGGACGTCTAAGCGGTACAGTCCGCTTTGGGCGATTTCTTCATTCTGTGCCTCACAGCCATTTTCCGTAGTCCGGAATGTCATGCGGAGCGCATCGTGATGTTCAGCAAGCTTTTGCAGGGTTTGACGAAGCTGCGTTTCCTGAAAACCTTCCGGCGCATGCAGCATGACGGCTTGATTGTAATAATGCTGATCTGTCGTTATGTGATCAAAGAACCAATGCTGAATAGGAGTCAGGCTGACTTTTCCTTTGACCTCACCTTGATCGGCTATACGCAGATTCTGCTTGATATGCGGACTCAAATCTGCAATTGTTGCATATTGAAACAAGTCTTTGATTTCCATTTTGTATCCTTGCTGATTTAATCTGGACGATACTTGAATGGATTTAATGGAATCTCCGCCAAGATCAAAGAAATTATCAAGAATACTGACGTTTTCAGCGCCTAATACCGATTCCCAGGCAGAAACTAATATTTCTTCCGCTTTTGTTCGGGGAGCTTTATACTCTGCTCTGTCCTGCAGCTCGAAATCCGGAGCAGGCAGCCCTTTTTTGTTTATTTTTCCGTTAGAAGTTAAAGGCATTTCATCAAGCTCGATAAAATAAGCCGGAACCATATAACTCGCAAGGGTTTGAGACAATTGTTTCCGGAGCCGGGCTGCCGTTGTTTGTCCGCCGCTCACGTAATATGCACACAATTGTTTAAACCCGTGGACATCCTCTCTGGCTGTAACGACAGCTTCCTTGATCGCTTCTTCTTGAAGCAGTGCCGCCTCGATCTCGCTTAATTCGATACGATAGCCTCTGATTTTCACTTGTTCATCTATTCTGCCCGCATATTCAATGTTTCCGTCCGCCAGCCACTTCGCCAAATCTCCGGTCTTATACATCTTGGCTCCGGGCTCAAACGGGTCATCGACAAATTTCTCTGCCGTTAATTCGGGACGGTTCAAATATCCTCTTGCCACACCGGCGCCGCTGATATAGATTTCTCCCGGGACACCGATCGGTGCGGGTTTCATATTTTCATCAAGAACGTAAATGCTCGTGTTTGCCGCAGCGGTTCCGATCGGTACCGCTTCCCGTCTGTCCTTTGCGGCATCATAACGGTAAATCATGCAGCCGACAACGGTTTCCGTCGGTCCGTACTCATTGCATATTTCAATCCGGCCTTCGAACTGTTCATGAATGCTGCGGGCTAACCGGGTGCTTAAGTTTTCCCCGCCCACAATCATTCTTCGGACAGCCGTTTGATCGGCAATGTTCATTTCTTTCAAAACCTGCAAATGGGCCGGGGTCAATTTAATGATATCCACCCTCGGGTCCCGCACAATCGATTCAAGCAGAGCTGTTTTATCCTCTCCGTCATAGACGATGATTGCATTGCCTGTGACAAGCGGCGTGAAAATAGAAGTCACCGTCAGATCAAAAGAAATTGACGAATACAATGGGAAGTTGGCTTTCTCGCCTTTTACATAAACCTCTTTCGCCCACCAAATATAATTGGTCAAGCCTCGGTGCTCGATTAGTACGCCTTTTGGCCGGCCTGTGGAACCTGACGTATAAATGACATATGCCAAATGGCTCGCATTATTTATCGGAGCAAGGTCAGAGCCATCTTGGTGATAAGAACTTTCATCATCAAGTAAAACCGTGGCGCCTTCATAGGCAAGCTGTTTCCTGACATCCCGCTGCATTAAAACGATTCCGGCTTGGGAGTCATCCAGCATATACCGGATGCGGTCTTGCGGATATTCCGGATCTATAGGGACATAGGCTCCGCCTGATTTTAAAACGGCAAGGATTCCGACCACCGATTCGATGCTGTTTCTTGTGATGATGGCTACAGGCTGATCCGTCTGCACTCCTTTCGCTCTTAACGTTCGCGCCAGGCGGTTGGCCCGCTTATTGAGCTCTCCGTACGTGAGCTGCCTATCCTTATCAATGACGGCTGCTTGATCGGGCGTACGCTGCGATTGCTCTTCAAATAATTGATGAACCGGCGTCTGCGGAAACGGCGCGGCCGTGTCGTTAAGCGTCTGCAGAAGGGTTTTTCTTTCGCCTTCCGTTAACAATTCCACTTGATCCACCCGGATATCCGCATCTGTCACGACTTGATGCAGGATTTGCATGAAATGTTCCCGAACCCGCTCTATGCTTGCCCGATCATACACATTTGCATTGTATTCAAAAGAGATGTTCATCTCGTCGCCCGGTATAACGGTCAAATTAAAATCGTAGTTGGTCTGTTCTTCCATTTGTACGTTGGAAATTTTGATGGATGTTCCGTTCTGGCGGCCTATACTTTCCATATACTGATCAACCGGATAATTTTCGAATATCATTAAATGTGTAATTAAATCTTGCTTTTGCGTTGTACGCGCTTGAATATCGTACAGCGGGTGCGTCTCAAATTGTTGAGACGCTACAGCCCTTTCCTGCGCCTCTTTCATAAGCCCGGCAAACGTTGTCCCTGCTTCACACCGGAACCGGACGGGAATGGTGTTAATGAATAAGCCGATCATGGTTTCCACGTTTGGAATTCCAGCAGGTCTTCCGGATACAACACTTCCAAACACAACGTCCCGGCTTCGGTTATATTTCTGCAGCAAAACCGCCCATGCTGTCTGCAGCAGCGTGTTCAGCGTGACATGATGCTTGCCTGCCGTCCGCTTCATTTTCGAAGTGAGATCGGAGCTTATGTCACACGCCACTTTTTCAGGAACGTATCGTCCGTCTTCCGCTGCATGGTGATCCTTAGGAAGGCCAGTTTGCTCCTCATATCCCTCCAAGTACTGATCCCAATAAGCCGTGGCCTCTTTCGCATCTTGCCGGCCGAGCCATTCAATATATTGACTGTACGGAGTAATTGATGATTGTTCAGGCTGCTTTTGCTGAAGCAAGGCAAAGTAATTCTCGAATATTTCTTTTGTAATCAGCGGCAGGCACCAGCCGTCCATCAAAATATGGTGGAAACTCCAGATAAAACGGTATGTTTTTTCATCCGTACGAAGGATGAATAACCGCATTAACGCGCCTTTTTCTAAGTCGAACCCCCGCATCTTATCTTCTCTGGCATACTGCTGAATCATCGCTTCTTTTTGTGATTCCTTCATCTCTCGTAAGTCATTGAATTGAAAACCGATTTTTTTCGTTTTGAATATGATTTGGAGCGGCTGATCCTTCCAGCCTCTGTAAAAATTTGTGCGGAAAATGTCATATTTTTGCGATAAGCCTTCCAAGCTTTTTGAAAATGAATCAATCTCCAGATCTCCATGCAGATCAAACATCGTTTGCTGAAAATAAGCACCTGAATTCGGATCAAATAAGCTGTGAAACAGCATGCCCTTCTGCATCGGCGTTAATGGATAAATATTTTCCGCTTCGCCTAATTCACGCGTCTGCTCCAAAAGCTGTTCCAGTTCGTCGATTGAGATGTCTTTTAACAGGATGTCACTTGGTGTGAGAGAAGTCTGCTGCCGGCTTACGCAATGCGCAATGACTTCTTGCAGACTTTCTTTCAACCCCCGGGCAAATTGCGCCATAGTAGATCTTTCGTATTGTTTGCTGCTGTAGCTCAGTGTCAGTGATAATGTCCCTTCGGCAATCATGCCGTTCAAATCAAGCACGGCCGTTCTCTCTTGGTTTTCGTTCATTGATAACCCTGTGGAAAAAGGCGAGATGCGTAAAGCCTGATGCTTCAGGTCTTGGTCAAATTGTCCCAAATAGTTAAACGATATCTCCGGATTCAGCTGCAGGCTGTCGGCTTCCGGATGCCCGGATATATATTTAATGATGCTGTAATTCATTCCTTTGTCAGGGATGCGGCGCAGCCCTTCTTTTACGATCTTGATCCGCTGCGACAGGTTTTTTCCGGCTTCCATCCTCAGGACGACAGGGTACTGGCTTGTGAACCATCCTATCGTGCGGGAAATGTCAGCATCCGGAATAATCGGTTCTCTTCCGTGGCCTTCCAAATTCACGACAATGTCTTCCGTGCCTGTCCACTTGTGAACAGCCAGCCCTAACGAAGTCAGCAGCAGATCGTTGATATCCGTGTTGTAGGCGCGGTTCGCATGTTTTAATAATTGCTCCGTTTCCTCTTTTGTCCATTGAATCGTCACTTCTTCGCTGTCTCTTAATAACGATCCTTCGCTGATAGTGTCCTTAGGCAATGGCTGAGGCTTTATACTTGAAAGCTCAGTCCAATACGCAATCTCCTCTTCCATATCGGTTTTTGCCGCATATTTGGACAATTGATCGGCCCAGAATGGAAACGAATCTGTTTTTTGCGGGAGCTGGATCGTTTGTCCGCGTTCTGCCTGTTCATAACCGCTTGCAAAATCTTCGAGTAAAATACGCCAGGATACTCCGTCAATCAGCAAATGATGAATTGCAATCAGCAAATGATCTCCGTCCGGACATTGGAACAAACCGAGCTTCATCAATGGCCCTTTGTCTAATACCATGCTGCTTTGAATCTCATTCGCTTTATCGGCAATCGCTTGAGCCGGTTCGGTTTCCCCTTTATAATTCATCACTTCCAGATGGTATAGTTCACTTTCATCTGTTCCTGTAATTCGCGGAGCGTATCCATCCGGCGTTTTTTCAAAGATCATCCTCAAGGCATCGTGATGCGACGCGATCCGTTCCATCGTCCGGCGAAGCGGAGCCTCTTGAAAGCCTTCCGCCGAATATAACATGACGGCCTGATTGTAATGGTGTGCATGCGGCATTTTTTGCTCAAAAAACCAATGCTGTATCGGGGTCAGCTTGGTTCCGCCATTCACTTCTCCTTGATCAGCCACCCTGCTGACCGGTGCTACAAACTGACTAAGTTCAGCAATCGAGGGGTGTTTAAACAAATGCTTCATATCAACCTTGTATCCGGCTTGATACAATCTGGATGACACCTGAATTGATTTAATCGAATCTCCGCCAAAATCAAAGAAATTATCCAGAATTCCTATACGTTTTGCCCCTAATACTTCTTGCCAGATGGACGCCAGCAGTTCTTCTATTGTGTTCCGCGGGGGTATGTATTCGTTTTCCGTCCGCGTATTTTCGTCAGCAGCATGCAAAGCTTTCAGATCAATCTTTCCATTGGAAGTGAGCGGAATGCGTTCCAAAGGGATAAAACGGGAGGGAATCATATAATTCGGCAGTTCCCGGGATAAGTCTTCTCTGAACTGCGCAGCGGTCAAAGAAGCCTCGCCGACATAATAGGCATACAATTGTTTGGCCCCGTCTGCGTCTTCCCGCGCGACGACTGCGGCTTCACGAACGTTTTCCAGGTTGAACATGGCTGCCTCTACCTCGCCGATCTCAATCCGGTAGCCGCGAATTTTCACTTGATGATCAATCCGCCCTAAATATTCAATCCGTCCATCTGGCATCCATCTGGCGAGATCCCCCGTTTTATACATCTTTTGACCAGGGACATGCAGATGCTCCACAAATTTTTCCTCCGTCAATTCAGGCCGATTGAGGTAGCCGCGGGCCACTCCCGCTCCTCCGACATACAGCTCTCCCGGTACGCCGATCGGCTGGATTTGATGTTGCGCTCCTAAAATATAAGCTTGATGGTTGGCCACCGGGCTGCCGATTGTGATCTGTTCATCAGCGGACTGAACAGGGTGAAATGTAGATACCACGCTGTTTTCTGTCGGTCCGTATTCATTATTGATCCGAATGCGAGGCTGCAGAGAATGCAGCTTCTCAACTGTATCTGTTTCCAGCTGCTCACCGCCTACAACAACATGCTGAACATGGATGAAATCCTCTCTGTTCATCTGTTCGATCATCGTTTTCAGAAGACGGGGAGAAGTTGAGAAATGAGTAATTCTCTCTTGTTTTATGGCATTTTGAATGGCGAAAGTTTCTTTATTCTCTTCATTAGGCAAAAGGTGCAAAGTTGCTCCCGAGATGAGCGGGCCGAAGAAATTTAAAATGAACGCATCAAAAACATACGGGTACAAGACAAGCACGCGATCCGCCGGAGAATGCTTAAAAAACGCCTTCTTCCATTGGAGCGAGTTTACAATGCCGCCGTGTTCAACCATGACCCCTTTCGGCTTTCCTGTAGTACCCGACGTATAAATGACATAGGCTAAATGGCTGTGTTCCGCTACTGGTGATAACAATGAGCAATCGGCATGGTATGATGTTTCATCATTCAAATCGATCACCGGGCCGTCAAAGGCGAGACTGTTTTTTAAATGATGCTGAACAAGGAGAACGTCTGCATCCGCATCATGAAGCAAATATTGAAGCCGCTCTTTTGGATATTCAGGATCCAGGGGCACATAAGCGCCCCCTGCCTTCCAAACGGCTATAATGGATACGATCATCTCTAAAGAACGATCAGCGAGAATGGCGACTAACGTATCGGGTTGAACCCCGCAATTACGCAATGTTCTTGCCAAACGGCTCGCCTTCTCATTCAGTTCCCTGTACGTCAAATGGTCGTTTTTAAACTTGACGGCCGCATGCTCAGGCGTTCTTTCTGCCTGCTCTTCAAATAATTGATAGACTGTTCTGCTCCCGGAGAAATCTGCGCCGGTGTCGTTAAAATCAAACAATAGCTTCTGTTTTTCCGCTTCCGGTAAGATCTCTGCCGTATGGATCGCGGCTTGAGGCTGAAACAGGATCACAGACAGCAGCTGATCCAAATGGGATACAATTTGATTGATATAGCGCTCATCGTACAGATTGCCGTTATAAAAAAGTTTCAAATGAATCCCGTTGTTCTCCAAATCAAAGTGAAACAGCGTATCGGCTGCAGTATCTTCTTTAAATTGCAAGGAATGAATTTCGTTAAGCGAAACGACGGTATGAATCAGAGGCATATGCTCGTCATTGTATTGCACGCTCAGATGCCGGACCATTTTTCTAAACGGCAGGTTTTGATTTTTCAGAGAATCATTAACGGCTTCTTTCAGCTGCCCGAATACGGTTTTAAATGTGCTCTCATTTGAAAGCGTATTTTTTAAGAGAACAATGTTGTTAACGGCTGACTGGCCGGCTTTTTGCTTCGATACCGTTGGAATGCCAAGAATCAGGCTCGTTTGATCCGTATATTTATATAACAAGCATTCAATACCCGCCAATAAAATCAGATAGGCCGCCATATCGGAATGATTCGCCATTGTGATGATTCTTTGAGATACTTCCGGAGATAAGGAACGGCAGATGCATTTTTCCTGGTAGCCGGTACGGGCCAACGATGCTTTATCCGCTGCTTTAAAGTAAGGGAATGCGCTTAGGCCGTCTTCTTCATCAAACAGGTTTTCCCAGTACGTTTCTTGAGTTTTAAATACCGACATTGGAGCACCTCATTTTATATAATTTAAAGAAATAATGCTTTTCCCTAAAAGTTCAATTGAATAGAATCAAGCGCGTTCTCTTCTTCCTCATTGCTGCCGCTCAATCCGATATGTTCGATTAGAATGCTAGGCTGTTCCAAAATCGCCGATAGGATGTGTAAGTAGTCGTTTGATAAAACCTCGATTCTGCTTTTCTTAAACAGTTTTTTCGAATATTCAAACAGTCCGTGATAGTTGTCGCGGTCCGCCTGAATCGACAAGGTCAAATCGAATTTGGCAACCGGATGATGAAATGGATACGGCTTGAGTTGAAGGGAATCGAAAGTCAATTCAGCATGATCAAGATTTTGCAGCACAAACATCGTATCGAATAAAGGATTACGGCTTGAATCTTTTGGAAGATGCAGATGCTGAATTAATTCTTCCAATGGATAGTCTTGATTTTTATAGGCGTTCAGCATGTTTTCTTTTACTTCGTTTAAGTAGGCATCAAATGTTTTACGGCCCGCCGGGTGATTGCGAATGACTAACGTATTGACGAACATTCCCACGACCGGCTCTACATCCAAATGAGTCCGCCCGGCAGATGGCGTTCCTACGATAATATCTTCTTGTCCGCTGTATTTGGATAAAAGAATCGTATAGGCTGCCAATAAAATCATATACAGTGTTGCTCCTGTGTCTTCTTCCATTTGGCTTAAACGCTGTTTCAAGTGTTCGGGTATAAGAAATTCAAATGATTCGCCTTCGTAATCGCGTATGGCAGGCCGCTCATAATCCGCAGGCATATCCAGTACAGGAATATCACCGTGAAACTGATCCAGCCAATACGCTTCCTGGCTCTTGATGTTCCGTTTCTGAATGTCCGATTGCTGCCAAACTGCAAAGTCTTTATATTGAATAGAGAGCGGGTCCGGTTCGTTCCCCTCGTAGATTCGGCTTAAATCTTTCATCAGAATATTGACGGACACGCCGTCAGAAATGATATGATGCATATCAACCACAAGCACGTGCCGCGCAGGTTCAATTTCAATCAGTCCGGCCCGCATCAGCGGCGGTTTGGCTAAGTCAAACGCTTTGATGAAATCAAACACACGGTCTTCCGCTTCTTCTTCGCTTGCTTGAATTCGTTCTATCGTAAAGTCGACGTTCTGATGAATACGCTGTGCCGGCTCGCCTTCATATAAATCAAAGCTGGTCCGCAACGCTTCATGACGCGCGATTAATTTTCGGAAAGCGGCGTTTAACCGTTCGGGATCGATCGTCCCTTCTACATTCATGGCACCCGTCATATTGTAAGTCAGCTCGCCGCCTTCTGTGTGACTTAACAAATACATCCGCCTCTGAGCTGAAGAAACCGGATAATATGGCATTTCCTTTGCAGCCGGAATCGGTACATATCGATTTTTGTCCATGTGTAACGCCTTGTCAGCCAATTGTTCAATGGTAGGAAACTTGAATATGTCTTTGAGAGACAGATTCACATCCAGCTCTTTGTGAATTCTGGCGGCTAAGGCAGCCGCTCGGATGGAGTTGCCTCCGAGATCAAAGAAATTATGTTTGATCCCCGCATGGCTTATTCCGAGCACTTCCTTCCATAAATCTGTCAGTTTGGACTCCGTCTCATTACCCGGCGGAACATATTCAGCTGTCTGCTGCAGACTCGCTTCTGGTGCAGGCAGTGCCTTACGGTTTATTTTCCCGTTGGATGTTAACGGCATATGCTCCAGATGGACAAAATAGGACGGAACCATGTAGTCCGGAAGCTGCGATGACAATTGTTCCCTAAGCTGCGCAGCCGCTATAGGCTTGTCGCTTACGTAATACGCGCATAATTGTTTTAAGCCGTCTTCTTCTTCTTTCACTGTAACCGCGGCTTTTTGCACCGCTTCCGCGTTATGCATTGCTGCTTCAATTTCACCAAGCTCGATTCGGTGTCCCCTGATTTTGACTTGTTCATCAACGCGCCCAATATATACAAGATTTCCGTCCTTCAATCGCTTAGCCAAATCCCCTGATTTGTACATCTTCGCTCCCGGGACATACGGGTTTTCAACAAATTTCTCTGCCGTTAAATCCGGGCGGTTCCAATACCCTCTGGCAACACCCGGTCCGCTGATATATATTTCGCCGATTACCCCGAACGGAACCAGGTTTCTGCTTGCATCGGCCACATAAATATCCGTGTTGGCAGCCGGAGTGCCGATCGGTACAAATTCCCGCTTGTCCCGTTCTGCGTCGAAGTGATAAATCATACATCCGACGACAGCTTCCGTCGGTCCGTATTCATTGAAAATGTCCAGCCGGCCTTTAAACTGCTCGCTGACACTTTTGGCCAGACGGGTGCTTAAATTTTCTCCGCCGACAATCATTTTCCGTATTGCGGTGCCGCCAGCGATATTCATCTCTTTGATGACGTGCAGGTGTGCCGGGGTCAATTTGATCATGTCTATTCTTGAGTCCCGCATAATCTCAGAAAGCACAGCGCTTTTGTCTTCGCCGTCAAAGACAATGATGGTATTTCCCGTAACCAGCGGTGTAAATATCGAGGTCACAGTCAGATCGAAAGAGATGGAAGAGTATAATGGGAAGTTGGTTTTCTCACCTCTTACATAAACCTCTTTCGCCCACCAAATATAATCAGCCAGTCCCTGATGCTCAATGAGTACACCTTTTGGATTTCCCGTGGAACCTGACGTATAGATCATGTAGGCCAAATCATGCGCATCGCTGTCCGGTTCAAGATTCGAGTGATCCCCATGGTATGAGTTTTCCTCATCCAAAAGCACAATGTCACCATCATACGGTAATTGATCCAGCAGGCTGCGCTGTGTCAACACAACCTCCGCCCTTGAATCTCTCAGCATATATTGAATCCGATCTTCCGGATATTCAGGATCAATGGGCACGTATGCGCCGCCGGCTTTCAGAACAGCCAAAATTCCGACAATCAGCTCGATCCGATGCGGGCAGATGATGGCAACGAATTGATCCGCTTGTACGCCTTTTGTCCGTAACGTCCGCGCCAATCGGTTCGCCCGTTCATTGAGCTGTCTGTACGTATACCGCTCATTGCCAAAAATAACGGCTTCATGATCGGGACTCTGTTCCGCCTGCATTTCAAACCACCGATATACCGTTTCCTTATGCGGATACGGCGTCTTTGTGCCATTACACTCCGTCAGCAGTTGATGCCGTTCGGTTTCAGACAGCATAGGAACGGAAGACAATGTCATCTCCGGCTGCTCAGCAAGACTGTTTAAAATGGCGGTATAGTGTCTGGTGATCTGTTCAATGGTGTCTTTTGTGAATCGTCCCGGTTTATAATCAAAATGCATCTCTATCTGTTGACCGGCATCTTCGATCGTAAGCATCAAATCATATAAAGAGACCCCTGGATTTCGTTCTTTCACTTTAAATGTACATTCATTGTGCCGGATTTCATGAAATTCAATGTTTTGAAACACAAACATCGTGTTAAACAGAGACTTTCCGGTTGTTTCCCGCTGCACATTTAATTTCTCCACAAGCCGGTCGAATGGATAGTCTTGGTTTTCGAAAGCGTCAAGCGTCTGCCGCTTTACTTCTTCCAGATAATCCGTAAACGTTCTATTGGCGTGCGGCTTCGTCCGGATTCCAATGGTTTGTATGAAAATACCGATGATCTTTTCGATATCCGGATGATTTCTTCCTGAAGCAGGCGTGCCAACGACAATGTCTTCTTGTCCCGTATATTTATGAAGCAGCACATTATAGGCGGCCAGAAGCACCGTATAGAGAGTGGTTTCCGCCTTTTGTGCCAAGTCTTGAAGCGATCGGATGACATCCGGCTGTAAGGAGCATGTCACACGCTGTCCCTCAGAAGACCGTTCTGCCGCTATTGAACCGTCTGTCGGCAGGTCGAGGATGGGAATTTCGTCTTGAAATTGTTCCAGCCAATATGTCTCCTGCCGCTTCATGGCATCGTCATTCAGCCGTTGGTTTTGCCATTCTGCGAAATCTTTATATTCAAATTCAATGTCCGGTAATGGTTTCTGATGATATAAAGCCAGCAATTCATTTGTAAGGATGTTGACGGAATAACCGTCCGAAATGATATGATGCATATCGATGAGCAGTTCGGCTTGCTCGTTTTCAATCTTGATCAGCTCCGCACGAACTAACGGAGCTTGGTCCAGGCGGAACGGTTTTACAAACCGGTCTGAATAGGCATCAAATTCATCCCGGCTCATTGTCCGGACATGAACGTTAAAATCAACTTCGTTTTCAAGTTTCTGAACGATATCGCCATCTATAATGTCGAAATACGTGCGAAACGCTTCGTGCCGCTGCATCACTTGTTGAAGAGATGAGATCAGGGCTTGCTCATCGTACTTCCCTGTTATTGATATGTGGCCGAACATATTTTGCGCCAGCTGATCCGGTTCCAGTTGGTGCAGGAAATATACTCTTTGCTGTGCCGGCGATGTCGGGTAATACGCTTTTTTCTCGGCAGCCTTCATCGGGAGGTGTACGACTTTCGTTTCGTTCTGAATGAAACGTGCTAATTCCTTAACAGTCTGGTGATTGAAAAATTGTCCGATGGAAACCTTTTGATGAAATGTCTTCTGAACTTTGGAAAGCATAAGCGTCGCCTGGAGTGAGTTTCCCCCCAGAGCCAGGAAGCGGTCTGATCTGCCGACCCGTTCAAGGCCGAAAAGTTCCTCCCAAATCCGCGCCAGCTGCCGCTCCGTTTCATTTACCGGCGCCTCATAGACTTCAGTAAAATTTGCCGTATTGCTTGCTATTGAAGAGACCCGCTTCTGGTGTTCGGCGTAAAGTGCTTGTAAATCTTGCTGTTCTTCATCGGAAAACATCATCATGGCGTCAAGAGGGATTGAATCTCCCTCAACCATTTTTTGCAGCAATTTTGCAAAACCCGCTCCCCACTTTTTCATGATTTCCGGACTGATGACGTTCGTATTAAAATCGAAATCAAGAACATATTCTTGATGCGCGTCAGTTATGTTAAGAAATAAATCGTACAGGGTGCATTTTACCGGGTATGCAACGGGCTCCGCCTCCGCCTTTCCGAAATGCAGCTTTCGAAAAGGCCTGTCTAAATTAAAGATAATACGCATATCCGGCACTTGATCGTGCGGAAGCTCTCTGGCCACCAATGTCATCGGGACGGCTTGGTGCCGCATTGCAAGATTCACGCTTTCTTTCATATTGCCAAGATAACCGGATAAAGTGCTTTCTGAAGAAGACGTGTTCTTCACCGGAATCATATTGACGCAATTTCCAATCAGAGCATGCTGTTTCATATGCGATTGACCTGCTGCGGGGATCCCGATCACAAGGCCTGACTGTTTGGTAAGCCGGTGCAGAAAAAGATGAAATGCGCCCAGCATCGTCACAAATACGCTATTTTTCATCTGAATGCTTAATGACCTTAAAGCCTCGCTCAATGGCCGTCCAAGCCTGACGGTACACCGGTCTCCCTCATACCCGTTCGGATAACGGACAGAAGCTGTGCTTGGCAGAATTGGCTGCTGTATCGGTTCAGAGAAATGACGCCGCCAATAACGGACCCCTTCTTCATAATGGCCGCTGTCAATCTGTGCCTGCTGCCAGTCTAAGTATTGGCGAAACGAAACATCTGCCTCTTTCGGTGAAATCGGTTTTCCTTGTACTATTGCCGTGTAGTTGCTCTCCAGTTCTTGAACAAAAACGGCGATTGACCATCCATCGGCAATGATATGATGGAACGTGAGCACAATCAGATGTTCATTGTGAGCCGATGTAAGCACATGGATTCTAAACAAAGGCTTTTGTTCATGGAAATGAAACGGCCGCTTGGCATCTTCTGTCAGCCATTTTTGGATTTCCGGCTCCCGATGTTCATGCGGGTGACCGGTAAAATCAATGACAGGTATTTCTATATTCATCCGTTCCTGCACTTGCTGTACCTCGTCATCGGGATGAATCACCGTACGTAAAGCTTCATGACGGTCAACGATATGCCGGACGGCTTGTTTTAATGGTGTATACTGCAGTTCGCCCTTCACTTTCAGCATAATGGACTGGTTTAAAGCGGCGGAAGCTTCATTCCCGTAATGGGATGCCATAACCAACTGCTTTTGTTCAGGTGAAAGCTCGCGCGTCCCGGACTTTTTACGGCCTCCGCCATCAGGGGAATCCGGACCTTCCGGAATAAATCCGCCTCGGCGAAGATCCTCCACCGTGTCTTTCACCGCTTGAATAATATTTTCGATATCATCCGCGGTATGCGCGGCAGACAAGAAGCAGTTGCGTCCTTCCCACACATAGACCCCTTTATAGTTTAGGTGGTAAAAGAACAAGTCATTATCAAGCGATGAGACAAACCGGAATAAAGAACCGAATCGAACCATGCGGATAGGCACTTGCGCTTGTTCGAAGCAACGATTCAGCTCATCGACCAGGTAGGCTGTTTGTTGATTAAGCTGCTCATACAGATGTTCTCCCTCGGTTTGCAAATGGCGAAGGACGGCTAATGACATCCTCATGGTAAGCGGGTGAGTATTGAAGGTGCCGGCCACAAACGTGCGTTTCGCCTCGTCTTGCGGGTAGGAATCGTCCCCATACTGCCAGGTACCCCCGTCGATCGCATTCATGAACTCAGCTTTTCCGGCAACTACCCCTAACGGCTGTCCGCCGCCGATGATTTTTCCGTAGGTCACTAAATCTGCCTGAATGCCGAACCATTCCTGTGCGCCGCCAAGACCGATCCGAAATCCGGTAATAATTTCATCCATAATCAGAGCTGTTCCGGATTGCTGCGTGATCGCCCGCAATTCTTTCAAAAATGCCCGCGGCTGCAAATCCGGTCTGCGGCTTTGTACCGGTTCCACCAGTACGGCTGCCAATTCATCACCAAGACTGCGGATCACATCCAGCGAATCGGGATTGTTGTAATGTAAAATAATCAAATCATCCATAAAGCTCTGCAGTATACCCGGAGCCAGCGGATTCGCAGACGCAGCCCCGCCTTTTGTGCCGGCAACCCCTAATACGCCGTCAAACGTGCCGTGATAAGATCCTGAGAACGCCACGACTTTCTTTCTTCCTGTCGCCGCCCGCGCCAAACGCAGGGCAACCATGACAGCCTCTGTTCCGGAATTATAGAAAGCGACCCTTTCCACTCCGGTACATGTGCGGATCCGGTCGGCAACTTCACCGGCGACATCTGACATCGGGCCGAGCGGAGGCAATGATGAACGGGTTGAATCATCGATAACCTGTGTAATAAAGGAAGGATGATGCCCGAAAAGGTTAACCCCGAATCCCATGGTGATATCGATATATTCATTTCCGTCAATATCCCACATTTTAGAACCGTCAGAACGTTCGGCGATAATCGGGTATACGATTTCCTTCCAATACGAACGGAAGCTGGACAAATTGCGGTTGTTTGCATGAGCAAATCGGGTATTGTCCGTATATTGTTTGGAACCTTTCGTTTTATCTGCGTATTTCTTGATGAAATCTTCTAAGTATTGTTTTTGCTGTGCGGTATAGTGTCCCTGATCATTCAGGTTCTGAGGCTGGAAAGGAACATAGGGTTTCGCTTCTTGAGCCGCTTTCTGTTCTGCAGTGACGGTCGGAGGCCCCTGCTTGACAGAAGGAATTGATTTCTCTTGCGCTTTAGCGTATTCTTTCTCACCGGAATGATGTCCGCTGTTTCTCAACAAATTAAAGCTATTTAATTGAGCTTGCAAGGTATCCTGAATTAATTGATTCTGAGAAGCGATGATTTTTTCGAGCATATGTTCTTGATGACCTTCTCTGCGATCTGATTCAGGCTGCGCTTCTGAAATGACCTGTATTTCCTGCGCCGGAACATTCTCTTGAGGCGGAGCGGCTGCAAAGGACGATGGAACGGTATCAGCCAAGTAATCTATGATACTTTGAAGGTTGGTCAACGTATCAAAAAAACGATCCATCGGGATATCTACCCCAAATTCGTCCGCGATGGCTTTTTTGACCTGTGACAGCATGATAGAATCCATTCCGAGCCCGATAAAATGAGCATTCAGATCGAGTTCCTCTCCCCTGATCCCTGAAGCATTGCTGATTACAGTTTTCAGGAAGGATTCAATATGCGCCTTCGATTGATTGATATTCAATGCCGCTTCTCCTCTCTTTTCGCCCTCGTTTAAGCGCAATTGGTCAGCTTCAGCCCAGCATCGGCTCCGTTCAAACGGATACAGGGGCAATGGCGTCTTTTGTACAGTTTCACCGGAATAAAGCGCGCGCCAATCGATAACGGCTCCTTGCACAAATAATTCGGCTGCGCGATTCAGCCATGTGATCCGTTCATCTTGCGTACGTAAACGCTGCTTATTCAGAGCGGCTGCTTGTTGATTCAGCTCTTCTTTATGAGCAGGCAGCATTTCCTTCATATTCTTGTAACCGATGTATACACCGGGAAGGTTTCTGTCTCCCTGAATCAGGCGGGTCAGCTTATCCGATAATTCTTGCTTACCGGATACAATCATGGCAATGCCATGATCCAAATGAGCCCTGCCCGTACTTGCTGTATAGCAAATGGACTTTAATGAAGCTTGGCTGTCATCCGATACATATTGCCGGTACTGCTGTGCGAGTTCATAGAGTGATTTTTCAGTATGAGCGGATAAAACAAATAGGTGCGGCCCATGTTCATCCTCGGGCGCATACTCACTTTGAGAAATATATTCTTCCAGTACCACGTGAGCGTTCGTTCCGCTAAAGCCAAATGAGCTGACTCCGCCTCGCAGCGGCTCATCACCCGATGTGAACTCCGAAACTTCCTGATTCACATAAAATGGTGATGAGTGAAAATGAATGAGCGGATTAGGTTCATTAAAGTGCGCTAACGGCGGATTTTTCTTGTGATTCAGCATGAGGACAGATTTGATCAGCCCGACGATGCCTGCCGCTTCAAACAAATGACCGATGTTCGATTTAACAGAACCAATCGCACAAAATTGTTTTTTTGCCGTATACTTTTCAAACGCTTTACAAAGCCCGTTAAATTCAACCGGATCGCCGAGCTTCGTTCCGGTGCCATGCGCTTCGATGAAAGATAGTGTTTCAGGAGCAATGCCCGCGTCTTTCCAAGCCGTCTCAATGACCTCAGTCTGAGCTGCCGGATTCGGTGCTGTAATCCCGGCGGTTGTTCCGTCTTGATTCATCGCGCTTCCCTTGATTACGCCGTAAATATGGTCTCCGTCGCGAACAGCATCCTGCAAAGGTTTTAGCAGGACTGCGGCCGCGCCTTCACCTGTGCCCGTGCCGTCTGAATCTTTGCTGAACGTTTTCGTGTACCCGTCCGAAGATTCCATATCAAGTCCGATACAGATCGGCAAGAGCGATGTCCGGATACCGCCGGCAAGAGCCATTTCACAATCGCCGGACATTAAAGATTTACATGCCATATGAACGGCGGCAAGCGATGAGGAGCATGCCGTATCCACTGTGACCGCCGGCCCTTTTAAATTTAAGAAATAAGCGATTCGGCTGGCTAGCACGGAAGGGAGATTGCCCACGATATATTGATGAAGTTCCTCCGGGTAATTCGCAGAAAGGAGACGTTCATAATCGTAGCCCACCTTTGAGTACCCTGCATATACCCCGACACGGCTCCCGTTCATGCTGCCGCCGGCATAGCCCGCATCTTCAATCGCATGCCATGCAGACTGCAAAAACAGTCTTTGGTTAGGGTCCATAAACTGAGCCGCTTTAGGAGCTAAACCGAAGAACGAATAGTCAAAGCGGTCGATTTCATCTAAATAGCCGCCCTTCACAAACTGATTCTCATTGAACTCGCTTTGGATGGACTTTAAATAATCCGCCGCATCTTTCAGCCGGGATTCGGGGTATTCTCGAATGCTGTGCTCACCTTTTTCAAGCAGATTCCAAAAATCACTTTTCGTTGACGCTCCCGGGACATTGAGCGACATCCCGATAATGGCGATATCTTTCGGTGTCACATGGCTTGGTTTCGCTGCCGCCTCCTGCTTGATTTCAGCACGGCTTTCAGACAGATATACCGCTAAATCAGTGATAGAAGGATACGTAAAGAGATCTGAAACGGAAAGCTCGCGTCCGAATTTCTGTTCTATGCGCTCGGCAATCTGCGATAACTGTAATGAATTTGCTCCCATATCAAAATAACTGTCAGCGAGGTGAACCTTTTTTCCATCGAGCACTTCGGAAAAGATAGACAGCAATTCCGTTTCTATCTCATGAATGGGTGTCTGTCCGGATGTTTCCGTGCTGCTCTCCAAACATTCATTGATGGCGGCGGACTCTGTTGAAAAATTCCCTGCCTCATACTGTCTGGCAAGTTCGTAGCGTTTAACCTTTCCGCTGGTTGTTTTAGGGAGTTTTCGGATCGGAAGGACTTCTTTTATGCTCCAGCCGCCCCGCTTGTACAAATGTTTTTTTATCTCTTTGACAAGCGGTGCAAATTTTTCAGGTGATTTTTTGTAAACAACAAAGAGCACGATTTCTCCGCTTTGTGTCTTTTGATCATATACACCGCAGGCGGCAACCCTTCCTAAGTCAACCTCTTCCATTTCAATCGCGACCCGTTCAATATCGTGCGGGTAGATATTTTTTCCGTTCACGAAAATAATGTCCTTTTCTCTTCCGGTTACGACTAAGTTACCACTTTCACTAATGAATCCGAGGTCTCCCGTTTTTACCCAGCCGTCAGAAGTCAGCGCTTTTTCCGTACTCTCGGGGTTGTTGTAATACCCTTGCGTCACATTGTCTCCTTTGATCTGGATATGGCCGATGATTCCGTCTTCTACTCTTTCATTTGTTTCATCGGAGATCCGAAGCTGACAATAGTCAATAGGTTGTCCCACCTCGACGAATGAAGCGCAATGTTGGTCCTCTTTGCTGACTTTTACAGCTCTTTCACCAAGATTTAAATAGTCACGATGCAAATAAACGGGAACGAATTCTTTACCTATTTTAGAGAACGCTGCGCCAACCGAAGCTTCCGCTAAACCGTAAACATTCAAAATGGCGGATCTTTTCAGATTGAATGCTGCGCATCTTTTCAAAAATTCGTCACACAGCTCCGGCAATATCGGTTCTGCACCGTTTGCGATGACCTTGATGTGGGATAAATCCCAGTCTGGTTCGTTTTTCAGAAATTTAAGGAAGTAGTTGTACCCGAAATTAGGAGATGATAGAATACTGGCTTTATGTTCATGAGCTTTTTTCATCCAAAGAATAGGTCTGCGAATAAATAACTCTGTAGGCATTAGATTTTGATTGATTCCGGTTATGAAGGGAACAAGGTGGCAGGCGATGAGCCCCATATCATGCGTTAAAGGCATCCATGATAAGAAAGAGTCTTTCGAATGAACGTGTAGGGCATTCCCAATGGCGCACGTGTTATGTATTAAGTTGTGATGCGTTAACATGACTCCTTTTGGATCTCCTGTCGATCCGGAAGAAAATTGGATAAAGGCGAGTTCATCCGCATCAGGTTCATAAAACGAAGCGGGGTAATCGTAGGTTTGATCTTGAATGACGTCAGATTTTTCGTTTAATTGATGATGGAAATCCTGTAAATCGTGTTCTGCAGCGTATTTCTTTATTTTGTCCAATACTTTTTCAGAGGCAATCAGAAACGGATGATTTAATATATTCCAAATGCGCCAGACCTTCAGCTTATGGTCATCATCTTCTCCGATACTGACCGGCACCGGGATCATTCCTCCTAATATACAGGCCCAAAAAGCAACGACAAATGATTTGTTTTCTTGGATTTGAAATACAATTTCCTGCTTCGGCTTAATGCCGAGATGCTGTAAATAGCCAAGATACCCTTGCGCCTCTTCAAACAATTGGCGATAAGAGACAACCGTCTCGTTTTTATCGGATTCGATAAAACGGATCCCGCGATCAGAGATATTGCTTCTTTCCCGAATGACATCTACTAAGGTTTGGAATTGACTGGTATACATAGGTCCCCTCCTGGGCGCTTTATTTTAAAATCCGCAATTCTTCCCAAGCCGGAAGCTGTTTAGCTTCACAAATTAATTTGCATAAATGGATCGAATGTTCGAGTTCTTGTTCTGAAAGCACGTCTTCATGCCTTTTCATTCTCTCTTTCAGCTCTTGGATTTGCGTAAATAATGGCGTCGTCATATTGGAATAAGCCGCTGAATCCTTGTTGTAATTTCGCGCAATGACGGATTGAATCATCAATTTATTCAGTTGTTTTTTGCGTAAATGGACAATATGTTTCTTTCTTTCCGCTGAATTGGAAAGCGGGGGAACATCAGATGTCTGTCCTAAGGGATAAGGTACAATGTGATTCGTTGTTTTTCTCAGCAGCCCGGCTAAGACATTGTTCGGACCCATTTCGATGACTTCCGTCACTCCGTGTAAAAGCAAATAATGCATCGATTCTGTCCATCTTACCGGCATCATCATGTGCTGCTTGAGGTGTTCGCTGATCGAATTTCCGCTGCTGTAAGGGCGCGCGGTGACATTTGAAATGATCGGCCATGCGGCATCCCGGAAGGAATACCGGTGTAATACAGTCTGGAATTGTTCGGAGGCGGATCGTATCATCGAACTGTGAAAAGGCGCACTGACATTCAAATAAGTGTATGCCGCACCCTTTTCCTCCGCCATCTTGATGACACGTTCCACAGCTTGCCGGTGTCCGGAAATCACATGCTGCTGTTCTGAATTCATGCAGGCTACTCCTGCCGGAAAGTCTTCCGTCGACACTTTCGAACATATTTCCTGCAACGTTTGAAGAGAGAGGTGAGTCACGGCGGCCATCGCCCCCTGCTGCTTGGGATCCGCATTTTGCATAAGAATTCCCCGCTCCCTTACAAGTGTAACGGCATCCTGAAAAGAAAGGGCGCCGGCACAGACAAGCGCTGAATATTCGCCTAAGCTATGGCCTGCCAGGAAGCGGGGCTTCACCCCTATTTCCTGCATATACACTTGAAAAGCAATAACACTGACCGTTAAAATAGCGGGCTGCGCGTTCATTGTCTTTGTCAATTCATTCATATCTCCGTTAAAACACAGTTTTTTTACATCCAAGGAGATCGCATCGCTCGCTTCTTCAAACAATCTCTTTGCGAGCACAAAATCATTCCAAAATTGTTTGCCCATTCCTACAAATTGAGACCCTTGTCCAGGAAATAAAAAGGCAAGATTGTTCATGAGATTCCTCCGATCATATTGAACAGGGAATACAATATCCTACAAAATATCCCTTTATCTAACATCCTAGCATGATTATAACAAATGTGTATAGAATACTTTCGGAGGAGTTATTGTTCGATTTTACAAACGAATTAGATATATTTATTCATAAAATAAAACATGGAGGTTTCACCGAAAATCAGTCTTAAAGAGAGATGATGAAAGCCGGCGTGGAGCCTGTTACCGGCTCTTCTTCACTTAGAACGCGCTCTTTATGTTTCATATGTTTTAGGGCTATCGGCATAATTGTGTCAGAAATTACATATTTTCTGTTTATTGTAAAAATTCATTTGTATATCTGTGAAGGATTGTAAACTGATTGCGCTTGATTATAAATGTGGCGCAAGAGATGGATCTGGATGGGGAAAATCTGCAAGGGCGAAATACGCCGGAGAACATGTGAATGACCCAGCCCGGATACCGATTGACGCAGTAAATCGGCCTATTGAGTGAACAAGGTTTTCAGGCATAAAAAAACAGCCGTTCAGAGCGGCTGTTTTTTTAAAAAGTATAAGAACTATTGAGCGGTATACCCGCCGTCCATGACTACGGCCTGACCTGTGACCCCTTTTGCTTTGTCGCTGGCCAAAAATACGGCGTAATCAGCGATTTCCTTCACTGACAGCAGCCGTTTTTGGGGAACGAGCGGAAAGATCACGTCCTCAAGCACCCGTTCGTACGGTACATTCCTTGTTGCGGAAATGTCCTTTAACTGATTGCGGACAAGCTGAGTGTCCACATATCCCGGACAAAGCGCATTGACGGTAATGCCGTCAGCCGCGCCTTCAAGTGCGCCGACTTTCGTTAAACCGATGACGCCGTGCTTGGCGCTGTTATATGCCGCTTTCCCGTGAAAACCGATCAGTCCGTTGACAGACGCCATATTAATGATTCGACCGAATTGCTGTTTTTTCATAATGGGGAATGCATGCTTCATTGCGATAAATGGCGCAGTCAGCATGAGACGAATGAGCCGTTCAAACTGTTCGGTGGGAAATTCCTCGATGGGCGCGACATGCTGAATGCCCGCATTATTCACAAGGATATCGAGACGTCCGAATTGTTTCTCGACCGTCTGCAGCATGTCGGCCACTTGTTTTTCATTTGTTACATCGCATGTGATGCTGACTGCTTCACAGCCTTCATCTTTCAGTCTTGCCGCCGCTTCTTTCCCCGCTTGTTCGTTTACATCAGAGATGATGACGGCTGCTCCTTCACGGGCGAATTCTTTTGCGATTTCAAGCCCGATTCCTCCGGCTGCTCCTGTTACAACGGCTGTTTTTTCAATAAGCAATGAATGCATGACGGCACCTCCTCATTTTGGTCTGACCCCGTTTTTTAACGACTGGCTGACAGTAAAATGACCTTCTGTTTTCTCAAAGACCTCCTCCATTGTTACACCTTCCTGCAGTTCGGTGAGCGTCATACGGCCATCAAGAAAATCGAATACAGCCAAATCTGTGATCAGCCGATCGACCACCTGCCTGCCGGTTAAAGGAAGCGTACATTCTGTTCTCACTTTAGATTCCCCATATTTATTAACGTGCTCCATGATGACAATAATCCGTTTTGCTCCGTGGACCAAGTCCATGGCGCCGCCCATTCCTTTGATCATTTTGCCGGGGATCATCCAGTTCGCCAAATCTCCCCGTTCGGAAACTTCCATCCCGCCGAGGATCGCTACATCAATGTGGCCGCCGCGAATCATGGCAAAGGATTCGGCACTGTCAAAATACGAGGCTCCCTTTACCTCAGTAATGGTTTCTTTTCCCGCATTGATCAGATCGGGGTCCTCCGTTCCTTCCGCCGGATAAGGCCCGATCCCGAGCAAGCCGTTTTCAGACTGAAGCAGGACGTTATAATCATTCGGTATCTCATTGGCTACAAGCGTCGGCATCCCTATCCCCAAGTTCACATTCATTCCGTCCTTTATTTCCTTTACAGCCCGTTTGATCATTCGTTTTCTGCTATCTCTCATTCTGTCAGCCTCCTTTATCATGCTTGCCGGACGGTGCGGCGTTCAATCCGTTTTTCATGAATCCCGCCGGGCAGCACGTGCTGCACAAAAATACCCGGCGTATGAATTTGATCCGGATCAAGCTCTCCGGCATCGACGATTTCTTCAGCCTCTGCAATCGTCACTTTGCCTGCCATTGCAGCGAGCGGATTGAAATTTCTCGCCGTCTTTCTGAACATCAGGTTGCCCAGAGGATCGGCTTTCCAGGCCTTTACGATGGCGGCGTTCCCTGTAATCCCTTTCTCCAGAAGATAGGTGCGTCCGTCAAATGTCTTATGTTCTTTTCCCTCGGCTACTGATGTTCCGACGCCTGCAGGTGTATAAAACGCCGGAATGCCCGCCCCTCCCGCGCGAATTCTTTCTGCGAGCGTTCCTTGGGGCACCAATTCGACTTCCAGCTCTCCGCTTAAAAACTGCCGTTCAAAGGTTTTGTTTTCTCCCACATAGGATGCGACCATTTTTTTGATCTGCCGGTTTGCAAGCAAGAGGCCTAACCCCCAATCATCAACACCGCAGTTATTACTGACAACGGTCAAGTTTTTTACGCCGCTGTCCCTGATCGCGAGAATTAATTGTTCCGGAATGCCGCACAGGCCGAAGCCTCCTGCGATGAGGGTGTCTCCGTCCTTGATCAGTGCAGCAGCATCTTGATAAGAGTCCATCACTTTTCCTTTTCCCATATTCGTTTCCCCTTTCTGTTTTGGCTACACAAGGCCCGTCAGACTGTAAATGGCGATGATGACAAACACAGCGGCTGTTTTAATGACGGTAATGGCAAAGATATCCCTGTAAGATTGGCGGTGGGTCAACCCGGTGACCGCGAGCAGCGTAATGACGGCGCCATTATGCGGAAGAGTGTCCATCCCGCCGGAGGCCATCGAAATTACCCGGTGCATGACCTCCGGCGGGATGTGGAATGTATTGATTGCTTCTGTATACGCTGCTGACATCGTGCTTAAAGCGATGCCCATTCCTCCTGATGCCGATCCTGTAATCCCGGCAAGCGCAGTGGTCGTCACCGCTCCGTTGACGAGCGGATCAGTAAACGTCTGCGATATGCCGCTGCTGACCATTTTAAAGCCGGGAAGCGCCGCAATGATGCCGCCAAATCCGTATTCGGCTCCTGTATTCATCGACGCCAGCAAGGCGCCCCCGATGCCCTCATTCAGTCCTTCTTTCAAATTGAAGAGGACTTTTTTCCAATCGAACAAAATCGTTGTCATGATTCCGATGAACAGTGCGAGTTCTACTGACCAGATCGCAGTGACAGAGGAAAGGTCAATCTTCCCGAACGCTTCTAAACCGAGCGGCGCAAAATCAAATCCGTCAGGGTACCAATGCGGGAGCCACATCGTGAAGCATTTGTTCATGACTCCCACAAGGATAAGCGGAACAAAGGCGAGCACTTGCCGCGCGGGGCTGGATTCTGCCTCCCGAGGTAAAACAGGCGTATGTTTTTCATTAGCCAGACCTGAGGATTCCTCTGCAGCGGAAACTTCAGATTGAAATCCAGCATAGCCTTCTCCGGCATTGGCCGCTTTTTTGCGCCGGGATTCTAAATAAATCATTCCGGCCGTAAGCACAAATGCTGCACCAATCAGTCCGAGCCAGGGAGCGGCATAAATGTTTGTTTTAAAAAATGCTGTCGGAATGACATTTTGAATTTGCGGTGTGCCGGGAAGCGCATCCATTGTAAATGTAAAGGCGCCCAATGCAATCGTACCGGGTATCAGACGCTTGGGAATATCAGCTTTCATAAATAGGTTTTTAGCAAACGGATAAATGGCAAACACCGCTACGAAGAGACTGACGCCGCTGTACGTTAAAATCGCACCCATTAAGACGATGGCGAGAATGGCTCTTTTTGCTCCCACAAGCTTGACGATTGTTTTTGCAATCGACTCGGCGAGGCCGGATATTTCAACAACCTTGCCAAAAACGGCCCCTAAAAGAAATACGGGAAAATACAGCTTAATAAATCCTACCATCTTCTCCATAAATATATTCGAGAAGAAAGGAAGTACGAAGCTTGGATCTGTCAGGAGCACAGCAAACAGCGCGCAAATCGGGGCGAATAAAATGACTGAAAAGCCCCGGTAAGCCGCAAACATCAGCATGCCTAATGCCAATAAAATAATAACAATGTCCACAAATCCCCCTCTTTTCTGCTCATATTAGTAAGCGCTTACAAAAAATCGAGAAAATAAAGCAATAAACATGCCGGTTTTGCACAGTTTCTGAGGCTGAAAAAATGTGCATCATGGTGAATTCTCCGTTAGGGCAAAAGAAAAGGAGACCCTTGCTGCATTATATTGATTGGCTGAGCAGTGAGTTTTTTAGGGATAGTGAGATGGATCAGAGAGGATTTTTGCTTTATAAATATGTATTCTTTTTTCTTTCATTTATTTCCTGCAAGAGGAACCGATAAAATCCGGCCCTCCTGCATGGTCATTCAGCCAATGACAACCGGAAGCTCTTTGAGCGACCTAAAACCAATGAGCTTGCGGTATTCAAGGCGGTGTGCGGCCAGCCGAAGCTTAGGCATCCGCTCAAACAGTGTGAGAATTGCAATTTGTGCTTCGATACGCGCTAATGAGGAGCCTATGCAAAAATGGGCGTTCTTTCCGAATGCAAGATGCGGATTCGGCCTTCTTTGGATATCCATTTTGTGAGGTTGATCGAATATGCTTGGATCGCGATTGGCTGCTCCTAAAAGGATATATACCTGCTCTCCTTTTTTTATGGTCTTCCCATTTATTTCACAGTCTTCTGAAGCGGTGCGTGCCGTCAGCTGCGCGGGGCTGTCGTAGCGCAAACATTCCTCAACTGCAGTTTCAATAAGCGAGGGGTTTTCTCTCAGTGCGCTAAGCTGTTCAGGGTGTTTCAATAAAGTAAACACACCGTTGCACATGAGGTTTACCGTCGTCTCGTGTCCGGCTATGACAAGTAAGATACATGTCGCGAGCACTTCCTCTTTTGAAAGCTGTTCCTCCATAATAAACCTGCTGATCAAGTCTTGCTGAGGGTGAGCTTTCCGCTTGTGAATCAAATCTCTGAAGTATGACGTCAGCCTGCCTGCGGTGTCGCTGGCTCTGACTAACGTCTTTCTTGACCGGGTAAGATCAATGGCCTGAATGACGTCTGCCGTCCATTGTCTGAATTGATATCTCTCCTCTTTCGGCACTCCGAGTATCTCCGCAATGATAAGGCTTGCCAATGGAAAGGCAAACTCTGAAACAAGGTCAGCGTTTTTTTTGATTTGGACTTGATCCAACAAGTCATGAACCGTTTCTTTTATACAAGGGCGAAGTGATTCCGCCGTCTTTGCGGTAAATTCTTTACCGATAAGCATCCGCATCCGCTTATGGTCTGATTGATTTTTAAATAACAACATATCGTGCTGGATATGCGATAGATTTTGATATTTCGTTGAAGCTTCCGGAAGAGGAATGCGGTTTTTAAATCGGGTGTCTTTCAGAATCGCTGCCGCCTCTTTGTACCCGGTGACATACCAGCCCGGATATTTTAATACGGTCCCTTTATAAACAGGATCAATGGATCGCAGTTTGTCATAAAACGGGTAAGGGTCATTCCAAAAATCCGAATCCGCATGGAGAGACGGATGTGCAATCGATAGGCCCGCCGTCATCTTATACCTCCGTATTGCAGGCGGATTGCAGGCCGGCTTTCATTTCTTCAACGGATTCGACTTCAAAACCTAAATCATGGAGCATTTGATGATCCTCTGTTTCTTGCTGCCCTGCTGTCGTTAAGTAATCTCCGACGAAAATCGAATTTGCGGCATAAAGTCCCAGCGGCTGCAGCGAACGAAGGTTGACTTCCCGGCCTCCTGAGATACGGATTTCTTTTGACGGATTGATAAAACGGAATAAGGCGAGCACTTTCAGGCAATACACCGGATGTAATTCGCTTACCCCTTCTAACGGAGTTCCGTCAATCGCATGCAGAAAATTAACCGGGATGCTGTCGGCGTCAAGCGCTTTTAAGCTGTTCGCCATATCAATGACGTCCTGTTTCGTCTCTTTCATGCCGACGATGACACCAGAACAAGGTGACATCCCCGATTGTTTCGCCGTTTCCACTGTGTTGACCCTGTCGTCATACGTGTGGGAGGTCGTAATGTTTGAGTGATTCCTTTGTGATGTATTGATGTTATGATTGTACCGGTCTACTCCTGCCTGTTTCAGCCGCTCTGCCTGTTCCGGCTTCAGCAGACCGAGGCATGCGCAGATTTTTAAACCGTACGTTTCTTTAATTTCTTTAACAGCATCAACAACTTGATCTACTTCTCTGTTCGACGGTCCCCGCCCGCTGGCGACGATGCAGTATGTCCCTATATTCAGGTCGTGGGCGCGTTTTGCCCCCTTCAGCAATATATGCTTATCCACCATCCGATAAGACTCGATCGGCGCTTTTGATATTGAAGATTGTGAACAGTACCCGCAATTTTCCGGACACAGGCCTGATTTTGCATTCATAATCATATTCAGCTTTACTTTTTTTCCGTAAAATCGTTTTCTGATATGAAAAGCGGCATGCATCAGCAATAAAAGATCCTCATCAGGACAATTTAAAATGGCCAGCGCTTCTTGATTCGTTACTTCCGCCCCGTCCAGCACTCTCTCTGCAAGATCCATCCATTGATTCATGTTTATCTCCCCATTTGTGTCAGATTCATGAAAGAGGAAACATCTATATGTTTCTCAATCATGTGTTGAATGTTTTCCGGTGAAACGTGATCCAGCTTCGGTGTGATTCCCAAAATCGGAACTTTGCATAATGTTTCAATCATGCTCGGGTTTGTCTTTTCGTCCAGCCCCGGCCGGCTCTTTACGCCGTTGATAATAATGCCGAGAACCTCTATCCCCATGTTTTTCGCATATTCAACGGTTAAATATGTGTGGTTGATGGTTCCGAGATCAGGCCTGGTGACAATCACTGCCGGCAATTCCAAGGCTTTTATCAGATCACTGACTAAGTAATTTTCACCAAGCGGGACGGAAATGCCGCCTGCCCCCTCGACGATGAAACACTCATGACGATTTTTGATCTTACTCCAGTGGGCCATGACTTCATCCATGCTCACGGATTTCCCCTCAAGCATGGCGGCCGTGTACGGCGCAAGCGGCTCTTTCCATTCAAATGGCGTAATTTCTTCATGAGACAGTGCGGTTTGTGACATGTCTTTCAACAGCGAGGTGTCACTTTCCGGATGAGTCCGCGGCACGCCGCTTAAAAACGGCTTAAACACTCCGATATCCGCCTGTTTCTGCCGGAATGCCGCGGCAAGTCCACAAGAAACGATGGTTTTTCCGACGCCGGTATCTGTTCCTGTGACAAAAAAACTTCTCATTTGTTTATATTCAGCTCTTTTCTAATGGAATCAAATGCTTCTGTCAGCTCGTCTATGTCCTGTAAGCTGCGATCCGCCGTAACGGTCAGCCTGATTCTGCTTTCGCCTTCCGGAACGGCGGGCGGGCGGATGGCCGGGGCGCAGATTCCCTTTTTCTCCAGCAGCGCAGCGGCTGAAACCGCTGTTTTTGCATCACCGATGATGACGGGGATAATCGGTGTATCTCCGCCTCTTACGGTAAAGCCGATATCGGCCAGACGCGTTTTTATTGTTTTGACAGACGTCTGCAGCTCACGGCGCGTATCGTGCATATCTGATATGATGTCAAATGCCGTATGCGAAGCCGCACAAATTGACGGCGGGAGGGCCGTCTGAAAAATAAACGTCCGCGCCTGATTCAGCAAAAAATCAATGAAAATGTTTGATCCCGCGGCAAAACCGCCTTCCGTTCCTACAGCTTTGCTTAATGTGCCGATGACAACATCAGGACAAACACCGAAATAGTCACTGGTTCCCCCGCCGTTTTCCCCGAGTACACCGGTTGCATGCGCGTCATCTGCTATCACAAATGCCTGGTACTGCTTTGCAAGCGCCATTATGCGGTCAAGAGGCGCGATGGTGCCGTCCATGCTGAAGACGCCGTCTGTGACGATAAAGCGGCGGTTCCGAGCCTGGACGGAGGCAAGTTTTTTCTCAAGATCAGCCATATCAATATGGCGGTAAACGATGGTTTCCGCTTTTGATAAACGGCAGCCGTCAACAATGCTCGCATGGTTCAGTTGATCGCTTAAAATGACATCGCCTTTTTGAGGCAGTGAGGCAAGCACGCCGATATTTGCCAAGTAACCGCTTGAAAACAATAAAGCCGCTTCCGTCTGTTTAAAGTCCGCGATTGTTTGTTCAAGTTTTTCGTGCCACACAGTATTTCCTGTCGTTAACCGTGAGCCGCCGCTTCCCGCTCCGAACCGGCTCAGCGCTGTTTGCGCGGCTGTGATCAGCCGCTCATCTTTTGACAGGCCTAAATAGTCATTGGACGCCCAGGTCTGCCGCTTTTGCCCCTTGGTTTTGAGAGCGATTTCCTGTGTTCGCAGCGTCCGATACAGCCCGTCTCTTTTCACCGCGTCGAGCCTTTTGAGGAGCCATCCGTCAAAATCCACGGCCGGTCACCTCGGCTATCGCTTCTTTCATAATGGAGATCATGGCTTGTAACTGATCGGTTGTGCTGGCAAGCGGCGGCAGAAAGGCGATGACGTCTCCGAGCGGCCGTGTCAGCATACCAAGCTCTCTCATTTTCAAGGACACCTTGTATCCCATCCGCTTTTCAGGCGGATAAGGCTGTTTTGTCCCCTTATCCTGCACAAGCTCTATGCCGCACATAAAACCGAGCTGGCGGACATCGCCGACATGAGGAAGCTGCTTCAGATCATGAAGAAATTTCGCTGCCGTTTTTGATTTTTCGGCGACTTGTTCAACGATGCGCTCTGATTCGAATAAACGCAGATTTTCAATTGCCGCGGCACAGCCAAGCTGATTTCCTGTATAGGAATGGCCGTGGAAAAATGTTTTCATTTTGTCGTAGTCATCGTAGAAGGCTTCATAAATGGCTTCTGTGGCAAACGTCACAGCGATCGGCAAATAGCCTCCCGTAATGCCTTTCCCTGCCGCCATCAAGTCCGGCTGGACATTTTCATGCTCACAGGCAAACATTTTTCCGGTGCGGCCGAACCCCGTCGCCACTTCGTCAACGATCATTAACACATCATATGCCGTACACAGCTTTCGTACGCCTGCCAGAAAGCCTTCAGGCATGACGATCATCCCGGATGCGCCTTGCACCATCGATTCAATCGTAAGTGCGGCAATCTCTTCGTGGTGCTTTGCAAGCAGCTGTTCGAGCGCGTGAAGGCATTCATCCCGGCACTGTACGGGGTCGCCGCTTTCAGATCTGTATACATACGGAATCGGGGCTTTGTAGCTTTCAAACATCAGCGGGCCGTACACATGGTGGAAGAGTTCAATGGAGCCGACGCTGACGGCTCCGATCGTATCGCCGTGATAGCCGTTCTGCATAGAAATAAACGTCTGTTTCTCGGGTCTCCCTATGTTTTTCCAGTATTGAAAGGCCATTTTCAGAGCGATTTCCATTGCTTCCGCTCCGCTGTCGGAGTAAAAAACGCGTGTCAGCTTTTCCGGTGTGATGCCTGTCAGCATCTCGGCAAGTTCTGTTGCGGGAACGTTTGTCATACCCAGCAAAGTCGAATGAGCGATTTTTTCAAGCTGTTTTTGAATCGCTTCATCCATTTCTTTTTTGCGGTGGCCGTGTACATTGAGCCATACTGAAGAAAAGCCGTCATAATATTCTTTGCCGCTGATGTCTTTCAGCATGATCCCGTTTCCGCTTTCAATGATTAACGGATCTTCATCGTAATCTTTCATTTGTGTGAAAGGCAGCCAAAGATGCTGTTTGCTTTTTTCAATCATTGATTGTTTCATCATTTCTCCTCCCGCTGAATGAATACAGGCTGCTTCTCCAAAAAATGGATACAGCTCTCTGTATCTATGGAGCCATCTGTAAAGAAAATCCGGCAGCCGCTTTCATCTCCGGCATTTTTCATCTTGGCAATCCGCTGATATCCCAGCTTCTTTGCGGCAACGTAGCCTGTTATGTAATCAGGATCATCCGACCAGCACAATTCAGCAATAATCCCCGGATATGCGCAAACTTTTGCCGCGATGGCATGTGCTTCTTTTATTCGTGAATTTTCCGGCATGTTGTGAGTAAAAGCCCATTTTTGAAAATCATGTGACGGCCAATCCACTCGGGATACCCGCACACCTCTATTTCCTCTGCCGTCAATGCGTTTTCCTGCCCGGATATCAAACAGGACCGCTCCTCTTGCGTCTGCATATTCCGCAATGTTTTCGTACGCTTTCTCTATCATGTGCGGGGGAATTCCCGCCTTTTGCAGAAGCTTGCGGGCGATTGCTTGTCCTTTTTCCGGCGTGTCTGTTTGATGGAAAGCAACCGTCAAAGGGCGGATCGTTTCGATCGGTTCATTAACGCTTTCAAGCTGAATCTGCATAAAATCAGGTATCCCTCTTGAGTGCGAGAAGCCTTTATGTAATAAACCATCTACCGCTTCCTGTAAACCGCCGTAAGTGATGAGCCGTTCTCCGCCGGAAATGTGTTTTCCGCCCTGCTCATGGGGGGCGTTTCGGGAAGCTCTCATTCTGACGCTGTAATAGGTTTCTTCCCGCATATATTCCCCTCCTTTCTCTTACTTTGAAAATTAATGTTAACCAAAATAATTAAAGGTTAACACTTATACAGAATATTAGTGCCCCTCACGGAATATGTCAACCTAAACTATCAAACTGTTAACTTAATGAGTTTTGCAAAGCCTCATTACGTTTTCATGTTTTGTTCATATTTTAGTAATTGTTTATTCAACACTGTCCGTTAAAGTAATCCATATCAACAAATAGGACAGCGATCCGCATCTTACTTATGAAGGGAGGTCAAAGCCGGATGCCGTTATGCTGAAAGAAAAAGTAAAGACAGCAGGCCGTTTTTGCACTGTAGGCGTCGGCAATACGCTGATTGATTTTGGTGTCTTCTTTCTTCTCGCCGCTTGTCATGTCCCCTATCTTCCGGCGCAGATCTGCTCCTATTCGGCAGGGATCATCAACAGCTATGTATGGAACCGGAAGTGGACGTTTCGTGTAAAACGCAAGGCTGACGGGAAAGAGATCATGCGATTTCTCATGATTAATCTTGCCGCGTCGGGAATCACCTTTTTGCTGCTTTACGCGTTTCAAAAAGGCGGCTGTTCGCTATTGGTGAGTAAGTTAGCCGCCACTATCGGCGGAATGATGATGAATTTTATCGGAAACCGAATCTGGGTATTTGGAGATTCGCTGAAAAACATACAGGATCAGGAGTGAGGATAATGAGAAAAAAAGTGAGAAAAGCGGTCATTCCCGCAGCAGGTTTAGGAACGAGATTTCTGCCGGCGACAAAGGCGCAGCCGAAAGAAATGCTGCCGATTGTCGACAAACCGGCCATCCAATATATTGTCGAAGAGGCCGCAGCGTCAGGAATTGAAGATATACTGATTATTACAGGGAGAAACAAACGCTCGATTGAAGATCATTTTGACCGGTCGGCGGAATTGGAATTCAATCTGCGGGAAAAAGGCAAGACGGAGACGCTGAAGGAGATGCAGCAGATCGCCGATTTGGCCAATATTCATTACATCCGTCAGAAAGAACCGCTCGGACTAGGCCATGCCGTGCTGTGTGCGGAGCATTTTATCGGAGATGAGCCTTTTGCCGTTCTATTAGGTGATGATATTATGGTATCTGACACTCCCGCTCTTTCACAGCTCATAGACGTCTATAACCAACACGGCACAGAAACGATCGGCGTACAGCCCGTCGATCCTGCTGATGTCAGCAAATATGGTATTATACAGACGGGGCGGCAGAGCGGTCATGTGTACCAGGTTGAGGATCTGATTGAGAAACCGGCTGTTGAAAAGGCGCCCTCTCATATTGCCGTGATGGGCCGCTACATATTAACCCCTGCCATTTTTAAAACGCTGAAGACGATCGGAAGAGGCGCGGGCAACGAAATCCAATTGACAGACGCGCTGCGCGAAGTGTGCCGCACCCGAAGCATTTATGCGCGGGAGCTTGAAGGAAGCCGGTTTGATATAGGAGATAAGTTCGGCTGTTTTAAGGCCGGCACGGAGATCGGGCTTCTGCGGGAAGAAATGAGACCGAAACTTTTAGCTTATTTAGAAGAGGTGTTAAAAAGAGAATCTGAAGAAATCGTGCGCTAAAAAATAATTTGTAACCATTTTGCTTGTCAATCAGTCATATAATTGGGTAAAAAGATAAAGAGGTTGTGAACAGTGTGGGCAATTTTATTAGTGAAATATTATCCTGGCTGACAAGTATGGGCTATTTAGGGATTGCGCTCGGATTAATGATCGAAATCATTCCGAGTGAAATCGTTCTGGCTTACGGAGGCTATATGGTGTCAGAAGGTACGATCAGCTTTATCGGCGCCATTGTCGCCGGTGTGATCGGGGGAACGATCGCGCAGTGCTTTATTTACTGGATCGCCCGTTATGGGGGACGGCCGTTTTTGGACAAGTACGGCAAGTACTTACTTCTGAAAAAGCATCATGTTGATGTTGCGGAAAACTGGTTTCGCCGTTACGGCGCCGGCGTTGTGTTTTCGGCGCGGTTTATCCCGGTCGTCAGACATGCGATTTCCATCCCGGCCGGCCTTGCGAAAATGCCTCTTTCCAAGTTTGTCATATTGACGACGCTTGCCATTATTCCGTGGTCTGTCATTTTCGTTTATCTCGGGTATCAGCTCGGGGGACAGTGGAAAGACGTAGACAGCTATGCCGGAATGTATACAACCCCGATCATTATCTTGGCTCTCGTATTTATTGTTGTTTATTTTGTTGTGAAGAAAATGAGATCAAGACTGTGAAAAAAGACTGCATAAGAACGGCTGTGAGCCGGATCTATGCAGTCTTTTTTTTATTTATACCGGGTATACGGGGTGTTTCCGGTGTGTGAATGTCAGTTGTTTGGACATGTAAGCAGTGAGGCGTTTATTGAGTTCATCCCGCAAGGAATCAGCAGGAACAATGCCGTCAATCACCATTTCAGAGGCAAGCCGGTAAAGGTTAATGTCTTCCTTATATTCATCACGCTTTTCTTGAATAAAAGCCGGCCTTTCTTCAGGGGCTAGCTCGCTGATTTTGTTTGCGTAGACCGCATTCACCGCTGCTTCAGGACCCATTACGGCAATTTGCGCAGTCGGAAGCGCTAAACAGCAGTCCGGTTCAAAAGCAGGCCCCGCCATCGCGTATAATCCGGCACCGTAGGCTTTTCTGACGATAACGGAAAGCTTCGGAACAGTCGCTTCCGCCATTGCGGAGATCATTTTTGCGCCATGCCTGATGATGCCCGCCTGCTCAACCTTCGTTCCGATCATGAATCCGGGAATGTCTGCTAAAAACAGAAGCGGAATATGGAATGCGTCGCACAAAGCGATAAATTTTGCGGCTTTATCCGCCGAATCGAGAAATAAAACCCCGCCTTTGACACGCGGCTGATTGGCGATAATGCCGACCGGCTGTCCGTGAATCCGCGCAAGCCCCGTTATTAATTCCTGCGCAAATAACGGTTTAATCTCAAAAAATGTGTCTTCATCAATGACACGTTCAATTAAATCCATCATGTTGAACGGTGCGTTTTGATGTGCCGGGATGACATCTGAGAGCGGTTTTTCAAAAGCTATCGGGTTCTTAGATTTGTTGACTGGCGCTTTTTCAGTATAATTTGCCGGAAAGTAGCTGAGATATGTCTGCGCCATCATGATTGCTTCTTGTTCCGTCGGGGCGAGGAGATCACCGCAGCCTGATACGGAACAATGCATACGGGCGCCGCCCATTTCTTCAAGCGATACTTTCTCGCCAATCACCATTTCCGCCATACGCGGGGAGCCTAAGTACATGGATGCATTGCCTTCGACCATAATGACAATGTCGCAAAAGGCCGGAATGTAAGCGCCGCCCGCAGCGGAAGGGCCGAACAATAAACAGATTTGCGGAATGCGGCCCGACAGCTTTACTTGATTATAAAAGATGCGGCCGGCTCCCCTTCTGCCCGGGAACATGTCGACCTGATCCGTAATTCTCGCACCTGCGGAATCGACTAAGTACAAGAGCGGACACTGAAGCTTTTCCGCCGTCTCCTGAATGCGGATGATTTTTTCCACCGTTTTCGCGCCCCACGAGCCCGCCTTTACGGTTGAGTCGTTTGCCATCACACAAACGGTTCTGCCGCCGATGGTTCCGATCCCGGTAACGACCCCGTCAGCCGGCAGTCCGTCTGACATGCACTCGGCGAAAAAAGCGTCTTCAACAGATATGCCGTCATCGAATAAAAGCTTCAGCCTGTCTCTTACAAAAAGTTTTCCCTTCTTTTCATTGCTTGCGTGATATTTCGCGGCTCCTCCCTTTTCAATCGTTTTGCTGCGTGTCTGCCGTTCTTTTTCGTAATCCATCCGAGTCCCTCCATGTTTTATTTTCCTTTGTATTCAGGGGGTCTTTTTTCTTTAAAAGCGCGCAGGCCCTCTTCTCTGTCAAGTGTGGGGATGACTTGTTCATATGCTTTTCGTTCGATTTCGAGCCCTGTATTGAGATCTGTCTCCAGACCCTTGTTTATCGCGGATTTTGCTTGTCTGACGGCGATCGGCCCATTAGCGGCGATGCGGCCGGCCAGTGCTTTTGCTTTTTCCATAAGTTCATCGGCTTCACAAACATGCTCGATCAGCTTCATGTCTTTTCCCTCTTCGGCAGAAAGCCTTCGGCCGGTATAGATCAATTCTTTTGCCGCGCCGGGGCCGATAAGCCGGGGCAGTCTCTGCGTTCCGCCCGCTCCGGGAATGATCGCAAGCCCTGTTTCAGGAAGGCCGAGGCCCGCCCGGCTGACGGCGATTCTGATATCGCAGGCAAGAGCGAGTTCAAGGCCTCCTCCGACAGCGGTGCCGTTCAGCGCTGCAATGACCGGCTGCGGGAGAGCTTCAATGGATGCGGCCGTTTCACCGATACGCCTGACGCTTTGTTTGACTTGTTCATGGTCCATCCCCGCTCTTTCTTTTAAATCAGCACCGGCGCAAAATGTGTTCCCGGTGCCGGTGAGAATGACACAACGAATGGATGGCGAGTTTTTGATGTCTTCAATCACACGCTGTAAATGATCAATCATTTCTGAAGACAGCGAGTTGGCCGCATGCGGGCGGTTCAGCGTGATCAGACCGATCGTTTCTTGACAGACGGAATACAAGACGCAATCTTCCATGGCTTCTCCTTTCTCATTTCGTTCTGAATGCCTGCAGGTTTCTGCTTGGCAGGTCTTTGCCTATTTTATCCGCGATCCAGCCGGCGGCATAAAGAAGTTTATTCATGTCCGTCCCGGTATCAATCCCCATTTGTTCGAGCATATAAATGACGTCTTCTGTGGCAGCGTTGCCTGCTGATCCAGGGGCGTACGGGCAGCCGCCAAGCCCGCCTGAGGAAGTATCAAAGGATGTGATGCCCATATCAAGAGCGGGAATGATATTCGCTAGAGCCGTTCCTCTTGTATCATGAAAATGGAGTGCGATTTTTGAGGCGGGAATTCTCGGCAAAAGGGCTTCAAGCACGGCTATGACCTGCAAGGGGTTTGCCGCGCCGATCGTGTCGCCGAGCGATATTTCATCAACACCCATTTCGAGCAGGGTGTCTGACAGGCGGATGACTTGTTCGACCGGCACGTTCTGTTCGTACGGACAGCCGAACACAGTGGACAGATAAGCTCTCGTCGCCATTTTTTCAGCTTTTGCTTCAGTAATAACCCGCCTGAGCTCTTGAACGGTCCGGTCAATCGGTTTGTTTACGTTTTTTTGGTTATGGGTTTCGCTTGCAGATAAAAATACACATGCCTGATCGATTCCGCCTTCTGCCGCATGCTCCAGTCCGATGAGGTTCGGAACGAGAGCCGCGTAGACCGTATGTTCAGATCTGGCAATGCCTTTTGCGACGTCCAGGCTGTCACGAAGAGCCGGAATCCATCTCGGATGCACGAATGATGTCACTTCGATATAGGAAAGGCCTGTTTTTGACAGCATATTGATCCACTCAATCTTATCTTCTGTATCCACCCACGCCGATTCATTCTGCAAGCCGTCACGCGGTCCTACTTCATTGATGCGGACATGTTTCGGACAGTTCATGCTGCACCTCCCGTTTTATTGAAGTTCAATCAGGACCTCTCCTTCATCAGTGAAATCACCTTCTGATTTTTTCACTTCTTTCACCGTACCCGCTGCATCAGCGATAATCGGAATTTCCATTTTCATAGATTCCAAGATGGCCACTTCCTGTCCTTCTTCAATGACATCACCCGGCTTCACATGAATTTTCCACAGGTTTCCCGCCATCTGAATTTTTATGACGCTCATTTTGACGCCCCCTCGTTCATTGTTTGTAAAAAGCCGGTTGTCGCCTCACCCTTTTCAAACACTTCTGAATGGGCAATTTTTGTCAGCAGCGGAATGTTGGTTTTAATCCCTTCTACATGATATTCGCCAAGGGCGGTTTTCAGTTGTTCAATGGCTTGTTTTCTCGTATTCGCCGTGACGATCATTTTGGCAATCATCGGATCGTAAAACGGAGAAATGACGCTTCCCTTTTCGACGGCGCATTCGTGTCGCACTGACGGGTGTCTTAAAACGGAAAAAGACGAGATGGTACCGGGTGACGGGTAAAAGGTGACCGGATCTTCCGCATAGATCCGCACTTCTATCGCATGACCGCGGTGGTTGATATCTTTCTGCGAGAAAGTCAGCGCCTGCCCAGCGGCAATTTTCAGCTGTTCTTCCACAAGATCCAGTTCTGTAATTTCTTCTGTCACCGGATGCTCCACCTGCAGTCTTGTGTTCATCTCTAAAAAATAGATTTGTTTCTTTTGGTCGACGAGAAATTCTATTGTGCCTGCATTTTGGTAGCCGATCGATTTTGCGGCTTTAACGGCGGTTTCACCGAGTCTTTGTCTTAATTCATCGTCAACAAACGGTGACGGCGCTTCTTCTATCACTTTTTGGTGGCGCCTTTGGACTGAACAGTCACGTTCAAACAGATGAACGGTGTTGCCGAAAGAATCTGCGAGTATCTGAATTTCAATATGACGGGCATTTTCAATGACCTTTTCCATGTACATTGCGCCGTCTCCGAAAAAGGACGCGGCCCGCTTTTGATTGCCTTCGAACGCTTTGGCCAGCTCTTCTTCTGAATGTACGATCTGCATGCCGATTCCGCCGCCACCTGCGGACGCTTTCAGCATGACCGGAAAACCGATGGCACGGGCTTCGGCTAAGGCGGAGTGAACATCGGGCAATGGCTCTGAAACACCGGGAACGATCGGGACCTTTGCTTTTTGCATCGTTTTTCGGGCTTCTATCTTGCTGCCCATCTTGGCGATGATATCACCGGGCGGACCGATAAATGTGATTTGTTCCTTCCGGCAGCGTTCGGCGAACAGGCTGTTTTCTGACAGCAGCCCGTAGCCCGGATGAATGGCGTCCGCTCCGGCGGATTTAGCGGCTTCTATGATTCTGTCGATATGTAAATAGCTTTCATTTACTCTCGATTTACCGATCGGATAGGCCTCATCAGCAGCTTTTACATGCAGCGCGTCCCGGTCGGCTTCTGAATACACAGCTGCCGAGGGGATGCCGAGACGTTTGCAGGTGCGGATAATTCTTAAGGCGATTTCTCCTCTGTTGGCAATCAGGACTTTTTTAAACAAATGTGAAGCACTCCTTTTTCATTAAGTTAACTTGAGCTCTTCAATCGTTTTTTCCCGCAGCTTGAATTTCTGAATTTTTCCGGAGGCTGTCATTGGATATTCATCTGTAAACAAAACATACCTGGGGACTTTATAGCGGGCGATATGTTCTTTGCAAAAGGCTCTGATGTCTTCTGCGGAAGCGGTTTGTCCGTCTTTGAGCCTGATCCACGCCGCGGCCTCTTCTCCGTATTTCGGATCAGGCACGCCGACGACCTGAACGTCTGCTACCGCGGGATGCCGATATAACATTTCCTCAATCTCGCGCGGATAGATATTTTCGCCGCCCCTGATCAGCATGTCTTTCAGACGGCCCGTGATTTTGCAGTATCCGTCCTCGTCCATGACCGCTAAATCACCGGTATGCAGCCAGCCGTCTTTGTCTATCGCTTCTTCGGTCGCTTCTTGATTTTTATAATAGCCTTTCATGACATGATATCCGCGGGTGCAGAGCTCTCCTTGTTCGCCCCGGGCGGCTTCTTGGGATGTTCCGGGCCGAACGATTCTAACTTCGATATGGGGAAGCGCGCGCCCCGCTGTTTCCACTCTTCTTTCAAATGAATCATCCGTTCTTGTCTGCGTAATAACAGGTGATGCTTCGGTCTGTCCGTAGGCAATTGTAATGTCGGTCATCCCCATTTTGCCGATCACTTCTCTCATGACTTCCGCCGGGCATGGCGAGCCTGCCATAATCCCGGTTCGGACGTGGGAAAGATCATATTCAGAAAAACGGCTGTCATTTAGGAGGGCGATAAACATCGTCGGTACACCGTGCAGAGCCGTGCAGGCTTCTTTCTCCACCGTTTTCAGAACGGCCGGCGGAGAAAACTGTTCGATCGGAATCATCGCCGCACCCGCGGAAACACATGCCAGAACGCCGAGCACACACCCAAAGCAGTGGAAAAACGGCACGGGAATACATAAACGGTCACATGAAGTAAGCTTCATGCATTCTGCGATATTGGCCGCGTTATTTACGATATTAAAATGTGAGAGCATGACGCCTTTCGGAAATCCGGTCGTACCTGATGTATATTGCATATGAATGCAATCATCCCTTTTCAGGCTGTCCATCCTTCCGTCAAGCTCTGCATCCGTTACAGACTCGGCATCCTTCAGCAAAGAATCCCAACGGCGCATCCCGGGCGGGCTTTTATCACCGATATATAACACCGTCCGTAAAAATGGATAACGTTTCGAACGCAGCCTGCCGCGCTCACAAGTTTTCAGCTCCGGAATCAGCTTATTCACCATCTCAACATAAGATGTCTGCCGGTAGGAATCCATGATTATCAGGGACGAGACATCTGAATGTGCCAGCAGGTAATCGAGCTCTGCGATTTGAAAATTGGTATTAATGGTGACCAGAACGGCGCCGATTTTCGCCGTTGCAAATTGCGCCGCGAGCCATTCCGGAATGTTGGATGCCCATATGGCCACATGATCTCCTTTTTCAACTCCCAGCTTCATCAGCCCTTTTGCGGTTTGCCGGCATAACCGGTCAAACTCGGCATACGTATAACGAAGGCCGCGCTCAGGGTAAACAACCGCTTCATGATCCGGAAAAAGCTTCGCGGTCCGCTCAAGCAGCTTTCCGGCTGTTAAATGGATAAGTTCAGCCATATGACCTGCCCCCTTCCATCCCTGTCTTGGTAAACGTTTTCATTTCACTTCAAAAGCTGTCTTGCGATGACCATTCTTTGAATTTCTGACGTTCCTTCGCCAATCTCCATCAGCTTTGCGTCACGAAGCATACGTTCGACACCGCATTCCTTCATATAACCGGAACCGCCATGAATTTGGATGGCCTGAAGGCACGTTCTGACGGCCATTTCTGAAGCATAAAGCTTGGCGAATGCCGCTTCTTTCGTAAATGGCAGGTTTTGATCCTTCAGCCATGCCGCTTTAAGCACCATCTGTCTGGCAAGGTCAATTTCCATCGCCATATCGGCCAGCTTAAATTGAATGGCTTGAAATGACGATATCGGACTGCCGAACTGCTTGCGTTCCTTCGCATATGACAGCGACGCCTCCAGCGCGCCTTGAGCGATACCGACAGCCAGTGCCGCAATCGAGATCCGCCCGCCGTCTAATGTATATAAAAATTGTTTAAAACCTTTTTCAGGATCACCGAGCAGGTTATCGGCAGGCACCCTGACATCCTCAAGCACAAGCTCGGCCGTATCCGACCCTCTCACACCCATCTTGTCGTACGGATTTGTGATCGTAAATCCCGGTGTGTCTGTGGGGACGATGAGAGCTGAAATGATCGGTTTTCCGGCGGAGTTTTTTCCCGTAACGGCGGTGACAATGACCGTGCGGGCGTAATTTGCGTTTGTGATCCAGCATTTCTCTCCGTTTATCACATAGTCATCGCCCTTTTTCTCGGCTTTTGTCTGGGTGCCGCCGGCATCTGAACCGGCATTCGGCTCTGTCAGCCCGAATGATCCGAGCGCTTTTCCCGAAGCAAGCGGAATAAGATGTTCTTGCTTTTGCTGTTCAGTACCGAAATAGTATAATGGGCTTGCGCCGAGTGACACGGCTGCCGCGTAGCTCAGCCCCGTGCTGCCGCAGGCTTTTCCGATTTCTTCGACCGCTGCTGCATATGAAATGGTATCACCGCCCGCCCCGCCGTATTCTTCCGGAAACGGAATTCCGAGCAGCCCGAGTTCGCCTATTTTTTTAAATGTGTCTATCGGGAAGACGGCTGATTGATCAACCTCATGGGCTTTCGGGGCAATTTCATTTTTGGCGAAATCTCTGACCATTTCGCGCACCATCTGCTGTTCTTTTGTCAGTTGAAAATTCATTAACCTTCCTCCTTCTGCTGCTTTCTACATTTTATTAATGGGGGTCTTTATTCATTCCATCCAAATGAAGTCTGAACATTCGGACTCATCCGCCGCAAAAAAACTGACAGCGCCGCAACTGTCAGTTTATTAATAATGGCTATTTAATCGTCCGTTTTGCGGAGGGACGGCTCTCATGGTGTAGCCTGTCAACGGAAGTAACGATATAGGTACAGGCTTCTTCCGCCCGAATTTCAGTATCTGAAAATGTCTGCGTCCGTGAGGATGTTTTTCTGACTGTATCCACTAAATAAGGCTGCTTTCCCTTTTCTGCGCGGTAAATGGCGTAATAAGCCGTTTTTTTACCGTTGGATTTCGCATCTTCAATATAGAGTGTATGGCCTGAATCGTTCTTCTCCGCCCGTTTGACAGCCGGTTTTTTTAAAGCGGAATGTCCGAGCCAAGGCATCTCGGGAATTAATGCGGGCCGGCTGTACATGTCTTTGATCAAACGGTTTTTCACATCGAGCGGATTACGGTTTAAATCCTTTAAACTGAAATGCATGCTGCCTTTTATCCATGCTGATCCCCTGTTAAGAGCAATCTGTCTTCCGTATTCCCCCGGGTCGGCCCAGGCCGGATCAGCATTGTTGTTGATTTTATAAGCTGCCTGCCCGATATATAAATGCACCGGCCGATTGTTCACTTCTTTTCCCCACCAATCCGCTAAGACGTCATATGCCGCCGCTTTAAATCCGATGCTCCAGTAAATTTGCGGTGCGATGTAATCAATGTATCCTTTTTGGATCCATTCTCTCGTATCAGCATATAAATCATCGTAGTTCCGCACCCCGGCGGCCGTTTCGGAGCCTGTCGGGTCATCTGCGGCATTTCTCCATACGCCGAACGGGCTGATTCCGAATTTGACATAAGGTTTTTCTCGTTTGATGGTTTGGTTGATTTCTTTTACAAGCCGGTTGACGTTATCCCTGCGCCAGTCATCAACTGATGCAAAGTGAGCTTTTCCGTACCGTTCGTATTCCGCCTGATCGGGGAATTCCTGTCCGGCAATTTTATAAGGATAAAAATAATCATCCATATGAACCGCATCAATGTCATAACGGCTGACCACCTCTTTGATTCCATCCGTTATAAATTGTCTTACTTCCGGAATGCCCGGATTATAGTACAGCTGTTTTCCGTATGCAGCGACCCAGTCCGGATGGGAACGCGCGGGATGATCGTCTGAAAGCGCATTCAAATTTGTGTGGTTCATCGTGATCCGGTAAGGATTGAACCAAGCGTGAAATTCAAGATTCCGTTTATGTGTCTCTTCAACTAAAAAAGCAAGCGGATCGTAGCCGGGATTTTTGCCTTGTGTTCCTGTCAGATACTCTGACCAAGGCCCGTAATCTGATGGATAAAAAGCATCAGCCGCAGGCTTAATTTGGACGATAACGGCGTTCATCCCCATCTCCTGAACGTCATCCAGCAGCTTGCTGTATTCTCTTTTTTGCTCTTCCGGTGACAGCCCTTTTTTAGAGGGCCAGTCGATATTGGTGACAGACGCGATCCAGACGGCTCTCATTTCTCTCTCCGGCTGAGTGCCGCTTGCTTGTGCGGATGCTGAGAATGTAAAGATGCCGGCTGTCAGTACAACGGCCAAAAACCATATCATGCTAAAACGGCAGCTTTTCATGTTTTTCCCCCTCTCTGCTTTACGGTATTCCGAAGCATTCCGGGCGGTGAATCAGAAAGCCTGCTTTGCTCCTCTCAGCCTAAAAGGGAAAGAAAAAAGTCCTAAAGCGAATAAAACGCTTCAGGACTTTTTATGTTTCATGGCGGCGAGCACGTCAATGATCTTCGTTCCGACGCCGACACAAGTTTCAAGAATGGCCTGCGCTCCGGCGATGGATAAAATGAAAATAACCGGATGTGCATAGCGGGGCCAGACCAAGTAGCAGATGCCGATCAATATGGCGCACCAGACACCCGCACACCAATAACATTGCAGCATATAACCGAATGCGGAGGAAGGGACTTTTTTTTGGACGGCGCGCCCGTTTTGATCGACGGTTTTTTCTTGCTTTATAAAGGGTTTTCTTATGAATTCCGTAATCTTATCAAATACGATCAAATGGGTCAGCCGGTAGCTGGCAAGAATAATCATTACATACGTAAGCCAAGATAGGTTCGTCATGTCAAAGCCTCCAAAAAACTGAGTTTGATTCCCCTATCTTGCCCTTTGTCTTCTTCAGCCATTCTGCCGGATGTTACAGATTCCGCGCCAAGCGTCTTCCGCTGTTTGCAATGATGTCCAGTATGACCTCAGCATTTTGCTGTGCAAAGGCGGGTTCAAACATATCTTTATGGGCGCCCCCGCCTTGATATTCCTGATAGAGTCCCGTTGTGGCGCCTTCCCATTTCATCGGCTCGGTCTTATCACTGTGCTCTTCCTTTATGCCGGCCTCGATAAAATGGAGGTTTGCAGCGATTTGGCCGTCATTTATCAGTTCCGCCCAGTACGTTTGATAGCGCTCTGTCTTTTTGATGACTGCTTCTCTGACGGCTTCCGGGACGTTGTCGGCTGTTGCGTTTGTTGGCTGCGGCGGCAGTGCGTCAAGCTTTCTGTACGCGTCTGCGATAATGACGTCACTGATTTCTAAGCCGCGCTTTTCCATCGCTTTTGCCGCCTCGAATGCCGTATTGCCGCCTGCCGAATATCCGAAGAGGATATAAGGGCCTTCCGGCTGGATTTCCAGCATTTTATCAATGTATTGTTCCATTCTGCTGTCTTCTTCAATAAAGTTAAAACCGTACACAGCAGCCCGTCCGTTTAATGCCGCCGCAAGATCTTTAAAGAAAATGCCGAAACCTGAGATAGGCGGAAAACAGAAAAGATTGCGGCCTTTCGGCTGGTTCAGTCTGCTGATATGCTGCTCTGCAGCTTCTGACAGTGTGTTTGAATACAGCTTTTCAGCCAATTGTTCAATTGTCGGATATTCAAATATCATTTCAATCGGCACATCCATCTGCTGCCTGGTCTTCAGCTGATGAATCACTTGCAATGCTTTCAATGAATGGCCGCCCAGCTCAAAGAAGTCATCCTGTATGCCCAGCTCCCCGCAGCCGAGGATCGGCGTCCAGATGTCGATCAGCTCACGCTCTACCCAGTTTCGTGGCGGAACGGCTTTTGATGACGTTTTTTTCCGTTCTGGCGCAGGCAGCCCGCGGCGGTCCACTTTGCCGTTTGCGGTAAGCGGCATACGGTCAAGCTTAATCACATACTGAGGAATCATATAGTCAGGAAGCGACCTGGCCAATAGAGATCGAATGGTTTTTTCTTCAACATGCGCGCCCGTATAATACGCACAAAGGATTGCTTCTTGTCCTTCTTTTGCTACGATGACTGCCGATTCCCTGATTCCATCTATTTCAGTCAAGCGCGCTTCAATTTCGGCCGGCTCAATCCGCTTCCCGCGAATCTTGAATTGACGGTCAATACGGCTGATGTATCCGATGCTTCCATCAGGCAGCCAGTGTGCCAAGTCGCCTGTTTTGTAGATCTTTTCTTCAGGATGAACCGGATGGCTGACAAACGCTTCACTTGTTAAGTCAGGCCTGTTTAAATAGCCTTTGGCAACCCCGTCACCGCCGACACAAAGCTCACCGGGCACGCCGATCGGCGCAAGTCCGCCATTTTTATCAATGATATACGCGGTTGAATTGCTGATCGGTTTTCCGATTGGGATCGGCTGAGAAAAATCGTGCCTGATTTCGTAAAAGGTAGAAAATGTCGTATTTTCCGTCGGTCCGTATATGTTATAAAGGCTGAGATTCGGACAGCGGTGTCTGACCTTATTGATGAGCGCCGGGGACAATGCTTCTCCGCCGACATATAAGGTGTGCAATCCGGAAAACATCTCCGGATCTGCCTGGGCAAACTGGTTAAAGAGCGCCGTCGTCAAAAACAAAATCGTAATCCGGTTGGATGAAAGATAATTGCCGAACATCTCAGGCGCAAGCATTGTCGAGCGGTCAACCACATGAAGGCATGCTCCGTTCAAAAGCGCACCGAAGATTTCAAACGTCACTGCGTCGAAACCGATGGACCCTGTCAGAATGAGACGGTCCGTCATGCCGGCCGACGTGTAATTGCTGTTTGATACGAGCGATACGACGTTTCGGTTGGAAATCATCACGCCCTTCGGTTTTCCTGTTGAACCGGATGTATACATAATATAGGCAAGGTCATCAGGTGCTGTATCGGTATTCAGTTTTCCCGCATCAGCGGTTTGTTTCTCTGCGGCAGCCGGGATAGAGATGATGTGAGAAAAGTCAAAGTCAGTCTCAATCCCTTTTTGCACCGTTAACAGCTGTGCTCCGCTCTCAGTGAGCATATCGGCGATCCTGTCGGTTGGCAGTTCTGCATCAAGAGGAAGGTACGTCCCTCCCGCTTTCAATACAGCGAGAACAGCGATGATAAATTCCGGTGAGTGTTCGGCCAGAATCCCGGCAATTCCCTTTGGCGCCAAACCGTTTTCCAGCAGGGTGCGGGCGAATGCAGTTGACCGTTCATCGAGCTCCCGGTACGTCATCGTCAGCCCGCCGGCGTGAAGCGCCTGATGGTCCGGGGTTTTCTTCACCTGTCGGCTGAACAGGCTGATGATGCTTTCGTCTCTTTCATAAGTTGTTTTCGTGTCATTAAATTCGCCGATTATTCTTGATTTTTCCTTTTGTCCGAGCATCGGAAGCCGATCAGCGGGAACATCGGGATTGAAGGCGGCGCCGCGCAGGGCTTCTTCCAAGTGTCCTTTTACGCTCTCTATCCATACTTCGTCATAAACGTTCGCATTGTAGCTGAATTTGATGAGCAGCTCATCGCCGGGCGCTATGATGAGGTTAAAATCGTAGCCCGATTGTTCCGACACGTTTACATTCCCGATCCGGAACGGTGCATCCGATTCCTTTTCCGCGTCTTTCATCTGCTGCTGAATCGGATAATTTTCAAACACAATGATATGGTCGATTAAATCCTGTTTCAGCTCAGTCTGAGATTGGATGTCAGCAAGCGGATGATAGCTGAACGCCTCTGAGTCAAGCATTTCTTTCTGGCAGCGGCCCAGCAGTTCTCTAAAGCTTTCGTCACCCGTTTTAATGCGTACCGGCACGGTATTGATAAACAGCCCGATCATGCTTTCCACGCCGTCAATGACGGAAGGCCGCCCTGATACGACGGCGCCGAATACGGCATCGTCCGTCCGGTTGTAGCTCTGCAGCATCAGGCCCCATACAGTCTGCATAAGAACCGCGAGCGTAGCGCCCTCTTCTTTGGCGATGGTTTTCAGCCTGTCTGTCAGATTTTGATCTAAAGAAAACAGCAGCTCTTTCTTACGGTAGCCTTTTTCCTGAGGACGGGCCGATATTTTCGGGAGTCCTGAGGGTGTCTCGCAGCCTGCTAAATATCCTTTCCAATACTCAGAAGCCGCGTCTTTGTCCTGATCAGTCAGCCATGTAATATAAGTGCTGTAAGGCTTTGCGGGCGCCAGTGTGACGGGTGAGCCTGATTCAATCGCCCGGTACATATGCATGAATTCCTGAAGGACGATGCCGAGGCACCAGCCGTCCATAAGGATGTGATGGTGGCTCCAGACGCATACATATTCCTCGTCTGCCGTTTTAAACAAAGAAACACGCATCAGCATATCCTTTTGCAAGTCAAAGCCTTTTAAGCGGTCACGTTCCTTAAATCGCTGTAAATAGACGCTCTGTCCCGCTTCGTCCAAATGTGTAAGATCTTCGCGGTGCAGCCGGAATTCCCGCTCACGCAGCACAACTTGGCGGGGGCCGTTCAGCTGAGCGACATGAGGTAAAAAAACCGTTCTGAAAATATCGTGGCGGCTGATGACAGACTGTACGCTTTGCTCAAACAATTCCGGACGAAGCCGGCCTTTTATGGTGAAGACGGATTGCTCGATATATGCAGCCCCCTCCTTTTGCAGAAAGGAATGAAAAAGCATTCCTTCCTGCATTCGGCTGAGGGGATAAATATTTTGGATATTTTTCGTTTTGTCCATGTGTTCCTCCCGCTCGGTTTAGTGGAAGCTGAGTAAGTCGGCAATATCCTGCAATGCTTCCTCAGTCAGCTCCCGATCATCAAAGTCACTGACGGTCTTCTCCGTATCGGTTTTGCTGAGGCAGTGTTCCGACAGTTTCAGGAGATAATACCGGCAGCTTTCGGACAGCCGTTCGATCGTATCTTGCCGGAAGCGCTCCGTTTCATAGGAAATGCTGACGGTCATCCGGCCTTTTGCCGCAATCGCGCTGATTTCAAGTGACTGCTCCCGTTTCCATGTATCTGTCACATCATCTCCGCCTCCCAAAGGAGAAAACTGAAACGCGTCAGGCTGTTCCGTTTCTGCCGGATTCCCGCCGGGCGCATCGAATTGTCCGAGATAATTAAAGCTGATCTCCGGTGCTTTCCCGAAAGTCATCCCGGCAAGCTCCGGCGATGTCAAATATTTGAGGACGCCGTATCCGTTCCCTTTATCCGGAATGCGCCGCAATGTGTCTTTGACGGTTTTCAATGTGCGAATTTCATATTCTTCATGAGGTTCATAAACTCCGCTCCGGAAAAGCACCGGGTAAATGGAAGTGAACCACCCCACCGTCCTGCTGATGTCCGCACCTGCCTGCTCCGATTGGCGTCCGTGTCCTTCAAGGGCGATTTTCAAAGTGTGCCGCGGCGACCACTTTTGAACGGCAAGCACGGCGGAAGCCAAAAGCACATCTTGCGTATCCGTATTGTAGGCGCTGTGCACATCTTTCAACAGGGCGTCCGTTTCACTTTCTGTCAGAGTGAAGGATACCGTGTTCCGTTTTTTTGCAGGAGTTTGAGATAAATCTGCCTGCTCGTAAGGAAGACTTTCTGTTTCATAGTGTTCAATCTCCCGCCAATACTCCGCCTGCTGAAGAAGCTGTTTACTTTCGGCATAATCGGCCAGCTGCTCCGTATATGTTTTGAATGACATGGTTTTCGGAGGGAGTTTGATTTCCTGTCCAGAGACGGCCTGCTCATAAGCAGAAGCCAAGTCTTCCAATAAAATCCGCCATGATATCCCGTCGACAGCGAGATGATGGACCGTCAGAAACAAGTAATCTTCTGCTTCAGAGCGGAACAGCCCCGCCTGTACCAGCGGCCCGTTCTCTAAATCCATGTTTCTCTGAAGCTCTGCGACGCGGCGTTTTACAAAACGTTCCTTCTCATGCTCATCGCCTTCCGTTTCTAAAATGGTCAGGCTGTAAAGCTGCTCATCTGCAAGGTCAGCCGGTCTGTTGAAGAGGAGAAGACCTTTCTCTTCGTCTTTTTTGCAGACAAGGCGCAAGGCATCATGATGAACGGTAATGGCTTTTAACGTTTTCCTCAGGGCCTCTTCATCTATTGAATTTGTTCTCGTCAGCATGACGGACTGGTTAAAATGGTTTGCTTCCTTCATGTCTTGTATGAAGAACCATTTGTGAACCGGCGACCACTTCACTTCTCCTTCTGCAGGAGCTTGGCTGACCGGCTGCCGCTCTGTACGGACATAAGGCGCCAGCTCTCTAATTGTCGGCCGGCTGAAAATATCTTTTACGGCGATCTGTTTTCCTGCCTGATGTAATCGGGCTGATACTTGCAGGGCTTTGATGGAATCGCCGCCCAGTTCAAAAAATGATTGATCCGCGGCAATATTTTCAGTCCCGAGCACTTCGCTCCAAATCGCGGAAAGCTCTTTTTCCATGTCGCTTTCAGGCTCGGTAAATGCCCGTCCGGTGTGCGCTTTTTTCTGCGGCTCAGGAAGCGCGCGGCGGTCAAGCTTCCCGTTCGGTGTGACAGGCAGGGCTTCAAGTGTTTCAAAGAACGCCGGCACCATATAAGCGGGCATTTCATTTCTGAGCGCCTGCTGCACGGTTTCACTTTCTGTTCCTTCTTCTGTCACGATATAAGCGCATAGTTCCGTTTGGCCTGCTGATGCGGGCAGAGCGGTGACGACTGCTTCTTTGACACCTTTTATGCCTGTTAAGGCGGATTCAATTTCTTTCAGTTCCACCCGGTAGCCTCTGATTTTGACTTGCTCGTCCATTCGGCCGATATATTGCAGCGTGCCGTCCGGCAGCCATTTTGCCAGGTCGCCCGTGCGGTACATGCGCCGGTTCTTCCGGAACGGGTCTTGGACAAAGGCTTGAGCCGTTTGCTTAGGAAGATTGCGGTACCCTCTTGCAAGGCCGGAACCCGAGATGCAAAGTTCTCCCGTTACACCGATCGGCTGCGGGTGATCCCCGTTTAAAATATAAACGTGTGAATGCTCAATCGGACGGCCGATCGTAATGTTCTCACTTTGTTCTATATGTCTTGCCGCTGTAGTGGCGACGCTGTTTTCCGTCGGTCCGTACTCATTGGCAAGCTCCGTCTGAGGACAAACTGATAAACTGCGGCTGATAATGTTTTGGTCGACAGCTTCTCCGGCTAATGTGACAATCCGGAGAGACTCGGCATCACCCGGCTCCAGTACGTCAAGCAGTGTGCGATACAGCACGGGAACAATGATCATGTGAGTGATGCGGTAAGATGCAAGATAGTGTTTAATAGCAAGAATATCTCTTGCTTCATCTTCGGCTAAAACGGCCGCTTTCGCACCGGAAATCAGCGGTGTGAACATACTTGTTACAAAACCGTCAAATGAAAATGAAAAGAGCTGAAGAATCGTATCTTTCTCATTCAGATCATAAAATCCGCTCCGCCATTGAAGGGTTTGGCTGACGGAACGATGTTCGACCATAACCCCTTTCGGCCTGCCTGTCGTCCCGGACGTGTAAATGAAGTAAGCCAAATCTTCCGGTGCTGATAATGACTGAACCGGTGATGCGTCTTGTTCTTGGATATCCTCCAGTGCGAGCACTTCACCTTTAAAATGATCAGGCACTTGATCTATTGCGCCGTGTACGGTAAGGAGAAGCGCTGTGCCGCTGTCTGAGATGATATATTGCTTGCGTTCCTCCGGATATTCAGGATCTATCGGGACGTAGGCGCCCCCGGCTTTCCAAACCCCGAAGACTGCCGCGACTTGTTCTGGTGATCTTGGTATCACAATGCCGACGGCGGCATCCGGTCCGATCTGCCGTTTTTGCAGAGCTCTGGCGATTTTATTCGACCATTCATCTAATTCTTTATATGTGATTAAAGTTTCCCCGCTGATAAGGGCTGCCGCATCCGGTGTTTTTCGCGCCTGGGTGATGAACAGTTCATGAACTGTTTTTTCAGGCAGCTGTTGATCCGCCATGCCGTTAAAGTCCGAAAGAATCCGGTTCCGTTCCGGAGCAGTCAGCATGCTGATCGCTTGTATAGAAGTTTCCGGTTCACGGACAATGTGTTCAAGCATCGTCATAAAGTGGGAAGCCCAGCGCTGCATCGTTTCTTTCCGGAATAATGACGCCGCATATTCAAACAGAAAATGAATCTGTCCCCCGCCTTCAGAAGCCTGCAAAGTGACATCAAATTTGGAAACCGGACGGGACACGTCCGCATTCTGAATATGCAAACCGTCCAACAGCAGTTCCTCATGCTCCATATTCTGAACGACAAGCATGGCGTCAAACAGCGGATTGCGGCTTGTGTCCCGCTGCACGCCGAGCCGCTCCACAAGCTCTTCAAACGGGTAATCCTGATGCTCATACGCTTCAAGCGCCGCCTGGCGGACTTCCGCCAAATAATCGGTAAACCGTTTGTCCCCTTTCGGCTCCGTTCTGATGGCCAGCGTGTTGACGAACATGCCGAGAATCGGTTCAAGGTCTTTGTGCGGGCGCCC
>NZ_JAANHO010000010.1:0-135580 GCF_011800725.1 Bacillus sp. EKM208B | reverse complement strand
TCTAATTTCGGCTAACAATCATCCGTTTTCAAACTTGAAGGTGTTTTTTGTTTGTCTCATCTTATGGGGTCAGTCCCTAAATTGCCTGCTTTTCTTTTTATTAGCCTAATTTCTCTTTTGTGATCTTATCCAAATTAGTGAAAAGGATATCCAATCCCGAAAATAAGAAAGTGATGAACAATGAAAGAAGAATTTCTCCACCTTGAAATATAGATATGTTCTCAATGATATGATTGGAAACGTATTGAATTGAGAAGTAAACAGCAGCCCATGCAAAAATGAATTCAAGGATATAGGCTGACCAAGCAGGCAATGTCAACACATGAGTCATTCCTTTTACAATTGCCGTAAGGATAAGCATATAAACTAAAGCTAAAATACTTACGACGACAGAAAATATGTATAAGTCTGAAAGTGAACCATATATGATATATTCTCCGAAAAAATGATTTACAGTTATAGCTACAAAATAAATAACTAGGCTAGGTACAGTTATAGCGAAGAACAGGGAGAATCCAATAAGTATGATGAATGCTGCATGAGCTAAGCGGTTTGGCGGTGTATCCACGATCTCTTTTTTTAATAGAATCATAAAAATAAGAGATGAAATCACAAGGCAGCATAAGAAAGTGAGCAAAACAGTAAAAAAGACAGTCATGTGACATCTCCAATGAAAAAGTGCTATTAGAGTGAATCTAACAGCACTTTGCATTTACTTCATACGTATTTTCCTGACGATCATTTATGAATGATTTTAAAATGCTTTCATTGCTAAAGTTGTCAAATGAGCGAGGTTTTTAGCCTGACTGTCAGAAAGTCCGGACTTTTTAAGTGAAAGATAAAGATTCTTTTCCACGTCAGTCCAGCTTAAGGCGACATACTCGTTCAGCATTTTCTTTAAAACCGGTTCTATGTGTTGATTGAAAACGGATTCGAGTTCATTTCTTATTTTCTTTCCTGCTAATTTTTCAACAAGATTGAATAATTTTGTTTTATTTTTCAGCACTTCTCTGATTACATCTTTGACTGGTTTTGACACAGATGCATCGCTTTGTGCTTTAAGTCCGTAGGAAAATTGCGTATCAGTCTGATAAAAAAATGATTTGGTCGTTCCAGTGGCATTGGCAGTATTATTATGATTTTCTTTAGCTAAGGATGCGGGGACAAAAGTAGTAGTTACAAGGGCTAAAGATGCGGCAAACAGAATGCCTTTAGCTGCGTGTCTAATGGGAAATCCTCCTTTAGAAATGTAGTGTAGAGAGAAATGAAAGTCTATGTATTTAGGCGGGACCGATATGATCCGCTTTGAACATTTCCCCTCTCAGATACCATTCTATCAATAGGTATTTTTGGGGTAAATAGGATTTTCATACAGTATTTTTCTTATAATTCAAAATCTTCTTTAGCAGGATTCATTTTGGCTGCAGTTTCGATGATGGGACATGGGCTGAAGCCTATATAACACATGTACAGGCTGATTGAGGCGGAATCACATTATCGGAGCGGTTTATAATTCAGGGTTAATGAATAAAAATAAACAGGCGGCATGCCTGTTTATTTTCGTTTGCGTGAAAGAGCGAAGAAAAACGGGAAGGCGGAGCCGGCCAATAACGTACCGAATAAAAACATGCCCCCGATGAACACATGATAGTTCACCCCGCCGATCCAAAGCCCCGTGATTAAGGAAACGATGCTTAATGCGATCATCAAAAAGCCGGGAATCAGACGTTTCTTACCCGTTGTCCGATAAGCAAAAAGAGAACAGAAGATGCCGATGACAATCGGCACAATCCACAGATAAAAAAGGATAAATACTGACATAAGCAAAACTCCGATTTTTCTTCTATCATACCAAAAACGCCCGGAAAAAGATACGAACGGCACCCGGCGCCAAAAGAAAAACCGGCCGCTATGGCCGGTTTTTTTCTAACGGAAGGAATCGTAGATCACAAACAGATTAAGCGCGATCACCAAAACCGCAATCAGCCAGGCGAGAGCCGTCACCCATTTTCGGTTCGTCAGGGCGCCCATCAGGCGTTTGTTGCTTGTAAACATAATCAGCGGCACGAGCGCAAAGGCGATGCCGAATGAAAGAACGACCTGGCTCCATACGAGCGCTTCTGTGGCGTTGACCCCCGAGATAATGATGATCATCGGCGGAATGATGGTAATGAAACGCCGCAAATAAAGCGGGATACGGTAACGGATGAAGCCCTGCATGATAATATCGCCTGACAATGTGCCGACAGAAGAGCTTGAAAGCCCTGCGGCCAGCAGCCCGATCCCGAAGAGAATGGCTGAAGCCGGTCCGATATAGTGGCCGAATTGCTGATAAGCCACGTCTAAATCTTCTACATACAGCCCGTTCTTGAAGAAAAGCGCGGCAGCGACGATGAGCATGCTTGCGTTAATCGCCCCGGCGATCACCATCGCGATAAGTATGTCAATCGTCTCGAATCTAAAAATCTTTTTCCGCTCACTATCCGTTTTTCCGACGACACGGCGCTGTGTCAGTGCGGAATGTAAGTAAATGGCATGCGGCATCACGGTTGCGCCGAGTATCCCGGTTGCCAAGAGCACACTGTCCATTCCGTCAATTTTCGGGATAAACAGCCCTTCGAGAACGGAGGCAGCATCAGGTTTGGCAAAGAAGGTTTGCAGAGCGAAGGCGATCACCACGACAAACAGAAGTCCGGCGATGCCCGCTTCCAGCGCCCGGTAACCCCTGCGCTGCAGCTCTAAAATCGCGAATGATCCGATCGCCGCGATAATGGCCGCTTCAACCATCGGTATGCCGAACAGCAGGTTGAGCCCGAGCGCCGCCCCGATAAATTCTGCCAGATCAGTTGCCATAATCACCAGTTCACCCTGTATCCACAGCCCGGCGGATACCCATTTCGGATACCGGTCTCTGGCGATTTCCGGAAGGTTTTTACCCGTGGCAATGCCGAGCTTCGCGGAAAGAACTTGAATTAAAAAAGCCATCAAGTTTGAAAAGAGGATGACCCACAGCAGCATATACCCATATTTCGAACCAGCTGAGATATTCGTAGCGAAGTTTCCCGGGTCAATGTAGGCAATCGCCGCGATAAAGGCGGGGCCTAAAAAAGGCAGAAGCCGCTTGAATCCCTTGCTTTTGCCGTCAAGTGCATCCTGCACGGCTTTTGATTGCAGTGATTGTGCTGAGATGTCTTTGCTCATTATGTCTCACCTAAATTCCGATAGATTTTTAGCTAAATAACAAAAAGTTTCCTAGATGCAAATTATTTTATCTACATCATAAATCCGCTATTATGAGATGTCAAGTTCTTTATGTTCAATAAACCGGTACATTGATGCCCTGTTTTATCTATGATATGTATCCCGCCGAAGAAAGGTCCGAAAATGAAAACGGCATCGTTCCGGGAAAGAAGCGATGCCGTTCGCAAAGCGTGTTTCCGCGTCCGATCATGCGCGGATGCGTGGAGCGTTTTTTTAAAAAGGTGAAAAGAGGACACTTGCCCATATCACTTCACAACTTTCTGTCCGGTGCAACTGATCCTGAGAAAAAGACGCTGTATTTCCTCCGTTTTCCCGGGTAAATAGAATAATAATGTTTCTTTCCATTGGAAGATAAAACCTTTCTGTACCATTCAAATGACCTCCGGAAAAACTCCGGCCGCTCTGAATAAACGTTTGAATCAACGATATATCAGTGATTCCAGTCCAATAAACCGCTGTTATCTATCAATTAAAGAATCGGCATGGCCACTTGCGAAGAAAAGAAGTTGGAGCATTAGACTTATTTCAGTCTCCCGGGCAAAAAAGTATAATAACGTCAGGAAAGCTTTCCAGCCATATGATAAAAGAGGGGGAATTTTCTTGGTACGTCGTTTGTCGATCATTTCTTTAGCCATGATTTTTGCTGTTTCTTTATTCGCTTTTGGCGGCTCTGCATCAGCAGCAGCTTTCAAACCTAAAGCTGAACCGGACGTTTCCATTTTAGCCAGCGGGGGTACAGTCGGTATTTACGGTGCTAATATGCGCTCATGCTCTAAGGTCAGCTGTTCAACGATCACAACATTCTCAAGCGGTAAAAAAATTACAGGTTCTTGGGTAACCGGAGAATATGTTCAAGGCCACTACACTAATTCTAATAAATGGCTGAAAGTCACGTATGCAGGAGCGACAGGCTACGTTTCAGTCACCACACTATCTTATTATTACGGTTTATAATCAGAAAAACCTCGTTCTCTTGAGAGCGGGGTTTTTCCTTTATTCCGATTCAATTTCCGCGTTTCGTTTCATCATCGTGTTTCATCAGCTGATCGATTTCTTCCTTAGAAGCGTTTTTTTTCCACTCTTTCGCCTGACTTGTCGCAATGGGAATGGCCCGTCCTTCTTCATAACCCTCATCTATCATCGCATTCGCGATTTCGATCGCTTTTTTCTTCACAGGTTCCTCGAGATTCTTCAATGATTGCGGATAATCCTTCATAGACCAAGGCATGTCTATCACTCCTTTATGAAAAGTGTTTCCCGCCTGAAGAAAAAGAAAACCGCCTTATCAAAAAGAATGACAGCTATTTTTATGAGAGACCAGCAATTTCCGAATAAAATATAAAGGATAAAGAAGCAAGTACAGATTGAATGCCCACCACATAAAATCAAAATCGCCGATAAATACCCAAAAGGCAATCGCTTGCAGGCCTGAACAAAAGGTCAGCACAAGTGATATTAATGTGAAAGAGCGCCATAATGCATGTTTCCGTTTATAAAGAAACAAGCTGTACAGCCCGGTTATCGAAATGAAAATATCTAAGGGAAAGAATGACCAGTTCCAGGCCATGATCATGGCGTTATCATAATCTTTAAACACCATGTTTTTTGGAATCCACTCAAAAAAAGTAACAATCCAATAAACGATAAATCCAATATCTGTAATGAGGAAGAGAACCTTTAACCCTTTCATCATCTGTTTCTATCCGTATGAACGCTGATGCCGTTTGATGACGTTTCACTTTCAGAAATAAAGTTTAAGGAAACGACACCGATGATGATCAGAAGAACAGAGACAGCTTTTATGACAGAGAACTGTTCATGAAAGAAAAAAATTCCGATCATGGAAATCAGCACGATCCCCATTCCCGACCAGACCGCATACGCGATGGAGACACTTATATATTTCAAAGTCAAAGTAAGAAAACAAAGGCTGCCGATATAAAACAATAATAATAAAATACTTGGGACAAGTTTTGTAAATCCATTTGATAATTTCATGCTGACCGTACCCAATACTTCAAAAATGATCGCTAAACTTAAATAAATCCATTGCATTCAACATTCTCCTTCAATCGTATTATTCAGAATTATACAATATATAGAATTTGAAGGAAATTAAACAATGAAATGTTTTCCGGATAAAAAATCCGGCCGGGTGTAAAAAGAAAACGCCATAAAGGTATACTATGAACAAAGAAATCAGAAAGGACGTGCAGGACGGGTGACAGAAGAGCGGACAGACCTGGAAAGACAACTGAGAGACATTCAAAAATGGGAAAAGGCGCAGCAGAGGGTGATGTTCTGGCAAACATTCACCCGCTTGCCGTTTCAGCTTTTGGACAAGCTGACACCGCAATTTATTCAGAGGAAAATCGGACTCATTCTCGATGAAACGGGAACGTTTATTCAGTCAGGCGGACAGTACCTTACATCAGAAAAGCGCATCATGAAAAAGTTTCAAAAACGGCTGCCGCACGGTACATGTCAAACGCTTCACGACATCCGCAATGCGCCGCTTGCCGTCATGGACGAAATCGCAGAAGCCATAGCGCGTACAAGCGTAAAGGCCGCGACGGTGCAGGGGGCCGCAACGGGAGTCGGCGGCGTATTCACGCTGGCGGCAGACATTCCGGCGATGCTCGGCCTGTCCTTAAAGACGCTGCAGGATATCGCGGTTGCTTACGGCTTTGATCCGAAAGACAAAAAAGAACGCGTGTTTATCGTCAAATTGCTTCAGCTTGCATCCAGTGACGTCATCGGAAAAAAAGCGATCCTGCAAGATTTACGGCAATATGATCAAAACGACCGCGTCTATCAGCGCGTCGCCTCGCAAATCCAAGGCTGGCGGGAAGTCGTTTACAGCTACCGCGATACGTTCGCCGCGAAAAAACTGCTGCAAATGGTTCCGGCCGCAGGCATCATCTTCGGCGCGTCCGCCAACCGTTCAGCTTTAGAAAGCATCGCGGAAACAGGCATCATGCTTTATAAAAAACGCCGGATTCTAAAACGCATGAAGGATACAGAATAATAAAAAACCACCCGAAAACACATTCAATGTGTTTTCTTTGTTTAGCAGTTCTGAAATCGGGAAACCAACAACCAACACCAATTAAAGGAGGAATTCAAAAATGGCACAAGATAATAACAAAATGAGCAGAGAAGAAGCAGGTAAAAAAGGCGGAGAAGCGACAAGCAATAACCATGACAAAGAATTCTATCAGGAAATTGGTCAAAAAGGCGGAGAAGCCACAAGCAAAAATCACGACAAAGAATTCTATCAGGAAATCGGTGAAAAAGGCGGAGAAGCCACTAGCAATAACCATGACAAGGAATTCTATCAAGAAATCGGCCAAAAAGGCGGAGAAGCCACTAGCAAAAATCATGACAAAGATTTTTATAAAGAAATCGGCCAAAAAGGCGGAAACAGACGAAGCAGCTAATAAAAGCATAAAGGCAGAGAACCTGCAGATCAAAAGCGATCCGGCGCATCAGCTGGATCGCTTTTTATTTTGGGAAAATCTTGATCTGAGCCGCCGTTGCGATACAATTAAATGAAAAAGGGGTTTTTCACTCGTGTCTGACATGCTGAATTTGCTCGCTATCGCCAATAAAGTCAAAGAAAAACACGACAATTTTTCAATCGCGGAGATCAATGACCACTGTGTGCGCCTCGCAGTGTTTACGGGAGAATATGACTGGCACCATCACCCTGACTCAGATGAATGGTTCATCGTTCTGGAAGGGGAGCTGCTGATTGATTTTAAGGACAAAGAAACCGCAGTGCTCAAAGCAAATGACAGCCTGCTCATCCCGAAAGGCACGATTCACCGCACCCGCTCTTACGTCAGAACCGTCAATCTCTGTGTCGAGTATACGCATGCGAAAACAGTCATCACAGAGGGACTGCCATGCTGATCAAAAAGATTGTATGTGAAACAGACGCTGCAAACGCTGAAGCATTTGCGCAAGCACAGTCACAGTGGGCGCATTATCACGTGTAAATGGCTTCGTCAAACAGGCCGGCGGCTGGCGGAAAAACGCAGACGGCCTGTTCATCGCAGAGATCATCAGCGTTTGGGAGAACAGACAGGCCTATGATGATTTTATGGAGAACGAACATGACCGCATATACGAAGAAAACGAGCAGAAGGCTGCGATTCTTTCAATAGAAGTGATGCTGTACGAGGAGGATGAACCTTTCATTCATGAGCTGTTACATCATCCGGACATTCAATACGAACCGGACTGGACGGTTCTGAAGGCATAATGAAAGCCCAAAACAGTTTGTTTTGGGCTTGTGTCTTTACTCGCGTCCGGGAAGCGTGTTGTGGACATACGGCGGGACGGGATCCAGCTTAGCTATTTCGCCGTGCGCTTTCGGTTCTTTTTCGTATTCGAATGGTTCTCCGTCCGGCGCTGTTTCCTTCAGCCAATTTTGTTCAGCGCTTTGTCCGCCATCTGAGAAATGAATAAGCTTATGGGAGAATGACTGTTTTTCCAGCGCCTTCGGGAATGTGGAAGGAACGATCGGACCTTCCTGTTCTTCTAATTCTTTAATGGCCGCAAGCCATTGGTTTTGATGCATGGTATCGCGGGCCAATAAAAAGCTGAGCATATCTTTCACGCCTTTATCATCGGTCATTTCATACAGGCGTGCGACTTGAAGCCTTCCTTGTGATTCGGCGTTCAGATTGGCGCGGAAGTCTGCCAGAAGGTTTCCGCTTGCGACGATATAGCCTGCGCTCCACGGAACGCCCGTGCTGCTCTCCGGCATTGCGCCGAGTCCTGACACGATCGCATGATGCGGATTCATGCCGCCTAAAATGGACCCGATGACCGGATCATCAGCCGCTTTTTCCTGCTCTGCCAGCGGGGCGTCTTCTAACAGTCTCGCAATCATCGTCGCGATCATTTCGACATGGCCGATTTCTTCCGTCGCGGTATCCATCAGAAGATCCTTATATTTTTCATTGCCCCGTGTATTCCATCCTTGGAACAAATATTGCATGGCGACGGATATTTCCCCGTATTGTCCCCCTAAAATTTCCTGCATCTTTTTTGCGAACAGCGGATCAGGACGATCCGGTTTAGCCGGATGCTGCAGTTTTTTCGTATGTGTAAACATGTCTCCATCTCCTTTTTTGATCTGTCCCTATTTACTTCCCCGGCGGGAAAAGGGATGAAACGGAGATGGGCGTATTGGTCCTGCTAAGGCTCGCGGCGCAAGGATAACAAATCCTGCACAAGCCCGCGGCCGATCACCTGTTCATATTGTTCGTAAATCGGGTCGAGGCGTTTCATCCATGTGTTCTTTTCCGCTTTGCTCAGCACATGAATATGAATGGATGAATTCTTCTTTATCTCTTCAAGCTGGTCTTTATTCATTTTCTCAGCGGAGGCTTCGTTCCACTCCGTCGTTTCTCGCATCGCCTCCGTTAAGATGGTTCTCGTTTTTTCTGTCTGCGAATTCCAGAAATGCTCGTCGGTCATCACGGCATAACCGAGGTACCCGTGATTGCTGATTGTCAAATAATCTTGAACATTATAAAATTTTTTAGAATAGATATTTGAAATCGTATTTTCTTCTCCGTCTACGAGATTGCTTTCCAAGAGCTGAAACGTGGAATTAAAGGAATCCTGCCGCGGGTGCGCGCCGAGCAGACGGTACTGGTCTTCGATCACGCTGCTCGGCATGATCCTGAGCGCCTGTCCTTTCAAATCGTCCGGAGTGAAGATCGGCCCTTTATTTGACGTGAGCTGCTTAAACCCGTTCGTCCAGTACGCCAGTCCTTTCAAATGATGCTTTTCTAATGAAGCGAACAGGCGTGTGCCGATTTTGCCGTTGAGGCCTTCTTGCACGGCTTTATAGTTTGTAAACGCGTACGGCAGATCCAAAACACCCCATTCGGGAGACAGTGATCCGAGCTTTGAGGTGGAGGGAGCGATGAATTGCACGTCCCCGTTTTGGAGGGCGTTTATTTCTTCATTATCTGAATAGAGGCTCCCGTTTGGAAACACCTCTACTTTAATGGTGCCGCCGGACTTTTGATAGACAAGGTCCGCAAACTTATTCGCTGCCCGCCCTTTAGGCGTGTTCTCAGCAACGACATGGCTGAATTTGAAAACGATTTGATCTTTCAGGCCTTCCTGTTCGTCATCATAATACGGTTCTTCCGTTGAGAAACGATCATGAAAGCCGATGAATAAAGCGGTTCCGATACCGAGTACCATCAGGCTGAGACAAGTCAGCAAGCTTTTCATCGAAAACCCCCTCCGCCATTTTCTATAACAAGCATAATCGGGCGGGCCGTTTTCGTAAAGAGACGGAAAGGAAGAGGCCAATGACGAAAAAAAAGCTCACCATCCGCTGGAAAATCACCATACTTTCGTATATCGTCGTGCTTTTTACCTTTTTGATCGTCGGCATCGTGCTGATCGGCAATATTCAGCATACAGAGGAGCGCGAGCTGAAAAAACGGCTGATGAATACCGCGCGGACGGTATCTGAGATGACCGATGTCAAACGCGCCCTCGAGCAGAAAAAACAAAGGGAAGACGTGCGCCATGCGGTCGAAGAAATAAGGATCATCAATGAAGCGGACTACATCGTCGTCATGGATATGGATCATATCCGCTATTCACATCCCGTCAGCACAATGATCGGAAAGCGTTCAAGGGGTGAGGACGAAGCCGCGGCGTTCGCCGAGCACATTTATTTTTCCGAAGCAAAGGGAGAGATCGGCACCGCCGTTCGCGCTTTTTATCCCATCAAAGACCGGGATTTGAATCAGATCGGCGTCGTTCTGGCCGGTAAAACGCTGCCCGGATTCGGTGAAATTCTTCTTCAGCTGAAACATGAAATACTGTTTATCGTTCTGCTGGCGCTAGGGTTCGGACTGGCCGGCTCCTTTTTGCTGGCCCGCCACATCAAAAAACAGATGTTTTGGCTGGAGCCCCATGAGATCGTGAGAATGTATGAGGAACGGACCGCTACGTTTCATTCGATGAATGAGGGCGTCATCGCGATCGATAATCAGCATCACATCACCATTTTTAATGAAAAAGCGAAGCAGATATTCAATGTAAGACAAGAGACCGATGGCAGGCTGATCTGGGACGTGTTAAAAGATTCGCGGCTCCCTGAGATCGTCGAGCGGAACCGAGCCGTATATAATGAAGAAATCCAAGTCAGCGGAAAGGTGATCATGAGCAGCAGAATTCCGATCGTCATGAAAAAGAAGGTCATCGGAGCCGTCGCCATTTTTCAGGACAGGACGGAAGCGGCGAAAATGGCGGAAGAACTGACAGGTGTGAAAAATTTTGTCGATGCGCTCAGAGTCCAAAATCATGAACATATGAACAAGCTTCACACCATCGCGGGACTCATTCAGCTCGGAAAATCAGAAAAAGCGCTCCAGCTTGCTTTTAAGGAATCATCAGAACAAGAAAGCGTCACCGATTTTCTTCATCAGGCCATTCAGAATGACGCTGCGGCGGGGCTGCTGTTAAGCAAAATCAAAAGAGGAAAAGAGCTTGGCATTTCTGTGAAAATTGATGAAAACAGCAGTTTCTCGGCATTTCCGGAGCATGTCGACCAGCATGACATTGTCGTCCTGCTCGGCAATTTAATTGAAAATGCGTTCGGCGCATTCGAAACAGCGGACACGGAGGACAAACATATTGACATCAGTATCGAGCAAAATGATGAAGTGCTTGCTATATTAATAGAAGACAACGGAAGCGGGATTTCCGATCAGCACATCCCGCGCCTTTATGAAAAAGGGTTTACCGTCAATAAAACGGGAGGAACGGGATACGGCTTGTACCTCGTCAAACAAATCGTCGACAAAGGGATGGGCGTTATTGAAGTCGACACACGGCAGGGACAGGGAACGGCATTTTCTATTTTATTTCCGATGAAGGGGGAGGAATCATTCGATGGACATCAAGGTGCTGCTTATTGAAGATGATCCGATGGTGCAGGAGGTGAATAAAGAATTTATCACCGGTGTTTCGGGGTTCAGCGTCATCGCCACAGCCGCTGACGGAGACGAGGGAATCAGGCTTATTAAAGATCTGCGGCCCGGGCTCGTGGTATTAGACGTATATATGCCGAAAAAAGACGGAATTAAAACGCTCCAGGAAATCAGAAAACAAAAGCTCGAAGTGGACGTCATCATTGTCTCGGCCGCAAAAGACAAAGAAACAATCCAGCTTATGCTGCAAAACGGTGCGGCCGACTATATTTTGAAGCCGTTTAAGCTGGAGCGGATGAGACAGGCGCTCGAAAACTATAAACAATATAAGCGGAAAATTGAAGAGCATGACACCATGTCGCAAGAGCAGCTTGACATGCTGCTTAAAATTCCGCAAAATCCGTCCCGGGATCTGCCGAAGGGGTTAAATCATTTTACGATGAATGAAATTTTGACCTATATGAAACAGCAGACGGAGCCGCTTTCAGCTGAAGAAGCCGCCAAAGCGCTCGGAATCGCCAGGGTGACGGCGCGGCGTTATCTTGATTTTCTTGAGAAGGACGGCCAGATTAAGCTCGATATTCAATACGGGGGAGTGGGCCGGCCGGTTAACCGCTACAAATTCGTCCGCTAGCCGAGACCAAAAAGACCAAAATGTCCGTTATGATCATAAGCTTCCCCTCTCTGTTTGAAAACGCTATCATTTTCATATAGACGCAGCGAGAGGCAAGGGGGAGTAGGGATGAAAATTTTTAAAAATCTTACGGTGCAGGTCATCACGGCGGTGATCATCGGCGTCATTGTCGGACTCGTTTGGCCTGAGGCCGGGAAGCAGATGAAGCCGCTCGGCGATACATTTATCAATGCGGTAAAAATGATTATCGCACCGATCATATTCCTGACGATCGTGCTTGGCATCGCCAAGATGGGAGACATGAAAAAAGTCGGCAAAGTCGGGGGAAAAGCATTTATTTATTTTGAAGTCGTGACCACCATCGCCCTTATTATCGGACTTCTGGTCGTCAATATCATGAAACCCGGTGAGGGGCTTGATTACAGCAAGCTTGAAAAAGGGGATGTCTCTCAGTATACGCAAAACGGGGGACAGGGGATTGACTGGATTGAATTTATCACTCACATCGTTCCGTCAAATATGGTTGACGCTTTCGCAAAAGGCGACATTCTTCAGGTCTTATTCTTTTCTGTTTTATTCGGTGTCGGCTTGGCGGCGCTCGGTGAAAGAGGCAAAAGCATTATTGATTTCTTTGATAAACTGTCGCATGTTTTTTTCAAAATCATCGGCTACATCATGCGCGCGGCGCCGATCGGCGCATTCGGGGCCATGGCCTATACGATCGGGCACTTCGGCCTTGATTCCATCAAGCCGCTGGCGAGTCTGATGCTGTCTGTGTACGTTACGATGTTCCTGTTTGTATTTGTCGCTTTGAATATCATTTGCAAACTATTCGGTTTCAGCTTGTGGAACTATCTCCGTTTTATTAAAGATGAACTGCTCATCGTTCTCGGCACAAGCTCTTCTGAGTCCGTCCTTCCGCGGATGATGGATAAAATGGAGCGCTACGGCTGTTCCAAATCGGTTGTCGGCCTTGTCATTCCGACGGGATATTCTTTTAACCTGGACGGCACCTCGATTTATCTTTCCATGGCGACGGTTTTTCTGGCGCAGGTGTTCGGCGTTGACCTTACCATCGGCCAGCAGGTTACGATCATTCTCGTGCTGATGCTGACATCAAAAGGCGCGGCGGGCGTAACCGGAAGCGGATTTATCGTGCTCGCCTCCACTTTATCGGCGCTTCAGGTTATTCCGCTGGAGGGGCTGGCGCTGCTCCTCGGCGTCGACCGCTTTATGAGTGAAGGAAGGGCGATCGTCAACCTGATCGGAAACGGAATCGCCACCATCATCGTAGCCAAGAGCGAAAATGAGTTTGACGAAGCGAAAAGCACACAGGCCGTAAAAGAAATGAAAACGGCGGTATAAAAGGAAAGGAACGGCATGCATCGGGCATGCCGTTCTTTTTTTCGGCCGCCATGAGTAAAAAAGATAAATTTGTTTAAATTTATTAGGAGGTGGACAAAGACCTTAGCGTCATTTTGTTATATAATTTACAATTAGAGAGTGAAAGATGAAATCTAAGGGCTTTTTGTCCTAGCAGGAGTGTATAAATGGCGGCTATTTTTAAATTTTTTCAGCATCCGGGTGTCAGACGTTTTTCGGTTTTTCTTGTTTTGACTGGGGTGTTAGTTGTATTCCGAAGTATGATTAATTTGATTTTGCTTACGTTTATTTTTACTTTTCTGATGGATCGGCTGGAGACTGTCATCCGGCACGTGTTGAACCATTTTTTCCGGATCAGCCAGAGGGTGGTCATCACCGTTTTATATATTGCGCTGGCTGTCGGGGCGACTGTCGGAGGCTTTGTCTTTTACCCGATTGTTGCCAAGCAGATTGAACAGCTGATTAAGCAGATCAAGCACATCGCGTATCATCCCGATGTCATTCCGTTTTATGATGAGATATCGAGCGTGTTCGGCGATATCAATATCGGTTCCTATGTAAAAGAAGGTTTTAATGTACTGTATACATACTTGGCCGATATCAGCACTTTCGGTTTGCAGGTCGTGATGTCACTGATTCTCAGCATGTTTTTCCTGTTCGAGAAAAAGCGGCTCACGGAGTTTATGAAAAAATTTCAGCACAGCAAGCTGTCTGTTTTTTACTACGAACTTGCTTATTTCGGCAGCAAGTTTGCGAGAACATTCGGCAAAGTGCTTGAAGCCCAATTTATTATTGCGCTGGTGAACTGTATCCTCACCTTGATCGCATTGGCGATTCTGCATTTTCCGCAGCTGTTCGGCCTGTCAATCATGGTCTTTTTCCTCGGGCTCATTCCCGTGGCGGGTGTGGTGATTTCGCTCATTCCGCTCAGCATCATCGCGTATACGACGGGCGGCGCAGCGTATGTCATCTACATCGTGCTGGTCATTTTCGTCATCCATGCGATTGAGACGTACTTCCTTAATCCGAAACTGATGTCAGCGAAAACGGAACTGCCGATCTTTTTTACCTTTACGGTTCTGATTTTCTCGGAACATTTCTTCGGCATTTGGGGCTTGATTATCGGAATTCCGATTTTTGTGTTCCTGCTTGATATTCTGGATGTCGTCAATAATGAAGAGAAGGAAAAAAACGGACCGGTCCCGGATAAGACATAACGTCGGCTCCGGCTCTTCACGAATATATGACTAATGTTATAATGCAGACAGTGCCTAAGTACGGGCACTGTTTATTTTTTGTAAAAAAGGAGGAAGGCTGTATGACTGAGCCGATTTTACATATTGAAGGCCTTGACAAAACAATAGGCAAGAAGCACATTTTAAAAAACATCAGCATGGATGTCAGGCAGGGCGAGATCATCGGTTTGCTCGGTCCGAACGGGTCGGGGAAAACCACACTTATCCGAATCATCGTCGGTCTTTTAAAGAAAAACAGCGGCACGATTACAATTAACGGCTTTCAGCACGATGCTGATTTCGAAAAAGCGCTTGAATCCGTCGGAGCGATCGTGGAAAATCCTGAATTCTACCCGTACCTGACGGGGTGGGAAAATCTGAAGCACTTTGCCAACATGCACAAAAACATCAAAGAGGACAGGCTTCAGGAAGTCATCGAGCGTGTCGGGCTCACCCACGCCGTTCATGACAAAGTTAAAACGTATTCCCTTGGTATGCGTCAGCGTCTCGGGATTGCACAGGCCATTCTTCACCGTCCGAATCTGCTCATTTTAGATGAACCGACAAACGGGCTTGATCCCGGCGGAATGAAGGATTTCCGCGATCACTTAAAGGAACTCGCGGAGCTTGAAGGGACGAGCATCCTTTTTGCGACGCATTTATTGCGTGAAGTGGAGGACCTTTGCGACCGTGTCATCATCATTCAAAAAGGTGAGATCAAAACAGAGGTTGTTCTGCGCGGCGCTGAGGAAAAAGAAGAAAAAGCCGTCCTCGACATTCAGCCGGCTGACGAAGCATTCGAATGGCTGTCCCAACAGCAATTTGCTCCGGAGAAAAACGGCGGGGGCATTACCGTCACCGTAGCGAAGAAGGACATCCCGGCATTAAACCGTGCGCTCGTCGGACAAGACTTTCTCGTGTATTCCATCATGCCGTATGCGGAATCGCTGGAGGATGAATTCATGAAAGTGACGACGGCGCTTCAAGAGGAGGGGGAGACGAATGTTTAAATTGACAGCGAATGAGCATATGAAACTCTTTAACCGAAAAGTCTCATTAGTGGCGCTGATTCTGATGGCCGTTCTCCAATTTATTATGGCGCTTGTCATTAAACGGCTTGTCATCAGTTCCGGAACGGATGAGAATTTCATCGGCTATATGGCGTACGCGCCCGGGCTGAATATTCTGCTTGAGGCATTAACGATCGTGATCGCGGCAACGATCATTTCCGCTGAATTTGATAAGAAAACGATCAAATTTCTGTTAATCCGCCCGGTAAAGCGGGAGCGGATTTTTGTATCTAAACTCATTACCGTATTTTTGGTCAGCTTGTACCTGTATGCGGCGTACTATATTCTGTCTCTGCTGTTCGGCATGGCTTTCTTCGGCGTGTCGGTGACATCTGAATCAGGGACGCTTCTGATGAACACCCTGAAAGTAATCGGCACGAACTGGGTCGAGGCGTTTGCGATGGCATGCTTTGGCTTGTTGTGTTCTTCTGTATTCCGAAACAGCGCAACGGCCGTCATTTTGTCATTTATCGTGCTGTACGGCGCAAAATCACTCGTGACGATTATGTCGCTCTTCCAAAACAAATGGGGAAGTTTTCTGCTGTTCGCAAATACTGACCTGACGCAATATATGAGCGGGGCGAAACCGCTGTTTGCGGGAATGACGCCGTTATTTTCCGCAGGCATTATCATTATCCATATCGTATTCTTCTTAGCCGTCGCTTGGTGGAGCTTTTGCAAACGCGATGTTCGGGTATAAAGTAAAGGAATGACATTTTTGTGAAAAAGATCACGATAAATCAATAATTTATGCTATTTTGATTTATAATAAAGGTAATGACGGAGGTGCTCACTTGAGAAATTTTATTACCGCATTACCGATTGTGTTATTGCTTGGTTTTTCCTTTGTGTCATTCATGTTCCAATTCGAACATCTTGTTTATTTCAGGCTTGCGCTGGGTTTGTTTTCTACAGTGGGGCTGTTTCTCTTATATAAAATGAAGTCGGGATTCCGTTATTTCATCATCTACCTGTATGCAAGCTGGATCGTGCTTGCGGCGGTTACCGCGTTTGAAGAGCCGATTTTTTCAAGCTTTTTCTTTGGCGGGCTTGTGATGACGATGGGTTATCTCACATATATGCTGATTTATCTCGGGCTCAAGCAGGACCGCGGCCCGGAAGCAGTCTGAACGCGCTATTCCATGGAATAGCGTGTTTTTTTGTACAGCCTCACAGTTGCGAAACGAGACTTGAATCTCTATAATACTTATTAACTTTATCGGAATTATAATGGGGGGATTCCAGTGTCTTTATGGATACAGAATGAACGGCAGAGGGAATGGGTGGAAAAAATCGGCCTGCTTGCAGACGAATTTCAAAAAACAGCCGCGCTTGATGATGAGGCGGGCCGTTTTCCCGCGGAGAAAATTCAAAGACTGCGCGACGCGGGATATACGGCGTTAACGGTACCTGAGGCATTCGGCGGTGCAGGCATTTCCGTTTATGATATGGTGCTGTTTCAGGAACGGCTGGCGCGGGGAGACGCGGCCGTTGCTCTCGGAATCGGCTGGCATTTATCCGTCATGGGTGAGCTCGGAGAAGGAAACAGCTGGGATGAAGGTGTCTTTTCATTTATCACAGAAGAGGTGAAAAAGGGAGCTGTCCTGAACAGGGCAGCGACGGAACGGCAGACCGGCAGTCCGACGAGGGGAGGAAGACCCGGCACCTCCGCTGTCAAAAAAGACGGAAAATGGGTGCTGAACGGCCGAAAAACCTTTACAACCCTTTCGCTGACTTTGGATTATATGCTTGTGACGGCATGGATTGAAGAAAAACAAACGACCGGTGTTTTTCTCATTCATAAAGATCAGGCAGGCGTTTCAGTCGAAGAAACATGGGATATGATTGCCATGAAGGCGACCGGAAGCCATGATCTCCTTTTAGATCATGTCACGGTCAGTGATGAGCGGCTTGTGGAGCTTATCAGCGGGCCGAGAGCGGCGAAAGTGAATGGCTGGCTGCTTCACATTCCCGCTGCTTATCTGGGTATCGCTCAAGCGGCAAGGGACTATGCCGTCCAGTTTGCATCCGAATATTCGCCGAACAGCCTGAACGGACCAATTAAAGACGTGCCGGCCGTTCAGCAGCGTGTCGGGGAAATGGAGCTTGAATTGTTAAAAGCGAGACAGTTTCTCTTCACGGCGGCGCAAATGTATGATGACCCGAAACGCCGCCCTTTCATCAAAAGCGAGCTCGGCGCCGCAAAACATATTGTGACAAATGCCGTCCTTTCTGTTGTTGATAAAGCAATGAGAATCACCGGCGCAAAAAGCCTGGAGCGAAATAATCCGCTTCAGCGGTATTATCGGGATGCCCGGGCCGGCCTTCACAATCCGCCGATGGACGATGCGGTCATCGGCAAATTAGCGGCGGAAGCCTTTGAGCAATAAAAAAAGAGCCTGAAAAAGGCTCTTTTTATGTATGGCTGTTGTGCCGGAGCAGTTTTTGATGCTTGCGGTCAATTCTGTCATAGATCACATTCATCAGCTTTTGATTATTCATAATGGCCGCCTTGTTTTCTTTTATCAGCTGTTCGTATGTTTTTATTTTACGTTTCGCCATGAGCCCGCACCTTCCTAACATATTTGTATTCGCTTTCTAATTCTCCGAGCGATAATTCATATAAATGCCGTTCCGACTTTTTGTATATTCCGTTATTGATCAGCAAATGGATCAGATGTTTTTTTCGTCCTTCAACTGATGATCTGAGCTGAGGAGAAGACCTCATGATTACCCTCCTAATCAAATGATATTGAGAATCATTATCAGTTAATGAAAGTATACAATGGGCATATTCATATGTAAAGGAAAAATACCGCCAATTTTTCGACAAAAAGTTTCCCGGGGAATAATGCTGTCGAATTGATTGCGTTTCTGTCAGATCAAAGCTGCTATTTTTCCGCTTTTCCATCCATACTATGAATGAGAATGGAGGAGTCCTTACATGAATGATCAAACGGCAAACTTAAAACGGGGCGAAAAAGGCGCGATTCTTAATATCGCCGCGTACCTCATCCTTGCCGCCGTCAAACTGGTGATCGGTCTTATTTATCATTCCGAAGCGCTCAGAGCGGACGGGTTAAATAATGCCACGGATATTGTCGCATCACTGGCTGTGCTGATCGGGCTCCGGATTTCCCAGCGACCCGCGGACAGTGATCATGCTTACGGACATTATCGGGCTGAAACAATTTCTTCATTAATTGCGTCTTTTATTATGATGGCGGTCGGTATTGAAGTGCTGATCGGAGGGGCAAAGGCGATTGTCAGCGGAACGAAGGCCGAGCCGAGCTTCATTGCGGCATGGACGGCGCTCGGGAGCGCGATTGTAATGTACGGCATGTATGTATATAACAGCCGACTTGCGGATCGGGTTAAAAGTTCTGCGCTTCATGCGGCGGCGAAAGACAGCCGTTCTGACGCCTATGTCAGTATTGGGGCGTTTATAGGCGTCTTAACGGCCCGGCTTCATCTGCCGTGGATTGATCCGGTCATTGCTTTTCTGATCGGAATCATCATCTGTAAGACGGCATGGGACATCTTCAAAGATGCATCCCACTCATTGACGGACGGATTTGATCTGAAAGATTTGGAGCCGTATAAACACACAGTGAAAGAAATAAAAGAGGTCAGCAGGCTGAAGGATGTGAAAGCAAGGTATTTGGGGAGCACGGTTCATGTGGAAATGGTCATTACGGTAGATCCGGGACTGTCTGTGAAAGAAGGCCACGAAGTAGCCGATGAGGTCGAATATGCAATAAAACATGAACATGATGTGACTCATGTCCATGTTCATGTAGAGCCTGAAGTCATAAACAAAGATCGTGAAACGAATTAAATATGCTGTGATAAAAATTCTGTGACTTCTTCGGGCGTTTTCGCGTTTGCGCTGTGAAGATGCGCTTTCTTTTCGCCGTTTTTAAAGATCAGAAGGCTCGGTATGCCCATTACCTGATATTTGTCGGCAAGCTCAGGGAGCTCGTCTCTGTTCAGCTCATACCAATCATTTTGATTATATTCTTCCAAAATATCGCCGATGAACATATTCATGCGCGTGCAGTCAGGGCACCAGTCAGCGAAAAATTTCACGATGATTTCCTTGTCGGATTGAATAAGTTCATTAAATTGTTCTGTTGTACTGATTTTTTTCATATGACACATCTCCTTTTCCATGCCATTTTAATATAAAATAAAAAGGAATTACATACAAATGCTTTCATATTCAGAATGCCCAAAAATAATTAGATCATTTTCTGAGGAAAGTGATAAGATAGTAAAGATGAATTGTTGTGGGGGGAATATCCATTGAAAACAAGTCTAGGATTGGTGTACGGCGGAAAGTCAGCCGAACACAATGTATCGCTGCAGACAGCATTAGCTGTAACAAAAGCGCTTAATACTGAGAAGTTTGATATACATCCGATTTACATCACTGAAAAAGGAGAATGGCAAAGAGGCCCGCTGCTGACTGAGCCGGTTTCCAACGTGAAAATGCTTCAGCTGGAACAAAACGGTGAAAGTTTCGCTCTATCAGCATTGAACCGGGAAATGTTTCCTGAAGCGTCGCCTGACGAAAAGGCGCCGATCGATGTCGTATTTCCGCTTCTGCACGGACCGAACGGTGAAGACGGCACCATTCAGGGGCTGCTGGAATTACTGAACGTTCCTTATGTCGGCAACGGGGTGCTTGCATCATCAGCCGGCATGGATAAAATCATCATGAAGCATTTGTTCGCTCAAGCGGGGCTTCCGCAGGCGAAGTACGCCGCTTTCTTAAAAAAGGACTGGAAACAGACGCCGGACAGCTGCTTACAGCAGGTTGAAGAGGAGCTGGGATATCCGTGCTTCGTCAAACCGGCGAACCTCGGATCAAGCGTCGGAATCAGCAAATGCCGAAACCGTGAAGAGCTTGAAAAAGCCTTCGAACTGGCTTTTGAGTATGACCGGAAAATTGTGGTGGAAGAAGGAATCGCCGGAAGAGAAATCGAAATCGGCGTACTCGGAAATGACGAACCGAAATGCTCCGCCGTCGGTGAAATCGCGCCGAAAACCGACTTTTACGATTACAAGGCGAAATATGAAGACGGCGACACGGATTTAATGATTCCCGCGCAAGTGACGGATGAACAATATACGGAAATCAGCGAGATGGCGATTAAAGCCTTCAAAGCGATTGACGGATCAGGCCTTGTCCGCGCCGATTTCTTCCTGACCAATGACGGTCAAGTGCTCATTAACGAAGTGAACACAATGCCGGGCTTTACGCCATTCAGCATGTTCCCGCTGCTTTGGAAAGAAGCAGGCGTAGATTACAGTGATCTGATCGAACAGCTGGTTGAGCTGGCAAAAGAACGCCATGCCGAAAAACAGCTGATTAAACATACATTTTAATGAAGACGGACACTGCCTGAAGGGGCAGTGTCTTTTCCCGTAACAGACAACATTTTCAGAAAGCGAGGTGCCACCTTTGATAAAGCGAACTGTAAAGCGAATCGCAGACATGGTCAAAGGCACACTGACAAATCCCGTATTTGAACAAACAATGATTGAGGGCGCCGCAACCGATACGCGGACTTTGGAAAAAAATCAGCTGTTCATTCCTTTAAAAGGCGAGCATTTTAACGGCCACACCTTTGTGCCGCAAGCATTCGAAAAAGGCGTTTCCGCGGTGTTGTGGGACCGCTCTGAACCGAATCCGCCGGAAGAGCGTGCTGTCATCCTGGTCGATGACACGCTGGAGGCGCTGCAAACATTGGCAAAAGCTTATTTGAAAGAGCTCGGCACACGGGTTATCGGGGTGACCGGGAGCAACGGTAAAACGACAACGAAAGACATGCTTCACGCCGTTCTCGGCACTCAGTACCGCGTTCACAAAACCGCCGGCAATTTCAACAACCATATCGGCCTGCCGCTGACCGTGCTTGCCATGCCTGAAGATACAGAAATCGCCGTTTTAGAAATGGGAATGAGCGCGAGGGGCGAAATTGATTTTCTGAGCCGTCTTGCTGAACCGGAAGCGGCCGTCATTACCAATATCGGCGAATCCCACATGCAGGATTTAGGCTCAAGAGAAGGAATTGCGGAGGCGAAACTTGAAATTATAAACGGACTTCGGGAAGACGGCGTTCTGTTTTATTTCGGGGATGAGCCGCTGCTTCGCGAAAAGACGTACACTTGCCGGACAACGACATACGGCGCAGGCGCGGACAATGATCTCCGCCTGAAAGAAATAAAACAGGCGGAAGAAGGCACGTACTTCAATATCGACGGAATCGGCCGTTCTTTCTTTATTCCCGTTCTCGGCAGACATAATGTCATGAATGCCATGGCCGCATACGCCGCCGGCATCTATTTCGGCATTACGCCGGAAAATGCGGCTCTGGGACTGAGCCGCCTGAAGGTGACGGGGATGAGATTGGAACTGGTCAAAACGGACAACGGCATCTCGATCGTAAACGACGCATATAATGCGAGCCCGACGTCAATGAAAGCGGCGGTCGAATTAATCGAAACGATGAAAGGCTATCGGAAGAAAATGCTCGTGCTCGGTGATATGCTTGAACTTGGTGATGAAGAAAAAGCATTCCACGAAGAATGCGGAGCTGCGATCAATCCGGCGGAAATCGACCATGTATTTACTTACGGCACACTCGGCGCATTCATCGCTGACGGAGCGCGCCGGCGTTTTGAAGAAGGGCGCGTCAGCCATTATCTTGACAAAAAAGAACTGCTTCACGCCATACAGGAAATGGCCGCTTCCGGCGATCTCCTTCTGTTTAAAGCATCGAGAGGTATGAAGCTCGAAGAAATCGTTAAAGATTTATTAGAGAAGCACTGAAAAAATAATGATCAGCATCATAAAAATATACAAAAATGAAGAAACTAATTCAGGGTGAAATAATTCTGTCCGTATGAAAAAGAAAGACCGCCGGCTGGGAAATCCCGTCCGGCGCGGGGTCCGGCCCCGTTCGCGGGAAGAATCCGGTCAGGCCGCTTCCGGCCGCCTGACCATCTCGCCTTATTGAAAAACACATAGTGTAATGGTAAGATTAAACGTAAAGTAATTCGGGCTTTGTATACGTATGATCCTGTCCTTTGGATGAAAGGGCGGTTTTTAGTGGTAAATCACGACATTACTGAAACAGCAATCAGAAGGAGTTTGAATAATTTGACTATAACGTTTCAAGATTTCCAATTAAGTTCTGATCTCATGAAATCAATCAATCGTATGGGATTTGAAGAAGCAACACCGATCCAGGCACAAACGATTCCGCTCGGACTTTTAAATAAAGATGTCATCGGACAAGCGCAAACAGGTACAGGTAAAACAGCTGCGTTCGGTATACCCCTTGTTGAAAAAATGAACCCCGAGTCTCCTAATATTCAAGCAATCGTAATCGCGCCAACCCGTGAATTAGCCATTCAAGTATCTGAAGAGTTATATAAAATCGGACAAGATAAGCGTGCGAAAGTACTGCCTATTTACGGCGGCCAGGATATCGGACGTCAAATCCGCGCATTGAAGAAAAACCCGCATATCATCGTAGGTACGCCGGGGCGTCTTCTTGACCATATCAACCGCCGCACGATCCGTTTAAATAACGTGAACACGGTTGTCATGGATGAGGCTGATGAAATGCTGAACATGGGATTCATTGATGACATTGAATCCATTCTCTCAAACGTGCCGAGCGACCACCAAACGCTCTTATTCTCAGCAACAATGCCTGCGCCGATCAAACGGATCGCAGAGCGTTTCATGACTGAGCCGGAACACGTAAAAGTAAAAGCGAAAGAAATGACTGTGTCCAACATTCAGCAGTTCTACTTGGAAGTGCAGGAGCGCAAAAAATTCGATACGCTGACTCGTCTTCTTGACATTCAGTCTCCGGAACTTGCGATCGTATTCGGACGTACGAAACGCCGTGTCGATGAGCTTGCTGAAGCCCTGAACCTTCGCGGATATGCGGCTGAAGGAATTCACGGCGACTTAACGCAGGCGAAACGTATGGTTGCGCTTCGCAAGTTTAAAGAAGGTGCGATCGAAGTGCTTGTAGCGACTGACGTTGCCGCCCGCGGACTTGATATCTCAGGCGTTACCCACGTTTACAACTTTGACGTGCCTCAAGATCCTGAAAGCTACGTTCACCGTATCGGAAGAACGGGCCGCGCAGGAAAAACGGGTATGGCGATGACGTTTATCACACCGCGTGAGAAAAGCATGCTTCGCGCGATTGAACAAACGACAAAACGCAAAATGGACCGCATGAAAGAGCCGACGCTTGACGAAGCATTAGAAGGACAGCAGCAGGTGACGGTTGACCGTCTGCGCACGGCGATCAGCGAAAACAACCTGAACTTCTACATGACGGCAGCTGCGGAATTGTTAGAAGATCATGATGCAGTGACAGTTGTGGCTGCAGCCATTAAAATGGCGACAAAAGAGCCGGACAGCACGCCTGTACGCCTCACTGATGAAGCGCCTATGGTCAGCAAACGCTATAAAAACCAGCGTACTTCTAAGCGCAGAGACGGCCAAGGCGGCGGCTACCGCGGCGGCAAAGGGAAAAACAACAACCGTTCTTCCTACGATAAAAAACGCTCAAGCGACCGCCGTTCTTCAGGTGACAGACGCCAGAAAAAATCATACTAAAACACAGGAAGCGGACCCTTTTACGGGGTCCGCTTTTTTTTTGATATGCCGGAAAGTGAATCTTTTTTGCAAATCAGCCGTATTTGTATGTATGATAAAAAATGGGAGGTAGGTATGTTGAGAGCACAGCCAAAAAATCGAATCAGTCCAAGCGGCTTAAAAGTCTGGCGTCTTCAGGAAATCATCCTGTCCGCCTTCTGTCTTCTGGCCGTTATAGCAGCAGCTGTTTTAAGCCATTTCTTCCATTGGCCGTATTGGATCACCGGAGTCCTCGGCATCATTTGGGTTATCGGTTCAGTAATATCCGTCTATGCCATACCGAAAATCAGGCACAGGATCTGGCGCTATGAAGTCCATGAAAATGAAATTGATATTCAATCCGGCATTTTTATTGTCAAACGGGTCATTGTGCCGATGGTGAGGGTGCAGCACGTAGATACTTCACAAGGCCCGCTCCTCAGAAGGTACCGTCTGGCCTCAGTCAAAATCTCCACGGCGGCAACCGTTCATTCCATTCCGGCGCTTGATATGGAGGAAGCTGACCGGCTGAGGGATTCCATTTCCCGTCTGGCAAGGGTGACGGAAGATGATGTCTGAGCCGAAACGTCTGCATCCGGCGGCCGTGATTTTGAACTTATTCCATATTATTATCGAAACCATTAAAAACATTATTCTGCCATTTTTTCTCGTCTATATTGTAAACTCCAACCACTTCATCCGCTTTTACGGAGGCATTGCGCTCGCCGTCCTGCTTATCTGGCTGATTACGGCTAGTGTGATTGAGTGGAGAAAATTTACATACCGGATTGAGGACGGAGAATTCAGAATTGAAGAAGGCTTGTTTTTTACGAAAAAGAGATACATCTCTATTGACCGGATTCAATCAATGAATACGAGTGCCGGCATCATTCAGCAGCTTTTTAAGCTTGTTAAGCTTCAAATCGAAACGGCCGGCGACGGGAAAAACGCTGAAGCCGTCTTATCGGCCATTACTGTGGAAGAGGCGGAACGGATCAGAGCGGCTGTTTTTCAGCAAAAAGCGGAGCAAGAAGAACGAGGGGAGACCGCAGCGGAGCAGGAACCGATGCGCGGGGAAGATGTGCAATCCGTTTACCGCCTGTCTGTAGGTGAGCTGCTTATGGCCGCCTCAACATCCGGGGGAATCGGTGTCATCATCTCAGCGGTATTCGCCCTCTTTTCTCAGATTGATGAAGTACTTCCGATGGACTGGCTCTATGACAGGTTTTCCTTTCTCAAGCATGCGAGCATCGGCATATACGCCGTGATCATTTTCATAGGATTGTTCATCGCCTGGCTGTTAAGCATCGCCGGTATGATGATCAAGCATGCCAACTTTAAAATAGAAAAAAAGGAACACGAATTGGTCATTACCAGAGGAATTATTGAAAAGCATCAAGTGACAATCCCGCTCCGTAAAATCCAAGCCATTAAAATGAAAGAAAATGTGATCAGGCAATTATTCGGATACGCGACGGTTGCGATTGTCAGCGCCGGCAGTGCGGGGAATGAGAAAGAAGGAGCACAGACGATTCTGTTTCCGATCATCCGCAAATCAAAGCTCGGAGTGATGCTGAACGGTTTCACACCGGATTACGTGCTGGAAGAAAACCGGAATCATTTGCCGAAAAGGGCGCTGCGCCGGTATTTATTCCGATCCATAATCTTCTCGGTTTTCGTGATCATCCCGCTTTGTATTCTGTTTAAGCCGTGGGGATATGCATCGCTCCTCGTGCTTCCTGTCGAACTGGTGCTAGGATATGCCTCGTTTAGGACAGCGTCATGGTGCATAAACGGCGGCAGGCTTCAGATCACCACGAGGCTGATCGGGAAGACAACCACGATTATGCTGAGAAGAAGAATGCAGATGTTTGAAGTCAGCCGCTCCTTTCTGCAAAAAAGAAGGCGGCTCGCATCTGTGGCTACCGCAGTGAAATCAGCTCACCACATGGAGCATGTCATGCTGAAGGATGTCAGCGAGGAAGATGCCGAACGCATCGGGCGCTGGTATTCATATGAAAAAGCGGACGGTTAATACCGCCGCTTTTTTTGCTGCACGCATAAAAAGGAAAGCAAAAATCCGCCTGCCAGTCCGAACAAATGCGCCATAATGTTAATATTAGAGTTGATAAACGTCGACAGCACCGCGATGATAAGCAGGGTCATAATCATTTTCGACTGATCCCGGCCGATCAGCTCCTTGCGGAAAACAGTCAGAAACACATACACGCCGAAAAGTCCGAAGATCGCGCCGGATGCGCCGACATGCACATAATCAAGCGGTTCGGCAAGATACGTGCCGATATTGCCGATAATGCCCGATGCGATGTACACAATCAGAAAACGGACTTTTCCGAGCATCTGCTCAAGCGGGGGCGCGAATAAAAAGAGAGACATGGAGTTAAACAAAAGGTGAGTGAAATTCGCGTGTAAAAACATCGGTGTCACCAGCCGCCACCATTCTCCCGAGGAAACGCCGTAATTATAGCCGGTCACAGCATCTGACCACATCATGACGGAATGAAGCGGCATACTGAAAAACAGCCACAAGAACGCCTGCAGCGCCAAGATACAGCTGACGGCCGGATAACGTCTGATAAAAGTCTGGAAATTTTCCGTTCGTATAAACATCGCAAGCCCCTTTGCATCTGATTTGTTACATATATAGTAACACGTTTATGACATAAACCGTTTTTTAGTACGGACTTTTAGGAGGAATTCACATGATTTTCGGAATCGGAATCGACATCGTTGAACTGCACAGAATTGAAAACATGCTCAGCCGGCAGGCGAGGTTTCCGCAAAGAATATTGACGGAGGCTGAATACGCCCGTTTTACATTGCTGTCGGACAAAAGGAAAATTGAATTTCTCGCGGGAAGATTTGCGGCAAAAGAAGCCTTTTCGAAAGCATACGGCACAGGTATCGGCAAAGAGCTCAGCTTTCAGGATATTGAAACCGGAAACGACACGGCGGGAAAACCAGTGCTGACCTGCGCCAAGCTTGACGGCGCGGCGGTTCACGTTTCCATTACCCATACAAAAGAATACGCCGCGGCACAGGTCGTGATTGAAAGGTTGTCACGCTAGTCTGCATATTAGCCGAAACCCCTTCATATATTTGATAGTGCATTAAGGGAGACAAGTTGTTTGAGGCTTTTATGGTACGCGTCCGTCCGTTCAGGGCGTACCGTTAAAGTCAAACAAGCGATTTCTTCCCTTTACATCAATTGAGAAGAAGGGGTTGAAAAAGGTGAGAAAAAGCTTTGTTTTGCTTTTAACGGGACTGCTTGCCGTCCTTATTCTTTCGGCCTGCGGCCAAAAGTCACAGGAAGATATCGTGAACGGTTTAGATAAGAAGGCGAAAGAATACACCTCGTATAAAGCGAAAGCCAAAATGACCATTGAAACGGGGAGTGATCCGCAAGTATACAATGTGGAAATCTGGCATAAAAAACCTTCCCTGTACCGGGTCTATCTGGAAAATCCGAAAAAAGACCAAAACCAAGTCATTTTACGGAACGCCAACGGAGTCTTTGTCCTCACGCCGTCTTTAAATAAGAGCTTCAGATTCCAAAGCGACTGGCCGAATAACAGCAGCCAAGTATATTTGTTTGAGTCACTTGTAAAGGACGTGCAGCATGACAAAGACGCCGTCTATTCCGCCAAAGATAAAAAGTACACGTTTGAAACAAAAACAAACTATCAGCACAACAAAATGCTGCCGACTCAGGAAATCACTTTCAACAAAAAGGACATGAGCCCGTCGCTCGTTAAAGTTATGGATACAGACCGGAAAGTGATGGTAAAAGTCGAATTCAAAAGCTTTGAATTCAACAAACCGTTTGATAAAGACTCTTTTGACGAGAAGAAAAATATGACGCTTTCCCAGATGGACGTCGCCACAAGCGCCAAGCCGTCTGATTCATTTGCGGTCAAAACACCGCTTCAAGTGCCGGCCGGCGTCAAAAAGCTTGAAGAGAAAGATATTTCAACGGCGGACGGCAAACGGATCGTCATGACTTACGGCGGAGAAAAATCCTTCACCCTTATTCAAGAAAAAGCCCATATCGCAAAAGCCGCCTCTGCCGTCACGCTGAAAGGCGAACCGGTTAATCTCGGCTTCACGGTGGCCGCATTATCTGATACGTCTTTAACGTGGACATATGACGGAGTGGATTATCTTCTGTCATCACAGGATCTGACAAAAGATGAAATGGTGGCCGCCGCCAAAAGCATGCAGGGACAGTCGTCAAAATAACGTCAAAAAAGAGGCCGCCGCTGTCGGTCTCTTTTTTGATTCCATTTCACTTTGCAGAATAATTTTAGTATGATAATAACAATATGAATCGAAAATAATGCTAGGAAGTGTATCGAATGAACACAGCATCCTTTTACAGAGAAACGTGGGCGGAAATCAACCTGTCCGCGATTAAAGAAAATGTCACGCATATGAAAAAACACATCGGGCAAAACGTCCATCTCATGGCGGTTGTAAAGGCGAACGCTTACGGCCACGGAGATTTGGAAGTTGGGAAAGCCGCGCTTGAAGCGGGTGCCTCTTGTCTTGCCGTAGCCATACTCGATGAAGCGATTTCATTGAGAAAGCAGGGCATTACGGCGCCGATTCTCGTGCTTGGCGCCGTGCCGCCCGAATATGTACAAGCAGCTGCCGAGTATGACGTAACACTCACGGGATATTCTGTTGAATGGCTTCAGGAAGCCGCGCGCCACCTCGGAAGTGCAACAGTGCCGTTCCACCTGAAAGTCGACACCGGCATGAACAGACTCGGAGTCAAAACGGAGGAAGAAATCCAAAGCGTGTTAAAAATCCTCGGTCAAAATCCCGGTTTAGTCTGTAAAGGCGTATTCACCCATTTTGCTACCGCGGATGAGAAAAACAGAGATTATTTCCTCTTCCAGTTTGACCGCTTTAAAGAATTGATCGCTCCGCTTCCTTTAAAAGAATTGATGGTGCACTGCGCGAACAGCGCTGCCGGACTTCGTCTTAAAAAAGGCTTTTTTAACGCGGTTCGTTTCGGCATCAGTATGTACGGGCTCCGTCCTTCTGCTGACATCCAAAGCGAAATTCCTTTTCAATTGAAGCCGGCTTTTGCGCTGCACTCTGTTTTATCCCATGTGAAAAAGATCCGCAAAGGGGAAAGCGTCAGCTACGGCGCAACATATACGGCAGAGAAGGATCAATGGATCGGAACGGTTCCCATCGGCTATGCAGACGGGTGGCTCCGCAAGCTGAGCGGCACGTCTGTGCTGATCGGCGGCAAACGGATGAACATCGCGGGAAGAATCTGCATGGATCAATTGATGGTCGAATTAGATCAATCTTATCCGCCGGGCACCAAAGTCACCCTGATCGGCAGCCAGAAGGGAGAAACGATCACGATGGATGAAATCGCAGGGCGGCTTGGGACGATTAATTACGAGGTCCCTTGTACCATTAGTTCCCGCGTTCCCCGTATGTTTTTGGAAAATGAGAGTATAATGGAAGTAAGAAATCCTTTACTGCAAGATAATACAAGCAAGTAGCCGTCATCCGGAAAAAGAGAATTTATAAAACAGCTTTGCTTGACGTTTGAATAATGGTATCATTATGTCTGGATGGATGAATTGGTCGTATCCGTAAGTTTGGTGGAGGTGTATGTTTTTTGTCTGAATCCAGCGCAAGAACCGAAATGAAAATCAGCTTGCCCGAAAACTTAGTAGCTGAATTGGATGGTGTAGCGATGCGGGAGAAACGAAGCAGAAACGAACTGATATCACAAGCAGTGAGAGCGTATGTCAGCGAACGGACAACTCGCCATAACCGTGATTTGATGAGACGCGGGTATATGGAAATGGCGAAAATCAACTTGAATATCTCTTCTGAGGCTCACTATGCTGAGTGCGAAGCAGAAACGACCGTTGAGCGCTTAGTCAGCGGAGGATAATCATTTTGATTGTAAAGCGCGGCGATGTTTATTTTGCTGATTTATCTCCTGTTGTTGGCTCAGAGCAAGGCGGCGTACGCCCGGTTTTAGTGATCCAAAATGATATCGGAAATCGCTTTAGCCCGACTGCTATTGTTGCAGCCATAACAGCCCAAATACAGAAAGCGAAATTACCAACCCACGTCGAAATTGATGCAAAACGCTACGGTTTTGAAAGAGATTCCGTTATTTTGCTGGAGCAAATTCGGACGATTGACAAGCAAAGATTAACGGATAAAATAACTCATCTGGATGATGAAATGATGGATAAGGTTGATGAAGCCCTGCAAATCAGTTTGGCACTCATTGATTTTTAGTCATATTTTGGTTGCTCATATAGAGCAACTTTTTTTGTTTTCGAAAAACATAAGCGCTATAATAAAGAGATAATCAAACAAAATTTGTTGTTTTGTGTCGGGAGGTCAGTGAAACCCATGTCGAATCAGAAAGTGTATCAGTTCATCATTGATCAGCATGATGAACTGCTTGATACTTGGACAGCCAAACTAAAAGAAGTAGGCAATCAGGAAGACTATCAGCTTACGAATCACATATGTGAAAATATTTGTAAAGACTATATAGACATTCTTTTATTATCGACTAAAAATGACGAGGCTACGGAAGAGCAGATCAGTGAGCTCGCACTGCGCGCCGTTCAGCTCGGTCTGTCACTGAAACTTCTTTCAGCCACCCTGTCAGAGTTTTGGAAACTGCTTTACGAAACGATGGTCGACCTTAATATGGCCGATCAGGACAGAGCAGATTTGATTTTGGAAATAGACAGCTTTTTCAATCCGATCAACACGGAAATTTTAAATCAGTATTCTATCTCCTGGGAAAAAACGGTTACTTTGCAAAAAATCGCGCTTCAGGAATTGTCGGCTCCGCTGATCCCGGTATTTGAGCATGTAACGGTCATGCCGCTTGTCGGGACGATTGATACGGAGCGTGCAAAGCACATTATGGAAAATCTGTTAAACGGCGTCGTGAAGCACCGTTCACAGGTTGTATTAATTGATATCACGGGCGTGCCGGTCGTTGATACGATGGTGGCGCACCATATTATCCAGGCGTCAGAAGCGGTGCGGCTTGTCGGCGCGAAATGCCTGCTCGTCGGAATCCGTCCGGAGATTGCGCAGACGATCGTTAATCTGGGAATTGATTTGTCGCAGGTTATTACGAAGAATACCCTTCAAAAAGGAATTCAAACAGCGCTTGAAATGACAAATCGAAAAATCGTTTCATTGGGGGAATAACATTGTGAGACATCCAAAAATCCCGATCCTGAAACTGTATAACTGCTTATTGGTATCCATCCAATGGGAACTTGACGACCAGACAGCTTTGCATTTTCAAGAAGATCTGCTGAACAAAATCTATGAAACCGGCGCAAACGGGGTCGTCATTGACCTGACATCCGTTGACATGATCGATTCATTTATCGCGAAAGTGCTCGGCGATGTCATCACCATGTCTAAATTGATGGGCGCAAATGTCGTATTGACGGGAATTCAGCCGGCTGTGGCGGTCACATTGATTGAACTCGGAATCTCACTTGAGGAAATTGAAACGGCGCTCGATTTAGAGCAAGGGCTTGAGACATTGAAGCGGGAATTGGGGGAATAGCGATGAACGACCAATCCTGTGTGAAAATCATGACAGAATGGGATATCGTAGCCGCTAGACAGCTTGGCCGCAACGTTGCGAAGGAATTAGGCTTCGGCACGGTGGACCAGGCCAGAATCACGACGGCTATCTCAGAATTGGCCAGAAACATTTACTTATATGCAGGCAAGGGCCAGGTCAGCATAGAACAAGTAAACGACAGAGGGAAAAAAGGCCTTAAAATTATAGCAGAAGACAAAGGACCCGGAATCCCCGACATCCGTAAAGTGATGGAAGACGGCTTTTCAACGTCAGGCGGACTGGGAGCGGGACTTCCGGGCGTCAAAAGGCTGATGGACGAATTCAGCCTGCAATCTGTTGCAGAGGAAGGAACAGAGATTCAAGCCGTGAAATGGCTTCGGTAGGAGGTTAGAACGTGGATTTCAGGGAGGTTATAGAGCAGCGGTATCATCAGCTGCTTAGCCGATATATAGCCGAATTAACAGAAACATCTTTATATCAAGCCCAAAAATTCAGCCGAAAAACGATTGAACATCAGGTTCCTCCGGAGGAGATCATCAGCATCCACCGAAAAGTAGTAAAGGAACTGTATCCGGATCTGCCGGAAGATGTTTTTCATTCGCTGGATTTTTTAATAGAAGTCATGATTGGCTACGGGATGGCTTATCAGGAACATCAAAGTCTGAGAGATATCCAGCAGGAGCTTCGTTCAGAAATTGAAATTGCCGCAAATGTTCAGCAGACGCTGCTTGGCACAAAAATTCCTGAAGAAGAAGATCTGGATATCGGGGCAATCAGCGTCCCCGCCAAACAGATGAGCGGGGATTATTATCACTTTGTCAAAGACAAGGAATCGATTAACATCGCGATAGCCGATGTCATCGGAAAAGGAATACCCGCCGCATTGTGCATGTCGATGATCAAGTATGCCATGGACTCTCTTCCGGAGACCGGCATTCACCCCTCCCAAGTGCTGAAAAATCTTAACCGCGTTGTAGAACAGAACGTGGACTCAAGCATGTTTATCACCATGTTTTACGCAAACTACAATACGAAAAATCACCAATTTACATATGCTTCTGCGGGGCATGAACCGGGCTTCTACTACTCTGAAAAAGAAAAAAAGTTTTATGATCTGGAGGCAAAAGGATTGGTGCTGGGAATTTCTCAGGATTTTGATTACAGCCAATATGAACAGCACATGGACGAAGGAGACATGATCGTTCTTTTTTCTGACGGCGTCACCGAATGCCGTACCGAAAACGGTTTCTTAGAGCGCAGCGACATTCAGCGCATGCTGGAAGAACATATGGACTGCTCCGCGCAGGATATGGTCAAAAATATTTACGACAGCCTGCTGAGACTCCAGGACTTTCAGCTTCATGACGATTTTACGTTAATTGTTTTGAAAAGAAAGGTTTAAAAAAACAGCAGCACGGGTAAAAAGCCATTAGCACGAGTAAGGATAACTTTCAGAGGTGATACGATGAATTTAACGGTAGATATGAAGGAGAATCTTTCAGATATACAAATCAATATCGCTGGAGAAATCGATGTATACTCAGCTCCGGTGGTTCGTGAAAAGCTGATGCCCCTGGCAAACGAGGGGAAGGACATGAGAATCTGCTTAAAAGATGTAAACTATATGGACAGTACGGGTTTAGGCGTTTTTGTAGGCGTGTTTAAAACGGTGAGCAAGGAAGGCGGCTCTCTGAAGCTTGAGAATCTTTCCGACCGGCTCGTCCGTCTGTTTGAAATTACGGGGCTTAAGGACATCATCGACATTTCGGCAAAGTCAGAAGGTGGCGTGCAATGAGTACATCAGTTGATTATATAGAGATGAAAATTCCGGCCGAACCGGAATATGTAGGAATCGTCAGGCTTACGTTATCAGGGGTCGCAAGCAGAATGGGCTATACCTATGATGACATTGAAGATTTGAAAATCGCTGTCAGCGAAGCTTGTACAAACGCTGTCCAGCATGCATACAACGATGAAAATAAGGGAGAAGTATCCGTGCGGTTCGGTGTGTTTGAGGATCGGCTGGAGGTCATTGTCGCCGATCAGGGAGACAGCTTTGATTTTGATCAGAAGCAGCAGGATCTCGGGCCGTACACACCTTCGCACACAGTCGATCAATTGTCAGAAGGAGGGCTCGGTCTGTATTTAATGGAAACGCTCATGGATGAAGTCAAAGTTCAAAGCAACTCTGGCGTAACCGTGGCGATGACAAAGTATTTAAATGGGGAGCGAGTTGATCATGGCACAACCATCAAAAACTACGAAACTAACTAAAGATGAAGTTGATCGGCTCATACGCGACTTTCAAACACATGATAATAAAGAAGCCCAGGAAACACTCGTCGAGGTGTATACCAATCTCGTCGAAATGCTGGCAAAGAAATATTCAAAAGGAAAAAGCTTTCACGAAGACCTCCGCCAGGTCGGAATGATCGGACTTCTCGGAGCCATTAAACGGTATGATCCCGAGGTCGGCAAATCCTTTGAAGCATTTGCGATTCCGACCATCATCGGCGAGATCAAACGCTTCCTCAGAGATAAAACATGGAGCGTACACGTTCCGAGACGGATTAAAGAACTCGGGCCGCGCATTAAAATGGCGGTGGATCAGCTGACGACAGAGACGCAGCGGTCGCCGAAAGTCGAAGAAATCGCAGCCTTTCTCGATGTGTCAGAAGAGGAAGTGCTTGAAACGATGGAGATGGGAAAAAGCTATCAGGCGCTTTCTGTCGATCACAGCATCGAAGCGGATGCGGACGGAAGCACCGTCACGATTTTAGATATCGTCGGTTCGCAGGAGGAAGGATACGAACGCGTCAACCAGCAGATGATGATCAAAAGCGTGCTTCATGTGCTGTCCGACCGCGAAAAACAGATTATCGATCTAACATTTGTGCAAAATAAAAGCCAAAAAGAAACAGGGGACATTCTCGGAATATCTCAAATGCACGTCTCGCGCCTGCAGCGGAAAGCGGTGAAAAAACTGAGAGAGGCCTTGATTGGAGATCCCTCCATGGAGCTAATGTAATGATTCAGGTTGAAGAAAATGAACATGTTCAAACTCTTGTATACCAATTAAATAAAGAAGGCAAGTCCATATGCGGCGACAGCTTTTTTATGAAGGCGAATGAAGAAGAATTAGTTTGCGCGGTAGCGGACGGTCTCGGCAGCGGATCTCTTGCCAACGAATCCTCGTCAGCCATTAAAGACATCGTGGAAACGTATGCGGATGAGGATGTGGAAAGCATCATTGAGCGTTGCAATCAAGCGATGAAAAACAAAAGAGGGGCGACTGCCTCCATCTTAAAAATCAACTTCATCAAAAGGGAATTGACATACTGCTCGATCGGCAATGTCCGTTTCTTCCTGCACTCCCCATCAGGCGAAGTCTTTCATCCGCTGCCGATTTCGGGTTACCTCTCAGGCAAACCGCAAAGATACAAAACGTATACGTCATCATACGAAAAAGGGGCGAGGTTCATCATCTACACGGATGGGCTTGAGGTCCCGCATATCCGCACCTGCTTAAAGCAGGGACACTCAATAGAAGATATATCAAAATCACTTCATCCGTACACAACATCCAGACGTGATGATTTGACCTATATTCTAGGGCAGCTTTTATCGTAAGGCTGCTTTTTTTATGTTCCGCCGTTTTTTGATACACTAGAGAAAGAATGAAGAGATGGAGGCTTTTGTGATATGGAAACGTTAGCCCTTTTGAAAAAACAAATTGCTGAAGAAACAGCGTTATCCCAAAAACATGTCGAAAGTGTCATCCGCTTGCTGGAAGACGGCAACACCGTCCCGTTTATTGCGCGGTACCGAAAAGAGCAGACCGGCTCAATGGACGAGGTGCAGATTCAGTCAATCTCCGAGCGGTGGCAATACATACAAAACCTGACGCAGCGGAAAGAAGAAGTCATCAGATTGATCTCAGAGCAGGACAAGCTGACGGAAGGGCTGAAGCAAAAAATCGAACAAGCGGTCAAGCTTCAGGAAGTCGAGGATTTATACCGTCCCTTCAAACAAAAACGGAAAACAAAAGCCACCGTCGCCAAAAGCAAAGGCCTTGAACCGCTTGCGGACTATATTCTTTCTCTCCCGAAAGAAAACCGCCTTCACGACATCGCTGATCAATATATCAGTGCAGAAAAAGAAGTCGCTTCAAGAGAGGAAGCCATTGAAGGCGCGAAGCACATCATAGCCGAACAAATCTCGGATGATCCTCATTTCAGAAAGTGGATTCGCCAGGAAACGTATAAAAAAGGAATTCTCACTTCCGCGGCAGGCAAGTCAGCCGCAGATGACGAGAAAAACGTCTATGAAATGTACTACGAGTACGAAGAGCCGATCCAAAAGGTCGTTCCTCACAGAGTGCTTGCGATGAACCGCGGTGAAAAAGAAGGCATTTTAAAGATTGCGATCGAACCGCCCGCCGATCAGATAAAAACTTATTTAGAAAAGCAAATCATCAAACACCGTGAAACGCCTGTGAAAGAAACGCTGAAAGAAGCCATTGAGGACAGTTACAAACGTCTGATCCAGCCGGCTATTGAGCGCGATATCCGCAAAGAGCTGTCAGAAAAAGCAGACGCGCAGGCGATTCATATTTTCGCTGAAAACCTGCGTAAGCTCCTGCTGCAGCCGCCGATGAAGGGAAAAGTCGTGCTCGGCGTCGATCCGGCCTTCCGTACGGGGTGCAAACTGGCAGTTGTTGATGAGACGGGAAAAGTGTTGAAAATCGACGTCATTTACCCGCACGCTCCCGTAAAAAAGACAGCGGAAGCCCGGAAAAAAATCAAAGAATTGCTGGACCGGTACGAAGTCGAGGTTGTGGCGATCGGAAACGGCACGGCATCACGGGAGACAGAGCAATTCGTCGTTGATGTGCTGAAAGAAACAGAGCGGGACATTTATTATGTCATCGTCAATGAGGCCGGAGCAAGCGTGTATTCCGCGTCAGAAATCGCCCGTGAAGAATTTCCGGATTTTCAGGTCGAAGAGCGCAGCGCCGTCTCCATCGCGCGAAGATTGCAGGACCCGCTGGCCGAGCTTGTAAAAATTGATCCTAAATCCGTCGGCGTCGGGCAATACCAGCATGATGTCAGCCAAAAGCATTTAAACGAATCACTCCGTTTTGTCGTAGAGACCGTCGTCAACCAAGTCGGGGTGAATGTCAATACAGCATCAGCCGCGCTGCTTCAATATGTAGCCGGGTTATCCAAAACCGTTGCCGGCAATATCGTTAAAAAAAGGGAAGAGCTCGGAAAATTTACAAATCGCAAAGAGCTGAAAGAAATTCCGCGTCTCGGCGCAAAAACATATGAACAGTGCATCGGTTTTTTGAGAGTGCCCGGAGGACCGGAGCCGCTCGACCGCACCGGGATACACCCGGAAAGCTATAAAGAGACAAAGGCGCTGCTCAAAAAACTGCAGCTCACTGCGGATCAAATCGGAAGCACGGACGCAAAAGAGAAAATCAGCGCACTGCCGCTGTCTGAAACGGCTGAAGAGCTTGGTATAGGAGAAATTACGCTTGCGGATATTTGCGGGCAGCTGACAAGGCCGGAGCGAGATCCTCGTGACGAAGTGCCGAAGCCTTTGCTGAAAAAAGACGTTCTGCAGCTTGAGGATTTAAAGGAAGGAATAGAATTGCAGGGCACAGTCCGCAACGTTGTAGACTTCGGCGCTTTCGTCGATATCGGCGTCAAACAGGACGGGCTTGTGCACATTTCAAAACTGAGCAATCAATACGTCAAACATCCTCTCGACGTCGTATCGGTCGGAGACATCGTCACCGTATGGGTCGAAGGAGTGGACGTGCAAAAAGGCAGAGTGTCGCTGTCTATGGTAAAATAAAAGCACTGCTTACGAGCAGTGTTTTTTTCTGTAGAAATACCAGCACTGGTTCAGCAGTTTGATTTGGTAATTGTCCTTTTCTAAAAACGCTTTTTGCATTTGTTTCATCAGCCAATTCGGCATGGCTCATTCCTCCTCAGCTTTTAGTTAGAGGTCGGTTTTAACTCATTGTATGCGAACGGTGAATTGTCCCGTTCAATGTTTTTAAAGCGGGGTGCACATATGGATAACGAACAACTTCAAAAGCTGACGGAAGACATCTCTGCACAAGATTTCGGAAAGCCGTTCCGTCACAGAGCCTTCTTCAATGACCGGCTGAAAACGACAGGCGGCCGGTACATGCTGTCTTCCCATAACATCGAATTAAACCGCAGATATCTTCTCGAACACGGGCAGAGCGAGCTGGAAGGAATCATCAAACACGAGCTGTGCCATTATCATCTTCATCTTGAGGGAAAAGGGTACAAGCACAGAGACAAAGACTTCAGAGACCTGCTTCAGAAAGTCGGAGCGCCGAGATTCTGCACGCCGCTGCAAACCAAAAAGCCACAAAAGAAAACATATATGTATAGATGCGCGGCTTGCGGCCAACAGTATATAAAGAAGCGGGCAATGAACCCGGAAAGATATGCCTGCGGAAAGTGCAGAGGAAAAATCAAAAGAATTTTTTAAAAAGGCTTGACTCATTTTAATGTTCTATGTTAAATTATAAAAGTCGTTGAGAGACAATGACACTTTCTTAAAAAAATAAATGTTGCTTCTTGACACAATATGTCGCATCATTTATAATAAAGAAAGTCTGATTATTCCACAGTAGCTCAGTGGTAGAGCTATCGGCTGTTAACCGATCGGTCGCAGGTTCGAATCCTGCCTGTGGAGCCATATGGAGAAGTACTCAAGTGGCTGAAGAGGCGCCCCTGCTAAGGGTGTAGGTCGCGTAAGCGGCGCGAGGGTTCAAATCCCTCCTTCTCCGCCAGATAAGTTCTCAACCAGACGGCCCGTTGGTCAAGCGGTTAAGACACCGCCCTTTCACGGCGGTAACACGGGTTCGAATCCCGTACGGGTCACCATTTACCTTCGTTGGGCTATAGCCAAGCGGTAAGGCAACGGACTTTGACTCCGTCATGCGTTGGTTCGAATCCAGCTAGCCCAGCCATTTTATTTAAAAATTTTGAATCACTTTTAGAGCGAGCCATTAGCTCAGTTGGTAGAGCATCTGACTTTTAATCAGAGGGTCGAAGGTTCGAGTCCTTCATGGCTCACCACTTGTCACGCGGGTGTGGCGGAATTGGCAGACGCGCTAGACTTAGGATCTAGTGTCTTACGACGTGGGGGTTCGAGTCCCTTCACCCGCACTTTCTTTTCAAAGTGCTGATCATCATCACTAGCTTATATGCTTAGTGGAAAGACAGCTTCATAGCACGCGGTCGTGGCGGAATGGCAGACGCGCTAGGTTGAGGGCCTAGTGGGTGAATAACCCGTGGAGGTTCAAGTCCTCTCGGCCGCATCTCAATGATACCAAGGGTTTAGATACCCTTGGTATTTTTTGTTTATAGAAATTCATCTGTTACTGTCCACTTATTTATAGTAGGTCGTATGATTTGTCAGCTATCTCTTTTTGAAGAACCTTTTTATTTTCCTTAATATATTCGCTTTGCTTCTGCTGACTGCGTGCGGCGGTAGTAAATATGATAATGCAATTAATGAAGTAATTAAGCAGGAGAAGAAAGCCAGAAAAGAAATGAGAGCTGCTTCTGATGAGTACAAGAGAGATAACGCCATAATTCGTGTATATGATAAAGGGAAGTATATTCAACTTGCGTTTTATCAGCCAGAAGAAAGTTCTCGCAAGCTTACTACCTATTCTTATTATGAGAAGCTTGGAGATTCTTTTGAGGAAATGGCACATATGCCGGGTGATGGGGATGGCGACCGACTTGGTCTGTATAAGAAAACACCTGGTTATGAAGAGGTAAAAGGGGAGCAGACATAATGTCTGCTCATTTTGTTTAAGTATACTACCTCAAATTCTTATAGAAATGATAAATTGGAAATCCCATCACCTCTTTTTGTTCTCTATCATTAAGAGAATTGAATATTCTTTCAGCTTTCATTTTACATCGTAATAAGACTTCACATGCAAAGCATAATTGATTGTTTTTGGATACCTCTGCTTTTTCTAGTATATCTAGAATATCAGATTGTTCCTCATCTAAAAGTGTGTGGTCTTTTATTAGCTTAATAAGATAAATATTAATTCTTGCAAAAAAGTCTTCTGGAACCTTGTCTAAGTGTCGTTGATTAAGGTCAAGAGCAAGTTCTAGAAATTTTTCATCATGAAATTCATTATAATAATTTATATAGCTTAATGAAACATTAATTGTTGCGTCGGTTTTTATGTCATGATACTTATTAGAGAAGGATAACTTTAATATTTCAAAATTAAAGTTAGCATCGTTCGCCATTTTATTCACGTTCTGAGAAGAGTAAACACTTACTTGTAAATAGTGATCTTCCCATTTATCAAGTGAATAATCAATTCTTTCATTGCCTTGTTCTTTCGGTAATAAGCCACCTATTGTTGTTAAAGCTTCTTTACTGTAGAAATTAACAAATTTATCACCTGTGTAAATTAAACTTACTGTAACGTAATCAGAAAGTTCAATAGAGTATAACCTTATATTTTCTAGTTTTGCTTCTTGAGGGATAGTTAAGAGTTCATATTTTTTATCTTTGAAAACCTTAATAATCCCATTAAATAAAATTGGTAAATTCTCTTTATCATTAAATACATAGTCTTCACTTATCCCAATTTCGGCACAAACTTTGATCAACTCTTTGTATGAATTGATTTCTTCTTCAATGTTTTGAAATTTATCCATAGACATTTCGCCCTTTAACTGGAAAGTGCGAAATGAAAGGTTTTTGCTTTTTATGTAATGTTTTATTACTTGTAAACATTTTAAATATGAACTTAGTGTCTTTAGTTTTCCTAAATGAAACTGTCCCAAGCTATTGTCTTTATTTAAAACAAAACTTAATGTGTTTTCTATAACAACTTTAGATGTTTTTTCTGTAACACTTACCTCATAAGAGATATTAACTTTTTCATCGTTTAGATAAATACTTTCTGTATCTGCTTTATTTATTATGGATAAATGTGCTACATCTACAGGGATTTCTATATTGTCTGCAGTGAGTCCATAAATGTAAGCACTTTCTTCGAATAAATTAAAAGTATCTTTATTTATATCAATGAAATCCACTTTATAATTTTTGAAATTAGTTTCTATATTTGCTTCAAGAAATTTCTGAGGCTGTTTTTTTGTCACTTCTAAAAGAGTACTACACAAATATTCTAAGTGTCCTTCTTCTAGCTTTTTAAAATTTAAATATTTAGTATTTTTTTCTCTACTATTCAATTCTAATAAGAGTTTTTTTAATTCTATGGGAGCAAATAGTCTGTAATATGCTTGTCTTTTGTATGTTAAGGGATTTATTGTTACCACAAAGTATAATACACCCACACCAAACTTATTATAAACCTCGATGTCCTTTTTCTCTACGCGATGTTTTATTTTGTTTAACTTATGAATTTTTTTATAAGTCGTGGTTCCTTTTACTTGTACTCGGACCTCCCCAGCAACATTTGATTTTATTAGCTTTGTATTATTATAAACCTGAATTTCACCATCGTAAGAGATACCCTTATCATCTACTTGAATATTACCAACTAAACGGAATGGTGGCTTAAGAATTAAACTGTTAATCTCTAAGCAAGCCAAATGTTCAATAATTTTATTATCAATTTTTTCGTTTTTGTTTTGGTCATCCATCTAAGCATCTCCTTTTAAGAAGGTATCATCTGTGAAAACTCCCCTTACTATGATAACAAGGATTGCCTTTATTTGGTATTGTCTGTTTTTTAATGTCAAGAAACAAAAGTCTTACAATAAGCGAAAATATGACGAAAAGAATAATTTCTTCAATAGACAATTCGTACCTTTTTGCATTTTAACTTTGTAAAGAAATATTCAATCTGCCATAATACAATTAATGTAAATATTCCAATAATTTAGTGGAGATGGGGGAGCTTTCTTGCAGCAGGGTTTTTTAAAGAGAAGCAAAATTCCATATGATTTGGTGACAAAAAAACTAAATGCTTGGTACATGGCGATAAAGAGTGATTTGGTTGAGGAAGCAGAACGAATTAAAGTGGAAGCTGAAGCTGAACTAGCTAATATGGAAGAAAATCAAGATGCTCTATTATATTATCAGCTGCTAGAATTCAGACATGAAATCATGTTGGCTATATGAAGTCAAAGAATATGGATAGCTTGGAAAATGCATATGAGACGCTAAGGGAAATTGAATCCCAAGGTCAATTAACCGGTATGTTGGAGTATTATTTTTATTTCTTTATGGGAATGTATGAATTTAGAAGGAAAGAACTGACTACAGCAATAAGTGCTTATCGAATCGCGGAGAAAAAGTTGTTTGAGGTGGAAGATGAAATTGAAAGGGCGGAGTTCTTCTTCAAAGTCGCCCATGTGTATTACTATATGAAACAAACTTATTTTTCTTTAAATTATGCCAATCGGGCGCTTAAAATTTTCAAACAGTACGATGCGTATGCAGTTCAAATCATAAGATGTCAAAATATAATTGCTGGTAATTTAATTGACTCTTTGGATTATGAAAGAGCACTAGATGTGTTTAGAGACACATTGCGTATAGCTGAATCAGTTGGAGCGGATTACTTGATTGGTATGTCTCGAATGAATATTGGTATTTGTTATGATTATATAGGTGAATATGATAAAGCAGCTGAGTATTTACAAACGTCATTAGAATTTTTCGAAAAGACTGAACACGTCTTTTTGACAAAAACATTGTTCAATATTGTAAATGTTAAAACGAAACAGAAAGCTCTGGCTGAAGCCTTACTTTATTTAAAAAAGGGGCAATCTGTCGCAAAGAAATACGGAGATTCAGAATATGAAGCAAAGTTTAAGATTATAGAAGGACTTTATTTTAGTGATGATGAATATTCTTTAATTGAAGAGGCCTTTTCGTATCTGAATGAAAAAAGAATGTTCGGAGACATTGAAAATTTTGCAATTAGAGTAGCGGATTATTTTTATGAAGAAGGGGATTTATCACGTTCCAATGAGTATTATCGACTGAGTATTGAAGCGAGACGAAAAATAAAAAAAGGGGAGATAATTAATGAAGATCAGCCGGACTTTGTTTACAGCCATTTTATTGGGTAGCATAGCAGGAGTGGTTTTAACAAATGATGTCCCTGTTATCAAAGCTCCTTTTCATGTTGCTGATGACAGAGTAGGTGCGTAAAAGTGATTATAGTAGAGCGATATTTTCATTTTATGGGGACACGGAAATTTTAGTGTATATCGAGCTAATAGATGAAGCTGTGCAACACTCATATCAATTAGCACCGAACATGTGCTTATGTGCTGACTTTAGGAGTGAATTAGAGGTACTTAAATAGCAAACCTTCATTGGTAGTGGTGGTATTGAGGATTATTTTTGCCTTCACTCATTTACATGGGCATAAGCAAATCAATTGAGATAAATATCGCATAAGATAAAGTTGTTGTTAAGCGAACATAGAAAAAGAGCATATATTAAAAATTTGCTCTTTTTTATTTCTAACTTAATTTTTAAGATTCCAATCATTATAAGCGTGACTTAATGTACTAGAAAGTATGTTTTCAATTCTACCGAACCATATAATTAAATCATCAAATGAAAAAGATTTATCATATTCATCAAGGACTTCTTTGACAAAATGAAATAAGGGATTTTTTTCGCCTAAGAACTTAAGACATTCAATGTAGGTGCTTTGCCTTATTGTTAACGCATTTGAATGTAGTTCATTTAAGTCGGTTTCATTTTTCAGTTGTTTATTATTTAAGTACTCTAAAATATCTCTAAGCTTACCATTCTTAAAATAAAAATGGTAATCAGAAGGAACTTTAGGTAAAAGGATAGGTACTTGTGGACCATAATAATAAACGGGATAATCACATTGTTGTTCTTTTTGAATAACTTTAGCTATATCAATAATTGTAGTTGCATCTCTTAGATCCCTAACTAAGTTTAAAGGCGCTCGACACCATAGCCAATCAGCTTTTGGGATTGAAAGTTTTTTAAACTGAACTTCCATATTTCTATCCCAGTCTCTATAGTATGAATCGTGATAATGTGTACCGTGCTGCCACTCTCCATTGTAATTGAAATAATGTACAGTTATTGCCCAAGAGTCATGTGTTTGATATGTTATGTCTTTCAATAATAAAAATCCCCTTGGGAGTAACCAAATTATTCTCTCGCTATTACTTTTATCAAAGACAATATCATAATCATCATTTCTTTCGTTACTACTTTTGAAGTCTGGCTTACTTCCTCTTTTTGGGGGAGTTAGTCTTGGCTCATCCCAAATAAGATGTATTAAATCTTCATACTGTTTTTCAAAATCTTCTTTGTCTAAAATCGGTAAAACCAATCTTGACTTTATAAAATCAGGTAAGAGCAACTGGTTATCGACTGATGATTCCATTGCAATAGGTATGAATTTATCTTGTTTAGTGTCTTCATAAATCTCGGGTGTAAGTATAATGGTTTCTGACCCTACTCCTCCAACTCTATTGTTTGCTTTTTCACAGTAAGTTTTATCGCAAATTACTATTACCTTGTCAGCTTGTCTTATACTCTCTTCCATAAATTTATATCTATCATGTCCAATTTTTAAGTGCCATCTGTCTAAAATGACTTCAACTCCAGATTTAGCTTCTAATCTATTAGCTAATTCAAGTACCCATTGTTTATGAGCCTCAGAAGACCAACTGTAAGATATAAAAACCTTCGGTACCTTTACATCTTTCTCCATATAAACCTCCTAATAGGAACTTTTTATTAAATATACCATATTTATTCTTTTCACGGTGCTAAAGATCTGATTTTTTTAAGGGCATTATGTTTAGAAGGATGTTTTTGAACTTTAAATAAGCTGCAGGTTGCTTTTCAATAGCATATTTTTTTATGTATGTCACTCTCGGCATGCCTAGGCATTATAACCCTTTTTAGAAGTAAAGAAGTTAAGGTGTTTTTTGCTCACCAATTATTAACCGCAATCTTACAACCTGTTACCCCTTTTCATATATCGGCAATTCTCCGAAACGGTATATCATTTATAGAAAGCGGATTTGAGAAAATGCAGAATATCAAAGAGTTAGGCTGACGAAAATTTTCGTCAGCCTTTTTAATAAGAAGAAAGAAATTAAAACTCTAATCAATACACATGAAAAAGTTAGAGTGTTTGTTATTTTGACTCACCATTTTTTAACCATAATTCATATAAACGTATATAAATGATGGCAAATGAAAATAGGAAATGTAATGAAAACAAGCTTTCATAATCAGTGATACGGATTTACAATGTTGAGGGACCAGCGGGTGAATGACCCGTGAAGGTTCAAGTCCTCTCGGCCGCATCAATGTTACCAAGGGTAATAGAGAGATCCTTGGTATTTTCTTGTGCTTATTTTTAAATGATCTACTGCCAACAAACTGCCCACTTACCTAAAGTAAGTCATCTGCAGTAGACATCGCACAAATATTTTCATCTTTATAGGTAGTTACTAATGCCTCAAACTCCAATTTGCCAAAGCAGAGAAAGTGCTGCTAAGCAAGGAAGAATACCAAGACTTCGAGGAAAATGTTTGCTGATGTTGAAAATTTTTCGATTGAAGTCGCTGATTATTTTCATGAACGAGGAAGCTTAATGCTCTCTACGAAAAATAAAAAAGGGGAGATTATTGATGAAAATCAGCCGGTGTCTATTGGCTGCAGTGATTTTAGGTAGTGTATTTTCAATAACTTATTTGCAAAGTGATCAAAATACTTAAACTATCTGGACAATACTTTGCTTGGTTCTTATTTGTCGATAGTCGCCGTAACGAAAGCACTAAACAACACCTTAAAGAGATTCTTTTGATATGACGGACACATATGACAGTTTGTGATTGTCAAAATTCAATGTTTAATCCTTGTTCAACTTACCCAGTTCAGTTAAAAGATTGTTAAAATTGTGATAAATGTATGAAAGGATTAAATGTTCATATCGAAACATTAGGATTACAGGGAAGGGGAACAAATACATGTCGATATACCAAAAATAAAACCATTACCTAAGAAATGTTTCTTTATTTACAGCTGGATTTAAAAAATAATTTTGTTAGGTGTCATGCAATAAATTCAATTGTCGGTGATTGGCCTGTTTAAATGCATCCATTATTTCATACCCGGTGCTACTTATTTCTGTTGTAGTCTGTATACTGATTAATAGGTAAAGAAAGTCGAAAAGGTATACGACATTCTTCATACAAATTAAAGTTTTGAATGAAAGAGCAGGATTACTCCTGCTCTTTTTCTTTCTAATTGGGCTAGATTAAACGCAGACGGTTATTCCTTGGGAAAAACAAAAAAATTTCTTCTATCCATTGACTAGCTTGGCTTTAGCCGGGTTTCTATCACCCTGTTGGGCTTGTCAGATTTTAAAAAGGTATGCTACGTTTATAGTGTTTTGTTTCACCTGATTGCGGGGTAATAAAGATAGAATCAGTAAATAAAGACGTAATGGAAGAACTAAAATATAGGTTTAGGATACTTTGAAGAAATAAAAGTTTTTTTTCGATTGTGATAATATTCACAATAGAGCTGTATGAAGGGGAATCATTTCTCCAAATAGTCTGCAGAAAATACCAACCACAGCCCAAGGATATATCACTAACCGCTTTGGCCGGTATTATCTGTTGGATGTTTCTCTTTTTGTTGCTTTTTGTATTATTTTTAGTCCAATCGGCAAAAATAAGTTAAGGAAACCAGCGAAAAAACTGAATTTCATCCTTCTTTCCTGGTTTACAATGTTATTTGGCGCTGGTATGGATATTCGTCTAGTCTTTTAAGGTACAGTTGAACCAATCATCCACTATGCCGTTAGCTCTCCATCAGGTGAAACAGAAACCCCCAGACTTTTAGAGAAGCATTACGCTATACATTCTGGGACTGCATGCTTGGACCGTTTATACGCTTGTATAATGTGGATTTGATAATTAAGGAGTCGATATTATTAAATGAAGTTTAACAAGAAAAAAATTAACGTTGTAGACATTCAAAAAGCGAAGAAAAGCGTGTTTGCTACAGGGATAGGAAACGCAATGGAATGGTTTGATTTTGCTTTATATTCTTATTTGGCAGTTATTATTAGTAAAAACTTTTTCAGTCCAGTTCAAAACGATGAATTAAAGTTAATATTTACTTTTGCTACATTTGCAATTGCCTTCTTACTTAGACCGGTAGGCGGAATTATTTTTGGTAAAGTGGGTGATAAATTTGGTCGGAAAATAGTATTAACAATTACTATTTTAATGATGGCTTTATCTACTTTAATAATTGGTGTGCTTCCTACCTATGACCAGATTGGTGTATGGGCCCCTATATTATTACTCTTAGCTCGTATTCTGCAAGGTTTTTCTGTGGGTGGAGAGTACGCTGGTGCAATGGTATATATCGCAGAATCTTCTCCAGATAATAAACGTATAAGGTTAGGCAGCGGTTTAGAAATCGGCACATTATCTGGTTATATAGTAGCGTCTGTTTTAGTTACAGTACTTTTCTGGACTTTATCTGATGTTCAAATGAATAGTTGGGGATGGAGAATTCCTTTCTTCTTGAGTATTCCAATAGGATTATTTGGTTTATATTTGAGAAGTCATTTAGATGAATCACCAATCTTTGAAAATGACATCTCTGAAAACCAAGAACAACAACCAGGTTTATTAGAAGTCATTAAAACATATAAAAAAGATATCTTTTTATGTATCGTATTTGTGGCATTTTTCAATATAACCAATTACCTATTGTTAGGTTATATGCCTTCTTATTTAGATGAGAACCTTGGTATAAGTGATAATATAAGTACACCGGTTACAGCAATTGTATTGATTATTATGGTACCGTTCGCTTTAACTTTTGGTAAATTGGGAGATAAATTAGGAAATAAAAAAGTTATAACAATTGGATTAGTATTAGGAATTGTATTTTCGATTATCTCTTTTCAATTTCTTAATATGGGGAGTCTAATATTCTTATTTATAGGACTTTTAATGTTAGGTATTGTATTATCTGTATACGAAGGTACTATGCCAGGATCTTTACCTACGTTGTTCCATACTGACATTAGATATCGAACATTATCCTGGACATTCAACTTATCAGTTTCTATTTTTGGCGGAACAACACCTTTAGTTGCTTCTTGGTTAACCCATGTGACAAGAAACAATTTGGCGCCGGGTTTCTATTTATTGGCAGTTAGTTTAATTGGCTTAATAGTTGTGTTAACCTTATTTAAAGATACTTCAGGTAAATCTTTAAAAGGTTCTTACCCAACAGTTGCTTCTAAAGCTGAGTTTCAAGAGGCTGTTGAAAATCCAAAAGATTCACTATGGTGGAAAATGGAACAAACAGAAAAGGAATGAAAAAAACATCCATTTAATTGACCGGCTACTCGAAATACAGACTCAGAATAAGCTGGGATTATCCGAGCAGCAATGACTGCAGCTCTTTTATATTCTGGAGGGCTTACTGCTTTGCAAAAGCAGCGTTGCTATTCTCGATCGTCATTATTTTATTGGTTGTGTCCTAATAATAAAACATTGACGCAAGAACGAAGAGAAATTAAAAGGTCCGAGCAATACAGCAAAATAAGAAATAAGAAGCTTTGTTATGCCAGTTCTTCTCCCGAAGGAGAGCTGGCTTTTTATTTTCTATATGGGGTCCAAAGCAGAAAACGAGAACTTGTACGCTAACTAATAATCCTATTGTTTTTAACAACAAAGGTTTTTTGGATATGAAGAGGGTGAACTGGTGAAAAAATGGAGTTTGTTGTGGAGTTAGCTTTTCAATTAGGGACATCTCAACAATAATAACCAGCCCGATTAAAAAGCTCATCAAAAGTTCCATTATTCCAACGTGAATATATTTGCGATAAGTTATTGAATCAATATACGATCCACTCAATTATTTGAGTGGATCTGTTTGTTTTTTATTTATTTGCAGCAGTCTCTATGTGACGAAACAATAGATGAATTAAAACCCTTTACGCAGCCATGTTGCGGCAAGATCAATTGCTCCGCGCGCAGCTTCAGTTTTAGCTAAGGCGTTGAGCATCACGAAATCGTGAATGATACCTAATGCAGTATTTGATAAAACCGGTTGTAATGAAAAAGAAATTAAAAGTTATAACAAGGAAATTCGTAATTTACTTAACATGCTGACAACTGAGCAATAGTTTTATGAATATAGATGGAGGGCCCTGCGGGTGAATAACCCTTGGAGGTTCAAGTCCTCTCGGCTGCATCAATGTTACCAAGGGTTGTAGACGCCCTTGGTATTTTTTTTGCGGAAAATTCATCTGTTACTGTATAGTAGGCCGTATGATTTGTCAGTCACCTTCATCCTTCTGCTGACTGCGTGCGGCGGTAGTAAATATGATAATGCAATTAATGAAGTGATGAAGCAGGAGAAGAAAGTCAGAAAAGAAATGCGAGCAGATTCAGATGAGTACAAAAGAGATAACGCCATAATTCGTGTATATGATGACGGGAAGTATATTCAACTTGCGTTTTATCAGCCAGAAGAAAGTTCTCGCAAGCTTACTGCTTATTCTTATTATGAGAAGCTTGGAGATTCTTATGAGGAAATGACACATATGCCGGGTGATAGTGATGGCGACCGCCTTGGTCTTTATAAGAAAACACCTGATTATAAAGAGGTTAAAAGCAAGGAAACCAAAACAATGTGCTTGTTCATTCCTGATAGGGGAACAATTGTTTCACCGTTAAGTTGTTGTGTGAGAGCCAGTATGTTAAAATGCTACGTAGATTTAATAATAAAGTTTAGATTCAAGGAGATTTATTTATGAAGTTGGATGAATTTACCATCGGGCAGGTTTTTCAAACTAAATCTTTTGAATTAACAAAAGAGAATATAATGAATTTTGCAGAAGTGTATGACCCACAATACATGCATTTAAATGAAGAAAAAGCAAAAATGGGCAGATTTAATGGAATTATTGCTTCTGGAATACAAACGTTATCTATTACGTTTAAGCTTTGGATTGAAGAAGGGTGTCATGAAGACGATATTATTGCTGGGACAGGAATGAATAATATAAAATTCCTAGCACCCGTTTACCCTAATGATAAACTGCACACTATTGTTAAGGTTATTGATAAAAAACCAAATAAAAGCCAGACGGGGATACTTACTGTATTGTTATCTACCTATAATCAGAAAGAAGAAAAAGTGTTTGAAGGTGAGTTATCAGTATTAATGAAACGCTAAATGACTTTTGTGGCATATCATCGTCACCTTTCATTTTTTATAGGTGTCTGGATGAAATAAGCAATCATCTTAATGAATTGAGTGGACTTTGAGTCTGCTCTTTTTTATTTGTTCAACCTATGTCAAGAAACAAAGGACTAACAATAACGAAAAAATCATCTCGTAAATACGAATTTAAACATTGCTGCCTTGAGGTTTTTTGCATATTCCTCTGTATCATTGCACCGGATGAATATCTATAATAAGCGTTCTATCCCTCGATGTTATGTTTCCTTTTTACTTTTTGGTTTTGTCAGTTCAAAGCTGTACTTTACCATGTCATGGATTTGGTGCTCTGGGAGTCCCTCATCTAAGGTAAGAGTATTCCAATGCTCCTTGTTCATATGGTATCCGGGCTTGATTTCTTCAAAAAGACCACGTAGAAAATCAGCCCTTTCAGGTTCGCATTTAAGGTTGACACATAAGTGTTCGTCGCGAGTGAAGATAAGTGCAAATATTTTCTTATTCCCTTTGTGCCGAATTGCAGTCCAACCATCCCCAAAAGGATGGTCTTCATAAGAGTTTGGAAAGGTTAGGCAGTAATCTTTTATTTCATCATAATTCATTATCAATTCACTCCATACCTCATTATTTTTATATACAGAACATATTCGTTCAAACTAAGATTTGCGGTTTCTTTTATACCAATCCGAGATTTCCTCAAGTCTTTGTTTGAACTTAGCTTCTGAACCTTGAGTTGTTGGATAGTAACACTCACGCCCTATTAAAGAATCTGGCATCGTCTGCATTGTCGTTAATTTTTCCTCTGTATCATGAGCATATTTATATCCCTTACCGTAATCTAAATCTTTCATCAAAAGGAGCAGACTTTATGTCTGCTCTTTTTTTGTTCATGAAAAAGCCATTTTTCTTATCCCCAGTCTGATAAAAGATTTTCTGTGAAATCATTTAACAATTATTGGTCAATTTTTCTTTTTCAATAATATCCTTTACCACATCCTCAATTGTGATATGCCCAAGAGCTTTTTCCAAGGCAGATTGGGCGATTTCAAATATTGGACCAATTGTACTTTGAATGTTCCGGCCTACAGGACATTGAGGATTGGGATTTTCATGTATACTAAACAATTCTTTATCTTGAACAACATGGACTGCTCTATAAACATCAAGTAAGGTGATTTCAGTTAAATCCCTCGCTAATTCAGCTCCTGCAATACCTGGCCGAACTTTTACTAAACCTGCTTTTTTCAGCATCCCCATAATTTTTCTTATGAAGGCGGGATTTGTATTTACACTTCCAGCTAAAAATTCAGAAGTGCTAATTCCGTCTTCATTTATTTCAATAAGAGCCAATATATGAATTCCTACAGCAAAACGGCTGCTAATAGACATGATTTCTTCACCATCCTAATTACGTTACACTCTTTATAGTACACTTGTAACTGAATGTATTACAAGTTCTTTTACTCTAATATGCTCAATTAACAAGATGATAAAAGTATTGACAAATAAATAAGGTGTAACTAAAATTATTACATGTAATCAATGTGGTTACATTTAAAATTTTGAATGATTAGGAGGACTTTAAATTGAAAATTGGAATCATTGGTGCAACCGGAAAAGCTGGAAGTCTTATCTTGAAAGAAGCGGTAAGCAGGGGACATGAAGTAACTGCAATTGTAAGAGATGCTGCAAAACTTAAAGAGGAAAAGATTTCAATCATTGAAAAAAATATAATTGATCTTACATCGGATGATCTAAAAAAGTTAGATGTAATAGTTAATGCCTTCGGTGCTCCATTAGGAGAAGAACAGGCACATGTAGATGCTGGCCGGGCATTAATTAGGGCATTAAAAGGAACGGGTACAAGAGCCATAATTGTAGGTGGAGCAGGGAGTCTTTATGTAGACGAAAATAAAACTGTCAGTGTAATGGATACACCTGATTTCCCGGAGATTTTTATTCCAACAGCTAAAGGCCAAGGTCGTAACTTGCAAGAACTAAAGGAAACTTCTGATATTAACTGGACATTTATCAGTCCTTCAGCGGTATTTGACCCAGACGGGAAAAGAACTGGATTTTATCAGTCAGGAAAAGATCATCTTCTTGTGAATTCGAAAGGCGAAAGTTATATCAGCTATGCAGACTATGCAATTGCAGTATTGGATGAAATTGGAAATCCAAAACATATAAATGAACGCTTTACAGTTGTTGGAGAAGCTGAATAAGTGATTGAGTAGAAACAAAGGGGTACCATTAGTGTCATCGCTAATGGTATCTTTCCTTCTAAGAATGTACGGAGACATTGAAAACTTTGCAATCAGAGCAGCTGATTTATTCGAGTTGATGATAGAGTAGGTGCTTAGTGAGTTGGACCAAAAAAATATGTATAAATAGCTCTGACTAAAACCTTTGTGGGTTAGTTAGAGCTTTTGTAAACCCACTCGTTTTCGTGAGTGGGCTTTTTTAAAATACATCTATCAACATGATTAAGGGGACCGTCAAAACTCCTAAATTACAGAAGTTTATTTTCATGATAGTTTAATCATAATGTCACTTTCGAATAATATCGATTAAACTTGATTGAATAGATCAAGACATAAATAACGATTAGTGCGGCAAATGTGTTTAGAACAATTAATGAGTGATTCAAGCTAAAGAAACTGGTCAAAATGCCGACTCCAATTGGAGGGATAATGAATCCGGAATAAGCGCACAAATAAAATGCTGATATTACTCTCGGTCGTTCTTCCGGCTTAGGCAGCTGTCCGGCAAACCTTAATGCTGCTTGGAACGACCAACCGGCGCCGACCCCTTGGATAAGCATTCCAATCCAGAGCATCCATAAATCGCCTGTCTGTCCGGAGAAAACAATGATCCACGGACCGATGGCCAGCAATACAATTCCGATGCGCATTCGCTTAACTGGATTCTGTACCCACGGGAAGAATTGTATCAAGGCAGCCACGCCTAAGAGTATGAACACCAACACACCTGCTAATGAGAGATTAGAGGAGTGAATGACGTTTTTGACATAGGAAGGAATGACGGAAAATACGATTCCGCCTAACATGAAGAATGTAAAAGCCGGAAGTCCAATAAATGAAATAAAATGGGATCGTATATTTTCCGGTATACCGAGCGAAATTTTTGTATTCAGCGGTTTTGGTTCTTCTTTAAGACTCGGTAACATTTCCAGAAATACTAAAGAACTCAATAGCATGGCAAGCAAAAGCCAAAATGGCATTCGAAGCGGCTGAACCTGCACATATTGCAACACTAGACCGGATATAGCCGGACCCATGCCGAATCCAACGTTTACGAATACTCCCGATAACTTAATAGCAGTACTTAGATGCTGGCGAGAGGTTTGTGATAATAAAAATGTGGTGGCCGTTCCTGTAAAAGCGCCATATGCAATGCCTTCCAAAATCCTTGCCGCAAATAGCATCCAGACGTTCTGGCTCCCTATGAAAAGCAACGTTGACGCGATGGATAGCCAGATGCTTATGCGAAGGATCTTCTTTAATCCCCAGGTGCTCCCCTTGGCTCCTACGATTAGCAAGGTCGGAACCAAGATAACGGCATAAACAGCAAACAACATTGTAATCTCTAGGCTGCTCATTTGATAGTGACTCCCGTATATAGGGAATAATGATGAAATATAAGTGGCTCCGCAAGACATCATTAGAATAATCCAAAACATTCTCTTCATCTTTCGTTCTCCTCGCATTTTATTAGTAAATCCGTTTTATTTGAGAATGATCGTTCTCAATAGGGTAAAAAAATTATTTCTTTAAAATGGATAATGTCGTATCCACGATCTGCTCTAATTTATCTCTGTTATCTGTTGTCTTGATCATCACTCGAAGCCCGATTAAAGCATTATTTATATATTGGGATAGTAATTCCGCGTTTAGCCTCTTATCGAGTTCTCCGGACTGCTGACCTGCCTCAATGAGTTCACGGATTAGACGCTCTGTATCGGTTAATCGTTGATCTACCCAATCCTTACATTCGGAATCATGCAGAGCCAGTTCAACTGCTGTGTTTACGATCAAACATCCTTTAGGGTATTCGCCTTCTCCTCTAGTAATGACTCTATCGAACAACTGCCGGATTGCTTCAACCGCAGTAAGATTCTCTTTATTGATTTTTTTCTCCGACTGCAGTTGAGTGTAACGGTTTAAAGCCTTAATGTATAACGAATGCTTATCTCCGAAGGTATCGTACAAACTTCTCTTGTGCACTCCCATATGGTTGACTAAGTCTGTCATGGAAGTTTTCTCATACCCTTGTTCCCAAAATAAACGAACAGCTTTAAGCAGTACTGCATCTTCATCAAATTCCTTGGTTCTAGCCACTAAATTCCCCTCCTTGTGATGGCAATCATAACATATTGAGAACGATCGGTAAAGAATAATGATGATCCATTCCTCTTCTTATCTTTAGAACGATCCTGTCATTTTGTCATAAATGGGGTCAATCTAAGATTGGGAAAGATCAGTTTCAAAAGATTCTTTTTTTCTTTAAACAGTGGCTATTTTAAGATACATTGCACCAATGACATGCCATGTAACTTTTTGGAAATGAAAAACTGCTCCATTTTTACTCCACAATATGAATATTCAAAGGTTTTATAACAGAAAACACAGTTTCACTTTATTGATGGCCCAACGGGTGAATAACCCGGTGAAGGTTCAAGTCCTCTCGGGCGCATCTCAATGATACCAAGGGTTTTGACACCTCTGGTATTTTTATGTTGAAAGTGCATGTGGCATTAAAAAAGTGCTGACCTCTGCACAAAATCTTTGCGCGAGTCTGCACTTTTATTATGCAAGATACACTGCCCATTATCATCGATTACGGGCGTTTGTTTAATCCGTTCTTAGCCGAGCTGATACCTGGCTTTTAGAAGTTTTTTTTAAGTGGGTAAAACCAACAAATTTTTTGCCTTCTTCATCCCATAGGCGGAACTTTAACGACTTAATACTTGTTGCCAGTGTGATGGTCGGAACGTTTTGCAATGGTTCAGTGTTGTTATGCACGATTTCAAGCTTATAGTTTGGGACTCTTGGGCTTAAATGATGAACATGATGGAAACCGATATTGCCTGTCAGCCACTGCATGACTTTTGGAAGCTTATAAAAAGAGCTTCCTTCAACGGCTGCTTTTACATATTCCCAATGCTCATCTTCTTCGAAATATGAATCCTCAAACGTATGCTGAATATAAAACATCCAAATTCCGAGGGATCCCGATATCATAAAAATTGGCGTCTGGACCAGCAGAAAGTTTTGCCAGCCGATAGCCCAACATAAAAGTGCTGCCAAAGCGACGATCCCCAGGTTCGTTACATATGTATTCATCCGTTCTTTGCGTTTTGCCCCTTTACGATTAAAACGATTGGTAATCCCGAAGACGTAAATCGGTCCGATAATAAACATAACAAACGGATTTCTGTACAAACGGTACATTATTTTTGTCTTAGTTGAGGCTTCTTTATATTCCTCAACAGTCAGTACCCAAATATCGCCCGTACCGCGTTTGTCCAGGTTGCTGCTTGTCGCATGATGGACAGAATGATCGTGTGCCCAATGATCAAACGGATGCAGAGTCAGAATTCCTGTAATTGTTCCAAGGATTCGATTCGCCTTTCGGTTCTTAAAAAAAGAATAGTGGCAGCAATCATGAAAGATGATGAAGGTTCTCACTAAAAAACCTGCCGCAACGACAGAAATCGCTGATGTAAGGATATAAGAAATCGACAAGCTCTTATAGGCCAAACACCATAACAGGAAAAACGGCACCAATGTGTTAATGATTTGATAAATACTTTTTTGTAAATCGGACTTTTCATAAGGGGTAACCAGTTTTCTCAAAGTCCTTAGGTTTTGTTCATTCATTTTTAAAAGCTTCCCCTTCCCTGATGTTCTTAATCTGCGTATAGAAAACGTTTTATTGCCTTTGAAGTCCCAGCTGTCATACTCCATGTATGATAAGTATCTTTTCTAATCCTGTGTAAAATTATTGAAGGTCAGAAAATGATCTCCATCTCGATTAAATCTTTATTAGCAATGGCCAGCCGGGATACAAAAAGCGTATGAAGATTATACCCAGCTCTTTATCGGGCCAAACTCTCTCCATGCTCCCCTATGTGAATCAGTTTATTTAGACCGTAAACTTTGATTGTTTGAGGAACAAACATGACAAGTTAATACCGTTAAAATAAGGGTATACTTGAGTGATCGTTTGGAAACTTGTGCAGAAACAAAGCTATACCAGTGAACAGTCAAGAATATCTTGTACTTGAACAAGAAACAGCTGAGCTTTTTAAAGAAACCTTTAACAATCAATATGAAGTACTGGGTTTGAAGGCATTCGTGATTCATTTTCACGGTGTTTTCAAACCATAGTTATTAATAGGCATCTTATTTTGCACTCGTATCGACAGGTTTAACAAATAAAACATGAATGAACATATTATTAATTTGCAGTTATTTCCGTTTCGTGCTATGATAAAGGGGAATTATTTTTGTTCGTGTAAAGGATAGTATGAATATCGACTTTTCGTCTTGATGATACTTTGGGCAAGGATAGTAATACAATGTGTAACACACTAGGAGGCAACAAAAATGGAACAAGGTACAGTTAAATGGTTTAATGCAGAAAAAGGTTTTGGATTTATCGAACGTGAAAATGGAGACGATGTATTCGTACACTTTTCTGCAATCCAAAGTGACGGATTCAAATCTTTAGACGAAGGTCAAAAAGTAACGTTTGACGTTGAGCAAGGTGCTCGTGGAGCTCAAGCTGCTAACGTTCAAAAAACTGCTTAATCTTTAATCGTTTATACAAACAGGCTCTTTATGCAGGGCCTGTTTTTTTATGTTCTCTGTATCATACTGAATAAAAAAACCCTACTCAACGTTCGAGTAGGGACAGTTGCTACAAGGTAAGAAAAAGGTTTAAAACCTCAAAGGATTGTTTACAGTATAACATACCGGATTGACGATATGTGGAATATATATAAATGATTTGTTTTTATGTTCTCAATATATCTGTATGTTATTCTTTGTTACAATTCGCATATCTCTTTTATGAAAAGAAGATAAACAACTGCTATTCACTGTGGAAGCAGATGTAAGAAATTCTTAAAGATAAAGAGGAGAGTGGTTGTTTTTTCTTCTGGAAATAATCACTTAGACCTAAAACAATGAAAGCCCTGCCTCTCTTCCATCCTTACGGCTCCTTGTCCGTGCCAGTGTGAATCAGGATTACAAAAATCAAGTGACTATTTCATCGAGTTTTTTGATAAAAATTCAAATGTTCGTTGAAGAAAAAAATAAAACAGATTAGATTGTTGGGGTAATAAAAGGGGTTAATGTTTTAAAAGTATATTCCGAAAACTTTCGGGTGCTTTTTGGAATGCAAAACATTATTTAAAATTAACCTTAGCAAAAACTTTTTATTTGTTTTTCAGTGATTCCTTTAATGAATTCCAGTTCACTAATCAAAAATTCATATGCATGATCCAACATTTTTTTTTCGCTTGAATTAAGTGCTTTTTCTTTCTTCATCCGCCTTAAATCACGTACAACTTCAGCGCCTTCTTGTATTTCACCCGTTTTTATTTTGTTCGTGTTTACTATATACCTTTGCTTCCACGGCAGTAACCTATCTGATTCTCCATGCTGAAAAATGTGTATAATGTGTTTTAATGCACGTATATCAGTAACCGGCCGTATATTTGAACTCAATATTTTACGCGTTGGAATCATAACTGTCATATTACTGATTGACATTCTTATGACATAATACTGTTGTTTTTCCTCTAAGAATTGTTTTTCTTCTATGGCTTCAATTGTACCTGCTCCGTGCATTGGATAAACAATGTTATCGCCAATTTGAAACATATCATCCACCTCCATATATAGGAACTTAACTTAAGGTTATCATATATGGAGTGTGATATCAAATTTTTAATGATAACATGGTCATTTATTGGTGTCAATAACTTTTTTTAAAAAAACAACATCAAAACAAGAGGGAACCTGTGGGATTCCGGCTTTCATAACCAATGAAATGTTGAGGGCCCAGCGGGTGAATAACCCGTGGAGATTCAAGTCCTCTCGGCCGCATCTCAATGATACCAAGGGTTTTTGATAACTTTTGGTATTTTTTATTTCTTTTTAAAACATGTGTTTTGTGGCCAAAAGAGTCCGCTGCTTATAGGAAGTCGTCCGGTTTGCCAGCCATCCTTTGAAGAATCTTTTTATTTTCCTTAGTGTATCGGTTATTCTGCTGACTGCGTGCGGCGGAATGAGATATGATAATTCGATTAATGAAATGATAAAATAGGAGAAGACAGCCAAAAAGAAATGAGAGCAGATTCAGATGAGAAACACAAGAATAACTCATCGTGATCGTATTCGTACACATTTTTACAGAGGAGGACAATTATGATTGGAATACTGGCAGGAATGGGGCCAAAATCTACTGGGCCATTTGTAGATAAAGTAGTAGACGAGTGCCAAAAAATATATGGAGCAATACACGATGTGGATTTTCCTCATATGATGATTTATTCTTGTCCGACTCCTTTCTACATGAATAAACCTCTCAATCATACGGACATGGAAAATGCAATTATTGAGGGGGCTGTAAAGCTTGAAAAAACGGGTGTTAATTTTATTGCAATCCCATGTAATACCGCACATATCTATTTTAATCAAATAAAAAATGCGCTTTCAGTCCCTTTACTAAACATGGTTGATGAAACCATAAAAAAAATATCTAAAGGTTCAAAAAAAGCAGCTCTTTTAGCCACCGTTCCTACGGTTCAATCTGGAATATTTCAAGAAGCGTTAAACAGAGAAGGTTATGATTTTTCACATCAAGATAGTTGGCAAGTCTATGTCGATCACATAATAGAAAAGATTAAACAAGGTCAAATCGATGAGGCTGGTACATTATATGATGAATTACACCGTGACTTAGCAGAAAAGGTTGATACGGTTATCATTGCATGTACGGATTTAAATATGGTCACGGATCAAAAAAGCAGCGAACTTACCTTTGTTGATTCATCAGCTTGTCTCGCTCAAGCCATTGTAAATAAGTATGTATCATTAACAAAATAAGCCGTCTGATTTATCAGCAAATTCAGGGCGCTTTTTTCCGTTAAAGCGCCCGGCTTCGGCAGATATACAATCCTCGATTACTTCTTTGAATGTAACTTCCCCGTGTTATTGTTCTTTTAACATTGAATATTTTCGATACGCTTTATAGTAACTGATACCGAAGATAACAGCCATAAGAGCGGGAAGCGACCTTAGAAGGGCAAATGGAGTTTCAAATAAAAATGCTTTCCAAAACATTGCGCCTTCCATACTCCACAGACCTTCAGCTAAATACAAACCTGAATCCTTGTAAATCAAATAAGAATAAAATAAGCAAAGTAAACCAAAACAAGATGAATAACTCATTAGTCTTTTATAATAACTACTCTTTGATTGGCGATCCGAGAAGATTTCATTTTGACCATCATCTTCTTTTTGCCAATATCGAGTTCCGCTGAGCCATGGGCTGTTTATATAACTCCAGCCGAAGTCTTCATAGATCTCTCTGTAGTCTTTGAACTTTTTCTTTGATAAATAATCTTGATAATCCAGTCGCATCACATATTTTTTGTCGGTTTTTTCGAAAGTGTATATTCCTAATCCGCTGATATTTGTACAGCGATAGCCTTTTTGTAATTGCTCGTTCAGCCATTGCTCCTCTTTTTCAATATCAAAAAACATCTTAAATGTCTTCATTCGATTCACTTCCTTCGTGCAGGGATAAAATATGCAGTAACCTGTTTTGTTCCATCTTCAAAATGGCGCTTCCTTCCGCAGTTATCATATAAACTTTTCTCCGGCCCGACTCTCCAACAGGTTCAATCCAGCCATGCTTATTCAAGTTTTCAATCGCGCCGTATAATGTGCCGGCTGCTAAAATAACAGTTCCGTTACTCATCTTTTCGATCTTCTGCATGGCGGCATAGCCATGAAGCGGCTCCCGCAGAGCTAATAAAATATAATGCATGGTTTCAGACAGCGGTAATAATTTATGTTTCATATCCTCATCCTCTATTCAGTCTGACTATATAGTTAAACTTAATACAGTTCAACTGAATAGTCAATGGTTTTTTCAAAATTTGTCAAAGGAACTTGAAAATCAAATCTAAAAAGTCGCTTCCCTTACGTAATGGGAAGCGACTTTTGAGTAGTCCTATCCAATTAAATGGCCCGATTGTTGGTTGTAATGCTTAACTTCAGTGTTTGAAATGCCGGGCGGTAATAAGATTTCACTTTATCGAATGACCAGCGTATAAATACCCCGTGAATGTCCAAACCCTCTCGGCCGCATTAATAATACCAAGGGTTTTGAGTCCCTTGGTGTTTTTTGTTCATTGTTTTAAGATGTGAATTTCCTTAGTGGCTGTCGTTCCAGTTTTTCTCTATAAATGTATTCGCAGGCTGTAAGTTGGTTTTGTTCGCAATTTCAATGACAGCGGGAACCACGGAAGGGTCTGTTTTGGAGAAGTTAGGAATCCGCGGATCTAACCGGAAAAAGCGATCTCCCAGCAGATTCGCGCTGACCATGGATTCATAGTAGCCATTTCCGCCGGAGATCATCTGAAGAAATGGCAGTAAAGGTTCATTAGGCGACCTGTCCAAAAGGACTCCCCAATTTGGAGGAAGGTTCTTCAGATTTTCGGGACGTATGTTATCCGCACTTACCATTCCCCATCCCCTCGTATCTCTTCTTAACCGAGTCGGGGCTTCACCTGTACCGATGGATAGCGCCGCAATTTGATCCAGTGGCACGTTGGCTTTACCAACCGCAAACGCGATACTGGCCGTACTGGGGTTCGTTGCCACTACATATCCGTCCACGTAGTTTTGATAGGCTCGTTGCGTCGCGGGAGCACCGCTGCTCCGCAGTATGACATCACTCACTTTCTCATTTAAATAGGGAGAGCCGGGAAAGTTGTGAAATAATACGGGCGTCCAACGATCCAGTGCTGGGGAGTATAATTTGAATGAAGGGACAACAATTCGTTTTCTTACATCTTTAAGACGAAGGCCTGGCGGGAAAAAGTTTCGTACCGCTTTAATAAAACCGGAATAGGGCAATTGTTGATTGAAAACAGGTCCGCCCGGCCGGGAAGTGCTGAATGCGGGCAGGATTTCATCCTCAAAATACTGAAGTGTTTCCTTCGGAGATCTTCCGCTTGCTAATGCAAGGGCAGTAAATGAACCGATTGAATTTCCCGAAAATACATGGGTTCGACTTATTAATGCTGGATTTTCTTCAGCCAGTCTGTTCAATAGTTGTAAACTTAGAGCACCTAGGGTACCGCCCCCGTCAAATGTCATGATCCGATATTTTGCCAAAGCTGATTTCTCCTTTCTGATGAAAACTATCATTCAGTATATGTTCAGCCAGAGTCTATTGTATGGATGAATGAATATCTCCTTATCTTAAAAATGGTTTGATTATCAATCCAGCGAGTCGGGAAAGAATATGTTTTTTATTTGAAGAGGTTTTTTCCGGGAAAAAGGAGAATTATTTAAAAATAAAAGGGGGAAAACACTTGAATACGATTGACCTTATTGTTTTACATTTTGAAGAAGTAAGACGGCGAAGCATCAAGTTATGGACAGCTATACCTGAGGAAAAAATGGACTGGCGCCCCGATTCCGAAGCAATGTCGTGTAAGGAAATGATAAGACATGTATTAGAAGCGGAATTTCTTTATCATCACATTTTACTAAAACAAATGAATGAGTCTTCAGAGGAATCTAAAAACCCGTATGAATCAAAAACGTTTACCACAGTAACCGAAGAATTAGAATTCGCAAAACCGTATCGGGCCGAGTTTTTGACATTCATCAAATCGTTAAACGAAACAGATTTAACAAATATAAAGATTGACAGGTCTGATGTTGGATATATTCGCGAACTAGGAGACATGTTATTAAGAATCGCTTACCATGAGTCCGTACATACCGGTCAGCTTTTAGACTATCTCAGAACTGCTGAGGTTGACAGGCCTTTAATTTGGGACTAGTTAAATGATTGAGTTTCACACGGGAAGGGGAAATAACGGAAGCCTTAACTTCACCCAAAGTTAAGGCTTTTTATAAATCATTAAAACAAACATGTTGCCGTTGTTTTAATGATCTGTTCCCCAAACCGCTTTCCGATAATTTTCCGGATCAGTATCACCTTCTGTATTAATCATTAACACATTAGATGACTGATCTAATTCTAATTTCTTCTTTATCTGTTCCATTGAAGTATTCTTACTTAACTCATGCAGCAAACCTAATGGGACGGAACCTGACTCACCAGAAATAATCTTCGGATCCGGATCAATAGGATTACCCAATATTCTCATCCCCAATGCGCTTATCTTGTCATTACAGGAAAAGAAATAATCACTGCATGTTCTCAAAATGTTCCAACCGAATGGGTTGGGTTCGCCGCAGGCAAGCCCAGCCATCATTGTAGAAAGATCACCGTATACTCGGACAGGTGATCCAGAGGCGCTTTGGGCTGACCGGTACAGACAATTTGCGCTTTCGGGTTCAACTATGGAGATTTTGGGCTTATTCCCGCTTTTTACATTTAATAGGGAAGCTGCCATTGAAGCAGCGAAAGATCCCACTCCAGCCTGAAGGATAACATGACTGATTGTATTGAAGAAATCTTCATTTTGTTTGTATATTTCTGCAATAATTGTTGTATATCCTTGCATGATAGAGAGAGGAATTTGCTGGTATCCTTCCCAAGCCGTATCCTGAACTAAAATCCAATGATGTTTCTCAGATAAATCTGCCGCCATTTGAACAGTGTCATCATAATTTAAATCTGTAATGTACGCATCAGCACCTAAATGTTTAATGGCTTCCAATCTCGCGGGAGAAGAACCTTTCGGCATATATACCTTTGCTTTCTGTCCAAAAAGGGAAGCCGCCCATGCCAGTCCCTTTCCGTGATTACCGTCGGTAGCTGTAGCAAATGTAGCAGAAGGAGCGCTTTTTACAAGTTCAACCAATTCGTTAAAATGAATGGAATTAAGGTCGATTTTAAGTTTTTTACTATAGTAAGAAGCAATCGCATATGAAGCACCCAAGCTTTTAAAAGCATTAAGGCTAAAGCGTTTAGATTCATCTTTGACATAAAGACTGTTTATGCCGAGATATTGTGCGAGACTTCTTAACGAGTGAAGCGGTGTTGCTTGATAGCCGGGAATGCCGGAATGAAAATGAAGCGCTTTTTTTGTTTCCTCTGCAGAGAAATAGGAAGATTCCTGAGGTAACGTATCAGATCTGAAATGATTCGAAACCCAATCAATATTCGCAAACAAATTTCTTCATCCTTCCAATATGTGATATATCACATTATACATGGATCGGAATGTAAAGCAACTTTTCTTTTTCGCAAACGATATACTGAAATGTGGTATATTACATGTAAAATGATGTTTTAAAGAGGTGAAAACGTGACAATGAACCAACAGCACCAATTAAAACGAACATTTATGAAAGTTGAAGCTTATCAGTTTCTGAGAGAGTGGATTATAACAGGTAAGCTTGAGCCGGGAGAAAGACTGAGAAATCAAGATCTATCTGAGACACTCGGAATCAGCCGCACGCCGGTCCGGGAGGCGCTGCTTCAGCTTGAAAATGAAGGTCTTGTCATAACGAAAGCCAATCGGTGGACAGTGGTAGCACCTATTGACCTGGAAAATGCGAAAGAGGTTTACTCGGTCGTTTGGTCTCTCGAGTGTCTCGCTTTTGAACAGGCACTTTCAAGATTTACACAAGATCATATAGACGAGATGGAAAAATTAAATAAGCAAATGAATGCAATAATGGAGACGGATGATAAGGTAAAAGCGCTGGAATTGGATAATGCCTTTCATCAAAAGATCATTGAAGTCTCAAATAATACTGAACTGCAGAAATTACTGCAAGGACAAAAAACGAAAATACAGAGAATTGAAATTCGGTATTTCAGTCAAAATCACGCAATGAATGCATCCTGCAGTGAACACAATCAAATATTAGACGCAATGAAGAATAAAGATCTTAAACAAGGACTGAATGCCATAAGGAGTAACTGGGAAAACAGTCTGACTCGAATCATTTTAAACAGCCAATTAAAAGCCTGACAACTCGTCAGGCTTTTTTGTATGAATTTTTCGTTTGACTAATATGAGATATGTGATATATTACTCTTAACTGAAAGCAATTCAGTTTTTTTTTGTGAAGAATATTTAGAATTTTACATCAATAAGGAGAAGGTGATTATTATGTTAAAAACAGTTTTTACAGAAAAAGCACCAAAAGCGATCGGACCTTATTCTCAAGGCATTAAAGTACAAGATTTTTTATTTTTATCAGGACAGCTTCCTGTTAATCCAAACACGGATGAAGTTCCGGCTGATATTAGGGAACAAACGATTCAAGTTTTAAAAAACATTGAATCCATTCTGAAATCAGAGGATTTAAAAATTGAAAATATAGTGAAAACGACTATTTTCCTTAAAAATTTAGGTGATTTTAAAGCTGTTAACGAGGAATATGGTAAATATCTTGGAGACCATCGTCCTGCGAGATCCACAATTGAAGTAAGCAGGTTGCCTAAAGATGTACAGATTGAAATTGAAGTCATCGCGTATTCCGGATAAATATATACGAGTGAAAAGCTGCCCGGCTTCAAGGTAATTCGTGATGTTCCAGAGCATGACATTCTTTTTTCGGGAGGATAAATATGTCTATAGAACAGGATGTGGATGTGCGGTGCCGGAGTTCTTCATCGAATAATGCCTCTTATGAAGATCCGGCTAAATGGTGCAGGCAAAATACAATTTGGGTCTTAGGCCTGTTTGGCACAGCAATAGGCGCGGGCGTGCTTTTTTTGCCAATTAATGCGGGAATAGGGGGCATTCTGCCTCTGATGATCATCACTGTTCTGGCTTTTCCGATTACGTACTTTTCTCACAGAGCTTTGGCCAGATTTGTTTTATCGGCAGGTTCTGCAACAGACGGGATTTTAGCGGTGACAGGAGAATACTTTGGGGCGAAAGCAAGAAGAGTATTCACTGTCATTTATTTTCTTGCGATTTACAGCATCCTGTTAATGTATTCAGTTGCCATTACAAATACAGCTCAAAGCTTTATTGTGAATCAAATGAACATGCCAGAGCCGCCAAGGGGTTTAACTGCCGGATTTCTGATAGCAGGATTACTGTTTATCGTGCGTTTTGGTCAGGATGCGGTCATGAAGACTATGAGTTTGTTAGTTTATCCATTTATAGGTTCGTTATGTTTGATGGGGATCTATCTGATACCTAAATGGAATACAGCCATTTTGGATGTCACACACCTATCATTATCCGGATCAGGACAAGGGATGTTCATGACGGTATGGATGACATTCCCTGTCCTGGTGCTTTCATTTAATCATTATTCAATGATTTCACCATTCGTTGTAGCTCAAAGGCAGTGTTATGGAGACAAATTTGCTGATGATAAATGTGCCCAAATACAAAAATACAGTTATATATTGATGATACTTACTGTTTTATTTTTTGTATACAGCTGTGTATTCAGTTTGTCGCCGGCAGATCTTGCTATGGCAAAGAAACAAAACATCTCAATTCTCACTTATCTCGCCAACCATTTTCATTCAGCGTTTATTGCTTGTCTTTCCCCGATTATCGCATTTGTCGCAATTACGAAATCCTTTTTAGGACATTATATAGGAGCCTATGAGGCCATGCGGGATATCATTGTTGAGGTTTTTCCATCAAGAAATAATAAGAAAAAAACAGATTTTATCATTCTGTTTTTTATGTTTGTCACTTGCTGGCTAATAGCTTATATCAACCCAAGTATTCTAGGCATCATTGAAAGCATCAGCGGACCGATAGGGGCTGTTATTCTATTGCTGCTCCCTATGTATGCCATTCGTAAGCTGCCAGTATTAAAAATGTATCGAAATAAAATCAGTAATGTTTTTGTTACGATTATTGGTGTCATCACTGTTTCGGCAATTATTTTTGCTTTATTTTAATTATTTGTGTAAACGCTTTCTATTTAATGATTATATTGGAGTGGTCTTTATGAATGATATCACAATGAAAGATCAATTAATAAAATGGAGACATGACCTCCACATGATACCTGAAACAGCTTTTGAAGAACACATGACCTCAGTGTATATTGCTGAAGAATTAAAAAAAATGGGAGTAAGCGTTTGTTCGGGTCTGGGCGGAACAGGTATAGTCGCCACCTTAAAAGCGGGAGAAGGTTCAAAGGTTATAGGAATCAGAGCGGAACTGGACGCATTACACTTCACTGAAGCAGCAGATCATTCGTATGTGTCTAAAAATAAAGGGAAAATGCATGCCTGCGGTCATGACGGACATATGGCAATCCTTCTTGGGACAGCTAAAATATTGAGTGAAAGACAACATTTTAACGGCACCGTGTGTTTTATTTTTCAACCGGCGGAAGAACCGGGCAAGGGTGCGAGGGCCATGATTGAGGATGGACTTTTTGAACAATTTCCGCTCGATGAAATTTACGGATTGCATAATATGCCTGGATTGCCGGCGGGTACTTTTGCAACCCGCCCCGGGGGAATTATGGCCGGTGAAGATAACTTTGTCATCCGGATTAAAGGAAAAGGCGCTCATGCAGCCCGCCCTCATATGAGTATTGATCCATTGGTCATAGCGTCGCAAATTATTCTCGCCTTACAGACTATTGTGTCCAGAAATTTAGATCCAAGCGTTCCTGCCGTTATATCCTGTACGGAAATCGTAACAGACGGGGTGAGGAATGCGATTCCGACTTATGTGGAAATCAAAGGTGATACGCGAAGTTATTCTCCTGACACCCGACGTTTTCTCGAAGAAAAAATGAGGACTATCAGTTCCGGGATTTGTGAGATGCATGGTGCGGAGTGTCAGTTTGAGTATACACATGAATTTGCTCCAACGACGAATTGGGAAGAATATGTCGGGTTTACTGTTGAAGCTGCTGCCAAAACAGCCGGAAAAGAGAATGTCACTTCTAACATAAATCAGATGATGATTTCAGAAGATTTCTCGGCTTTTTTAGAGAAGGTTCCCGGTGTATTTGTTTTTCTTGGCAATGGTGATGAGCATGATCAAAAGGGCCATATTCCATTACACAGCCCGTCATATGATTTTAATGATGACATTCTTTTAACCGGTGCAGCGTATTTTGCGGAATTAGTTAAAATTCGCTTATCCTAAAACACATGAAACAAAGAAAAACAGCAATTACTGAATCAGTCAGTGCTGTCTTTCTTTGTTTTTTTGTTTTTTATAAGCCAGCGGCGTCATCTTCATGGCATGTCTGAACCTGCTGATGAAATAACTTGTGCTGTTAAAACCAACTTGATAAGAAATGTCTGTCACACTCGCATCTCTTTGCTGCAATAAATATAAGCTTTTTTGAATTCTGTAATCTATAACGTAGTGTAACGGAGAACATTTTAAAAAGCGCTTGAAATAGCGGCAGCACTCAGAACGGCTTAGCTGCCCGGCTTTCGCAATATCCTCCAATGTGATTTTTTCAGCATAATGCTGATGGATCCAGCTCAGCATATTCTTCATCCTTTGGTTCTTCAACCATTCTGTTTCGATACATTCAAGGTGGAAGCAATTGGCGATTAAGTGTTTCCAAACAGACGTAAGTTTCATCGTGATATCTATTTCATAAAAGAGGGATTTTTGCTCGATGCATTTGTGGATCTCTAATACAGCATTCAGAATGTTTTTTTCTAAAGGGTCGTCTGCGTGGATATATAAGTAAGGGACATTCGTTGCGTGAATCAAAGGTTTTACATAGGTCGTGTAGAGTTCCTGTGATAAAACGAAATGCGGGGAGACATTTAAACAGATATAAAGACAATCTGAACTGCCATGCTCCTTTGTCATATGCAGGCAGCCGCTGTTAATAAACAGCCCGTCGCCTTGACGGACAACCACCCATTCCTCATTTACTTGGAACAGCGCTTCTCCTTTTATTATAAGCACGAATTGAATTTCATCATGCCAATGAAGGGGAATATATCCGTGCAAATGGTTCTTAATGGTTTTTTCATAGCAAGCAACCGGCATAACAATTGTATGGTGTTTCGTCAAATCTTGCAGACTGTCATCCATCAGAAAGTTTTGCGTTTGCATGTTAAACACCTCAATATACTTATATTTTTAAATCCAATATTGGTATTAAGATGATGAATTCTTATATATCATAACATTATTGTTATATCAATGAAGCGATTGACTCAGTACAGGGAGGAATGCAAAATGGCATCTGAACATGTGAACCTTTACATGAATTCTGAACGTTTACTCAGCCGTCTTAAGGAGCTTGGTGAAATCGGACGTGACCGCAATGACACACTCACAAGGTTAGCTGCTTCCGATGAAGATAAGGCGGGACGGGACTTATTGGTAACATGGATGAAAAAAGCAGGCTTAGAGGTTATGATTGATAAAATCGGAAATATTTTCGGGGTATGGTATGGTTCTGATCAGAATAATGATGCGCCCATTATGATCGGCTCTCATATCGACACGGTCATCAACGCGGGTATTTACGATGGATGTTACGGGGTTATTTCGGGACTTGAAGTCATAAACACTTTAAAGGAGTCCGGCTTCAAACCGGAGCGTCCGATTGTCATTGCGGCTTTTACCAATGAGGAAGGTGTGCGATATACTCCAGATATGATGGGATCACTCGTATTCGCCGGAGGACTTTCTTTAGAAAAGGCGCTTCAGACCCGCGGTACGGATGGGACGAAACTGGGTGAAGAACTTAAGCGTATAGGATATGAGGGAACAGAAAAGCCCGGCTTTTTAACACCGCACGCCTTTATTGAGCTTCATGTTGAGCAGGGGCCGATTTTAGACAAAACAGGCATTCCGGTCGGTGCCGTTGAGAATTTGCAAGGGATTTCCTGGCAGCGTATAACGGTTCAAGGCGTTTCAAATCATGCCGGGACAACTCCGACTGATATGCGTCAGGATGCCGGGCATGCAGCCGCACAAATCATAACGTATTTGCGCAAACGTGCCAATATGTCTAACGGCCAAACTGTCGCCACGGTCGGAACAATCAGTTTTGAGCCAAATGCTATCAATGTCATTCCATCATTGGCAGCACTTACAGTTGATTTGCGAGATCCGGACGAAAAGAGACTTCAAGAAGAAGAATCAGCACTGGCCGATTACCTGAAAGATTTGGAAGAGGCTGAAAACGTATCTATCACATCTGAACCATTAGTCCGTTTCAATCCCGTTGTATTTGATAAAAACATTGTTGCATTAATTGAGCGGGCTGCAAATAAACGGGGACTGGAATCAAAACGGATGACATCCGGTGCCGGGCACGATGCACAAATGATGGCCCGCATCTGTCCGACGGCTATGATTTTCGTTCCAAGTATAGAGGGGATCAGCCATAATCCTGAAGAATACACGAAAGATCATGACTTGGCTGCAGGTGTCAATGTATTATTAGATGTCGTTAGTGATCTTTCTTCTAAATAAGGAAACGGGAACATCAAGGAATACAAATCGAGATAAAGAGTGAAGATAGAGAGTGTCGTACAGAAAAGCTCTTCTCATCATTGATATCTCTGATGAAAGTTCAATTTTTCCCTGGCGTATCAATCATGCCAAAGGTTTAACCGCCTTTGGCTTTTTTTTATGTCAACTTTTGCGTCTGTTAAGTGAAAATTGTTTTATAAACGGTGTGATCATATAATTGAATGAAAAAGGATGCATATCATGCCGATCAATTCTTTTGAAAATTATCCGATGAGCTGGAAGCCGGCGATTGATAAAACGGAAAAACCCATTTATAAAGCGATTGCAGAGAAATTAGAACAGGATATATTACAAGAAGTTTTATTACCCGGAACCAAACTGCCTCCTCAGAGAGAACTGGCTGATTTTTTGGATTTAAATGTAAGCACCATTTCAAAGGCTTTTAAAGTCTGCGAGTTAAAGGGTCTGCTGAGTGCCTCTGTCGGGAGCGGGACTTTTGTTGCTTATGATGCGTTATCGAATGCGTATCTGCTGGAAGATACAAAGCCGAAGCATCTGATTGAAATGGGGGCGACGCTTCCGGATCAGGCTTCTTATGAGCCGCTGCTGCTCCAGCTGAAAAGTATGCTGCAAGAGGAAGATTATGAAAAGTGGTTTGGCTATGGCCGGACGGGTGAAAGTCTTTGGCAGAAAGATGCGGCTGTTAAGCTGATTCGAAGAGGCGGATTTGAAACGTCCGTTGATCACATTTTATTTGCAAACGGCGGGCAAAATGCGATTGCCGCGGCATTGGCGAGTCTTTGTAAACCAGGAGACCGCATTGGAGTTGATCACCATACATACCCAGGCTTGAAAACTGCCGCTTCGATGCTGAGTGTGCAGATTGTGCCGATCAAATCAGAGAACAATGAGATGAGCCCTGCCTCATTTGAATATGCGTGTAAAAATGAAAATATTAAAGGCATCTACCTCATCCCGGATTATCATAATCCGACAGCGTCCTTTATGTCTGTTGAGAATCGAAAAATGATCGCGAAAATTGCAAAAAAATATAACCAATTCATTATTGAAGATGCCTCGTACCATCTTCTTGGCAAGAATCCGCTTCCGGCCATCGCATCATTTGCACCGGAACAGGTCATTCACATTGCCGGTTTATCAAAATCACTGGCACCAGGGTTAAGGATGGCGTATGTCGCCGTCCCGAGTCAATATAAGGAGCCGATTTCAAAGGCGCTTTACAATTTAAATATAACCGTTTCCCCGCTGTTAGCAGAACTCACTGCACGGACGATCGTATCGAATCAATTTGAAATCTTAATTGACAGTCATCGTGAACAGACTATTCGCAGAAACAAAATGGTCGATCAATATTTAACCGGCTATACGTGTGCAGGTGCTGAGACGGGAATCTTTCGATGGTTACTGTTACCCGGAAATATGACAGGTGCTGCATTTGAAAAATCAGCCGCACAGCATGGAGTGCAAGTATACGCGGCTGAACGTTTTGTCGTCGGGAACAGTTGTCCGGAAAGGGCTGTAAGGGTGTCTGTCTGTGCACCGAAAACGCTTGGGGAGCTTGAGCAGGGACTGCTGATTCTTAAACGCCTGCTGGATGAGCATATCTAATATTGTCCGCCATACAATTATTATATTGTATGGTTTTTTTGTGCGTGTTATGATAATCCAAATCTGTTGGAGGTTATAGAAAGGCAGGTCGGATTATGCTTCACAAAGACAGTGCAAAAGGGTCAGATACTCAATCGGCATTATTGGAGCAATTCATAGGTTCTCCTGATAAACAAAAAAGATTATATAAGCGTACTTTGTTTGTCGTCAGTCTTTCACAAATTTTCGGCGGCGCAGGGTTGGCGGCCGGAGTGACTGTCGGTGCGCTTATTGCACAGCAAATGCTTGGTACAGATGCGTTTGCCGGTGTGCCCTCTGCTTTATTTACCTTAGGATCAGCAGGCGCCGCGTTATTTGTGGGGAGGCTTTCTCAGCGTTACGGCCGCCGGACAGGTCTTTCAGCCGGATTTATGATTGGCGGACTGGGAGCGATAGGAGTCATCATTGCGGCTATTTTAAATAGTGTGTTTCTGCTGTTTGCTTCTTTGATTATTTATGGTGCGGGAACAGCGACAAATCTGCAGGCCCGTTATGCGGGTACGGACTTGGCAAATCATAAACAGCGGGCGACTGCTGTCAGTATGACTATGGTTTTTACCACATTCGGTGCCGTTGCAGGCCCGAATTTAGTGAATGTAATGGGGAACTTCGCTCGCTCCATTGGTGTTCCGTCACTGGCGGGTCCATTCATTTTAGCGGCGGCAGCATATATGTTGGCAGGTGTTACTCTTTTCATCATGCTACGTCCTGACCCTTTAGTCATAGCAAGAACAATAGAAATGGCCGGCCAAACACCTGATGATAGAGGACAAGTGCCCGCCGACGAACACACAGAGAACAAAAAAGGTATTATTGCGGGTGCGGCGGTTATGATTCTTACTCAAATTGTAATGACTGCTATTATGACAATGACACCGGTCCATATGAGACATCACGGCCATGGCTTAGGAGCGGTAGGTCTTGTTATCGGTTTTCATATAGGCGCCATGTATCTCCCTTCTTTGGTGACAGGTGTGCTTGCGGATAAATTAGGCCGTACTGTAATGGCTGTATCTTCCGGAATGACGCTGCTTTTGGCAGGGCTTATATCGGCATTTGCACCGGGAGATTCTATGATTCTTATGGTCATTGCTCTGTCTTTGCTCGGGTTAGGATGGAATTTTGGTTTGATAAGCGGAACGGCACTGATTGTTGATTCAACTGAAACGTCAACACGGGCTAAAACACAAGGTACTGTGGATGTTTTGATTGCGTTGTCCGGAGCCGCCGGCGGAGCCTTGTCCGGAATGGTCGTAGCAGGTGCCAATTACCTGACATTATCACTTGGCGGAGGGATATTATCGTTATTATTAATTCCGGTGGTGATATGGTCGCTTGGAAATAAGGAATAGTATCTTATGTTTAAAAGCAGTGCGAGGCTCCCGTGGTTGAAAAACTCATGAAGCGTAAGTCCTCCCGGCTGCATCTCAATGATACCAAGGGTGTAACGGCCTTTGGTATTTTTTATGTTCTCTTTTATTTTTAAAGTTTACTCTTATTTGCTCTGCTCAATAGACTGTCGTTTTTAAAAAAGGTTCTAAAACGATACAAATGATGCGCTTGAACGGTTGTAAGTTTGATGTATTACAAAAAAATAGCTGTTATATCCCTTTATATTCTTTACAGTAAATATATAAATAAGCGGTTAAAAAATATTTTTAGTAAAGGAGAGTCATATGGAAGAAGTTAAAGTTGTATACGCATTGATTAGAAATGAGTTCAATCAGATAGTAATGGTAGATAATCATGAGGGGCATTGGTCACTTCCAGGCGGAAAAGTTGAGCTTAATGAAAATCTAATAGAAGCAGCTGTACGTGAGGTATATGAAGAAACAGGGCTGGAAGTTGAAATTGGGGATATACTAGCTGTTAATGAAGCGAAATTTACATTATTATTGGAGCACACCAGAACATTCAGGTGTGTTTTTATTGTTGTATTCATTTCTGAAATGTGGTTATTCACTTATATCGATTTCCCATAAGTGTCCATCGGGGTCTTGGAAGTGCCCGGAGTATCCGCCCCAAAAAGTATCATGAGCGGGATCAGTTATCGTTGCTCCTGCCTGTTTTGCCTGTTCCATGACTTTATCGACTTCAGCTTTACTGCCAACATTATGTCCTCATGTAAATTCTGCAGGGCTTGGCGCAGTTAACGTAACGTTTGTTTCATGTGCGATGTTTTTGCGGTCCCAAAGGGCAAGTTTCAGTCCCGTTTGCAAGTCAAAAAAAGCAGCTGCGCCATGTTCAAATCTGTACCGGCTATTCCTTCTGTAGGCAGACCCAAGCCATCCCGATAGAAGTGCAGCGATTTTTCTAAATTGTCTGCGCCTGAAGTAATTACTGTAATCCGCGGCTTCATAGCAATCATTGATTAAGAGCAATATAAAGTATCGGGAATTTTCATTGAAAAGATTTTGACATTTCAGTAAAGAACCTATATATTCATATATGAGCACATAATCATATACGGTTATTTTTGTGTCCGTGTTAGAATGCTTCATAACAGAAAAGAAATAATAAATGCAGTGTATGAGATAAGGAGGAGATTTTTATGGGTCACAATCACAATCACGCTGGCGGGTCCAATAAGAAGGTTTTATTGATCTCTTTTATCGTGATTACAGGTTATATGATAATAGAAGCGATAGGCGGATTTTTAACCAATAGTTTAGCGCTTTTGTCAGATGCAGGCCATATGCTGAGTGACTCGATCTCATTAATGGTTGCTCTGATTGCTTTTAAATTGGCTGAAAAAAAGGCAAGTCATCATAAGACATTCGGCTACAAACGATTTGAGATTCTCGCAGCTGTGATAAACGGTGTTGCATTAATAGTGATTTCCCTTTATATCATTTATGAAGCAATCAAACGTTTCTCTCATCCGCCGGAGGTAGCAACAACCGGCATGCTGACGATTAGTATCATCGGGTTAGCTGTGAATATATTGGTCGCTTGGATTATGCTGAACGGCGGAGATACAAAGAATAACCTGAACATAAGAGGGGCTTACTTACATGTGATAAGTGACATGCTCGGATCTGTAGGTGCCATACTGGCTGCGATTCTTATCATCTTCTTCGGGTGGAGCTGGGCAGATCCAGCGGCCAGTGTCATTGTGGCTATTCTTGTTCTGAGAAGCGGTTACCATGTGACGAAAGACTCCATTCACGTATTAATGGAAGGAACTCCGGAAAATATCAATGTCACTGACATCATTCATACAATTGAAGAGACAGAAGGAATTCAAAGCATTCATGATTTGCACATATGGTCTATCACAAGCGGATTGAATGCTCTTTCCTGCCACGCTGTTGTTAACGATCAACTGACCATTTCTGAAAGTGAAAGTATTTTACGCAAAATTGAACATGAACTTGGAGATAAAGGCATTACACATGTAACCATTCAAATGGAAACAGCAGCGCATAATCACGACAATACGATTCTTTGTCAGGCCCAAACTGAGAATCCGCGTGACCATCATCATCATTAAAGGAGGAAATAGGGACTCACTTGTCTGCTGACAATTAAGATAAAACCGGAGGGGGGATTCATATGTACGACACGATAGTAATCGGAGCCGGTCAGGCAGGAATCTCAGTAGGATATTATCTAAAGAAGTCGAAACAAAAGTTTATCATTTTGGATAAAAGTCATGAAGCAGGAGAAAGCTGGAAAAACCGGTATGACTCATTGGTTTTATTTACTTCTCGAATGTACAGCTCTTTGCCTGGAATGCCGCTTGAAGGAGACAAGCATGGACTCCCTTCAAAAAATGAAATTGCTGCTTATCTGAAAAAATATGTTGAAAGATTTGAAATCCCGATCCAATTACGGACAGAAGTAATAAGTGTCCAAAAATTAAACAACGATTTCTTAATAAAAACAAACCGGGAAGAATATCAAACGAAAAATCTTGTGATGGCCGCAGGTCCTTTTCATACCCCTAACATTCCATCAATATCAAGGGATGTAGCCGATCATATTCATCAATTACATTCTTCACAATATAAACATTCAAAACAACTGGCGCCCGGGAATGTACTGGTAGTCGGCGGCGGGAATAGCGGAGCTCAGATAGCTGTTGAATTATCCAAAGAAAGAGTTACATATTTGGCTTGCAGTAATAAACCGGCTTATTTCCCTTTATGGATTGGAAAAAGAAGCATCTTTTGGTGGTTTGATAAATTAGGAGTTTTACATGCAAGTCATACATCAATAGTAGGCAAGTTCATTCAAAAGAAAGGCGACCCCATATTTGGGTATGAATTAAAACATGCAATAAGACAGAAGAAGATCATCTTAAAACAAAGAGTCATAGCCGGAAAGCAAAATGAAATCATTTTTAAAGATTCATCTTCATTAGAAGTAAACAATATCATTTGGGCAACTGGCTTTAAGAATCCGCTTTGTTGGATGAAAATAGAAGGTGTTTTGGATAAGGAAGGCCGAATTATACATCACCGGGGTGTTTCAGCTGCGGAGGGATTGTACTTTATTGGTTTGCCTTGGCAGCATAGGCGAGGTTCAGCGCTGCTTCAAGGTGTAGGAAATGATGCTGAATACATTGTAAAACAAATGAACGGCGGATAGACTGAGGAGAGCAGTAACTTACGGGTTTCCTGCTCTTTTTTGTGTTGAATACGTCCATCAGTGCAACTATTTTAGTCCGCGCATATTCAGTTTGAACTAAATGGATTCACATGGAGCGCGTGCTTCACTCCTCGTTCAGACTCTCTAATTTAATTCTTTCAAGTAAAAGTCGAAATAGCTCAAATAACAAGAAGTTAAAAAACTGCAAACCCCGCCGTATACGTATCCGCCCACTATAGAGTTCATTAATTACTTGGGACCATAGAAGAATTGTCAATGTCACTTCCGATAGTTGTAACCAGCCAAAAAAAAGAAAATGGGGAGGGTGTGCTTAATTTGCACAATCTTTTATGTAGAAGTGGCCCAAGGAGCCATCCTGCATTTTGCATTCGAATGAACCTGTCGTAAAAAATTGAGAGCAGACTTAAATATCTGCTCAACTCGCTGTTATTTCACAATGTTGAATCGGTCTTTGATCTTTTCAGGCAGTTTCTCGGCCTTAATAGCTTCAGATCCTCCGGTATAACCCTCATAGCTCCTCGGAACGCGTACAATGTCACCTTCTTGATAAGGCTTTTCAACAAAGAAAGAAACCATCTTTTTCTTACCTTTCTCGTTATACCCTTCTAAATTGTAAACGTAGTTGCTATTATTTTTGTTTTTTTCCGCTTTTCCGTGAATTTGTACGTAATAATCGCTTTCCAGCACGGCGCCTTGATCAGCGCAGCCTCCTAATATGAAAACCGATAGGCAGCCTAATATAATAATGAAAATGCTCATATTTTTCATTCTTCATCACTCCTTTTATACTTCTTATTCTAGTGAACACTGCATATCGAATAAATGCGGATACCTTACACTCACCTTACTTTTTTGTAAGAATTCCTGATATAAAAGATAATGATTCAGTTGCAGAATAACAAATAATGGGTAAATGCAATCTCGTTTGGAAGGAGACTGATATGATCATTAAAATGACTCCATTTAATATGAAAGAATTCAATAAACCAAACAACCATTTGCTGTTTCAGGGAGAATTGCACCTGCATTTGAAAACAATGTGTGGAATATACCGAGGAACGATTTGCTGAACCTATGTTAAGAAAAATGAAGATGATGATGTCAGTTACGTTGAAGAAGAGGGGAAAGCGGTCTTTTTTTTATTATGCTGAAAACAACTGCGCCGGCCGGATTAAGATACGTTGCAAATGTAATAGCGATTTTTTGTCTGACCATTTTAATTGATTGGCAGTCAGTGAAAATAGACATTTGTAATGAATTTATCCTTGCTCCTCCTAATAAGGCTTTAACTGCCAAGTTTCTGTTTCTCTTCATACCATTTGCGAAGCTGATGAATATGAGCTTGATGATATCTATTATGGTCTGCCATATGCCATATTCCCCATTGAATGGTTGCTTGTTTTTCTGCTTCATAATCTACTGTATGATTCAGCTGATCGTCAGTTAATTGATAACAAACAGACTTAAACATGCTGAATACTTTTTCATAATCAGTGAGAATTTGTTTTAATGAAACACCCGAAATGAAAGGGATCTTATTGTTCTGATCTAACATTGGTCCATACTTCTCTTCAAGCTGCTTTGGTATCGGTTCACCCTTTATTCTAAATATCCAGTTGAGATCAACATATGCTAAGTGTCTTATTAGCTGAGCTGCACTATTGTATGTTTGATTTGGTCCTTTATAATCGATCTCCTGCTGTGACATGTCTGATACAATGGATATTAAGCGGCTGTCATTTTCATTAACGGCAGAATACAGCATTCCCACAAGATGATCCATGTGCGGTTCACCTTTTAAATCTAAAATCATAAATCCCACCTCATTAGTACAATTTTTATATTTAGTTTGCCTTATTACTCTTATTTGTCAAGCAATCCAGAGAATGAATCGCTATAGGATGAAGCGATGAAGCAGGCTCTCTTTGCCTGCCTTTTTTGTGTGTCAGCCTTTACATCTGACATGTTGAGTTATCTGAAACTGTACTTTTTTAAATGTCAGACAGTGTTATATGATACTCTGCAGATATTCAAGAATAGTACTTGGAGGTCATTCTCATGCAAATTTTATTGCTATCCCTACGCCTTTTCATGAAGATGAACGTTTATATTCAGCAGGATTTGATCCTATTGTCGAACATTTGAAAAACAGCGGTATCCATTCGTTCTCATATGCGGCACGACTGGTGAACAGCATCCACTCAGCATAGATGAGCGCCTTCAGATCATTGAGTATGTTAATCAGCGAAAATTTGAAGATGTTGAACTGATATTCGGGGTTTCAGCCGTAAGAACCAGTGATGCCGTCAAACTGATGAAACACATCGAGAAAACCAATATAGATTCTGTACGGATTGTTTTTCCTCCTGATATAAGACCGACACAGCAGCAAGCCGTTTATTACGTTATTCATTCATCAATTGACTTCATATTATTTCATTTGATAACATAAAATGGTTATCGTCTTAAAAAAAAGGATACCCGTTTTTATAAAAAGGAGTCATAACGTTGCTGAAAAGGTTTTTTCTTGTTTTTCTTACGCTGATGATGTCTATATTTGCTGTATTCGCGGCGGCTGAAGAGTCTCCCGGCGATCGTGTCATTTCTTTTGACGAGCCTATGATTTTATTGATCTCACTCGGAATCATTTTATGTTTGTTCATTCCGCCATTCGTCATGTCCTTTTTTAGCAGCTTGGTTGTGAGAATCATATCCGGCGTCTATCAATGTTTTATCGTTCTCACGTTTGCGGGCCTCATTCCGATTGGATTTCTGATTCCCCATGGCTTTTTGACAATTCTTGCTGCCGTTCTGGGGACTTTGGTCAGTTCAGCGAGTGTTGCCGTGACCTTATTCGTTGGCAGGAAAAAAGAGGCCGGAAGGTTTTAAAACTAGTGGGTAAGCTGCAATATTGAAGGGGAATCCCAGTGATATCCGCAGCGCTTTTTGCCGGTCATTGTTTGACTATTTATATGGAGTAGCATAGAATTAAAGTAAATATTTATAAAAAGTCACTGGGGGAGCTTTAATAGCTGAGAAGAGACAATACGTCCTGACCCTTTGAACCTGATTTGGTTAATACCAGCGTAGGGAAGTGAAAAATTAGAGAGATTCTTTATCTTATCTATATTTAAGCCACTTTCCATAGAGGAAAGTGGCTTTATTTATTTTGAAAGGGTGATATGAAGTGGCGACTAAAAAAGTTTTTCTGGCAGGGCCTTTTAAAAGTTTAGTAGATGAGAAAACTGGATTGATGAGTACGTATGAGAGGGGAAAGCTGGAATCATTAATTTCCTTTTTTGAGAATGAAGGATGGCTGGTTCATAATGCTCACAAGCGGGAAGGGTGGGGGAAAGATTTCATGACACCCCTTCAATGCACTAAAATTGATTTTGATGAAATAAGCACTTGCGACCTTTTTGCAGCATTCCCCGGATCACCCGCTTCTCCCGGAACACATATAGAAATTGGATGGGCTTCTGCCTTGAAAAAAAAGATCGTGCTATTTCTAGAAAAGGACAAGGATTATGCTTTCTTAATTCAAGGGTTAAATGCAGTGGCGGATGTTGAGTACATCAGCTATAAAGATACAGATGATTTATTAGAGAACATTAAAAATATCTTTGCAGCATATAAGGCGGAATCTCAATGAGAAAGAGAACTTTTCATGAAGCATATACGGAAACGCTGTATGACATCTATCACAACCCTGAATTTTTCAATTCACCGCGCGGACAAAAAAGCAGAGAACAATTGAACTACCATCTGACTCTGGAAAATCCAATAGAACGTGTCACTTATTTATCCTCAAGAAAAACCAATATCGTGTTTAATTTTGCTGAAGTGTTATGGTATTTATCGGGGAGTAACGACTTAGATTTTATCAGTTATTACAATAAAAAAATGCCTTCATATTCAATGAATAAAAAAACATTAACAGGCACTGCGTACGGGCCTAAAATATTTGAATTCGGAAATGCAAAACTAAATCAATGGAATAGAATAAAAAATCTTTTGACACAAGAAGATATTGATTCAAAAAGGGCATTTATTCAAATATTCGATGCTTCGGAACTCTTCGTTTCAGAAAATATAGATGTTTCCTGCACAATCGGTTTGCAGTTTTTTGTGAGGGAAGGCGAATTATACATGTCTTCTGTCATGCGTGCAAATGATGCTTTTCGCGGGATGATCAGTGATCTTTTCTCATTTACGTTCATGCAGGAATTAATGGCCAGAGAACTGCGTTTAGAAGTCGGAGAATATTTTCATAATGCGGGATCAATCCATATTTATGATTCAGATCATGAATGGGCGAAAACGGTGCTTGAGGAAGCTGAAAATCACCATGATATTCCGGAATTTGAATTTCCGAAAATGCCTGAGGGAAATAACTGGCCGTCCATTGAAACAGTCTTAAAGTATGAAGAATTACTTAGGAAAGATCACATTTCTATGACTAAAAACGATATTGAAATGCTTGATTTACCTGATTACTGGAAACAGATTCTTTTCCTTTTCAGTATATACCAGCATATTGCATATAAACGGGATATGGATCATTCTCTATTTCAAAGTTTACTTCCTATATATCAATTTTTCGTCAGGAATAAGTGGTTTCATTATTTCTCAATTGAGCAAAAGGAGGAAATTCAATGAAAACTTCATGGAAAGAAGACAGTGTTGCTGGTAAATTCGATGCTTATAATGACGTTTTAGAACAAACGTTAGGTTTTGAGTTTGTTTTTCGTACTTTTGATAAAGCGGAGATTAAAAAGGTGCTCGATTTCGGATGCGGTCCGGGAAAGGTAGCTTACAGGCTGGCTGACAGAATAGGCTGCAATGTGATCGCAGTCGATGAATCAAGGAAGATGTTAGATATAGCAAAGGCAAAAAGACAACATCCTCATGTGGACTATCATTTAATTGAACACGATAATCTTTCCTTCTTACCAGATCACTCAGTTGATGCTGCAATGGCCTGTTATGTTTTTATTAATACGGATAGTGACCAGCGTATCAAAGGTATCATAAATGAAATTTTTCGTGTGTTAAAACCAGGAGCTTCATTTGTCATACTCGATACGAATCCTGATTCAACCGGAATTGAATTTTCAACCTTCCGCAATGGAATACCGGGGAAAGAATATTCTTACGGAGAAGAAAGAAATGAATGGCTCCATGTTCCGGGACAAGCAGATTTAATTTTAAATGATTTTCATTGGCCGAAGTCAATGTATTATAAACTATTAACTCATGCAGGTTTTGAAAATGTAACTTTATCAGAACCAACGTTAAACGATATTGACCAAGAGCATGTAAAAGCCATAGAGAAAGAGTTTCAATTTAATAATTGGAAATGTGAAAAGGAATATCCGCCTTTTGTCATTTTTAAAGCAGTGAAACCTGCCTGAAGGAGGAGTGTAAGTTGAAGGATATTTATAAAGCGCTTTCGATTGCTGGGACTGATCCTTCCGGAGGGGCGGGAATTCATGCGGATTTAAAAACATTTCAGGAACAAAAGGTATATGGAATGGCTGTTATTACATCAGTTGTTGCACAAAACACACTTGGTGTGAAAAGTTTTGAGGAGATGTCTCTTCAGAATATATCTCAGCAAATAGACTGTGTCATGGATGATATAAAACCGGATGCTGTCAAAACCGGTATGCTTGCAAGTATAGGAATTATTGAATTGCTGGCAGAAAAGTTAAAAGACGCAAATATTCAATCGTATGTGATGGATCCGGTTATGATTGCTAAAAGCGGACATCATCTGCTCCATAAGGACGCCATTGATCATTTGAAGAAATTATTAATACCCCAAACAACTGTTATTACACCGAACATTCCGGAAGCGGAAGTAATCATCGGCAAATCAATCGAGACTGTACAGCAGATGCGTGATGCGGCGAAAGAAATAGTGGAGGTATACGGGGCAAAAAGTGCTGTCGTAAAAGGGGGGCACCTGAACGGAGAAGCCCGTGATATTTTGTACTTTGACGAGGATTTCGAGGAATTTGTTTCTCCCCGCTTTGATACAAAGCATACTCATGGAACAGGATGTACATTTTCAGCTGTGATAACTGCAGAGCTGGCAAAGCAGCACAGCATACCGGAATCAGTGGCAACTGGAAAGGAATTCATTTCAGCAGCCATTAAACATCCCTTAGGAATCGGGAAAGGACAAGGCCCTACAAATCATTTTGCGTATCGCTCAACTATTAACCAAGAGACACCGCTTAAGGAGTGTTACGATGATCTCCAAGAATTATGATGTATTTTTATTTGATTTAGACGGAGTGATATATATAGGAGATAAAGCTTTACCAGGAGCTGTGGCCTCTTTAAAACGACTCCGTGAAGAAAAGAAAGCCATTCGCTTTTTAACGAATGATCCTTGTGTTACAAGAGAAACGATTGTGAAACGCCTTCATAAACTGGGGATTTCAGCAAGTATTGGTGAAGTGTTTACTGCGGGGTGGGCAACAGCTGATTACCTTGTCAGTGAAGGAATAAAGAAGGCATATATATTGGGAAATGACCAACTTAAAAGTGAAATTCAAAAGGCCGGTATTGATCTTACGGAAGATCAGGCGGAGGCTGTTGTCATTGGATGGGATCAAAATATTACATTTCAGGATGTGCATAAGGCAGTAAACCTCATCCGCTGCGGAGCTTCATTTATCGCTGCAAACGGGGATAAAACATTTCCTGCCGCTAACGGACCAGCTCCCGCGACAGGCGCTATAGTCGCGGCTGTTAAAACAGCAGCTGCTGAAGAGCCGATGATAATTGGAAAACCGGCGTCTTCAATATTTGAAAAAGTACTAGAGCCTTTTGAGGATAAAGAGAGATGCGTTATGATCGGGGATACGCCTGAAACAGATATTGTCGGAGCAAACCAAATAGGCATAACTTCCGTATTAGTTTCTGATCAAAATACTTTATTTCCTGCAAAACATGATTTTAGAAATCCGGATGTTGTGATCCGCGATCTGAAAGACTTGTTCGATAATGAAATAAAGGCAGAAGTACGGAAAAAACCGGATTTCCAATGGACAGAACAAGTGAAAGCCGGAGTCGCTGGAATTATAATGAAAGAATCAAGTTCCGTTTTATTAATGAAGCGTGCTGATAATGGTTTATGGGGCATTCCTTCAGGCCATGTGGAACCTGGTGAAACAGTTGAACAAGCAATTATAAGAGAAATAGAGGAGGAAACTGGATTAGTGGTGAAAGTCTCTAAAATGATAGGCGTTTATTCTGATCCGAGTTCACAAACCTTTATATACCCTGACGGCAGAGTCAGCCATTTTATTACCAATTGTTTTCAATGTGACGTCATCGGCGGCACTTTGAAAGAGTCCACAGAGGAAGCCATGGAAATCAGATATTTTGATATCCATGAATTACCTGAACATCTCTTGCCGATGCACCCGAGATGGCTGGATGATGCTTTGGAAATGAAAGAGAATGCTTTTATTCGATAAGGAACAGTACGCCAAAAATACTTTTCGGGAGTTATTTACAATAATTAACGTTTCTCAACCCGTATCTCTCGGCCGCGTTCCAAAAACACCAAGTGTCACAGACCCTTGGTGTTTTTTAATTCCGGCAGAAAAGAAGGTATAATGGGCGGGGAAGAGGTGTCAGCCAATGAAAATAACCAGAGAGACATTAGAAAAACAGCAAATTTGGATATATGGTGTGACTCTTGTGATCGGAGGAATAGCGGGGATCGCCGGGAAAGATTCAGGACTTCGCTGGGGATGGACGATATCACCGTTTATCGCTGTTCTCATGTATGCCATGTTTGCCCAAATCCCATTCTTGAAGCTGAGGGAAGCCTTGTCAAACCTCAAGTTTATGGCGGCTTTACTGATCGGTAATTTCTTAGCTGTACCTGTCGTTGTATGGGTGTTAACCGCCATTTTTCCTCAATCTCCTCCTATATTATTAGGGGTTTGTTTGGTATTGCTTACACCTTGTATTGATTACGTCATCGTCTTTACTCAGCTCGGCAAAGGAAATGAGAGATTAATACTGGCTTCCACGCCGGTTTTGTTCGCCGTTCAGATGGTATTGCTTCCGTTATACCTGCGGCTGTTTATCGGGAAAGAAGTGATAGGGGCTGTTCATGCGGGACCGTTTCTGGAAGCATTCTTATTGTTAATAGCGGTGCCGCTGCTGGCGGCGGTGATGACTCAATTATGGGCTGATAAGAAGCCGGCGGGAGAAAAGGTGCTGGAATGGACGGCGTGGCTGCCTGTTCCTTTTATGGCTCTGGTCTTACTGGCGGTCGTCGCCACACAAATCGGCAAGGTCATCAGTGATGCTGACATCATTATACGTGTGATTCCGATCTATCTGTTATTCCTGCTCATTATGCCGTTTGTCTCCCGGTTTATCGCAAATGCGTTCCGTCTGGATACAGGTGAAGGAAGAGCATTGATCTTCAGCACGGGCACAAGAAATTCACTCGCAGTCCTTCCGTTAGCGCTGGCTTTGCCGGATGCTTGGGCCCCATTGGCCGCCGCTGTTATCGTCACACAGACGATTGTTGAGCTGATAGGCGAATTGGTTTATATAAAAGCGGTGCCCGGATGGCTGCTGAAATAAAAAATAATTTAAACTGAAAAAAACATACCAACAAATAGTGGTATGTTTTTTATATCGATTATAAAGTTGCAATATCAATGACGAAACGGTAGCGGACATCGCTTTGGAGAACCCGTTCGTACGCTTCGTCGACTTGATCGGCCGGTATCACTTCAATTTTAGGAGCAATGCCGTGCTCGGCGGCGAAATCAAGCATCTCCTGAGTCTGCGGAATACCGCCGACGAGTGAACCCGCAATGCTGCGGCGGCCCGTGATTAAGGAGAACACACTGTATGAATCCGGCTTAGCGGGCGCCCCCACATTTACCAATGTACCGTCAATGCGAAGCAGAGATAAGTAGGCATCTACGTCAAGGTTCGCGGATACTGTATTTAAAATAAGATCAAAACGTCCGGCCAGCTCAGTAAATGTATCCGGATCGCTTGTTGCAAAGTAATGATCGGCTCCAAATTCAAGCGCTTCGTCTTTTTTGTTCATTGAGCGGCTGAGGACGGTGACCTCTGCGCCTAAAGCGTGCGCGAATTGAACGGCTAAATGTCCGAGCCCGCCCATTCCGACAATCGCCACTTTTTTGCCGGGGCCGGCATTCCAGTGTTTCAGCGGAGAATACGTGGTAATGCCCGCGCACAATAGCGGGCTGGCAGCATCCAAATCCAGCTGATCGGGAATCCGGACAACGAATCTGTCAGTGACAACTATTTTCTGGCTGTAGCCGCCGTATGTAGGGTTTCCGTCGTAGTCCAGGTTATTATAAGTCTGAACAACGCCTTTTGTGCAATATTGTTCGTCTCCGTTAAGGCAGTATTCACATTCCCCGCAGGAGTCTACAAAACAGCCTACACCCACACGGTCGCCGACGGCAAATGTGGTGACGTCTTCACCCACGGCTTCCACAACTCCGGCAATTTCGTGCCCGGGAACCATCGGAAAGATTCCGCCGCCCCATTCATCGAATGCGCTGTGGATGTCTGAGTGACAAATCCCGCTGTACTTAATATCAATCAGGATATCGTGCGGCCGTAATGCTCTTCTCTCAATCGTCGTCCGCTCAAATTTAGCTTTTGCATGCGGAGCGCTTAATACACGAGTCGGATGATTATTACACATGGTTATCTTCCTTTCCAAGATAAAGTGATGAATCCTCTGTTCGGTTTTACTTTAAATGTTAAAGCGGACTTTAAGTCAAGGAGTTTGGTTTATTTTTTTATGAAATGATATTCTATAATGGCACGCTTATGAAAGGTATGAAGGACGGGTGGTAAGAATATGAAGATTGCGCAGGCTGCAAAGCAGGTTGAGTTATCAGCCGCAACGCTTAGGTATTATGAAAGTATAGGACTGATTCCTCCGGTAAAACGCGATGAAAGCGGCATCCGCGATTATGACGAAGATGATGTGAATTGGATTCAATTTATAAAATGCATGAGAAGTGCCGGGCTGTCGATTGAGGCGCTGATTGAATATACCGCTTTATTTATTGAAGGAGCCGATCATACGATCGAACCCCGAAAAAACATCCTGATAAATGAAAGGAAAAGGCTGACGGAGAAACAGAGGGAAATTGATGAAACCATAAAACGATTAAACAGGAAGATTGAGGATTACGAAGATATCCTTGAAAATGAAGCGAAACTTAAAAGCAGACTGAAAGCTGAATGTATTTCTGAATGAAGAGAAGGTGTCCCGGACGCCGGGCCGCATGAAATGTACCAAGGAAACGAGCCTTGGTTTTTTTATTTTCTAAAGAGAGGAAACAAAACAGCTTTTTCTATCTTATCAATCATTACTTATCCTTTTTTCAGCTTGACTTTTTCACTGCAGACTTTTAAAGTGTGAAATGTTGCTTAGACTGTGATTAGCGACTTTAATGCTGAAAAGAGGTGGTTTACCCAGATGAACAATAAAAAGAACCCTTGGGCGTTATTGCCTTTAGTCTTATTCGTAGGGCTTTTTGTCGGCTCTGGTCTGGTGACCGGAGATTTTTATAAATTGCCGATTCTGATTGCCGCGATTATTGCGTCAGCTTTTGCGCTGTTATTTAACCGGAAGAAATCGCTCAATCAAAAAATAGAATGGTTCGCTTCCGGTGCGGGACATCCTGATATTATCATTATGGTTATGATTTTTATATTGGCAGGTGCCTTTGCTTCAGCGGCTGAAGCGATGGGAGCGGTGCATTCAACTGTCAACCTTGCTTTGAGCGTTATTCCGCAGCAGTTTTTGCTGCCGGGGCTGTTTATCATTGCTTGTTTTATTTCTATATCGATGGGAACATCAATGGGCACGATTGCGGCGGTTGCGCCGATCAGCGCGGGTCTGAGCGGAGAGCTTGGCATCTCCGGCGCGATTACGATGGCGGCTGTGGTCGGCGGAGCTATGTTCGGAGATAATCTTTCTTTTATTTCCGATACGACCATCGCGTCAGTCCGGACGCAAAAAACACAAATGATGGATAAATTCAAAACGAACTTTCTGATTGTTTTGCCTGCTGCCATTGTGACTGTTATTATCTTATTTTTTATTCCGGCAGGCCACGCCGGCCATACGGGTGCTGAATCTTACAACTGGATTAAGGTGCTTCCTTATGTCGCCGTGTTGGTTTTTGCGTTAATCGGTATTAATGTGATGGCTGTCATATTCGGCGGATTGGTTTTGACGGGAATCATCGGATTAGCGGGCGGCAGCCTGACGCTTGACTCTTATTTTAAGGCGATTACGGATGGAATTGCCGGAATGAGCGATCTGATCATCCTGTCCATGCTGATCGGAGGGATGGTCGGCGTGATGAAACAAAACGGCGGGATCGACTTTTTACTGGAGTTCATCACGAAACGAATCCGTTCGAAAAAAGGCGCCGAAGCCGGCATTGCCGGACTGGTCAGCGTGACGAATCTGGCTGCGGCCAATAATACGATCTCCATTATCGCAGCCGGGCCGATTGCAAAGAATATCGCTGATAAATTCAACATCGACAACAGAAAATCGGCAAGTATTCTGGATATCTTTTCGTGTATGATACAAGGATTGATTCCTTATGGCGCGCAGCTGTTATCAGCCGGAAAATTCGGGAATATTTCACCAGTCAGCATCCTGCCATACTCTTTCTATCCCGTTTTCATCGGAATCTGCGGCATCGCCGCCATCATATTTGGACTGCCGAAATTCACAAGAAATACGAAATAAAAGATAACAAAAGGCGCCGAACGGCGCCTTTTTTCTTTCATGACAGCCAAGCATTTCTCAAAAGCTGTACGCCCTGTGTGATCTGATCCGTATCGAGATGGGCGAAACCCAGCTTTATAGTCGGCGGTTCGGGTTTTTGGGCAACGAAATAAATGGCGGTAGGGTACACCTTCACTCCGTACTGAAAAGCGCGTTCGATTAATGTTTCTTCTGTATAGTTCAGGTGAACTCTCACCAATATATACAATCCCGACTGCTCGCCGATGATCGTCACATGATCGCCGAACTGCTGCTTTACATGTGAAATCAAGTGCTGCATTTTTCGCTTGTAAACAATGCGCATGCGCTTAATATGGCGGGTCCATTCACCGGCCTTCATCAATTCAGCCATGGTCAGCTGGTTAAGCGAAGAAGCGGTGCTTTCGAAATGAATAAACCTTTTTTTATACCGGTGCAAAATGCGCTGCGGCAAAACCATATAGCTTATGCGGATGCCCGGAAGAAAGGATTTTGAGAAATTCCCCAAATAAATCACCCGGTCTGATTGAATGGAAGCAAGAGCGGGAAACGGCTGCTGTGTATAACGGAATTCACTGTCATAATCATCCTCAAGAATATAACCCTCTCTATGATTCACCCAATTGATCAGAGTTTGGCGCTGCTGAATGGACATGCTTACGCCGTAAGGGCTGTGATGGGAAGGGGTCACATAGATTAATTTTTCTTTCATTGCATGTAATTGAGAAAAATCAGCTCCGTTTTCATAGACAGGCATCGTCTCCAGAGAAAGCCCGTGAAATTGAAAAGCCGCTCTGGCACCGTCAAATCCCGGGTCTTCAACGATCATTCCCGAAAAATCCTCTTTCAGAATCCGGCTGAGATATATCAGCATCTGCTGCGTGCTGCTGCCGATGATAATGGAATCCGCATCTGTTTTCACTCCGCGGGATTCCAAGAGATAAGCGGCAATTTGTTCACGCAGGTCTCTCTCGCCGAACGGTTCACCGTAAAGGAAGCTTTTCTCTGATGTCAAAACTTGATTGTATAATTTTCTCCATGTTTTCAGAGGAAAATGATTTTGATCGACGGCTCCGGCACGAAAATCAATCAGGATCGGCTGAGTTGATTCGGTTTTCTCAGCGTAAACAACATCGTTTTCTTGTTGAAATAAAGAGGGTTCTATTTCATTAGCAAAATATCCTTTGCGTGTTTCTCCGCGAATGTATCCCTCCGCTAAAAGCAGATCATAGGCCATCAGCGTTGTATTACGGCTTACCCGCAGAGAATCTGCCAGCTCCCGAATTGAAGGCAGCCGCTCATCTGCCTGAATATTTCCCTGCTCAATCAATGTTTTAAATTGCTCATAAATTTGTTTGTATTTCGGGGTATCGCTTTCGAAAGCGAAAATCATATTTTTCATCAGATGTTCTCCTCTGACATGTATATTTATTCAAAACTGTACCTTTTTAAATGTCAGTTGATATCTTATTATAGCGGAAAGCGCTTTATCAATCCATGTTCAGAGAGGAGAGTTTTGTATGTATATTCCGGCTCCATTTCAGCTGAGTGAAGCTGAAGCGTGCGATGTAATCAAAGAGTATGGTTTCGCAGCATTGTTTTCAACGGCGGAAGGCATGCCGTATGCAACCCACCTGCCATTGATGATGAGTAAGGATAACGAATGCTTATACGGTCATTTTGCATTGCCGAATCCCCAATGGAAAGAGATTGATGGCCAAAACGTGTTAGCCGTTTTTCAAGGGCCTCATTGTTATATCTCGCCCAAATGGTATGAGACGAATCAGGCTGTTCCCACATGGAATTATGTGGCGGTTCATGTTTACGGAGAGGCGGAGCTTTTGGATGAGGAAGAAACCGTGCAGTCGATGAGTGATCTCGTATTGAAATACGAAAGCCCCGACAGCCCGTACAAATTAGAGGATGTCGATGCGAAATTGCTGGCAGGCATGAACAAAGGGGTAAAAGGTTTTAAAATCAAAATCAGCAAAATAGAGGGGAAAGCAAAGCTGAGTCAAAATCATTCAGCCGCAAGACAAGGGCTGGTCGTACAACAGCTCAAACAGATTCCTCATACAAACGAACAGCTCATTTCCGGCTTGATGGAAGAAAACATCAAACGGATCACTGTGAACAACTGACAAGCATACTAAAAACATACCGGCAGCATGCGGTATGTTTTTTCAGGTTACGAAGCTTTTCTCAGGATGAATAACGACTCAAACAGCACATAAATCAACGGCGCCATTAAAATGAAGAAAGAATGAAAAATAGCATACGGTATGAGTAAGTAAACGATAAGTTTCAATAGAATGGAAGACGTTTTATTCAATATCCAGCGGTTTTTCAAGATATCAGTCATACAAGCTAAAACAAGGCCGACCGTCAAATATCCGGCTGCGATGTAAAGATAAATAAAAAGGTAAAACGGGTAAGAAGACAACGGCGGTGTGTCTTCCTGTGTCATTTTTAAACCCACATAAAAGACCAATAAAAAGCAAACGGACGAAACGAGAGCTAACAAAAGGTGTTTATATAAATACTTCTTCATGTGTTCACCTGCCTATGGCGCAATTATTTCTTAACATATTATGACATGGTTTTACCGTTTCTGCTATGTGAGCGGGGCGTAAAGAATCAATATCATCTTTTCATGAATCCGGATTTTTTGTTCGGATGGATGTAAAGAAGAATACACCAAAAAAAGCTGTCAGCTTGGTCCTGACGGCTTATTTTTGGTGAAAGGCTTATTTCTCTGTGGTGAAATAAAGCAATGCTATGACCGGAAAAGCGATTCCAATCCATAATGTGATACTCCACCCGCCTGAGGCGTATGCCCATCCTCCGATTGATGATCCTATAGCACCGCCGAGAAAGAAGATTGCCATAAATAATCCGTTTAATCGGCTGCGAAATTCAGGTGCCAACGAAAAAATGGCACGCTGACTGAGTACGAGATTGGCAGATACCCCCATATCCAACAGGATAGCAGCGGCCACCAGAACTGCTATTCCGACGGGGGAGCTGCTCTGAATCATGAGCGGGAGTAATAAAGAAACGATGACAACACCGAGAGCGATTCCGGTGGCAAGCCGGGTCAAGCCGCGATCAGCCAGACGGCCGCCTATCGGTGCAGCCGCTGCACCCGCAATGCCCGCTAATGCATACAGCGCGATTGCCTTTTGAGAAAAATGAAAAGCAGGACCGGACAATAATAAAGGCACAGTCGTCCAGAATAAGCTGAAAGCGCCAAATACAAACGCATGATAAATGGCACGGCGGCGTAAGACCGGAGTCGTGCGCAGCAGCTTCCACATTGAACCGAGTAAGACGGTGTAGCTTGTGTTTGCTGTTGGTTTTCTGGCAGGAAGCACTTTTGATAAGATGATTGCCAGGACAACACTTAACGCGGCGGATAAAGCAAATATGGCATTCCACCCCCATATATCAGCGACCAGGCTGGATATCGGACGGGAAAGCATAATACCGAGCAGCAGGCCGCTCATCACATTGCCGACAACCCGGCCGCGTGCGGCGTCTGGCGCAAGGTATGATGCGAACGGAACTAGCACTTGGGCTGCAATTGATCCCAGTCCGATGAAAAACGCAGCGGTTAAAAACAGTGTTCCATGCTTCACAAATGCTGTCAGTGTCAAAGCGGCTGCGCTTAGAAGGAGTGATACAACGACAAGTTTTTTGTTTTCGATAATGTCTCCCAAAGGGACGAGAAACAGTAAGCCGGCAACGTATCCGATTTGGGTCAGCGTGACAATCAGTCCGGCGCTGCTTGGAGAAAGCCCGATTGCCGCACTAATGAATCCTGCCAAGGGCTGTGCATAATAAAGATTAGCGACAATGATACCGCATGCCGTTGCGAGAAGAAGGGTTAAACCAGGTGAAATTCCCTGATCTGCTGTCTGTTTGTTTTCTTTAGCCATATGAATGAACTCCTTTTTAAGTGGTTTTTATGATGCTTGATAAATGATTTGCTGATTCATCTCCTTTACGCAGAGGCTTTTGGAGTCTGTGTTTCATCAAGATTTCCCTCAAGTTATTTTGTAAACTAAACGTTTAGTTTTGTTATAAACAAATAATATACTAAACGTTCAGTTTTGTAAATGGGTTTCTGTTTTCTTTTTTTATACAGGTTAAGTATACTGAACGTATCGTTTATAATTTGGGAAGGAATGATTCTTGTGCAGAGTAAACGAGGACGGCCGCGCGATGAAGGAACACATAAGGCGATTCTTTCTGCAGCCTATGACCTACTGTTGGAAAATGGCTTTGACGCGGTGACAGTCGATAAAATTGCTGAGCGTGCCAAAGTGAGTAAGGCAACGATTTATAAATGGTGGTCAAACAAGGCTGCCGTTATCATGGACAGCTTTCTTTCGACCGCTACGGACAGACTGCCTGTGCCCGATACAGGATCAACAGTGCAAGATATATTGACCCACGCCACGAATTTAGCAAGGTTTTTGACGAGCCGGGAAGGAACCGTTATTAAGGAATTAATCGGTGCGGGGCAGCTGGATGCAAAATTGGCGGAAGAATATCGCACGCGATTTTTCCAGCCCCGCCGCCTCCAAGCGAAAGGCCTTCTGGAAAAGGGAATTCAAAAAGGTGAATTAAGAGAGAATCTTGATATTGACGTAAGCATCGATCTCATTTACGGACCGATTTTCTATCGCCTGTTGATCACAGGTGATGAGGTGAATGATTCCTATGTGCATGATCTGGTGATGAGTGCGTTTAAGGGAGTTCAGCCTGCCTGAAAAATACTCGGATCATGTGAAAGAGATGCAGACTTCTGCTGCCTATGGGCGGAATATAATGAAAGGCCGAACAAGTTCATTGTTCGGCCTTTTCTGATTGATTTGCGAACTGCCGGGCGGCCGCCACGCAAGCGATAACGCCGACGTTTACCGCCGCAAGTTCCCATCCTGCTTTTTCATGGAGAATCATGGCGGCCAGTAACAGCCCGAAGAAAGGCTGCAGAAGCTGCAGCTGTCCGACCGCGGCGATGCCTCCCTGGGCGAGTCCGCGATACCAGAATACGAAGCCGATCAGCATGCTGAATATTGAGACATATGCAAGACTGAGCAGTGCGGGCGCGCCGATGTTTGACCATGAGTCCGGCATGAAGCAGAAAGACAGGATGAACATAAGGGGAAGCGATAAAACGAGAGCCCAAGAGATCACCTGCCAGTTGCCAAGCCGCCGGGAGAGGCGGGCGCCTTCAGCATAACCGAGACCGCACACGATAATCGAAGCGATCATGTACGTATCACCGAGCGGAGAGGATTCCCCTCCTTGCAGCAGAGCATATCCGGCTACGAGGATGCTGCCGGCAGCCGAGAAAATCCAAAAGACCGGTCTGGGCCGTTCGCCTCCTCGCAGTACGCCGAAGATCGCCGTCGCAAGCGGGAGAAGCCCGATGTAGACAATGGCATGAGCGGATGTGACATGCTGAAGCGCTAATGCTGTAAGCAGCGGGAAACCGATCACGACGCCGAGCGCTACTGTTAGTAGTGAAATGATGTCGCTTTTGGCAGGACATTTCTCCTGAAAAATGAGGAGCAGAGCGCCTGCCAATATACCGGCTATCGCGGCGCGGCATACGGTGAGAAATACCGGATCAAAGTCCGCTACAGCCAAGCGGGTCGCGGGAAGCGAGCCGCTGAAAATGAGCACGCCGATAAATCCGTTAATCCAGCCGTTTGCGGCCTTATTCATTCCAATCACTCCAATATATATTTCTAAACCCATTTTCAAAGTTTATAATGACTATAAACTGAAATTGGCCTTATACAAATGGCCAGTTTTTATAAAAAGAAGAATGCCAGTTTGGAGGGAATAAAAATGGATATCACGCCATTTTTAAATAGAGATCTGGATATTCCGCTTTATCAGCAGCTTTATCGGCATTTTAAGGAAAATATGCATCAGGGCCGTATTCCTAAAGGACTGAAGCTTCCTTCAAAAAGGCTTTTGTCAAGTCAGCTTTCCGTCAGTCAGACGACTGTGGAGCGTGCCTATGAACAGCTTGCCGCCGAAGGCTATATTGTCAGTAAGCCGAGAAGCGGATGGTTTGCCGATTATGACTCGGACGCCGTCTATGTGAAAAAGCCGGGCGCTTCGCCTGTTCAAACAAATGCGAAGGAAGACCGCCAATGGATTGATTTTCACTACGGCACTGTGGATGCCGCTCATTTTCCTTTTTCGGCATGGCGCAAAAGCATGGTTGCAAGCTTAGATCAATATGGGCACGAGCTGTATCGGCCCGGGGATGATTTGGGCGAGCTTGAACTGAGAACGCTCATTTCAGAATACTTATATCAGTCGCGCGGCGTGAATTGCCGTCCTGAACAAGTGATAGTCGGCGCCGGGAACCCTGCTCTTTTGCAAATGCTGTGCAAAATATTTGAAGCAAATCTATCCATCGGATATGAAGATCCGGGTTATCCGAGAGCGAGGGAGATTTTTAAAGCCAATCACATGAAGATCATTCCGATACCCGTCGATGATGAAGGAGTCTGTATCCGGAAGCTGAATGAAGAGCGGCCGCGTCTTGTATATGTCACGCCTTCTCATCAATTTACGTTAGGAACGATTATGCCGGTAAACAGAAGGATTCAGCTGCTGAAATGGGCGAAGGAACATCAATCGTTCATTATAGAAGATGATTATGACGGTGAATTCCGATACACCGGCCAGCCGATCCCATCATTGCAAGGGCTTGATCAGCATCACCGTGTTATTTATATGGGAACGTTTTCCCAATCTCTGCTTCCTTCGCTGCGCATCAGCTATATGATTCTTCCTTTGCCGCTTATCGAAAAAGGCAGGGAAATCGCTTCTTTATATAAGCAGACCGTCTCCTGCCACAGTCAGCTGACGCTGGCTCAATTTATCAAAAGCGGAGAGTGGCAGAAACATATTAACAGAATGAGAAAGCTGTACCGGAAAAAAAGAGCGGTATTATTAGAGGCCGTGCGGCGCGAGCTGGGACAATACGTCAGGATTCGCGGAGAAAATTCCGGGCTGCGGATTTTACTTGACGTTCAGCTGCCTTTCAGTGAAAAAGAGCTGATTGAAAAGGCGGAGGAACAAGGAGTCAAAATCTATCCCGTGTCTCTCACCTATCAAAAACAGCTCCCTGAAAAAACAGTTTCTCTCGGTTTCGCGGGGGTTTCTGAAACCAATATACAAGAAGGTATAAAAAAACTGAGAGCCGCCTGGGCGCTGTAAAAGGCAGCTCACAGTTTGAAATACTGAAGCTTGAGTCAGGGGTGCAGTCTCAGCAGCAAAACGATTTATAGGACGGGCAGGCGGAGCGCCGTATCAATATTTTGCAAATTGAGCCGGACTTGTTCATTTGTGTTCCACGGGTGATACCAGCCTTTTTCCATCATATAGCGTGAGATTTGCTCGTGCATGTCAAGGGCTTCTTCTAAGTGCCGGGTGAGGATCGCTTTCACTTCAGGCGTTCCGGCTTCCGTCGCCGCCATCGCATAGTTTCTGACACCGCTTTTTGCCGAATTCAATAAATCCATTGCGACAATTTGGTCTGTCAGTGCATTCATTCCCGTCAAGTATTCAATAATCGGATTCATTCGTGATTCATCTCCTCATTTCATGCTGTGCATCAGATAAAATCGAGGCAAATTCCTGCAATTGCCTTGTTGATGTATCCACATCCTGCTGCATGATTTCTTTCAGCTGCGGATCGGATACGAGCGCTTTCATGGTTTTGGATTTCGTCAGACAAAGTGACTTAAAAGAAGCCATCTCCTGAATTTCGAGTAATTCATGTAAGGCGCTGGCCATTTCTGTAGCCTCCGTTCTTTAAGGTTTGAGTACAACTTTAATACAATCATCTGTTTTCGTGTCAAACATCTCATAGCCGTGCTTCGCTTCACTGAGCGGAATGACATGGCTTACAACATCGCCTGGATCAATTTTGCCGGTTGACACCAATTCAAACATATACGGCATATAGTGGATGACCGGAGCTTGTCCTGATCGGATATTGACGTTCCGCTGCATGATATCGCCAAGGGGAAACCCGTTGTATCTGCCGCCGTACACACCCGTAATCTGGATTGTTCCCCCTTTTCGCACCGCTTGGGACGCGATGACCAATGCGCTCATCGCCCCGCCCTGAAGTTTTAATCCGCTGGCGAGGAACTCGAGATCCGTCATTTTTCCGTCCATGCCGACGGCGTCAATGACAACGTCGGCGCCGTCTTTGGTGATTTCCTTCAGGTAGCTGCCTGTATTTTCGTGGTCTTCGAAGTTCACGATTTCTACTTTATTCGTCCGTTTCGCATGCTGGAGACGGTAGTTGACATAGTCTACGGCTATTACGCGTTTCGCTCCCTTTAACCAGCAGAATTTTTGAGCGAAAAGGCCCACGGGCCCGCAGCCGAGAACGATAACTGTATCGCCTTCTTTTACGCCGGCATTGTCGACGCTCCAAAAGCCGGTTGTCATCGCATCGGAAATAACACTCAGTTTCTCATCCGGTTCTTCGCATGTTTCGGGAACTTTAAAGTGGGTAAAGTTCGCAAATGGAACGCGCAAATATTCGGCCTGGCCTCCCGGATAGCCGCCGGCATTTCCTGAATAGCCGAAATAAGCGCCTATATCGCCGTTCTCATTTGATTGATCACACTGGCTTTCCAGGTGATTCTTACAATAAACGCATTCTCCGCAGGCGATATTAAAAGGAATAATGACGCGGTCGCCTTTTTTGACTTTCGTCACGCCGGGACCGGTTTCTTCCACGATGCCCATCGGTTCATGGCCGATGATGTAGTCTTCCTGCAAATTCGGGATGAGTCCGTGGATTAAATGTAAATCTGATCCGCAAATTGCCGTACTTGTGACTTTTATAATCATGTCATCGTGTTTTTCAATCTTCGGATCAGGCACGTCTTTGACAACGACGTTTTTCACTCCTTGATACGTTACGGCCTTCATGCTGTAATACCTCCAGTGTTAGTGTTCATCAGGTGTGCGGTCAAACATCCCTTTTCTGTTTGTTTCAACGGGAAACAGGTTCATGCTTCCGACCATGAGGGTATTTTTTGCAGAGAGCTGATCCAATTTATACTGTTCGCTCAAATCATGCGGGTGAAACCACTTTTTGCTGACCATCAAGTCTGTTATCTCCTGATGCATCGCGATTCCCTGCATGAGCTGTTTGCGCAGCAAAGCTCTTACATCAGGTGAAGCGGTTTCTGTTAAAGCAACGGCGGTATTTCTGACGCCTTCTTTGGCGCGTATGAGAAAATCCATTGCGAATGTCATATCCGCAAGTTCAGGGACATGTAATGAATTGATCGGATCTAAATGGTCATGATTCAATGATGCTTACCTTCCTTTCAATTGATGATCGAAGTCGGCCGGTTTTGAGGAACGGGAGCCTGAAACGTTGCCCGTTCATAAACCGCCTGCAGATCAGCCAGGTCTTGAGAGGCTTGCTGAACGTCTTTTTCCATTAACGTTTTCAGATCCTGATCAAACACAAGCCCTTGCATGAGCTTGGATTTCGCTACACAAAGCGTCTTGAAGTTAATGATTTCATGTAAGTCCAGCGACTCGTGAGCCGCTAATTCACGCTTTTCCATAATCGTCTGAAACCTCCCTTTCTAAAAATACGTAATTAATTTCCCCTGAGAAAAGAGCTCTAGTCTTACAAATTTTGTTTGTAAGAAAAAGCGGAGAAAAAGCCTGACGGTGCATCAAAAAAAAGAGGAAGCACAATCGCTTCCTCTTGTCAAAATATGCCGAAAATGATAAGTCGGCAAATACGATTCTTTTGAAAGCGGCAAAAGCACCTGCGCTGATAACAAACAGAACGCTGACCGGGGCAACGAACCTGGTTCCCTTCGGCGAGATCATCCGGCTGGCGCTTAACAGGCCGATCAATGAGCCGAACGCAAGCCCGAATATAATCAATCCCGCAAAAAACAGCTTGCGAACAATCCCGCAGGCTGTTTTTTCTTTCACCCGTCATGCAGGGACAGAAGGGGAAGGTGAGAAGAAGGCACATATGGTATGATGACAAATAGAATAAAACCTCGTGAGGCCGGTCGGCTAAAAGGAAGTGGACAGAGATTGTTTGGTACAAAACATCAAGAAGACTACGTCTCCCGTGACAGACGCTCATTGCATATGCTTGCGCTTCGGGTGCCCGGTCTGGCGTTTATTTTAATGGTATATGCCGCATCAGTCTCTTTGCAGTACATTTATGAAAGCTGGACGGTTTTTTTGCAGCTGTTATTCACGATATTGATCGTCATTTTTACCGTGCTGCACTGGCATTCCCATCGCTGGGTGAAGAAAAAGACGTTTCTTTATTTCATCATACAGGGATTTATCATATATACATCGGCTAACTTGATGACCGGCGGCTATATCGCGCTGGTGATCGGTCTCTATGCCTTTTTAATCGGGCAGATTATCGGAATGGCGGATAAGGGAAAAACGCTGCTCATACTCTATCTTTTCATTTTAATGTCCATAACAGCCTTGCACCAGGAGCATCCGCATCATCTGCTGCGTTTCATCGTTATCGCCGCTCCCATCATGATCGTGATTATCACGTATGCGGCCACATTTTTCGCGCAAGTTGATGAAAAAATAAAAACACAGATGACGCTTGAAAAATTAGAGCTCGCTCACCGGCAAGTGAAACAGCTGACGCTTCAGAATGAAAGACAGCGGATGGCGAGAGACTTGCACGATACGCTTGCCCAAGGATTGGTCAGCTTGCATATGCAGCTTGAAGCGGTGCAAGTTCATCTTTCGAAAGATAACACTGACAGAGCGAAAGACATCATCAGCCAGGCAATGGACAGAGTGAAGGGCACATTGGCTGATGCGCGCTCGGCCATTGACAACCTTCGCAGCAAATCAGAAGAGATCGGGTTCTTAAAAGAAAGCATCACTGAACAAATCAACCATTTTACAGAAGCCTCCGGGCTGTCTTGTTTTTTAGATTACAGCGTGCATCATGTGCTTGACGTTCATACGGCGGAGAATTGCCATTACATGATCGGAGAAGGCCTGACAAACGCCGCCAAGCATGCAGAAGCAAAGAATGTCTGGGTGTCCGTTCGGGAAGAAGAGAGACAGATCCGCATAACCGTCAAAGATGACGGGAAAGGCTTTGATGCCGGAACAGAAATGAGAAAAAGCGGACATTACGGGCTGCTTGGGATACAAGAACGCGTCAATATGATGAACGGTACTTTCCGTATAACAAGCGCCAGATCAGCGGGGACTCAAATTGAGATCATCATACCAATTCAGGGAGAGGCGGAACATGTATAAAGTGTTAATAGCAGATGACCATCTTGTCGTCAGAGAAGGTCTGAAGCTTTTGATAGAAACAAATGACCATTACACCATAACGGGAGAAGCGGAAAACGGGAAAACCGCCGTCCGCCTCGCAGAGGAACTAAAGCCCGATGTCATTCTCATGGATCTGTACATGCCGGAAATGAGCGGGCTGGAAGCCATTAAACAGATAAAAGAGCATTCTGATGTGCCGATCATTATTTTGACGACCTATAATGAAGATCATCTGATGATAGAAGGCATCGAATCAGGCGCGAACGGTTATCTGCTGAAGGACACAAGCTCAGAAACCTTATTTCATACGATGGATGCGGCAGTCAGGGGAGAAGTGCTTCTGCAGCCGGACATCTTGCGGCGTTTCCGGGAAATGAAAATGGAACGGGCAAATGCCAATGAAACACAGCTGACGGACAAGGAAATCATAGTTCTGCAAGCCGTTGCGAAAGGACATAAAAGCAAAGCGATCGCCTTCGATTTAGGAATCTCAGAACGGACGGTAAAAGCGAGATTAACATCGATTTATAACAAATTAGGCGCTGATTCGCGGACGGAAGCCGTCACCATTGCCATGCAAAAAGGCATTCTGAAACTGAATATATAATGAAAAACTGCCCAAACGTACATGCCCCTATGTACGTTTTTTTTATGTGAATGTGAACTACAATTAGGCAGAAAGTAATGATTGGAGAGGAGTATTCGATGTCTGGTTTTTTATATAAATTAGGGGGATGGTCTGCCCGCAATCGATTAAAAATGATCAGTGCGTGGCTCGTGATACTGATCGCTTCGATTGTGATCGCCATCTCGTTAAAACCTGCTTTTTCTGAGGATATGTCAATTCCCGACACACCTTCTGAAAAGGCGATGGATATGATTCAAAAAGAATTTTCAAAGGGTCCCGATAAAGGAAGCATACGGGTTATTTTCGGAGCTGAAGACGGGAAGAAATTGACGTCAAAACCGGAAAAACAAGCGATTGAAGAGACATTAAAGAAGATCAAAACAGATCATTCAGTCGCTTCGATTGCAAGTCCTTTTGAGACAGGAACCATTTCTAAAGACGGATCAGTAGCATATGCCGATATTACGTACAAAAAAGCGGCGGATGACATTACGGATGCGTCTGTTTCACATATTAAACACAGTCTGTCCGCCGCAGGAGACAAAGGTCTGCAGACGGAGCTCAGCGGCGATGTGCCGGGGGCCGGTGTTGAAATCGGCGGTGTATCTGAAATTGTCGGCGTTGTGCTGGCATTCGTCGTACTGGCTATTACGTTTGGTTCATTAGTCATCGCGGGGCTTCCGATTGTCACCGCCCTGATTGGGTTAGGTGTAAGCATCGCGCTGACGTTAATTGGGACACAGTTCTTTACGATAGCTTCGGTCAGTCTCTCATTATCCGGAATGATCGGACTGGCCGTCGGAATTGATTATGCGCTGTTTATCTTTACGAAGCATCGTCAGTTTTTGGGCGAAGGTGTACAAAAAAATGAATCGATCGCGAAAGCCGCGGGAACGGCAGGCAGCGCCGTCGTTTTTGCGGGACTGACCGTGATCGTCGCGCTTTGCGGATTGACTGTTGTCGGCATTCCGTTCATGTCTGCCATGGGATTGACTGCGGCACTCAGTGTGCTGATGGCTGTATTGGCATCAGTAACGCTGGTGCCTGCGGTGTTGTCAATCGCAGGAAAACGAATGATTCCGAAATCATACAAGAAGAAAGAAAAGAAAAGCGCCGACACGAATGCCTGGGGGCGCTTCGTTACAAAGAAGCCTATTCTGTTAAGCATTTTCAGCATCATTCTTTTAGCCGTCATCAGTCTGCCGGCCATGCATTTAGAGCTGGGGCTGCCTGATGCGGGAATGAAAGCGAAAGACAGCCCGGATCGCCGCGCCTATGATCTTTTTTCTAAAGGATTCGGCGAAGGCTTTAACGGCAAGCTGACAATTGTTGCCGATGCAAAAGGGGTCAAGGGGAACAAAAGTGAAGCATTTCAAGACGCCGTGAACGAAATGAAGGACTTGCACAATGTGGCGAGCGTCACACCGGCCATGCCGAACGAAAAAGGGGACTATGCCATTATTACGGCAGTGCCTGAAACCGGGCCGAATGATAAGGCAACGAAAGAGTTAGTGCAGGATATACGGAAACGATCAGACAAAAACGGCATCCGCCTGCTCGTCACCGGTTCAACCGCGGTAAACATTGATATTTCAGATCGGTTAAACGATGCCATTCCGGAATTCGCCATTCTCATTGTCGGGTTTGCGTTTGTATTGCTGACCGTTGTTTTCCGCTCGCTTCTCGTGCCCCTTGCCGCCGTCGTCGGCTTTTTGCTGACGATGACCGCTACACTCGGCTTATCGGTATTCGTTCTGCAGGATGGGAATTTCACCGGCTTGCTCAGCATTCCGGAAAAAGGCCCGATTCTCGCCTTCCTGCCTATTTTAGCGATCGGTATTCTTTTCGGACTGGCGATGGATTATCAAGTATTCCTTGTCAGCAGAATGAGAGAAGAATATGTCAAAACAAAAAATCCGGTACAAGCCATCCATGCCGGATTGAAACATAGCGGACCTGTCGTAACAGCGGCGGGACTGATCATGATTTTCGTCTTTGCGGGATTCATCTTTGCGGGAGAAGCTACGATCAAATCCATGGGCTTGGCAATGACCTTCGGTGTTCTTTTTGATGCGTTCATTGTAAGAATGACCATTATTCCGAGTGTCATGAAGCTGATGGGACATGCGGCCTGGTACTTGCCGAAGTGGCTGGATAAGATCATTCCGAATGTGGATATCGAAGGCCATAAGCTGACACAAGGCAAAACACCGGAGAAACCGGAAGAATAAAATGAAAAAGCAGATCGTTATGATCTGCTTTTTTTATGTGCTGATCGCATTCATGAAAAGAGAAAAAAGCTTTTTCATGTCTTCATGTTTTTTTGTCAGCATTTCGGGATGCCATTGCACGCCGACGACAAATAATTCACCCGTCCGTTCAATCGCTTCAATGGCCCCGTCTTTCGCATAAGCCGCGGCTTTAAACGAAGGCGCCGTCTCTTTTATGATCTGGTGATGGAATGAATTCACCCGCGCTGAATCGCCAAACAAAGAATGGAGACGTGTCCCTTTTTCAAAGGAAACATGATGGGTTTTTAACGGCGGGTCTTTTTCTTGGTCATGCTTAATGTCAGCAAACGAAGCGTGTGTTAGATCCTGATATAAAGTTCCCCCGTAAGTGACGTTTAACATATGCATCCCCCGGCAGATGGCCAGAATCGGCTTTTCTAAAGCAACCGCCGTGAGAATCAGCTCCTTCTCGTAGGCGTCCCGATCAGGAAAGGTCTTTCTTAAAGCCTGTAAAGGTTCTTCGCCGTAAAACAGCGGGTCTATGTCCTGGCCGCCGGACAGAATGATCCCGTCAACATGAGAGACCTGTTCCTTTACAAGCGCCGTCTCTTGAATCACCGGCAGTATAAACGGCACACCGCCGGCCTCAGAAACAGACTGAATATAATCATTATTGACATATGCCCGATTATAACCCGGGAAAGGACCGGATTGATCAGCCATAATGTTTCCCGTAATTCCGATGCGTTTGGCCATTCTTTGCCCCCCTGAACCATGCTCATAATAAATCTGAACGTAGGTTGTACAAATCAGTTTGAAATTATTCTTCATGATACGTGAACTTTCCAAAACAAAACCCGTGACAATCACGGGTTTTTACATTCATTTCAATTTCTTGATTTCTTCCGTCAGCTCTTTGAATTTTTGATCAAGCTCACGATATTGTTTATCAGCCGGAGTCATGAAGCTGAGTTTTCCGAGAACTTCCTGCCGTTCGGTTTCAAGCTTTAATCGCAGTTCTTCAGCATCGTCCCTGACAGAGGGGGATTCTTTCCATTGTTTTCGGACGCTGCCATTTGAGATATCAAGCCGGATGTCCGTCGTCTTTTCGAGAAAGTAACGATCATGAGATACGATGATAAGCGTTCCGTCGTATCGGGCCAAAGTGTCTTCAAGCTGCTCGCGTGACGGCAGATCAAGGTGGTTTGTCGGCTCATCCAGAATCAGCACATCTTTCTCCTCCAGAATAAACGCCATCAGTTTGCATTTGACCCGCTCTCCCATGCTCATCTTGCCGATGGGTTCCGTCCATTGCGCTGCGGTAAATCCTAAATGCTTCATGAGGGATTGAACATTTCCCCTTGCTTCGAACGTTTCTTTGTAAAAAAGCTGTTCGGGGGTTTTATCAAGCGGAAGGTCGAATACTTCCTGGGTTAAATATCCGACGTTTGCAGACGGAGAAATCCATATGCTGCCGTCCTGCGCTTTTTCCTGACCGAGGATGACCTTCAATAATGTTGTTTTCCCGATGCCGTTCGGGCCTGTAATCGCGATCTTTTCACCGTGCATCACAGTGAAATTCACATTTTTGAAAAGCGTTCGGCCGTCATATGACTTTGTGACATCACTTACTTCTAAAAAACGCTTTCCCGCTTTTTTGCGGTGCTCAATGGAAAAACGGACTTCATACTCCGCTTCAACCGGTTCTGCTTTCGCTTTTTCAAGCTCTTTTTCAAGACGCTTCTGCTTTGATTTAATCTGGGCGTCCGTGCGTTTTGCTTTTACGCGATGGTATTCTTTAAATCCTTCTATTTTCGTTGATTGGGCATGGGCTTTTTTCGACCAGGCGCTCAGCTCGTTCATTTGAGCTTCAATCCGTCTGATCATATTTTGCTGATTCTCATATTCCCGCTGCTGTGTCAGCCTTCTCTGTTTGCGGACCTCCATATAGCTTGAATAATTCCCTTTATGTTCAATGAGTTTCTTTCCTTCGATGGCCCAGATTTTTGTCGCCGCTGCATCTATAAAAGCACGATCATGCGAAACGAAAATAATGGTGCCTTTGTAATTCTTGATCTGATTTAGCAGTATTTCTAAACTGTGCTGATCGAGGTGGTTCGTCGGCTCATCTAATAACAAAAGGCTGCTTGAGGAGGAGAAACCTTTGGCAAGACGGGCTTTCAGTTTTTCTCCGCCGCTCAATTGCGAAAAGGCGCGTGCGGGCACGTTCCACTTTTCTAACAAGGCTGCCTCCGCAGGCTCCGGATGGCCGGAATCATAAGCTTCCGTTTCTTGTTCCACCATATATATGTTCACATCTTGCATCATCTGAATCTGTCCTTGTGACGGCGCTTTTTGATTGCAGATCAATTGCAGCAATAACGATTTGCCGGCGCCGTTTTTACCGATAACGCCGATGATGTCACCTTGCTGAACGCTCGCGCTGATCTGTTCAAAAAGGGGAACGCTGTTGATTTCATAACTGATGCCGCTTATTTTTAACATTTCTTTCATATGTCAATCCCTCGCTTTAAAGGGAGGACAAAAAAATCCTCCCAATTGATTTGGAAGGATTAGCCGTACCTGTGCATGATCAAATAAGCTATTTTCACATAGCTTTCGTATCGTATAGAAAATGGGCAGACTAATCCTATTTTTTCTGATTTGAAATATTTGATTTCAAACGGTCAAAATAAGATTAGTTAATCATTGTCCACCCATCATCCCTTCGTATTTGTTACAAACAGTGTAGCACACACTTATCTGTAAAAGCAAAGGGTATAAGCCTTTTTATTCCAGATTGGAGACTTCCCACTCTTCTTCTAAAACGGCATAATAATATTCATCCCACCATTCATTATCATGGGGGATGCATTTTTTAAAAAATCCTTCCCGTCTCATCCCGATCTTTTCCATCACCCGGTGCGAAGCCGTGTTTTCCGGCTGACATGTCGCAATGATCCGGTGTAATTTCATCTTGTTAAAACCGAATGCCAGCACGGCGCGCGCCGCCTCTGAAGCATATCCTTTGCCCTGGTATTCCGGGTGAAACACCCAGCCGATTTCATACGTATGATCGCCAAAATACTGAAAAAAAGCAATGTGGCCAATGACCGTTTTCTCATCCTTCAATAAAACGGGAAACTTCCCGGCATGTTCACCGCTGTTTTCAGTAACGAATTTCCTGGCATCTTCTTCGGTAAAGACACCCTCTGGTATATATTTCATGACATTCGGATTTGACGTGTACGCATAGACATCCTGCGAATCTTCCGGCTCAAATGTCCGAATGACGAGCCTGTCAGTTTTGATATTCATTTTTTATGTTCCTCCATCAAAAAAGGTTTCATTTACTACTTCGATTGAAAGATGTAAAAACCTTTGAGCGGAGAAGAGCCGAATAAAAAAAGCCTGCAGCTATACACTGCAGGCGGTTATTTTTCATTTGCGGCGGCGGGCAGGTTTGTAAATCCGAATTGCCCTCCGACAGCTTCTTTTACTTCATGAATAACGATAAATGATTTCGGGTCAATTTTTTGAACATGTTTTTTGATTTTCAGCAATTCGTTCTTTTTAATGACGACATAGATAATGCGCTTGTCTTTGCTGCCGTAATACCCGTATCCGTAAAAAATCGTCGCCGCGTTGCCGTACTCAGAGGTGATGGCTTTGGCGATTTCTTCGTATTGGTCAGACATAATGGTGAGGGCTTTTTTATTATGGAAACCCTCAATGACAATATCGACGATTTTGGCGCACAGATATACGAATATAAACGTATACAGCATGTGATTGATGCCGATCGCTAAAACGGATGCGAAAATGATGACACAATCCATATAAAACATGCTTTTCGAGATGTTAAAGCCCTTTGTGTAATTCAATAAATACGCCAAAAGCGTGGTCCCGCCGGTAGATCCGTCAGCGATAAAGATCAATGCCAGCCCCGCTCCCATCAGCAGAGCGCCGAATACAATCCCGAGCACCATGTCGTGCACGCCGAACGGAATAAAGCTGACGACGCTGAGAAAAACAGAAGTCATCCCCGTACCGAGTATCGTGTATAAAATCGTTTTTTTTGTTAAAAATTTATAAGCCAGCCCGATAAAAATCAAATTTACAACCAGAGTCGTAATACTTGCAGGTATATGGAAAAGATAATATAACACGAGAGCGATTCCCACGGTGCTGCCGTCCCCTAAATGATTCGGGATGACGAAAAATTCCACGGACGCCGCAATAAGAAAGGCTCCGGCCATAATCATCAGTATATCCTTGCAAATGTTCTTCATGTGCAAACCTCCTCTGCAGTCAAAAATATATAAAAAACAAAAACGCCTCAAAAATTATCCAGCAGAACTAAATAATTTTTAAGACGAATCATTCACAATCTCGTTTGTTCATTCAGTAAAGAATGATCAGCTTCAATATCGAAGATTATATAGACACCTTCACATCTTGTCAATGCCGTGAAAATTGATTTTTCTGCAGTGTATATGAGGTTTAAATCAAGTTAAAACGAGGAATTATATCAGAAGAGTTTTCATTTCTGCTCTATCAATAAGAGAAATGTAATGAAAGACAACGAAGAAGGGATGATGACATTGGAACGAATTTTTATCAGTCCGGCCAAATACGTGCAGGGAAAAAACGCCATTGAAACGATCGGCGGACATCTGGAGGGCGTTGGTGAAAAAGCCGTCGTCATTGCGGACAAAACCGTATGGGATATCGCGGGCCACAAGGTGACGGCTGAATTAAAGAAAAGCAATATTTCTTCTGAAGAGGCGGTTTTCAACGGCGAAGCCTCCCAGGAAGAAATGAAAAGAATTGCCGGCATCGCAGAAAAAGCAGGCGCGACTATTGTCATCGGAGTCGGCGGCGGTAAAACGCTTGATACCGCCAAAGCCGTATCAGATGAAATAAACGGCTACACCGTTATCGTGCCGACGGCCGCTTCAACGGATGCTCCGACAAGCGGGCTGTCTGTCGTATATTCTGAACAAGGCGCGTTCGAAAACTATCGTTTCTATCATAAGAATCCTGACTTGGTTCTGGTCGATACGAAAATCGTCGCGGAAGCTCCGCCGCGCTTTTTAGCATCAGGGATTGCCGATGCGATGGCGACGTGGATAGAGGCGCGCAGTGTCATCGCCAATGGCGGTAAAACGATGGCAGGCGGAATTCCTACCATCGCCGGAGAAGCTATCGCGGAAAAATGTGAAGCGGTGTTATTCAAATACGGCCGTCTCGCTTATGAGTCTGTGAAAGCGAAAGCCGTTACGCCCGCATTGGAAGCGGTGGTTGAAGCCAATACACTTCTGAGCGGACTGGGATTTGAAAGCGGCGGCTTAGCTGCGGCACATGCCATTCATAACGGATTTACCGCGCTTGAAGGTGAAATCCATCACTTGACCCACGGTGAAAAAGTGGCATTCGGCACGCTCGTTCAATTGGCGCTGGAAAAACGTTCGCTTGAGGAAATTGAGCGGTATACCGCGTTTTATATCAGCTTGGGGCTGCCTGTCACACTTGAAGACATCAAATTGAAAGACGCATCTAAAGAGGACATTATGAAAGTGGCAGAAGCCGCGACGATTGAAGAAGAAACGATTCATGCCGCTTTTGACGTGACGGCTGACGACGTGGCGGATGCCATTATAGCGGCTGATCAATACGCAAAAGCATTTAAAGAAAAACACGCGTAAAACCTTTTACCGCGTGACCCGGAACCAAGGGCTGTTACAGCCCTTGGTTTTTTTTATGCCCTTTGAAAACTTTTAAAAATAAAGAAAAAATTATGATACAATATACAAATGTTTTGAGAGATTGACAAAGGAAAGGTGGGAACGATATGCTGCATAATCCGACCGGTAAGGAGCGGCTTGCGCTTGCTTTTCTTCTCGGAATGCTTGCGATACTGGGGCCGCTCAATATAGATATGTATCTGCCGAGTTTCCCTGAAATCGCCGAAGATTTAAGCGCCCGCGCTTCGCTTGTCCAGCTCAGTTTAACCGCTTGTCTGATCGGACTGACAATCGGACAGGTTGTTGTCGGCCCGTTAAGTGACGCGAAGGGAAGAAGAAAACCGTTATTACTATGTATTTTTTTATTTGCGTTGTTTTCTCTGTTTTGCGCGCTTGCACCGAACATTGCAACACTAGTGATTGCCCGTTTTCTTCAAGGGTTCACCGCTTCGGCAGGACTCGTTTTATCCCGTGCAATCGTCAGAGATGTGTTTACGGGAAGAGAGCTTTCTAAATTTTTCTCGCTGCTGATGGTCATTACCGCCGTCGCGCCGATGGTGGCGCCGATGACGGGAGGCGCGATTTTACTGCTTCCGTTTGCATCATGGCATACGATTTTTCTCTTTTTAACGTTTATCGGTTTTTTGCTTGTAATCATCATTGCGCTCAAGCTGACAGAAACCCTGCCGCCGGAAAAGCGGATTCCGAGCTCCATCGGAAATTCCGTGCGGACAATGGGAAGCCTGCTGAAGGATCGGTCATTTATCGGCTATGCGCTGACGGTCGGTTTTATTCACGGCGGGAGCTTTGCGTATGTCTCCGGAACGCCTTTCGTGTATCAGGATATTTACGGAGTAACGCCTCAGGTATTCAGTGTTTTATTCGGCATAAACGGTCTGGCGATCATTACCGGAAGCTTTATCATCGGGCGTTTCGGCGGGATCATTCACGAAAAAAGCCTGCTGAGAATCGGCGTGATTACAGCGATGACGGCGACTGCCGTTCTGCTCGTCATGACAATCATTCACGGGCCGCTGGCGGCACTGGTGATTTCCATTTTTATTTATATGATTACGATCGGCATGACGCTGACAAGCACCTTTACATTGGCGATGGAAAAGCAGGGACACCGCGCGGGAAGCGCAAGCGCACTGCTCGGCATGCTTCCGCTTCTTCTCGGTTCCATCGTGTCGCCGCTTGTGGGGATGAATGAAGCGACGGCCGTGCCGATGGGGGCAATAATGTTCACGACATCCGTTATCGGTTCCATCGCTTTTTTCGCCTTAACAACAAAACCGGAGAAAGCAAAAAAGGAGTGAAATGATTCACTCCTTTTTTTGATGCCCGCTATTCATATTTCTTCAGCACGATCGCCGAATTATGCCCCCCAAAGCCGAATGAGTTGGAAAGGCCGATCGTTAACGATTGCTGGCGGGGTCCGTCTGCTACATAGTCCAAATCACATGCCGAATCAGGGTGCTGCAGATTGATCGTCGGCGGAATGATGCCGTGTCTCAGGCTTTCTGTCAGAGCGATGGCTTCAACGCCGCCTGCCGCGCCAAGCATGTGGCCGAGCATTGATTTGTTGGCCGTAACCGGAATGTCATAGGCAAGCTCCCCGAATAATGTCTTGATGGCCAATGTTTCAGAAAGATCTCCGGCTTTTGTGCTTGTCGCATGGGCGCTTACGACATCAATGTCTTCCGCTGAAACGTTCGCCTTTTTCAAAGCGTTTTTCATCGCCAGGTATGCGCCCGTTCCTTCCGGATGGGAGGCTACCATATGATAGGCGTCAGAGCTTGCGCCGTAGCCGAGCACCTCACAGAGGATCGGGGCGTTTCTGCCGATTGCGCTATCCAATGATTCCAATACTAAGATGCCCGCGCCTTCACTCATGACAAACCCATCGCGATCCGCGTCAAACGGCCGGCTTGCCGCGGCGGGGTCTTCGTTTCTCGCTGACAGCGCGTGGGCATTGCCGAAGCTGGCTAATGACAAATTCGTAATCGCCGCTTCCGCTCCCCCGGCAAACATGATATCTGCGTCATCATTCCGAATGGCGTTGAAAGCTTCCCCGATCGACGTATTGCCGATGGAACACGCGGTGACGGGAGAAAGTGAGGGGCCGAGCGCGCCTAATCTGATGCTGATTTGAGCGGCGGCCGCGTTTGAGATCATCATGGGGACAAGGCTCGGGCTCACTTTTCGCGCTCCCCGTTCATTTAAAGTATGAACGTTATCAATCAAAGTCGTGATGCCGCCGATTCCCGAGCCGACGTACACGCCGAGGCGTTCACGGTCAATCTGATCGAGCTGAATCCCGGAGCTTTCAAGCGCCTGTTCCGCTGCCGCTAAAGCAAACTGGCTGAAACGGTCAAGCCGTCTCGCTTCTTTTCTGCCCCATCTTTCTTCTGCGTCAAAATCACGGACGGTGCCGGCTATTTTTGTCTTTGAACCGGAGACATCAAACGAATCGATGAAAGAGATTCCCGATTTTCCTTCCGTCAGGTGTTTCCAAAATGTATGCACATCATTGCCGAGAGGTGAAATCACTCCCATTCCGGTGATCACAACTCTTTTCATGGTCATTCCTCCTTCGGTATGTATTTATTGTAACTCGCAATTATCCTATTACAAGTTGTTGATTATCCTAGTATAATGAATACCAGGGTAAGAGAGGAGAGATTCGGTATGATACCAGAAGGAAGATTGCAGGCGCTTTCAGAGTTTTTAAAAACGCAGCGGGCCAAAATTTCTCCGCAGATGGCCGGGCTGCCGATGGGCACACGGAGAAGAACGCCCGGACTACGAAGAGAAGAGGTCGCGCAATTAGCCGGCGTAAGCACCACGTGGTATACGTGGCTGGAGCAGGGCAGAGATATTAAAGTGTCCGCAGCCGTATTGGACGCCGTTTCCGATGCGCTGCAGCTCAACAAAGATGAGAGAAATTATTTATACGCGCTTGCCATTGAGGAGGGCGTGAAGCAGCCGTTTACCGCGGAGGAAGAAGCGGTTATCAGCCCGTCGCTTTCAAAAATCCTGCAGGAGCTCCGTTATTGTCCCACCATTATCTCGGACAGGCGGTGTCATATCGTAGGATGGAACCAGGCCGCGGCTCACGTGTTTTTAGATTTTGAACAAATTCCTCCTGAAAAACGGAATCTCATAGAGCTATTGTTTTCCAGAAAAGAATTAAGAAGTTTAGCCGTGAACTGGGAGCACTTTGTGAAAGGATTCATCGCCATTTTCAGAACGTATTACGGCCAGTATGTAGCTGATACGTGGTATTCTCAGTTTATAGAAGAAATGGAGAAAACGTATTCGGAATTTCATACGCTGTGGAATGAGAGCGAAGTCAGCTCGGCACCCGAAGTATTAATTGAGTTCCGCCACGCGAAGGCGGGAAAAATGGTCTTTAACCTGACTTCATTTCAGGTTCAGGGCAACAGTGATCTGCGCTGCAGTGTGTATACGCCGGTAGATCATACCGAAACGGAAGCAAAGCTGAAAAAGCTCTTCGAAAACAGGTGAAGAACAGAAAAAAACGGGAGGCGGCCGCCTCCCGTTTTCAGTTTAAAATAAAAGCATGAGACCGGCGATGGCCGGTGTTAAAAAGATGGCTGATTTCAGAATGACTTTCGGCACGAGGTTGGTGAATTTCGCTCCGACATATGCGCCGCACATCGTTCCGATCAGCACTTTGACCAACAGCATATAATCGACAAATCCTTCCGTCACATAACCGAGTCCTCCGCCGACCGCAAGCGGGATAATGACAAGCATGGTGGTGCCGACCGACTGGCGGATGGATAAGCGCAAAAGAATCATTAAGCCGATTTGGATGAAAGGGGCAGAGCCGATCCCGAATGTTCCGGACAAGATTCCTGCGATGACACCGAGTACAACGGCTTTCACCCATATATTCAGATTGCTTTGCCGTCCGGAATCTTCATGTGTTTCTTTTACAATAAATAACCGGACTAAAATAAGCAGAGCAGATAAAAACAGCATGCCCGCCGTCAAGTAATGCAGCAAATCTGCGGGGATAAGGGAAGTAAGCCTTGCCCCGAAAAACGAACCGAATGCCGCAAAAACGCCGACGATGAGGCCGATCTTCATCTGAATATTGCCTTCACGGTAGTGGCTGAAAGCCCCCGACAAACTTGTGAAAGCCATTCCGGCGAGGGAGGTGCCCAAAGCCGTATGAATCGGTACGTGAAACAGTATAGTTAAAAGTGCAATGACAAAACCGGCTCCCCCGGCGCCGATAAACCCGAGAATAATCCCGAGAAGAAACATAACGAGTATAATAAGCACAATCTTCTCCTCCATTTAGATGCCTGATCACCATGTTCCGCTCCGCTGTATCAGGTTCTAATAATCGACCGTAGTCCGTCGACCGTCGTCTAATATCTTTATGTTACCTCAAATTTAAGGTATTGGCAAGAAGCCGAATCGCTTTTATACAGAGGGTTTACAGCTCTTTCACCATCACTTTTTCCCCGTTTGAGTCCAGCTCTCCATTGAATAAGAAGCCGAATTTTTGATAAAGCCGCAATGCGTGGACGTTATCTTCAAACAGGCTTAAATAAATCCGTCTGCAATCATATATTTGAGCGAGATGACGGATTAGGGCATCAAGCAACAGCTTGCCCAATCCCCGTCCCTGATAACGTTCATCAATAAAAAAACGGTCAAGCCACACTCTGCCGTTTTCATTTTCCTCATCATATTCCGGAAACCATCCGTACATGGCAAAGCCGACCAATTCCCCGTTAACATAAAGACCGGCCGGCTGATAATGCCGGCAATCCTCAGCATCTTGTAAGCACTCTTCCGCGGTTTCAATAAATGAAGTCTGGCTTTCACTTACATGAAGCGCCAGTATATCGGCACGGTTTTCTTCCGTGACTGTTCTGATTTCAATCGTCATACTTGTTACTCCTCTTCCGCTTTTTTTGAGACGGTAAAGCTTTCATTGCGTAAGCCATTTGTGAATCAGCTTTCTCTCGGATACAATGATCATCATAAAGGATATGGTTACCGTATAGTCAAGGAGGCATTATGAGCGAAGACGTCAGAAAATACTTCACAACGGGTGAATTTGCAAAACTGTGCCACGTAAAAAAACAAACCCTGTTCCATTATGACGAGATCGGCCTGCTTTCTCCGGAAATCAAAAAAGCGAATGGATACAGATACTATTCCTATCATCAATTCGAACTGTTCCAGGTCATCGGTCTGTTTAAGGAGGTCGGCGTGCCCTTAAAGCAGATCAAACCGCTCTTAACAGACAAAACTCCTGAAGGTATCATCACGCTTTTAAAAGAGAAATCTTCAGAAATCGAAAGCAAAATCAAAAAGCTGGAGCACCTGCAAAGGATGATTCAGACAAAGGTGAAGCTGACCGAACAAGCCTTGGAGACAGACTTTTCCTCCGTCTCATTGCAGCGATTAGATGAAGAGACACTTATGATAGGACGACCCGTACTCCATTTGCCAGAACGGCAATACACTGCCGCCATTTCCGAATTGATCCGCTATATGCGGGTACATGAACTCGATCAGGGGCATCCGGTCGGCGGACTGTTTGCGCGGGAGCAGATTCTGAAAAAAGAATTCTACAACTACACCCATTTTTATATGAAGACAGAAGAAGGCATAGAGAATAGAGACCTCCATATCAAGCCGAAAGGGCTTTATGCCGTCGGGTACCAAATAGGGGATGAAGCGGAAGCGGCTTACCGCAGCATCATGCAGTTTATTGAAGAGTATGGGCTGGAAATGGGCGATTATGCATATGAAGAATATATGTTTGATGAGGTTGTGGCGGACGGGTTTGACAATCAGATCACAAGAATCCAGCTGCAAGTCCGCAATCGATAAAGCCGGTGCCGCCGTTCGTTTACGTCTTCTAACAAACCTTGTATAATGAGAAAAATCAGATTGCAATTGAGGTGAAACACGATATGTTTCTAGCGCCCTTATTTGAACATGATGTACCGGCAGCACTTCTCCGCCCTTAATGGAGGAAAGTGACTGCGCTTCTCTCCGTTAGGGCATATGACGTGACCTAATATGATAACGGAGGGTGCATCAAATTGAAAAATACATTGTTCGGTTCGATTTATTTGACATTGGCCGCCAGTATCTGGGGAGGTATGTATGTCGTTGTAAAAGTTGTGGTAGCGGTCATTCCGCCGCTTGAACTGGTATGGCTGAGATATGCGGTGGCGCTTCTTTCGCTTTTGATTCTCAGTTTGTTTACACGCCAATCCTGGAAAGTTCATAAACGTGATTTATTACTGATCGCTGCGATCGGATTGATCGGCAACACGATTTCGATCGTCACGCAGGAAATCGGCACGAAATTATCAACCGCGCAGATGGGTGCGATTATTACGGCATCCACTCCCGCATTTATGGTTGTATTTGCCCGGCTGATGTTGAAAGAGCGGTTAACGCTGAAAAAAGGAATATCGACAGGGCTGGCGACGATCGGAGTATTGCTCATTGTGGGGAACGGAGATCTCGATATGTCGAGCCAGCTCGGCGGTCTCTCGCTTCTGGCTGCGGCGCTGACATGGGCTTTGATGTCCGTGCTGATGAAACGGGTTCCCGGCCATTACTCACCGCTTGTCGTCACAACGTATTCCATTTGCGTCGCATTTGTCATCCTGACCCCGTTTACAGCGGGCCCGCTTCAGGAGATTCCTTTGTCTCAGCTTGCCCGGCCTGAGATATGGGGCGGACTTTTATATTTGGGTGTGATCTCAACCGCCTGCGCGTTCATGCTTTGGAATCGCGGATTGCAATTGCTGAATGCGGCAAGCGGCGGTCTGTTTTTCTTCTTTCAGCCGCTTTCCGGGACATTGCTCGGCTGGCTGCTGCTGGGAGAGACGATCGGAGGAACCTTCTGGATCGGGGCGGCCCTTATTGTTTCAGGCGTCGTTCTCGTCATGAAAGAAAAATAGAAAATGAAAAAAAGCCATTCAGCAAATGAATGGCTTTTTTCTGTTTTCCCGGCAGGATTCGCCCCTCCATAAACAGAAAACAAGGAGCAGAAACGGATCATGGGCACCGGTACTCTCAAGGTGCAATACTCGGACCCTCAGGGTTTCGTCAATTAACATAACGGGCGGTGAAAAAATGGAGCCAAAATGGCTTGAATGGGCAAAACAGCTTCAATCCGCGGCGCAAGCGGGGCTGGCTTATTCCAAAGACATATATGATATTGAGAGATTTGAAGAAATAAGAAAAATAAGCGTGGATATCATGGCGCATCATACCGGCATCGATAAAAGGGTCATCAAAGACGTATTCGCCGGTGACACGGGCTATCCCACTCCGAAAGTTGATATCAGAGCGGCAGTTTTTAAAGATCAGAGCATATTAATGGTAAGAGAGAAAAGCGACGGCAGATGGGCGCTGCCGGGCGGATGGGCTGATATCGGGATTTCTCCGGGCGAGACCGCTGTCAAAGAAGTAAAAGAGGAGTCAGGAATCGACGTAAAGCCCGTTAAACTGTTAGCTGTAATGGATAAGAAATGCCATTCCCATCCGCCGTCCGCCGCCCACGTTTACAAAGTGTTTATCAAATGCGAGATCATCGGCGGCCGGATCAGGGAGGGAACAGAAACAAGCGCCGCCGGCTTTTTTGCGGAAACGGAACTGCCGCCGCTATCTGAAGCCCGCAATACAAAAAGTCAGATTGATAGGATGTTTGCATATCTCAAACATCCGGACGAACCCGTTTATTTTGATTAAGGCAGCAATCAGAAAGAAAAGGGGGCCCGAGTATAATGGAGGATTCAATTAAACAGCAGGCGCAGCGGCAATTTGCCAAAAACGCCGCGAAATATGTGACTAGTCCAGGACACGCCGCAGGAGAGGATTTGGCGTATCTCGTTTCAGCTTCCGGTGCCGAAAAGCATATGGACGTGCTGGATATCGCGACGGGAGGCGGACATACGGCTAACGCTCTCGCTCCTCTCGTACGCTCTGTTATCGCCTATGACCTCACGGAAGAAATGTTAGCAGCCGCTGAAGCATTTATAACCGGAAACGGATGGACGAACGTTTCATTCGAAAAAGGCGATGCTGAAAAGATGCCGTTTTCCGATGCTGCTTTCGATATCGTCACATGCAGAATCGCGGCGCATCATTTTCCCGATGTCAGAGCCTTTGTTCATGAAGCGTTTCGGGTTGTCAAACCGGGCGGCAGACTGCTTCTCATTGACAATACCGCACCTGAAAAGGATGAATATGACCATTTTTATAATGACATTGAGAAGAGACGGGATCAGAGCCACTTTCGGGCGTGGAAAAAAACAGAATGGCTCCGTTTTCTGGAGACAGCCGGCTTCCGGATTGAATCCGCTGTCTGCTTTTTGAAACCATTTCAATTTACCGTCTGGTGTGAACGGGCAGGCCTGACTGAAGAGAAAGCCGCATTACTGGAAAAACAGATGCTGGATGCTCCTCATGATATACAGCGGTTTTTTTCTGTAGAAAAGGATCAATCAGGCCGTATTGCGGGCTTCACAGGTGAATCGGCCTGTTTCTGCGCGATCCGTCCCGTCTGAGACGAAAAAAACCGCTGTGCAGTTTTTCTGCCCGCGGTTTTTTCGTATTATCTGTTCTTGATTTGAGAAATAATAGCGGAAGTGACATCTTCCGTTGAATGTTTTCCGCCGACATCAGGAGTCAGAATGCCGCTGTTTGTGACCGTTTCAATAGATTGTAAGAGGAGATGGCCCAGTTCCTCTTCTCCGAATGAATCGAGCATTAATTTCGCCGTCCATATTTGGCCTATAGGATTGGCAATTCCTTTTCCGACAATATCCGGGGCGGAGCCGTGAACAGGCTCAAACATGGAAGGATATTTGCCGTTTACATTGATGTTGGCTGCGGGAGCGATTCCGATGCTTCCCATAATCGCCGCGCCGATATCTGTCAGCACATCTCCGAACAGATTCGAAGCGACAATGACATCAAAGCGTTCCGGCTGCGTGACAAAGAAGGCCGCCAGTGCATCGATGTGCTGGGAATCCGTCTCAATCCCGGCGTACTCCCGGCTGACCTCTTTAAAGATGTCATCCCAGAACGGCATCGAGTGAACAATACCGTTTGATTTCGTCGCGCTTGTGACGTGTTTCCGCCGACTTGCCGCCAGTTCGAAAGCATACCGCATTACTCTTTCCGTACCCCGTCGGGAAAAGACCGCGTTTTGTATGGCGATTTCGTCCTCACCCTGATAGATTCTGCCGCCGACAGAGCTGTACTCGCCCTCACTGTTTTCGCGGACGACTATCAGATCAAAATCCTTCGGGTTAACGAGGGGGGAAGTGATTCCCGGCAGGAGCTTTGCCGGCCGCACATTAATCACCTGTTCAAATTCCCGGCGTATCTTAATGAGCAGCCCCCACAGCGAAACATGATCGGGGACGAGTTTTTGATTCCCCACCGCTCCCAAAAACAAAGCATCAAAGTGCTGTAACGTTTCTAATCCATCATCCGGCATCATAGTCCCGTGCTCCAAATAATACTCGCAGCTCCACGGAAAAGAAGTGAAATCAAAGGCAATGCCTCCATGTAATTCGGCGATCGCGTTCAACACCCGCTCCGCTTGCGGAACTGTTTCTTTCCCCACACCGTCCCCCGGTATGCTGGCAATCTTGTAAGTTTTCATGTTTCCGTCACCTCTGAATGAATTGTTTTCGGTTTACGGCAGACCGTCGACCGTCGTTCATCATAATTCCATATTACGCCACATCCGATATGCTGACAAGCTCGGGAATGTTGCTTCCATAGATAAACTGTTATATGATCTTGGTAACAATAAGGCCTAAATTGTATGAAGAGGTAGGAAAGATGGATAATTTTAAATTAGATAAGCCAATCCCGTATTATCTGCAATTTTATTCCCAATTGAAAAAAATGATATTTGACGGGATTTTTAAACCGGGTGAACGGCTGAATGAGACTCAGCTGGCCAAGGATTTCGGAGTCAGCCGGTCGCCGGTCAGAGAAGCCATGCGGCTCCTTGAAAAGGACGGGCTTTTGACGGCAGACGATCGAAACGGCTTTGTCATTTATTCTTTGTCCGTTAAGGATGTTGAAGAGATTTATAAAATCAGAATGTCACTTGAATCACTGGCAGTCGAACTGGTTATTGATGAAGCGGCTGAGAGTGAAATTGACCTCATTGAAAAACAGCTGCGCAAGACGGAAGAAGCCATCAATAAAGGCGTCAAAGAGACTGAGATTATTTCCTTAAACGAGTCGTTTCATCAGCTCCTTGTGGATTTCAGCCGCAACAGCCGGCTGGCCATGCTGCTTGAGCATGTCAATGTGCTGATTCATTTTTGCAGAGTTCTTAATTTTAAAGGCGATGACCGTGCGGAGGTTATCCTGCATGAGCACCGGAAAGTCTTTGAAGAAATAAAAAAGGGCGACAAAACAAAAGCCGTGCAATATATGACGGAGCATCTCAAGCATGATGAAGAACATCTGAAAGGCGTGCTCAAAGCGGGAGAAACAGACGAATCATCACGATAGACAAGGTGAAAAGCCTTGTCTTTTTTTTGGCCGATGTCATCGAACCGTCATAAAGACCTGACGGATGTTCCTTGCATGATTTTTTCCGCGTCATTTATGATGGATATGGAAGAGACGCAAAAAAGGCAAAGGAGTTTGAAAAATGGCGAAACATATTCTGATGATCAATTTTCCCGCAGAAGGACACGTAAACCCGACTTTGGGTATGACAAAGGCCTTCAGCGAACGGGGCGATCACGTTCATTATATCTCAACGGAAAAATACAAAAGCAGACTGGAAGGAGTAGGGGCGAAAGTTCATCTTCACAGCGATCTGCTCAGAATGACACCTATTGATCCCGGCAGTCCGTCCGGTATACTTGCATTTTTAAAGGTTCATATCAAAACGTCACTGGAGATTTTACATATTGTGCAGCGGCTGGCAGAGGACATTCAATTCGACGCCGTCTATTATGATAAATTCGGTGCGGGAGAGCTGGTGCGGGATTATCTCAACATCCCCGGCATCTCTTCTTCAGCATCCTTCCTGTTCAATGAAGACCGTCTGAAAATACTGCCGCTCCATCCGGAATCGGGCGTGCCGTTTCAGCCGGACAGGGAATGTGAAGAGCTGTTGGCCGAGATGAAAGACAAATACGGTGTCGCCCCTGACAGCATGGTTCAATTTATGAACAACACAGGTGAATTGAACGTCGTCTATACAAGCAGATATTTTCAGCCCAAAAGCGAGACGTTCGGAGATGAGTATTTATTTATCGGTCCGAGTTTTCCGAAGAGAAAAGGGCGCGTCGACTTCCCGATTGACTCATTAAAGAATGAAAAAGTCATTTATATCTCAATGGGAACGGTGCTCGGGGACACAGAAGCGTTTTTCAATCTGTGCATAGACGCGTTCTCAGATTTTGAAGGAAAAGTAGTCATTGCCGCCGGGGAAAAAGCCGATCTGTCGAAAATCAAACAGGCGCCGGAAAACTTTATCATCGCTCCGTACGTGCCGCAGCTTGAAGTGCTGGAGCAGGCCGACGTGTTTGTCACGCATGGCGGAATGAACAGTGTAAATGAAGGCATTCATTATCAAGTGCCGCTGGTGGTCATCCCGCACGATAAAGACCAGCCGATGGTTGCGCGCCGCCTGACTGAATTGGATGCAGGCTATACCGTGCAAAAAGATGAAGTAAGCGCTGAAAAGGTAAGGCTTGCCGCGGAAGAAGTGCTGCATAACGGAAAATACAAACAAGGCATTCAAGCCATTAATGAAAGCTTTAAAGAATGTACGGACATGAAGGATGTTCTGGCCCGGATCGACCGGTTTATTGAACAAAAACATGCTCAATAATACATGGAAAAAGCCTGTTTCCTCTGCAAAAGGGAAACAGGCTTTTTATAATGGCTTTTAGATGATGTGATGTTCTTCATTTGCAAGTTTCACAAGAGTCAGAAGAGATTCTGCCTCACGTGCGTCGAGTGTTTTTGCCAGACGGTCTTTTTCAAAGATCTGCTGGCCGAAGACATTCACTGACGCCTGGTCAACCGCCGTGTGCCAGTCCTTTTGTGAATGATTCTCAGAAAAAGAGAAAACGAACACGGCAAAGACCGCTATAAGCATCGCCATGACCCAAAATTTTTGCCGATTTCCTGCTGCTGACATAGGCCGCCTCCTAAACATTTTACTGGTATTAGATCATATATGAGCTGTTTTTAACAGAGTAAAGAAGTCATTATTTCATGTAGTCCAAATGAAACGGAGCACAGCCGAAAGCCCGCCGGTCAGGCCGATGAGCCAATTCATATTTTGTTCATATTTTATTAAAAGTTTGTCCAAGCCTGTCCTTTACAGTAGATATAACCACAAAATGCTGCTGAAAGGAGCCTTTAAAAAATGCATATTCATATGATCAACAAAAACCAGTTTGAGAGTGACTTGGAGGCGGCCGGCTTCAGCCGTCAGGCAGATGATATTATCGGCAAAATGAAAGAGTACGTAACGGAATACGCGGCTTCATCCGAACGGTTCCTGATTGAAATTCAAACCGTCATGAACGAATACAAAGCCGTCGTCTGTGCGATGTTTTCGACCATGGAAATTGCCGGTGCAAATAAAGACGAGAAGCATGTTGAATTTGAAGCCTGCACAGTATTGTGTGAATAAAAGACATTCATCAAACCTCCGCGGCTGCCTGAACGGCAGTATACTAACTGGTGTTTCGAGAAGGAAAAATATTGAAACTTCTAAAGCGGCCGTTCGTATAAAAGAGTAAATCAGCTTGTATATGGAGGTTCGTGAAATGAACGATAAGAAAAAACAAGCGTTTGAACAGCTTTTCAGCACTTTAGACGAAAGGCATGAAATAAACGGCGCTGTATTGGCAGCGGAAAACGGCCGCATCTTATACCAGGGGGCATTCGGCGCTGCAGAACTGAATACAAAGAGGATGCTGAATGACCAATCGGTCTTTGAATTGGCCTCAGTATCGAAGCCGTTTACAGCTTTGGGCGTTATCATTTTAGAGCAGCAAGGGAAGCTGCGTTATGACGATATGATAGAGCAGTGGCTTCCTGATTTTCCTTATCCGGGCATTACCATTCGGCATTTACTCCATCATACGTCAGGATTGCCGGACTATATGGAGTTGTTCTTAACACATTGGGACCGGGACAGAATTGCCGTTAATCAAGATGTGATCGATATGCTTAAGCAGCATAAGCCGGATGCTTATTTCCCGCCGGGCAAGGAGTGGCTGTACAGTAATACGGGGTATGTGGTGTTAGCGGTTATTATAGAAATTGTATCAGGCATGAGTTTTGCTGAATTTATGAAACAAGCCGTATTTCATCCGCTTCGTATGCACGATACGCGGATTTATAACAGAAGGCTGAGTAAAGAAAACATCCCGAACTATGCATATGGCTATGTGTATGATGTTCATTCCGGAGAATATGTGCTGCGGGATGAACTTGAGGAAACTGATTATGTCGTCTTTCTTGACGGAATTCAAGGTGACGGAACCGTTAACTCCGCTATTAGAGATTTATATCTGTTTGATCAGGCTCTTTATACGGAAGAAATCATCAGCAAAGAGTCTAAAAATCAAGCGTTTACACCGGGCTATTGGAATGAAGAAGAGCAATTCGGATACGGATTTGGCTGGATGATTCAAAACAGCCGGCAAAAAGGGAAGGTTATCAGTCACGACGGAGGCTGGCCGGGCTATTCAACTCTGATGATCCGGTATATTGACCAGAATAAAACACTGATTTATCTCAGCAATATGGAACAATCGTATCAATTTGAACAAGCTGTAATTGCCGCGGCTGTAAACATCTTATTTGATCAGCCATACGTGATTCCGAAACGTCCGGCAGATCAGAAAAAAGCAGATATCGATCCTGCGATTTACAGCAGATTTACCGGCAATTACTCATTTCAGGATGACACACATGCATCGGTGGCGGTAAAAGAAAACCGATTGTATCTTACAATAGACGGGCAGACACCATTCGAATTATTCCCAATGACGGAAACCCGTTATTTTGTCAGGGCGCTGCCGCTTGAAATTGAATTTGCAGGTGATAAAGCACAAACAGCCCCGCATTTTGTTTTATATCAGGACGGCACAGAAGAAACGGCTGTGCGGATAGACTGAGTGACATGCAAAACAAAACCGCCGTCCTGAGAAGACGGCGGTAATAGAAAAGTCAAACCCCTTTGATGACGCGAAATTTTCTTTTCGGCTCTGACATAAATATAGAAGAAAAAATCATAGCTCCGAGCATTGTGATGTATTCCATATAAAGCGAAACCTCTGCCAAAACCAACCCCGCAATCATTAAAACAGCGCCCAATACCACCGCAAAAACCTTCGTTTTCATGATGAGTTCCCCCTATTATCTGATAATTGAATTATACTGCATCTCCATTAATGTGTACATTTTGTGAACAATTTCACCTGATGAAAGGCAATAAAGAGAGATTTGAAGAATTAGGAGAAATGACAGGCCATCTTTTTGTTTTACCGAGGAAACGAAAGGGAAAGTGAAAAATCAAAAAGGCAAAGGAGTTCTTGAAATGAAAGCGAGACTATTTTTATTCAGCATGTTTCTCCTGATCCCCGTTCTGGCGCTTGCCGGATGCAACAGCCAATCTTCAGGAGGAAGCGAAAAAGCGAAAGACAAAGAAACGCACTCTCACGAAGACATGAATCACTCAGGTTCATCCGAGGTGCCGAAAGGTTTAAAGAAGGCCGAAAATCCGACTTATAAGGTCGGCAGTGACGTCATGATTTTAGCTTCTCATATGAAAGGCATGAAAAATGCGCAAGGAACCGTAAAAGGTGCTTATGATACAACGGTTTACAGTGTATCTTACACTCCGGAAACGGGAGGAAAGCGCGTCGAAGATCATAAATGGGTCATTCAGGAAGAGCTGAAGGGCGCCGGTGATAAAACGTTAAAACCGGGTGACAAGGCCGTGATCGAGGCATCCCATATGAAAGGCATGAAGGGCGCCGAAGCCGTTATTGATTCAGCCGAAAAGACAACCGTTTATATGGTCGACTATACACCGACTGACGGCGGCCAAAAAGTAACCAATCATAAATGGGTGACAGAAGACGAGCTTGCTGCCGCAAAATAAAAAGACCGCAAAAGCCGAAGGAACTCCTTTGGCTTTTTTGCGGTCTCACATTTATGCGGATTTTCTTTTCAAAGCGGGTCTCGTTAAAGAGAATACAGCTAACGCGACAGCGATAATGACAATCAAACCTCCGCACCAGGCTGTTGCTGTGACTGAACCGGTTTGTCCGATCACGCCGCCGCCGATGGCTGACCCGAGCGCGATGCCGATCTGCAAAGCGGACGTGTTGAAGCTTTGCTGAATATCGGAAGACTCAGGCGCAATTTTGATTAAATAGCTTTGCTGCGCCGGCGCAAGGCTCCAGCTGAGCAATCCCCAGATCACCATCGCAGGCAGGAAAATGATTAAAGAAACCGTTGTCAGCGGAAGGATAAACAGGATCAGAGCGAAAGAAACGGTCACAAGCATGATGCTTTTAAATGCCCCTAAGCGGTCATACAGCCAGCCTCCGAACGGGCCGCCGCATACCGCTGACAGACCGAACAAAAAGTAGCATACACTGACCCAAACGGAACTCAAATGAAGCGTTCTTTCCAAAAAAGGCGCAAAGTAGGCATAGAGTGTGTAATGCCCCGCCAATGTAAACAAGGTGACAAGATGTGCGCTGGCAATTTTGGCGGTCCCGATCGTCTTGATCTGCTCACGAAACGGAATCATTTTTTCAGCAGGTATTTTTTCGAAAAAGACGCTGATAATCAGCATGGAAACGAGAGATAATACGCCGATTCCCAAGAACAGAACGCGCCATCCGAAGGCATTGCTGATGATAATACCGACAGGCACGCCTAAAGCGATTGCGGAGCTGAACCCCATGAAAATGATGCCGATCGCCCGCGCTCTGTATTCAGGTGCCACGATTTTAGGAGCAATCGTTAAAGAAAGGACCACAATCAGCCCTGTGCTCATGGAAGCGAGCACCCGTGACACCATAAGTACGGCGAAATTGGGACTGAAATAAGCGACCAGATTACTTAGGAAGAAAATAAACAGTGCGATTAAATAAAGCCGCTTTCGTTCAGCCTTTGCCGTCACTGCCAAAAGCAGCGGGCCGGATACCGCGTAACCGAGCGCAAACACGCTGATCAGCTGCCCCGCGCTGACGATGGATATATCTAAGTCGGAAGCGATTTGCGGAAGAATACCGCCCACAATTAATTCAACCAATCCGACTGCGATGGTAGATGCTGCAAGCAGAAATACTTTGAAATTCATGTACAGATACTCCTTTTTTTATTTTTTAGAAAATAAAAAATCCTGATTACAAAAAGTGTACGGGACAATTTTTGTAATCAGGATTTTACGGTTCCTGGTAGACACCCTCAAACCATATCATTGAGGTTATACAATGTATGCAATATTCGGTTGTGTCCGTTTCTGCAAAAAATTCTACCATAATAGTGAGGGAGATTCCATAGAAAATTCGAGGAAATCCTTTCAAATTTCAATATCGGCGGCTGTAACGTCATTGATGAAGCAGGGAAAAAAATTTATGATAACCGTAAGGAGTCTATACAGATCAAACATTATACAGCCGGAGGAAACCGATGAATAAGTACGAAAAAATCGCCAACGAAATGAGAAAGAGGATTAAAAGCAGTGTATATGACATAGATCAGCCGATCCCGGATGAAAAGACGCTCGCTGCGGAGTTCGGGTGCAGCCGGATGACGATGAAGCGGGCGCTTGATACACTTGCGGCTGAAGGGATGCTTTTCAGAAAAAGAGGGCACGGCACGTTTATCATTCAATCAGCCATGCAGGATGAGCACGTTCACGTAGTCAGCAACGAAATTCTCGGCTTGAGCAATTTGTTAAAAGGCAAAGATATCAAGAGCAAGGTCATCCGGTTTGAAGTGCAGTTTCCGTCTCAAGATGTCGCCGCACATTTGGCCATCGATGAAAAGACTCCCGTCTATTATGTAGTGAGGCTCAGAATCGTTGAAGGCGAACCGTACGTTCTTGAAAAAACGTACATGCCGGCGAGCCTTATACCCGGCATTAATGACGAGGTGCTCAACCATTCCATCTACGATCATATTACGCGGGAACTCCAGCTCAAAATCGCAGGCTCACACAGAAAAATCAGAGCGTGCAAGTCGGATGATATGGATCAGCAATATCTCGGCTGCCGGCCGGATGACCCGATACTTGAAGTCGAGCATGTAGGCTTTTTGGACAACGGCACTCCCTTTGAATATTCATTTTCCCGCCACCGTCATGACAAGTTTGTCGTGACCTCAGTCAATATAAAACGTTCATAAAGCGCCGAAGAGTGAGAGAAAAACTCACTCTTTTTTTGTTGCCGCTGATTTACATCTTCGCTTCTTTTATGTTATATTACCCAATGATAGAATCATCCTACAAATTTCAGAGGTGTTTTGATGGAGATATCCAAAACAAGCAGACTGTCGCTCGTAGAACAAGTGGTGGCGCAAATTGAATCGTTAATTCAATCGGATAAATGGCCGGTCGGGACGCGCATTCCCCCTGAGCTGGATTTAATGAAGCAATTTGATGTGAGCCGAAACACATTGCGTGAGGCCATTCGGGCGCTCGTACATGCCGGCCTGCTTCAGACAAGGCAGGGAAGCGGTACGTATGTCAGCTCATCCAGTGTTCTCGGCGCGGCATTTTACCGCCATATTAAAAAATCAAATTTGCTTGAAACATTAGAAGTCAGATACGCACTCGAAAGAGAAGCTGCACGATTGGCGGCGGAAAGGCGTAATGACGAAGACCTGAAAGCACTGAAGGCATGCTTGGATGAATGTGAAGCGGCCTTGCAAAATGAAGATCGAAAACGGTATGCCGAAGCCGACATTAAGCTGCACAAAACCATTGTACAGGCGGCCCATAACAACATGCTTTCTGATCTATACGAGCATATGACGGAGGCGCTTTGTACGTCAGTCCATAACCTGTTGGAAATCACCCCTGCTATCCGGATCCACACCCAGCTTGCCGCCGCGATTATCGGACAGAAACCGGATCAGGCCATGGAGGCCGTCAACCAATACATCAGAGTATTTAAAGATACAATACACATGGAGGATGAACATGAAAATTAAAGACGAACATCAAATTCTGCAAGCAAGTCAGCGTAAAAAACTGATATTGCTGGTCATCGGAGTCATATTGATAGGGGCCAACCTCAGAGCGCCTCTGACATCGGTCGGGCCGCTCGTTTCCTCAATTCGGGACAGCCTCGGCATGACCAATGCGGCTGCCGGCACCATTACGACAGTGCCGCTTTTGGCCTTTGCATGTCTGTCACCGTTGGTACCTTTATTGTCCCGGCGCTTCGGGACCGAGATTGTCTTACTGTCATCATTAATTGTCCTGACAGCCGGAACTCTGCTGCGCTCCATCGCCGGAATCGGCACTCTCTTTTTCGGAACGATCCTGTTGGGATTGTCGATCGCCGTATGCAACGTCCTGCTGCCGAGTCTCATTAAACATAAGTTTCCCGGAAATTTAGGCATCATGACCGGCGTCTACTCGGTTTCTATGAATCTGTGCGGCGCGATTGCATCCGGCATCAGCGTGCCGATCGCCTCTTCAGCGGGGTTAGGCTGGAAAGGCGCGCTCGGCTGCTGGGCTATCCTTTCTTTCATTGCGTTCGTCATGTGGATTCCGCAAATGCGAGGACGCGAACTGCCCGTCCGCACGACTGGGACAAACGGAGAGAAGAAAAGCAGTCTGCTGCGGTCTCCGCTGGCTTGGAAGGTGACGATGTTCATGGGGCTGCAATCCCTTATTTTTTACACCGTCATCGCTTGGCTGCCGGAAATTCTTCAGCAGAATGGACTCAGCTCAAGTAAGGCGGGATGGATGCTTTCATTAATGCAATTCTCAGTCCTGCCGATTACTTTTATCGTGCCGATCGCTGCCGCTAAAATGAAAAATCAGCGCGCACTCGCCGGACTGACGGCTTTATTTTTCCTTATCGGCATTGCCGGCGTTCTTTTCGGAAGCCCGGCTCTCACTCCGCTATGGGTCATTTTGATCGGAATTGCGGGAGGCTGTGCGTTCAGCTTGGCGATGATGTTCTTCAGCCTGCGGACCCAGCATGTTCATGAAGCCGCGGCGCTTTCCGGCATGGCCCAGTCATTCGGATACCTGCTTGCCGCGTTCGGCCCGCTCGTATTCGGTTTGCTGCATGACATCACGCGCGGCTGGACGGTTCCGTTATTCATGCTGATCGCAGTCTCCGTTCTGATTTTCATTTTCGGAGTCGGAGCGGGAAAAGCGGAACAGATCAAAACAGCATAAAAAAACAAAGGGCCCGCTTCGGGTCCTTTGTTTTTTATTTAAAAAGCTGTCTCAGGCCGTCACGCTGTCAGTTTTAAGCCGATGACACCGATGAGGATAAGCCCCAGAGACACCAATTGTGACAGATTGAATTTTTCTTTAAACCAAAGTATGCCCACGGCCGAAACGCCGATGCTTCCCATGCCGGTCCAAGCCGCATACGCGACACCTGTGGGAAGAACCTGCATCGCTCCGGAAAGGCAAAAGAATGAAAGCATAAAGCCTGTTACCATGACAATCAGCGGCCACTTTTTTTTAAAACCGTCAATATGTTTCATGGCAACGGCCGCTACAACTTCCTCCGCTCCGGCAATAAATAACAGCAGCCATGCCATTAATGTTCACCCCTTGTTTCAGTTTCTTTCGTAAATACCTTCATTCCTAAAATGCCGGACAACAGCAAAGCTAAAAAGATTATTTGCCCGATTGAAAACGATTCGCCTAAAATGACGCCCGTTACATATGTGCCGACGGTGCCTATTCCGACAAAAACGGTATATGCGGCAGCCATCGGAATTTTTTTATAAGAGCGGATCAGCATCAGAAAGCTGACGGCAATCAGAAGGAAAATACCAATCCAATCGAAGAGCGAATCCGCATGCTTCAGGGCGGACGCCCAAACGACTTCTAACAGTCCGGCTATCAATACAAGCAGCCAATACATGATACAGTCACCTCAGTTAGTTATGAATGAATGTCAGTCATTTTTACGGCGGTCAAAAATGATCGGTCTCCGCCAATCATTTCTGCAAGCTTCTTTTGAGAAAGCTGAATATTTCTTTTTTATATACTTCGAGATCGACATCCTGTTCACAGCCGATATAAAACCGTTCAGCCGCGTTCTCGACAACGTTGATAATCGTTCTGGCCGTCCATCTGACATGAATGCCGCTGTGGACCTCACCCTGTTCAATGGCCGTATTGATCACGCCTTCCAGCCAGGAATAATAAGGCTGATAAATGGCTTCCCATTTCTCCATCGAATGATCGATAGCAAGACCGGAATAACAGAGAACGATAATATCTTTATGAAGCCGGGTGATGTGAAATGTCTCATCTACCAAAATGTCCAGCAACGTCCAAAAATCTTCAGAACCGTCCGTTTTCCCTTTTATTCTGTCCAGCGTAGTGTCGAGCAGGTTTTCTGCAATCGCGGATATCAGTGCGTTTTTAGAAGAAAAATATAAGTAAAACGTACCTTGGGCCGTGCCGGCTTTTTTGACGATTTCTGAAATGGATGCTTTGTCTAATCCTTTTTCAGAAATGACTTCAATCGCGGCTTGCAGGATCTTTTCGTATTTTCCCGAGCTTTGTTTTGCCAATAGAGGGGTTCCTCCTTTTATGAATGACTGTCATTCATTTTATCGCATGTTCGCTTTTTTGTCATCCTTTAAAATAAAAATACCGGAAAGAAGACCAAACTTCTTTCCGGCATTCGTCATTTATCACTGTCGATCATAGCCTTCGGCAGTCCCGTATATTTTGCCCAGTAATAAATACCGAGCGAACCGATGGCGATCAGAATCAGGTCAAGCGGATTGCTGATAATGCCCAATCCGTGGCCGAACGAGCCGAGATAGGAGAAAATCAGCATCATGACATAAAAGCCGACGATCCACCATGCTGATTTCAGCTGCTGCCGTATGCTGACATCATCTTTGGGAGCATATTTACTGAAACAGAGATAGATCAGAAACATGACAATTTGAGAACCGAGAAGCCAGGATACGGTGCGCCATCCGGACCAATATACAATATAAGAGGTAAAAATAAACGACAGCGGTCCGATGATGCTCATCCCTTTTAAATAAAACGGTCTGTTAATATTCTTCGCGTTGACTCTCAGCGCCGCAGAAGAAATCGGCGCAATCGCATAAGACAGAATCAATGCGACGGAGCATACGTTGACAAGAGCGTTCCAAGAAGGGAACGGAAGCGTCCAAAAAACAGCCAGACCGAACGAAAGCCAAAGGGAGGCACGCGGTGTCCCGGTTTCTTTATTGACTTTAGAAAAAATGCTGAATAATGTTCCGTTTCTGGCCCAGGCATAGACGAGACGTGAAGTCGTATTCATAAAGATATTTCCGTTACCGCCCGGTGATAAAATCGCATCTAAAATGACCAATGTCGCCAGCCACCCCAAACCGAGCAAAACGGCGATATCTTTGAACGGAAGGGAGAATTCAGTCCCGATAGCCGGCCATCCGTGCTTCAAGGTATCCGCCGGGATCGCCCCGATAAAAGTGAGCTGCAGCACGGTGTAAATAATAGTAGACACGATAATACAGACAATCAATGCGATCGGAATGTTCCGCTTCGGATTCTGCACTTCACTCGCGACAGCCACAATCGGATGCAGCCCAAGGTATGCAAACATGACGCCGCCTGTGGAAATCGCGGCCTGAATTCCGGTGAAGCCAAAAGGCGCGAATCCGTGAACGGTCATATTGCCCGGGTGAAAATGAAAAATCAGTACCACAATTACCGTAATCGGTACGACATATTTAAAAATCGAAATAATGAAGTTTGCTTTCGCAAAGGTTTTGACACTCCAGTAATTGAGGAGGAAGAACAGGCAGAGCAGCGCAAATTGCAATATCCACCCGGCAATTGTCGGAGAATCAGAGCCTTTTACGGTCAAACCGGGAAACCAATACGCCACGTATTGGCGGACTGCCGTGACTTCTATAGAAATAAGACTCGTGTATGCCACAATGGTGACAAAGGAAATTAAATATCCGACCAGGTGCCCGTGTGAATATACGGGATACCGGATAATTCCCCCGGTCCGCGGCAGCGCGGCGCCCAGTTCCGCATAAACCAAGCCGATCAATAAGATGATTCCCCCGCCGATCAGCCAGGAAAAAACGCCTGATGGGCCCGCTTTAGAGGCGACGTTACTGACGGCAAACAGCCATGCCGAACCGAATATGGCTCCCATGCCGATTAAAATAAGATCAAAAAGTGACATAGTTTTCTGGAAGTTTCCTTGCTTAGACATTCGCTGCCTCCTTAGAAAAGACATTGTTCTCTTTACATAATTCCCATTATCATTCAAACATACCCAGCCGGCCGGCTGGAAAATTAGGACAACTTTCGAAACGAAGTATGTACAGCAATGTGCTCACATTATAATAACGGCCGTATGGCAAGATCTCCCGGCTTATATTCCCCGTTTTAAACACATTCAAACCTCATATTCAGAAAAACAAAAAACGCCCGAAACAGGCGTTTTTTGTTACAAGTTCATATCTTTCAGTCCGGGGCTGTGCTCATTCGGAAGCTCGGGAAGTTCCGGCACGGGGAAACCTTTAGGAGGCTCGGACACACTTAATTCGCCGCCGTTTCGGCTCGGCGTCGTTCCCTGCAGAATTTCTCCGATCCGTGTCGGATCCAGTCTGAAATTAAATTGGGTATTATGATAACCCATCTCAACGAATTTCCGGCATTCCGGGTATTTTTCAATATCATAATTCGGCACGGGAAATAATTTGCCCCATTCGACACCCAGTGTTTCCAACGCTTTTGTAAATGCATTTTGATGGGCGTTGTCACGGACGATCAGAAATCCGAGTGTTTCTCTGAACGTCTGATTTGAACTCATTTCATAAATGCGTGTCTTTTGCAGCACGCCGGTTGATTCCAGCACGACATTGTCCAATAAATCGGAAATCAGATTCCCGTGGTTGTATACCCAAGACCCGTTCCATGGATTGCCGCCGGCGTCTACAGGAAGAGAACTTTGCGCCCCGATGATAAAATGGTGCGGATTGGCGTGTTTCACCGCTTCATCAAGCGGCGCCTGATCTGCTGCCTGATTTCCGGCGCCCTCACCGCCGCTTTCATCTAGCAGCGCATTGATCGTACTTTGGACGAGTTCAACGTGTGCGATCTCTTCTAAAAATACACCGCGAAGCAGATCGCGGAACTGTTTTTCTTTTCCTCTGAAATTAGAGCTTTGGAAAAAGTATTGCATCATCGTCCGCATTTCTCCGTAGTGCCCGCCTAAAATTTCCTGAAGCACCTTGGCCGCGGCCGGGTCCGGCTTGTCCGGTTTAATGATATTGATCAGCTCTTCTTTGTAATAATACATAAACAGCGCCCCCTGAAAGAAGTTTTCGGTTCTTCTGTTAGTGTCTTTGCAAAGTCAGTTTTTATGTATCGGCATCAAAAAAAGGACGGAAAGCGTGTCCGTCCTTTTGTGTTAAGCCTCAACCGCCCCGCGAAGTTTCGTGTTGACAAGCCCGTTCCATCCTTGATCCATCGTACTGTGAATCTCGGAGCTTTTCCGATTGACTTTATTGATGACGGCTTCCGGCTCTTTCCATCCGCCGTGAATGAGAGTGAATTCCGTATCTCCGCTTTCCGTTTCCTTTAAGACAAAAGAAACGATCCAGCCTTCCGTATCCCACGAAAAAGAAAGGCGGTACGGCGCTTCAATATCCAGCAGCTTGCACGGAGAGGGACCGAACGGAGATTCCAGCTGAAACTCACTGTCTTCTTGAGGTGTGAAATCATTCGGCATAAACCAGAGAGACAGGCCGTCCGCAGTGGAGACCGTATCCCAGACAACTTGTATCGGCGCCTTGAAAACGGCGGTATGAATAATGTCCGGTAATGGCTGATTGCCGCTGTTGTTGTTTTTGTTATCTTTGTTTTGTTTATCAGACATGATGCGTAACCACTCTTTCGCTGTTTTTACTTTTGATCATACTACACGGGGCAGGACATTTGAAAACAAATCAAACTTATTTTATGCTTTTTCAAAGCCATTCAATTCATTTTAAGGAGACGTAGTGATGACAGATCAATTTAAAGCGTTAGTAGTCGATCAACGTGAAGACCGGTTTTCAGTCAGCGTACGGGAGCTGGCGGTTCAGGACCTTCCCGAGGGTGAAGTGCTGATTAAGGTTTGCTACTCAGGGGTGAATTATAAAGACAGCTTGGCTGCCACTCCTGACGGCAAGATCGTAACGTCGTATCCTTTCGTGCCGGGAATTGATTTAGCGGGAATCGTTGTTTCCTCAGATGACGCCCGTTTCAAAGAGGGGGACAAAGTCATTGCGACAAGCTACGGCATAGGTGTTTCCCGCTTTGGCGGTTATAGCGGGATGGCCCGCATTCCGGCAGATTGGATCGTGCCGCTGCCTGAAGGTCTGACACTTAAAGAAGCCATGACGATCGGAACCGCCGGCTTCACTGCCGCATTGTCCGTCCAGCGTCTTGAAGAAAACCATGCCGCTCCTGAAAAAGGGAAGGTGCTGGTGACGGGAGCGACAGGCGGCGTCGGAAGCTTTGCCGTCTCCATTCTTTCAACCGTAGGTTACGAGGTCGAGGCCAGTACGGGAAAAGAGGAAGAAAGCGGCTATTTGAAGAGCCTCGGAGCGAAGACGGTCATTCACCGTGATGAAGTGTATAACGGCACGTTAAAACCGATGCAAAAACAAAAATGGGCAGCGGCCGTCGATCCGGTCGGAGGTGAGCCGCTTGCTTCAGTTCTCAGCCAGATTCAGTACGGCGGATCAGTTGCTGTGAGCGGACTGACAGCGGGAACGAAACTCCCTGCTACAGTCTTCCCGTTTATATTGCGCGGCGTCAGTCTCTTGGGAATCGATTCCGTATTCTGTCCGATGGAGACAAGAAAGAAAACATGGCAGCGTTTAGCTGATGACTTCAAGCCTGCAGATCTGGAGGCCTTTATTCAAAAGGAAATTACACTTGAAGAGCTGCCGGATACGCTTCCTGCCCTTTTAAAAGGAGAAGCGAGAGGGAGAACGATCGTTACGATAAACGAAGAATAAAACAAAAACCCCCAACTGCTGATTGGGGGTTTTCAATATATAATCAATTATTTATTGAAGAGAGGTTAACTATTGAGTATATCGTGAAAATGAGTTGATTAAAAATATAAATTGATTACATATAGGTAATATAAAGGTAAGTTATAAAATTTTCTGAAATATTTATTGACTGAAAGCGCTTTTAAAATTATGATAATAACATAAGTACCAATAATATCATTATAACTTCACTACAAAGTAACTATAAAATAACAATTTGACGAGAGGGGAGAGCGAATAATCACTATAAATGATAACGCTTTCAGATCATTTTCTTCTTATATAACTGTTTTGGACGGTCAGAACTTGTATGCAGACGTTATAGGTGTAAATATTGATAACTGAATATTCCGATATTATCTCTGTGTAAAAACTAGGAGGATTTGAAGATGAATAAAAATAGCAGCCAGCATTCATTTTTAAGAACCATCATTTTGGTATCGACATTCGGGGGACTTCTTTTCGGCTACGATACAGGTGTAATTAATGGGGCGCTGCCGTTTATGGCGGAAGCTGACCAGCTTAATCTTACGGCTTTGACTGAAGGGATGGTGGCGAGCTCCCTGCTCTTGGGGGCTGCGATCGGAGCAGTTTTCGGAGGGAGATTGTCGGACTATAACGGCAGACGTAAAAATATCCTTATCCTTGCCGTTTTGTTCTTTGCAGCGACGCTTGGATGTACACTGGCGCCTAACGTATCGGTTATGATCATCTCCCGTTTTCTGCTGGGGCTTGCCGTCGGGGGAGCATCCGTAACCGTTCCGGCATATTTGGCTGAAATGTCGCCGGCGGAAAGCCGAGGGAGAATGGTTACCCAAAATGAATTGATGATTGTAACGGGCCAGCTGCTTGCCTTCACGTGTAATGCTATCATCGGCAATGTGCTTGGTGATACCTCTCACGCCTGGCGTTATATGCTCGTTATCGCGGCCCTTCCGGCGGTATTCTTGTTTTTCGGTATGCTGAAAGTTCCTGAAAGTCCGCGCTGGCTGGTTTCTAAAGGAAGAAAAGAAGATGCTCTGCGCGTTCTCCGGCGAATAAGGAATGAAGAGAAAGCTAAGTCTGAGCTCGCTGAGATTGATTCTGCCTTTCATAAGGAAGCTGAGATGGAGCAGGCCACCTTTAAGGATCTTGCCGTTCCGTGGGTGCGCCGCATTGTGTTTATCGGGATCGGAATTGCGGTAGTGCAGCAGCTCACCGGCGTGAATTCAATTATGTATTATGGAACTCAAATTTTAAAAGATGCCGGTTTCGAGACAAAAGCCGCATTAATCGGCAATATTGCCAACGGTGTGATTTCGGTGCTCGCGACTTTTGTGGGAATATGGCTTCTCGGCAAAGTCGGCCGCCGCCCGATGCTGATGACGGGGCTGATCGGAACGACTGCGGTGCTGCTTTTGATCGGAGTTCTGTCTGTCGTGCTGAAAGGATCGCCTGCTCTTCCTTATGTGGTTCTTTCATTAACAGTCACTTTCCTTGCGTTTCAGCAGGGGGCTGTCTCTCCGGTGACCTGGCTGATGCTGTCGGAGATATTCCCGCTTCGATTGCGGGGACTTGGTATGGGGGTCACTGTCTTCTGCCTCTGGATCGTGAACTTCCTTGTGGGTTTAACTTTTCCGGTCCTGCTCGCAAACATAGGATTGTCTGCAACCTTCTTCATTTTTGTCCTGTTTGGGGTAGTGTCCGTTATTTTTGTGAAAAGGTTCCTTCCGGAAACGAAAGGTCTGTCGCTCGAACAGCTTGAACAAAACTTCCGTGCTTATGAAAAAACAGATCGTAATAGCGCAGAAGCTGAGGTGAGCGGGTAATCTGAATAGACGCGGGGTTCCTAGGAATCCTGCTTTTTTATTTATTATATAGAAGGGAATAATAAGTGAGAAAAAAGTTTCGTAAAAGTGTTGACCTCATTTAAAGTGCATGGTATATTATTAAACGTCGCTGATGAACAAAGCGATAACGACAAATGAGAAAATGATCTTTTGAAAAAAAGGCTTTGCAAATTCTCAAAATCGTGTATAATAAATGAAGTCGAGAAAAAGACTTCGAAAGAAATAAAAAAACACTTGACATCATAACTGATTGGTAGTATGATAGTTAAGTCGCCTGATAAGCGCCCGTAGCTCAATTGGATAGAGCGTTTGACTACGGATCAAAAGGTTAGGGGTTCGACTCCTCTCGGGCGCGCCAATACAAACGCGGGTGTAGTTTAGTGGTAAAACCTCAGCCTTCCAAGCTGATGTCGTGAGTTCGATTCTCATCACCCGCTCCATTATAATGATCTTTGAAAACTAAACAAGACAAAACGTACCTGTTAATTCAAAGTTTTAAATAAATCGCACAGCGATGTGC